>JALHMM010000021.1 GCA_022844045.1 Reyranellaceae bacterium | reverse complement strand
CGTCCGCATCACCACGACAGCTGCGCCCATCTCCATCCTCCACCCGGCACACCATGCCGTGCGGCATCGAATCAGACTTCTTCCCCCCGTGGAATCCCCCAACGAGAGTCAACATCAGCGTGGGTTGGTATTAGTTCCGCAGGGCTAGGAGTCGCGGCTCAGAAGCGGCTCGAACCCGACAGCGACTCAAGCCAGCAGCAACGCGGCATCCCAAATCAGGCCACGATCGCGCAGCCTTCTCGTCGTCGGCAATCCGGCCTGAAACAGCGGCGTCAGGCAGCCTTTGCCAGCTTGTAGACCTCGTCGCGTACCACGCGGATCACGTGGTCCTGTTCCTCTTCGGTTAGGCCGGGGAACATGGGCAGCGTGAGGGTCTGCTCGCCCCAGGTCTCCGACACCGGACATTGCACGGCGGCGGCCGGGTAGCGCTTCCGATAGTAAGACGTGTGCGTGACGCTGCGAAAGTTGACGGTGACGTTGATTCCGTTGGCGTTCAGCGCGGCGATCGCCTGGTCGCGCGCTCCGTTGGGCACGCCGATGGTGAAGATGTGCTCGGCGCTCTTGGTCGATTGGAGCTGGCCGACGAGGCGCAGCGGACCACCGGCGAAGGCGGCGCGGTAGCGCGCGCACAGGCGCTGGCGTTCGGGCAGGCGCGCGTCAATCGTCTCGATCTGCGGTGGCAGGAGCGCGGCCAGGACGTCGGGCAGATTGGCCTTGGTGCCAAGCCGGTTCATGTCCCAGTGATTGTAGCGGCCGGCTGAGAATCGATCGACGGCGATTGCCGACATGCCGTGCAGCCGCGCCTCGAGAATGCGCCCGAAGAGGGCGTCATCGCGCGCGATGATCGCGCCGCCCTCGCCGCATGTCACGTTCTTGGTGGCGTAGAACGAGAAGATCGCGACATCACCGAAGCGGCCGGGCTTGTGGCCCTGGAACTCGCCCTCGAAACAATGCGCGGCGTCCTCGATGAACAGGATCGGGCCCGAGCGCTGGGGATGCATATCGACGACCGCGCGCATCGCCTCGATATCGCAGAGCTGGCCGTAGATGTGCACCGGCATCACCGCGCGGGTGCGCGGTGTGACGAGCTTGGCTACGGCTTCCGGCTGCATCAGCAGGGTATGCGGATCGACATCGGCGAAGACCACGGTGCCGCCGGCCAGCTCGACGACGTTGGCCGAGGCGATAAATGTCATCGCCGGCACGATCACCTCGTCGCCGGGCCTCAGCTCCATCGCCAGCAGCACCGCCAACGCACCATTGGTCCAGCTGTTGACCAGGCAGGCATGCGGCACGTCGAAATAGTCGCGCAACTGCTGCTCGACGCCGCGCGCCACCTGGCCCGTGGTGAGGAACGGCGTCGCCAACACCGCAGCGATGCGCTGGGCATCCTCGGGCTTCAGCGGATGCCGATAGAAATCGACCTTCATGGCAATCCCCTAGGCGAACCGGGTGAAATCGAGGGTGCGCACGATCGGCACGAGCTCCTCGAAGAAGTTGCGCCGCGGCTTCCAGCCCAGCTTGCGCACTGCCGTATCGTCGAGGCTATAGCGAGTATCCTGCCCGGAACGGTCCTCCATGGCCACCCAGGCCTTATCCTCCGGCACGCCGAGGACCTTTGCGATGCTGCGCAACACTTCAATGTTGCGCAGCTCAGTTTCGCTCCCGACATTGTAGATCCGGTTGCGCTCGCCCGACTCGATAATCGTCAGCAAGGCATCGACCGTGTCCTCAGTGTGCAGCCATGACCGCACATAGCTACCGTCGCCATGCATGATGGCGGGCAGACCGCGGCGCATGCGCCAGGAACTCTTGGGGATCAGCTTCTCGGGATACTGGTGCAGGCCGTAGTTATTGGTCGGCCGCACGATGTTCCAGGTGATGCCGTAAGTCCGTCCCCAGCTCTTCACCAGCATGTCGGCAGCCGCTTTGGTCGCGGCGTAAGGATTGGATGGCGTCAGCCTGTCCTCCTCGTTGTGCGAACCGCTGGAGATGTCGCCGTAGACCTCATCAGTGCTAACCTGGATGAAACGCGGCCGCTCCGGCGCCTGCTTGGATCGGGTCAACTCCAGCAGATTCTCGACACCGAGAAAGTTGGTGCGCGAAAAGTTACGGGCGTTGGTGATCGCGTTGTCGACGTGGCTCTCCGCCGCGAAGTTCACCAGCACGTCGCATTCCGGCAGGAACTCGAGCGTCCGGATGTCAGCCTCGTGGAATCGGTAGTTCGAATAGGCCGCGAACTCATCCATCACAACGCGGTCGGCGGCGTAACTGATCTTGTCGACGTTGCGAACGAAGCGCTTCTCCTGCAGACATCTGCGGACGAAATGCTTGCCGATGAAACCGAGACCGCCGGTGACCAGTATTAGCTCGGTTCTCGGCATTCACCCTCTCAAAGATCCGCTAACTGAGCATCGAGCACGCCCGATGTTACCGGCACGGTATCGCCCAATCAAGGTCGGCGAATGAAGCCATCGCGATCGGCGATCGATTTCAAGTGCGAACGCGCCGCCGGGCCACAGCGCATCAGAGCATCCAACATGCTGATGCCAGCCTCAAAGACTGGAGCCTTCTGGTCGTAGGTTGGATAGCCGGAATAGTCGGCGTAACGCAGGGCGACGCCCGCACGCTCAAACTTCTCCGGCTCGACATAGGCCTTGGCCGCCGGACCTGAGAGATAGGTGTCGGCACCGCGCGCCACACAAATCTCGACCAACCGGTCAGTCGGCGTTTCGGCCTGACGCGGCACGATCGTCGAGTGGCCGATGCGATCGGGCAGATCGAGGAAACCCATCAGCAGCTTCAGAAAGAGTTCATTGACGGCCGATAGCTTGGTCAGGCACGCAGCTTGCTCGTAAGCATCCGCCAGGGCATCGCGATAGCGCGGAAAATACTCTGCCTTGCCGTAGGCAGCGACAAGCGTGCGCCAGTGCTTTGCGGCCCATGCAGAACTGGCGACATCGACTTGATTGATCGGCACGCCGAACCTGCCGCTGGTCTTCACGGCGATAGTTAGCCAGTGCGGCGTACCTTGTGCGATGATGCGGTTGCGGTTGCGCCAATCGTTCTTCGTGAACTGCGCCTCATCGAAGATCACGAACTCGTCGACCGCGGCGATGATATCGAAATAGCCGCGCCACGGTAGGTAGTTCGACTGCAGGATGGCGATTGCTTTGGATCCCATCAACTCCTCGCCTCGTCAGGGTGACCGCGTCAATGTGTGCTTACAGACGCTCCGACTGCGGCTTTCGCCAATACGATAGGCGGTGCTACCCTGCAGCGGTTCGCTGGCGAATTGCGCATTGGCTGGCACATACTCTTCAGCAACCTTCGGGAACGCCGCCCGAGGCAGAAAATTCAGCATCGAGCGTCTGTATGGCACAGCGAGTTTCCAATCTCTATCGGCTCGTTACCTTCCCGTGGTTCTACTCGGGCCTGCAATCGCTGCTGGGGGGCACGCGCGGCACCAGGCGATTTATCGATGAGGTTGTGCGCGCCGCGCCAAACATGAGGGTTCTCGACGTTGGTTGTGGCCAAGGCCGTCTTCTTCAGTTTCTGCCCGACGTCGACTACACGGGCATCGACCTCAATCCCAGCAGTATCGAAGCCGCCCGCACCATCCACGGTAGCCGCGGCCGGTTCCTTGTAGGCGATGTCTCTCGGGGCCTTCCGGATACAGCCTCGACGTATGATCTGATTATCCTTGCCGCAGTTCTGCATCACCTCGATGACAAGGATGCCCATGGGCTGTTCAGCGCGCTTATCGGGCTACTCCAGCCTGGTGGTCGAATCGTCACCATCGATAACGTCTGGCTTCCCAAGCAGAATCCGATCGCCAAGCTCGTCAATGCACTCGACTCTGGTCTCAATGTGCGAACCCCCAGTGCGTATGTTCGACTGGTCGAGCACGTTCCGGTGCGCGTCGAGCGGTCAATCTATCGGGATCTGCTCCGCATCCCATACGATCATTTCTGTATGACACTGACGCGGCTCGGCGCCGACGCGACAAGGATGGATTAGCCGATGGATCATCGCACTCAAGGCCTCTTGCTGATCCTGCTATTGATCATTCTCAGCGTGGTCTTCCAGGTTCAGATGAAGCAGTTTGCCAACGCGCTCGGATCACTTCCTCGGGTGGATGGCTGGCGCGATCAGATGGGTGCGTTGATCGGTGCCGCCATGAATTGGCGGGGCCTCGCTATTGTCGCCCTGGCCGGCTGCCTTTTCCTTGTCTGGCTCGCCGCGCTGACAAGGCTGGAGTTGTCGTTCGCGCTTCCGCTTGCCTCCATCGCGCTCCTTGTGACGGCGGTCGGCGGGGGGCTTTGGCTGGGTGAAGGTCTATCGTGGATTCGAGTCACTGGTCTGGTGCTAACCGCGGTCGGTATTGGCATGGTGATCAACAGTTGACGTCCCAAACCATCCCGCCGAAACAGCATGATCCGCTTGGTGTGGATCGGGGCCGCAGGCTTTGTCCCAGGTGTGGGGAATCCGACGGCGTCGACGAACATTCGCCGCTGTGGCCAAAGGACTGGCGATGCAACGACTGTGGCTTCGCGCTCGAGCCTGGCGGTGATTTCGTCCGCCTAGCGCCGGAGCTCGATGAGGTCGATGACGGCTTCGCGCTCGACGGCTTCGCGCAGCTCGCGGCGATCGAGGACGGCCATTTCTGGTTCACCACCCGCAACGCGTTGATCGCCTGGCTGATCCGCCGCTACGCGCCCAACGCGCACCGAGTGTTAGAGATCGGCTGCGGCACCGGTTTCACCATGTACGCGCTGCGCGATGCATTGCCGCGAGCCACGATCACCGCCAGCGAACTGCACAGTCGCGGCCTGGCCTACGCCCACAAGCGCCACCCGGCCGGCGTCGAGTTCGTCCAGATGGATGCGCGGCATATCTACCTGAAAAGCGCGCTCGATCTGATCGGTGCCTTCGACGTGCTCGAACACATTGCCGATGATCACCGCGTCATCGAGCAGATCAATCAGGCTCTGAAACCCGGAGGCATCCTGATCGCGACTGTACCGCAACATCCCTGGCTATGGAGCAGTGCCGACGACCTTGCCCATCACCAACGCCGCTACCGTCGTGGTGAACTGGCCGCCAAGCTTCGCGATCGCGGACTGCGCGTCGTCTATCAGACGAGCTTCGCCGCCCTCGTCCTGCCGCTGCTTGCTGCGGTGCGGCTGCGCGGCCGCCAGTCGCCGCATGACAGTCGGAGTCTGGAGATGGCGGAGACCGAGGCGCGACCTTTGCCCATAGTGAACGCAGCGCTGACCAGCGTTTTCATGGTCGAACACACAATACGCAGGATCGGCATGCCGCTGCCGTTCGGCGGCTCACAGGTCGTGGTCGCGACGAAGGCGACCGGCTCGCTACCAAACAAAACCCAGCATGCAGTTGCCGGAGCATGCCTGCTCCCCTATAAGGCATCGCATGGATAGGGTCGGCTTGCTTGTTCTTTTCTCGCGACGCTCTATCGCTCTCGCGAAAGGACGCAGCACGTGCGAGGGGAGAGACCTCAGCACGATGTGCGGACTGATCCTTATTGGGTGACGTATGCAGGAAGCTTTGCCGGCCGGGCCCTGTCACGTCAGCGTCGTCACATGCGTTTACAAGTCCTATCCCTATTTGAAGCGCTTCATCGAGCTTGTCTTGGGCGCGCTTAAACAGATCGATTGTACAGATTTCGAGCTCATTTTCGTTGTTGATGGCTCGCCTGATTCCTCCCTCGATCTGCTGCTGGAGGAAAAGAAGCGTGTGCCACAGATTGCAGTGATCGAGCTCTCCCGCAATTTCGGCCACCACTATGCGGCCCATGCCGGTCTGCAATACGCGCGTGGGGAGCTCGTGTTCCTGGTTGACTGCGATCTCGAAGTATCCCCACTGGTGCTCGTCGATTTCCACCGCAAGGTAAGCGAGGAGGCCTGCGAAGTCGTTTACGGCTATCAGACCAAACGCAAAGGTGGCTGGATTGAACGCTGGGGCGGCGGCATTTTCTGGCGTCTGTTCAATGCACTTAGCGATACCCGTATTCCGCCCGATATCGTTACCGAGCGGCTGCTCAGTCGCCGCTACGTCGATGCCTTTTTGAAACTCGGCGATCGCAATCTATTCTTGGTCGGGATGATGCATTGGGTCGGGTTCAAGCAGATTGGCGTGCCAGTGACGAAAGTCCAGCGCGAGGGTCGCAGCACCTACACACTGGCCCGGCGCATCACTCTCCTCGTTGAGGCGGTAACTTCGTTCTCCACGGTTCCGCTCCGGCTGCTGTTCTTGACAGGCATGTCCATCACCTGTGGATCGCTGCTCTTTAGCCTGTACCTCATGCTGAACAAGCTCATGAATCCCGAGGCCATTTTGCTCGGCTTCACCGCGCTTTCGGTCTTGATGTTGCTATCCCTGGGCATGATCATGGCCTCGATTGGAATGGTTGGCATCTACCTCTCCAAGATCTACCGCCAGATGCAGAACCGCCCTTTGTATGTTGTGAAAAACGTCTACATTTGATTCCCTGTTGTCGGCCCTACGTAGGGGCCTGATATATACTGCGGTTGTGATGGAACTCGTCGCTTAAGGATCGCCATGGAATCGGCCGCGCTCGACGAAATGATGGACGCCTACGACGAGCACTTCGTCCTGGACAACACCTTGATGCTCAAGTGGTACCCCACGCGAGTGGTCCAGATGGCGGGAAAAGGGTCGCTGCTCGAGCTTGGACTAGGGCACGGATATTCCACGGCATTCTTTGCCCAGCGCTTTTCGCCTTACCGCGTCGTTGAAGGTTCTCCTGAAATGATACGGCGCTTCCAGAGCCGCTTTGCGCCTGGGCATGTCGATATCGTGCAGAGCTATTTCGAGTCGTATGAGACGGGCGATCGTTTCGACAACATCGCCATGGGTTTCATCCTCGAACATGTCGAAGATCCGGGCTTGATACTAGGGCGCTTTCGCAAGTTCCTGAGAGCCAGTGGATCTGTCTTCATAGCCGTTCCCAACAGCGAGTCCCTTCACCGGCGCTTTGGCCATGCCGCGGGGCTCTTGCCTGATATGGAAGCCCTCTCTCAAGCGGATCTCGATTTCGGCCATCGGCGCTATTTTAATCGTCGCACACTGACTAAGCTCGTTGAGGAACAAGGTTACGAGGTCGTGAAGGTGGAAGGGCTTTTCTTGAAGCCCATCACCACCGAACAGATCGAGCAACTGAGTCTCTCACCCTCTGTTCTCGAGGCCATGATGAAGGTCGGCGTGGATTATCCGGAACTCAGCAACGCTATTCTCCTGCAGGCGCGGCCGCTGATGTGATCCGGCAGGAATCCAACAAGGCAATGAACGACTTCGCGTTAGAGTTTGACCATTTTGGCCTGGCAACAAGCAGCCCGGAGAAGGCGGTGGCTTTCCTGAGTGGGCTTGGCTATCGGTGCGGCTCCTCGCTCTATGATCCGCTACAGAAAGTCAATCTTGTCCTCTGCGAAAGCGACACCATGCCAGCGGTCGAGGTGATCTCGCCTTCGGGAGAAGCAGGGCCGCTGGATCGGTTGATGGCCTCTCACGGCGAAATCGTCTATCACCTGTGCTATCGCGCTCACGACGTGCTGGCCTCGCTGGCCGCGCTAAAAGATGCCGGCCACCGCGTCATCGTGGTATCCGAGATGCGGCCTGCCGTTCTCTTCAACAACCGGAAAGTAGGGTTCTACCTTGTTAAAGGCTTTGGCTTGATTGAGATATTGGATGCGCGAAGTTAGGCATTTGGCGATGCAAAGACGTGTGATCGGGTGTTCTGATGAGCGAGCTGAACGAAATGATTTCGGCGGTGAGCCGGATCGAAGGTGAGGACAATCCCTTCGACGATACCGTACGATTCCTGTTCTTGAGAAACATCACGATCGAAGGCATCGAGACTCCTCTCAAGTATCATCTCTATGCGAACCGGCTGCGGGCGGAGGTAGCATTCGGCGGATATGGCACGATGGTGCAGGACATTCTCGCCGACAATGCCATCGCCAAGAAGCTGGATCCTCATCTGATTGTCCTGTCGCTCGCGCTTGAAGAGCTCGACCCCGCGTATGGGACGCCCGGCTGGCGCGCAGATGCGGCGCGAAGCGAACTCGAGAACCTCTTCTCGCTGCTCGAAACCAACACAGGCGCTACCGTTGTCGTCAACACCTTCATCCCGCCCATATATCCAGAGCTCGGGATAGGGCTGTCTCCGGATGATTCCGATATCGCCTCGCAGGTTGCGCTTCTCAACGGGTTCATCACGAGCTTCGTCCGAGAGCGTGCGCCCAGGTTCTGCTTGGCGGATTGGAACCGCCACGTCCTGCTCTTGGGGTCCAAGGCATCGCTCGACGACCGCGGTCGCTATGTCTGGAAAGCCCCCTTCCGTCCCCCTTTTCTTAATCTCTATGCGCTGCATCTGGCGCGCATCGTCCGTGTGCTAAAGGGCAAGGCGAAGAAGTGCATCATCGTCGACTGTGATAACACGTTGTGGGGAGGCGTGGTCGGCGAGGAAGGTCTGGACGGCATCGAGCTCGACCCCAACAGCTATCCCGGGAAGGCGTTCTACGATTTTCAGACCGGCCTCTTGCACCTTTCAGAGCGGGGCATCCTGGTCGTCTTGTGTAGCAAGAACAACGAAGCGGACGTGCTGGAGGTGCTCGACAAGCATCCCGCCTGCCAACTGAAGCGCAAGCATCTCTCGGGTTGGCGGATCAACTGGCAGGACAAGGCGACAAACATCGCGGAGCTTGCGGAGGACCTGAATCTCGGCCTCGACTCGTTTGTTTTCGTTGACGACAGTCCTGTGGAATGTGGCCTGGTCAAGGAATTGCTTCCCGACGTAACGGTCCTGCAAGTTCCGGAAAAGCTCTACGAACTGCCTTCGATCCTCTTCGAGCACGGGCTCTTTGACGCCTTCCGACTGACGGAGGAAGATCGCAAGCGGGCTCAACTCTACCAGAGTGAATCGCAGCGCAAGCAGGCGCGCGTCAGCTTCAAGAGCGTCGAGGAATACCTCTCGTCTTTGGGAACTGTTGCGACAATCCACCGCGTGCGCTCCGGTGAGATCCCTCGGGTCGCACAGCTCACGCAGAGAACCAACCAGTTCAATCTCCACCCCAAACGCTACTCCGAACACGACGTGGCGACGGTCGCCGATAGACCTGAAGCGGCAGTCTTCACGCTTTCCGTAAGCGATCGCTTTGGCAATATCGGCCTTGTCGGCGTTCTTATCCTCGAATGCCGCGACGGCGTGGGCCGAGTCGATTCCTTTTTGATGAGTTGCAGGGCCCTGGGCCGAGGCCTTGAGGGCGTCATGATCGAGCGCTGTCTGCACGAGATGGCGGCAATCTGGGGCATCGAGACATGGCACGCCGAGTACGTCCCAACTCGCAAGAACCAGCAGGTCGCCGACTTCTGGCTACAGAACGGCTTCATCCTGACCAGCGACGCCACCGCCTCAACAAGGAACTATAGGCGAGACGCGAGAATGCCGGCCCGACAAACCCCATCTTACATTATGATCAGGGAGGACTGACATATGGCGCGAGCACCCGGCGAAAGGTTCTTCGCCGTCCTGTCGGCGGTTCTAAAAGTTGATCGCGATCTCCTGGGGCCGGAGAGTTCAACCGAGTCCATCGAGCAGTGGGATTCCATCAAGCACATGAGCGTGGTCATGGCTTTGGAGGATGAGTTCGGTATAGAATTCACCGACCGTGAAATCACGAGCCTCTCCACTGCATCCGCTCTAATGCAGGCGATCGAAGCGAAGTCGGGCACGGCCCTATCGTGAAAGAGAAACCACTCATTATCCTAGGCACAGGCGAGTTCGCGGAGCTGGCTCACTATTATTTCACGCAAGATGCGGCACGTCAGGTGGCGGCTTTCTCCGCCGATGCGCAGTATGTGCGTGCCACTGAGTACCTAGGCCTGCCGCTCTTGCCCTTCGAAGAGGTGGAGCGGCGGTTTCCACCTTCCGACTACGACTTTTTCGTCGCCATCGGGTACAGCGATCTCAACGCGGCGCGAGCGCGTAAGTCAGCCGAGGCGAAAGCGAAGGGATACACTCTCGCCAACTATGTGTCGTCACGGGCCTCGACCTGGCCCGATCTTGAACTGGGCGACAACACGTTCATCATGGAAAACACCATAATCCAGCCCTTCGTGAAGGTCGGCCGCAACTGCATCATGTGGTGCGGCAGCTCGATCGGCCATCACGTCGTGATCGGAGAGAATTGCTTCTTCGCCGCAGGAGCCACCGTCGCGGGCGGCGTCACTATCGGAGACAACTGCTTCCTCGGCATCCAAGCGACAATTCGGGAACACCTGAAGATAGGCGCGGGATGTATTGTCGGCGCAGGGGCTATGGTCTTGCGCGATACGCTGCCGGGAACGGCCTATACGGCGAACGCGACGCCGCGTTCGGAGATTCCGAGCCGGCGGTTGAAGGCCATGCTGTAGACGTGCTGCTGAAATCTTGCCGAGCAGTTCGGCCGCGCACGCAAGCTTGATCGCCCGCCCTGGAGTCGACTTATTGAACGAGATCCGCTGCCGAAGATTCGTGCGGCACGCCAAGGATCGGTAACTCTCGCGTGCTTCGCCTCTGCGGCCTGACACGAGTAACTCCACTCCGCGCCCACCTTGCCGGTTGCAGATGCGCTGGCCCAGCCGATATAGTAGTTGCTCATGACCATGGCAGGCTCGTTCCCAGCCAGAAGCCGCGCCGCCCAGCCATCTGGCCTCTCCGGTATCTCGCGCCGGATCGCTGCCGCCAATTTCCGACAGAGCAGGATCATCTCGTCAGTGGTCAGCGAGCGAGCCGTCCAGAGCATTAAGGACTTTATGCCGTTCTTCTTCACAGAGAAGGCGCTGGTGCCTTCTACGTCGGGTGAAACGTCGCACAGATTCTGCGCGATCAAATCAGCGTCGTAGTCTTTCGTCATTGCGGCCTCTCGCGTCGCACTGGAACTTCAGTCGTTCACCCAGCCGTTCAACCATGAGTGCACGATCCCACCTCTCCACAACGCGATCCTCGAAGATTTGGAGTCCGTCAGACTCAATGCCGTCGACGGGAGGAATGAGATCCAGGACGACGTATACCGACCAGTCCGCGTAGCCATCCCTGAGAATCTCTTGTATCCCGCGCACCAAGTCAGGCGTGAGGAACTCGATCCGATAAATGGTGAGTGATTGGTCTGCATAGCCGCTTCGCTCATCGAAAAGATAATAGTCACCGCTTCCCTGCCAATCACTCATGCCTCGGGCGCCAAGATACTCATCCAGGCGCTGATAGAGGTTCTGCCAATCCTGCGGATCGGATGCATTCGACTCGTCATCTACTAACCACGCGTCATCATGGTCAATCCAGCCAAAGGCATATTGCCCTACCGGTGGACCCCATAACGTCCTCACAGATATCGAACTCGACCAATTGTCAGGCCTGTCCGGCACCGACTTCCGAACTATCTCAGCCCAGTGCCGGCAGAGGGAAGCCAAGATGTCGTCGGAGATTTCCTCGGGCACAGCTACGTGGAAGAGCTGCACTCCCTCCGGTGTCACTGAGCCCGCCCAAGCCCTGGCGCTGGTGGTGCCGGCGGCAAACGCCGCCATTTCCCTGGCGATCGCTCTGCTATCGTAGGTCATTGCGGATCCAGTCCTCTTCTGAACCGTCTTGCTTCTAGTCGACGTTGCCAACAGTATTCGTTGTGACCGTCGTCAATCTTTCTGAGGTACCCTCCGATTACAGGGTATCTAGGACATTTCACGTACTCAAGTAACTGTTGGGCCTCGGACTCGGTCATCTTCTTGGGATCGATGCCCTTTCTCTCAAGCCATTTGTCAATCACCTTGGCGACGGCTTCACTGTACCTTCGATGGGGCCCGTCGTCCTGCTGGCCCCCCTTCACCAGGGGGCCGGTAGTGGCACGCTCAAACACCTTACGCGCCGGTTCCGGGAGATTCAGGCGTTTGTAGACTGCCCGTGGAACGTAATGGTGCCCATCCCCTGATGAGGACTTTGTCGTCGGAGCCGGTGTCGACTTGGTGGGTGGCGAGGCGGGCGCGGACGGCGGCTTTGTTGCTGGAGCTGGCGCTGGCTTAGCAGGCGATTGCGGGCCTCGTGCACCGCCAGGATTCCAGAACCTGAAGCTTCCGGCGAAGCCACCGGGGACCATGTTCTGGAGGGGATCTAGGGCCTGCCCTCAATTGAGCCAGATGCAGCATGCGGCGAAATGTATGGCGGCGAGGAAGTTGCGGGCGGTCTTGTCGTAGCGGGTGGCGATGGCGCGAAACTGCTTGAGCTTGCAGAAGAAGTTCTCGATCAGATGGCGCGCCTTGTAGAGGTCGCGGTCGAGCGGTCGCGGCTGGGTCCTGTGGCTCTTGCTGGGGATCACCGCGGTCTTGTTGGCGGCGGCGAGGCGGTCGAGCACGCGGGCATCGGCGTCGAAGGCCTTGTCGGCGATCAGGGTATCGGCGGCGAGCGTTGGCAGGAAAGCGTCTGCACAGAGCAGATCGTGCGCCTGTCCGGGGCTGAGCAGCAATGTCAGCGGGTTGCCGAGCGCGTCGACCAAGGCGTGGATCTTGGTGCTCAGTCCGCCTTTGCTGCGGCCGATCGCCTGGTCTTCGCCGTCTTTTTTGCGCGCCGGCGCTGTGCTGGTGGGCTCGCACGATCGTGCTGTCGATCATCGCGTACTCGTTGTCGGCATCGTTGCTCAGCTGCGCGAACACGCGCGCCCAGACGCCGCTCACAGCCCAACGGCTGAAGCGGGTATGTGTCGCCTTCCATGGGCCGAAACGTTCCGGCAGGTCGCGCCACGGGATACCGGCGCGATAGCGGAACAGCACCGCCTCGACGAACCGCCGATTGTCCTCCGCCGTGACCCCGACATGACCTTCGCGACCTGGCAGCAGATGCTCGATCCGCTCCCACTGGTCGTCGCGCAATCCATAGCGTCGCATCTGTCAGCCTCCCTGTGGCCGACTCGCTATGAATCACGCACTATCGTCCTTGGGAATCCCCTAATTGGGGACAGGCCCTAGTACTATCGGGCCGCGGCGAAGCCTTTTCTCGATCATGTCCGGTGACGAGCCACCTAGCGCCGGGTGCCGCTTGATATTCCTGTTGTTGTTGAAATTGACGTCTTGAGCACTTGCCGGTGATGAGCTGTTGCTGTTTTCGAGCGTGCGAACGATGTGCTTCTGCGGCACGATGTACCGTGTGAGCATGCTGACGATTTCAGCGTCGTTGGGACTCTTGCCGTTGATCCTGCGCCATCTGTCGATCTCCTCGACCAGCTCGGCGCGGTAGTTGGCGGCGCCGTCGTCAGGCATGTCCGACGGCAGCAACTTGGCGGTGAGTTGCAGGCCGCGTTTGACGGCGTAGAGCTGGTCCTCAGTCGCGGGGTCTTTGCGCCGGAGGCCGGCCTGCCAATCGTGGAAGCGTTGCCATTGCGGCAGTGGTAGGCGCGCAACTGTCGTGACGAGATCGCGGCGTGCAAAGCTCTGCGGCGCCTGCGTCATCTGCGTCGCCAGTTCGTCTACCAGCGCCGGGTTCGGGTCTGGCTCGGTGCCGGCGGCGTTGTGGTCGAGGCGCGTCTCGATCGCCTGGCGGTGCTGGGCGTCGAGATTCACCCACTCGCGTATGGGGATTTGCGACGGATCGGCCAGGCCGTCTTTCAGCACCCTTGCCAGCACCTGCTCCGCCAGTGCGCGGGCGCGGGCTTCGTCAGCGGCGGCGGCGTTGGTGAGCCGGCGGATCGTGGCGGCGCGCACGGCTGGCTCGGTGATCGCCTCGGCCTGGCGCAGTCGCCATTGCGGCGTCGACGGCTCACCATCGGGCGGCGTGGCGTTCAGGATCTCCGCGCTCGCCGCCTCGATGCGCCGGCGGGTCTGGGCTTCGGTCAGCAGCGCGTCCAGCGCGACCCGATCGGCCGCTTCGATGTGCTGGTCGTAGCGTGTACGCACCGCCTGGGCGCGCTCGGGATCGCGCTCCACCGCGCCCTCGATCGCCGCCACCAAGATGCGGCTGGTGTGTTGCCGCAACGTCGCCTCGGTCAGTGGCGAGTCCCAGCCCTTGCGCTCCGCCTTCTCGCGCACCTCGGTCCGTGTGGTGCCCAGCGCGCGGCGCAGCATGGCGTCGTCGCTCCAGTGCAGCTTGGCATCGACCCGCATCTGCGCGATGCGGCGCTCGCCCGCCTCGTCGTACCAGCGCTGCCGCTCGGTCTCGGCGTGGCGCTCGACCTGGGTGGTGAAGCTCGCCAGCCGGCGCTCGTTGAGGCCTTGCAGCATCTGCCGCTGGTCGTCGTCAGTGGTCATCGCCAGCTCGCGGTTCTGCGCCTGGGTATAGGCCTCGAGAACCGCGGGCGCATGGGTCAGCGCCGTCTGGCCCTGCGTGTTGAGGTAGCCGTTCTGGGGGTCGAAGAGCAGCACGTGCTCGGCTTCGCCCAACCGCAGGTCGGCAGCCTTGATCACGGCTTCATTGTCGTTGGCGAGATGCTCGGAGACCGCGCTGGCCAGTCCGGCGTCGCCGTCGGCGCCCCGTCCGATGAGCGAGCCCAGGACGGAGCCCCCGAACTGGGCGACACTGGGGTCGACCTTGATATAGCCGCCGCCGGGCACCGCCTGCGTGCTCACGCCCAGCGGCTTGTAAGGCGGTATCCAGATCCTGCCGGCCATCAGCTGAACGCCCGCATCGAGCCGATCCCGTTCTGGATCTTGCCGCCGAACGCCGAGCCCGCCGCGCCGAGGATCGAACCGCCCGCCTTGAGGTACGTATCCAGCATGCTGCTCTTGACCTTGGTGTCGTACAGCGCCGCCTGCGCCGCGTGGTTCATCGCCTGCACCTCGTGGGCGTAAGCTTCGCGCTGGTAGTTGCCGCGCGTGGTCAACGAGTCGAGTTCGCCCATCCCGGCCGTGTCCATCTGGATGTCGAGCGGCGAACCCTCGTCGAGTGCGCTGCCCTGCCCGGCCAGCCGGGCGCGCTGCTGGCCCATGATCGAAGCGGTGCGCTGGCGCACCTTGTCCTCCTCGATGTCGCCGCGCTTGAGCGCGTCGGCGGCGTTGCGCTGGGCGATGATCTGGTTGTTGCGCGCCACCTGCGCCTGATAGGCGGCCTGCGAGGACGAGGCCTGCGCCGAGGCGACGGTGCCGACGGCGGAGACCACCGCGGATGCCACCGCCATCGCTGGTGCGAACCAGGGGCAGTAGTTGGCATCGTATGTCGGCGGCTCGCCGGGTTTGGTGTTCCAGTACTTGAGCATCACGCGCTCCGTTCGAAGGGATGGAATGGCAGGCGGGCGACGCCGTACGGCACCGCGGGCTTCAGCGTGAAGCCGAGCCAGCCGAGCCAGCGGATCGCCTGGCTGTTGCGCGCATCGACGTGGTTGCGCAGCACGCGGTAGGTGCGCAGCCAGCGCGCCACCATGGCGCGGTTGCGCCGCGCGAAGGCGATGGCGTTGCGCTCGACCAGATCGGAGCCGAGCAGCCAGGGGCAGCCCTCGCCGCCCAGCAGCGACAGCGGACCGACGCCTACATGAAATCAACCAACAACGAGCGCGCCTTCAACCTGCGCGGCCTCTCCAAGATCGACAACGCGCCCTAAGAGATCCTGGAGGCCGTGCTGGAGATGTACGAACCGGAGCCGCCCGATCCACGGCAACGCCGTTTCGCCGACCTCGCGCCTGCCGGGCACCGCGCTGATCGGAAAGCGCTTCGTTGCCGGTCACGCGACGCTGCTCTGAGCCGGCGGCGGGCGTCGAACACATCCGCCCAATCATCTGCGCGTAGGGCCGCGTGAATAGATCGCGAGGAGAAACCGGACGTCTGCAGCCTTCACCACTGCTTCGTTGTCGGTTGCGAGACGCGCCGGCACAGCCTCCGCCACGCCGGCGTCGCCGTCGCCGGCCTGTCCGCCGAGCCCCCCAGGACCGACCCGCCGAACTGGCCGACGCTGGCGTCGATGTTGAGGTAACCGCCGCCGGGCACGGCCTGCGTGCTGAGGTCCAACGGCTTGTAGGATCCGATTCAGATCCTGCCGGTCATTCGAGTCTGTCCTCGACGGGCACGCGCGGCGCTGTGGATCGGGCGCACTCAACTCACCGTGCCCCGCGACAGATTCTATGATGGGTTGTTCCGCGGCTACGGGCGGCAAACAGGCCCGTCCGTTCCTACGGAGAGAGGCAGGCGAAAATCCTCCGCGTGGCCTTTTCGGCGCTACTTCCGCGCCACCATGACCAGTGGTCCACCGAAGGGCACGAGCGTGGCGGCGCGGCGTAGCCGCGGGCTGGACAGTGGGATGATCGACTTCCGCCTGCTTGTTCGCGCATCGCGGCCGGCGGCCGCATGCTGAAAGCGTTGGCGGACACCTGGCACGGCGTGCCGGTGATTAAGCTGAACTGTCATCCTGAGAGTAGCGAGGGATCTTGAGCCGATCACCGAGCACCTGTTCCATGTCTTGCCTGTCCCATTTCTCCACAACGCCATCGACTCGAACGTCTATACCCTCCCACAATGTCTCGAACGGCGGCCCGAAGGCGGGCGCGACGTGGACGACCCATTCATCGCTGCCGTCTTTGAGCACGTTCTGGATGGTGCTGATCAAGTCCGTCGTCAGGAACTCAGGTCGGCTGACGAAGACCGTCTGCCTGAAGCGACCGATTTCCCCGTCTACCACACGAAAATCGCCATCACCCCTGGGACGAACACACTCAGTCCCGAGCGTGGCCAGAGCGCCGCGCAGGCGATCGCGCAGCGCCAGGAACTCGGGGTAGTAGGAGGCTTTCCGTTCCTGTCCTGGGAGAAGGCGCCATTCGTCCGGGTGTCCCGCCCATCCGACGGAATAGATACCCATCGTCGAAGCGGCGTATTGCTCAGCATAGATCGACGCGGCCCATCTCTCAGATCTCTCTGGCATCTCGCGCCGGATCACCGCCGCCATGTCTCGACAAATCGAAACCATCTCGTCGGTAGTCAGCACTCGCTTCACCCCGAAAAGGAAGATCTGTGTACCCTGGATCTTCTCCGACAGAGCCATCGCATAGTTGACCAGCGGCGAAACCTGAACCAGTTGTTGCGCTGTTTGTTCGGCGGTGTAGTCTTTAGTCATCGCGTCACCTGTGAGTGCTCGAAGTCGCTACTTCTCGCGCTGATATAGGAGCGTCTTATCTAAGAATTCCTTCGCGCGTTGCGCATAGGTCGCTTCTTCTTCCGTCCCGAACTTGGTGTAGTCGGGGTTGCGGATCGCGATTTTCATCGCCTCGAACCATTCGAGAGCCTCGGTTCTGCCCATACCGGCAGCATAGTCCTCTGGCGTGGTCTTATGCTCCTCCGCTTTCAGTTCCAGGTAGGCCTGGAGCTGTCTTCCCACCTCACGGCTGTATCCGTAATGGAGTCTACCCCAGTGCTCACCTTTCGGAACGGAGACGGTGAGACCATCGAAGGCCTCGATCACGTCATCCGAAAATTTGTACTTGGGCTTCCAATTGGGATTCCGTCGTGCGCGAGGACTCCACAGGTATTGAGGAATATGATGGTGCTCGTGCTCCTCTGCCTCGAGATAGGGCGGCACCACGATTTCAGGCAAGCTGAAGCCCGGCAGTGGCGGCGGCGGCGGAACCGCCGTGATGCCTTCCTGCCATTTCGGCAGTGGGGTTGGCTCGAAGCCCGGCAGGGGTGGCGGCGGATCGCCTATTGGGAAGGTTTCAGGCTGCGTCCATTTCTTGACTTGCGCAGGCGATAGTTGGTCGCGGGAGGTGCCGTGAACCAGCGTGTCGCCGACGACCCCGACGAATTCACCACGCGCGTCGAACTCGGCCCAGTAGCCCGGCCCTCCGCGCTTGTTGCGCACGAGATATCGACCGGTCCGCGGATTGAAGTAGACATCCTCACCGTCACGTCTGATTCTGCTCGGATGTCCGTCCGCGAGCTTGAGGCCCGTGGCTTCGGCAACCGCCTTGGTGTCGTCGAGGACTCCCTTCGACATGGAACGCATGGCATCGTTCAGCGCCCTGTTGGCTTCGATCCCGATCCCTAACCTCAAAAGCCACTTGAGCAGCTCGACGCTCGGTCCGTAGGTTGTGGTGTCGCTCCGGACCTGATGGATCTCCGGCCGGTGGCGTGGATCGCCTTCGCGCGTATGCGTCGCGCCCGACGCGGCCGGGACATGCCGCGCGAGCATGTCGATGATGTCGGAGTCGCCGAGACTCTTGCCGGTGATACGACGCTGGGTGTCGATGTCCTCGACCAGTCCGGCGCGCACCTTCGTAGCCTCGTCCTGCGCTATCTCCGCCGGCAGCGTCTTGTTGGCGAGCTGCAAGCCGCGCTTGATGGCGTAGATCTGGTCCTCGGTCGCGGGGTCGTTGCGCCGGAGGCCGGCCTGCCGGTCGCGGAAGCGCTGCCATTGCGGCAGCGCCAGGTGCGCGACCGCTGGGAGGAGATCGCGACGTACGAAGATGTCCGGCACCCGGGTCATCTCCGTCGCCAGCTCGTCCACCAAAGCCGGGTTCGGGGCAGGCTCGGTGCCTTGCGCGTTGTGGTCGAGGCGTGTCTCGATCGCCCGGCGGTGCTCGGCGTCGAGCGTCACCCATTCACGCACGGGGATCTGCGACGGGTCGGTTAGGCCGTCCTTCAGCACTCGTGCCAGCACCCGCTCCGCGAGCGCACGAGCGCGGGCCTGGTTCGCTGCATCGGCGCTGAGCACACGGCGGATCGTGGCGGCGCGCACGGCCGGCTCGGCGATCGCTTCGGCTTGCCGCAGTCGCCATTGCGGGGTCGGTTGCTCGCTGTCTGATGACGTGGCGTTGAGGATCTCCGCGCTCGCCGCGTCTGTACGCTGGCGGGTGTGGGCTTCGGACAGCAGCGCGTCGAGCGCGGCTCGATCGGCCGCTTCGATATGCTGGTCGTAGCGCGTGCGTACCGCCTGGGCGCGGTCGGGATCGCGCTCGACCGCCGCCTCGATCGCCGCCACCAGCGTGCGGCTGGTGTGTTGCCGTAGCGCCGCCTCGGTCAGCGGTGCGTCCCAACCGTGGCGCTCGGCCTTGTCGCGCACCTCGAAGCGCGTCGTGCCCAGGGCGCGGCGCAGCATGGCGTCGTCGCTCCAGTGCAGCCCGGCCTCGGCCCGCATCTGCGCGATGCGACGGTCGCCCGCCTCGTCGTACCAGCGCTGCCGCTCGGCGGCGGTGTGGCGCTCGACCAGTGTGGTGAAGTCCGCCAGCCGGCCCTCGTTGAGGCCGCGCAGCATGTCGCGCTGGTCCTCGTCGGCGGTCTCCGCTAGCTCGTGATCCAGCGCCTCGCGGTAGGTGTTGAGCACCTCGGGCGCCTTCGTCAGCGCCGCTTGGCCCTGCGCGTTGAGGTAGCCGTTCTGGGGATCGAACAGCAGCGTCCGCTCGGCCTCGCCCAGCCGCACGTCGGCCGCCTTCACCACGGCTACGTTGTCGTTGGCGAGATGCTCGGAGACTGCGCCGGCCATTCCGGCGTCGCCGTCGGTGCCCCGCCAGTCGAGCCCGCCCAGGACCGACCCGCCGAACTGGCCGACGCTGGTGTCGACCTTGATGTAGCCGCCGCCGGGAACCGCCTGCGTGCTCACGCCCAAGGGCTTGTACGGCCCGATCCAGATCCTGCCAGCCATCAGCCGAACGCCCGCGTAGAGCCGAAGCCGATGCCGTTCTGGATCTTGCCGCCCGAGCCCGCGCTGCCGAGAATCGAGCCGCCGGACTTCAGGAACGTATCCAGCATGCTGGTCTTCACCTTGGTCTCGTACAGCGCCGCCTGCGCGGCGTGGTTCATCGCCTGCACCTCGTGGGCATAGGCTTCGCGCTGAAAGTTGCTGCGCACGGTTCGCGCGTCGAGCTCGCCCATCCCGGCCGTATCCATCTGGATGTCGAGCGGCGAGCCTTCATCGAGCACGCTGCCCTGCCCGGCCAGGCGCGCGCGCTGCTGGCCCATGATCGAGGCGGTGCGCTGACGCACCTTGTCCTCCTCGATATCGCCGCGCTTGAGCGCGTCGGCGGCGTTGCGCTGGGCGATGATCTGATTGTTGCGCGCCACCTGGGCCTGGTAGGCGGCCTGCCCGTTTGCCGCTTGGCTTTGCGCAATCGTACCAACGGCTCCGACTACGGCAGAGATACCAGCGACGATGCTTGCGGGCTCACACATAGGCATGCCTCATCTCAAAAGGGTGAAAGGGCAAACCCAGCCGGCCCCAGGGCACGGCCGGTTTCACGTCGAATCCCAGCCAGCCGAGCCAGCGGATGGCGACGCCGTTGCGTGCGTCGACATGGTTGGACAGCAGCGGGAACAGCACCAGCCAGCGCCGCACCATCGCCCGATTGCGGCGCGCGAAAGCGAAGGCGTGGCGCTCGATCAGATCGGACCCCAGCAGCCAGGGCGAGCCATGACCGCCCAGCAGGGACATGGCGCCAACGCCGAAGACGCACGCCACCTCGCCGTCGACAGTGCCGGCCCATGCCTCGGTGGACATCGCCAGCGAGCGCCGCAGCACTTCATCAGGCGGATCGCCGGACGCCGCCTCGATCTCGCGCAAATCCGCGGCGCGCATGCGCGGCGCGAGCTCCATTGCGTGCGCGTCGGTCGCCGGCACGATTGCGATCTCTGCCTTCTCCTTCCGGGGGAAGGCAGTTTTGTGTGCAACCTCAACCACCGGCGTCGATCCTCGGGATGATCGCCAGCACGGTGGCCGGCAGGCCGGGCGTGGCGCGCAGGTGGACGCGGCCGCCGTCGTTCCAGCGCGGCTCGATCAGCACCTCGCGATCGCCGGTGTAGAGCGCGATCGGCTCGCCATAGGGCTCCGTCGCGCGCTCCTTCATCTCGGTCAACGCGTCCAAATCGGGGCCGGCCAGCAGGCCGCGGGAGTCCAGCAGGCGCAGGGTGACGGTGCCGACACGCGTGCGGCGACCCTGCAGCGTGGGCTGCCCGGCATCGACGTTCAGGGTCTCGAGGTCGCAATCGTAGGGCAGCCCGACCAGGGCGCGCGAGGCGGCGCGCTCCAGCGTCACCCGGCCGTCGACCACGGTCTGCCCCGGCATCTTGTTGCCGTCGGCGAAGATGTCGACGGCGCGGCCCTCGAGATGCCACAGCCCGCCCACGCCGCTTGCCAGCAGCGCCCAGTCGGCGGTGGCGATGTCGCGCAGCGCCTCGGGTGCGTTGGTTTCCAGCCGCGCTGTCAGCGTATCGGCGTCGCCATAAGCCGTGACCGTTACCCGGACTTTCGCGTCGTCGGCGCGCAGCTCGTACTGGCGTCCGACCAGTGCCGCGGTGAATGGCGCGTGCCCGGTGGCTTGCAGCGTCACCGTCGCGCCCATGGCGTAGCTGGCGCCGGTGATCCTGAGCGTATCGTCGCTCACCGCGTTGTTGCCGTCGTAGGCCAGCGCGCAGTCGAGGAACCAGGCGTCGCGCAGCCGCGCGAAACGTCGGCTCTGCAGCCGCTCGACGTAGCGCACGATCTGGCCGCCGATCACGCGCGCGACGGCGAGGTACAGCACGTCCTCGTCGCCCTCGCCGATCGTGCACACCGATTCGACAATGCCGTCGGTGACATGGCGCGCCCAGGCGAAGACCTCGTGCTCGCGCATGTAGGTCAGCGCCAGCAGCACGCCGTCGTCGCGCACCGCCCAGACGATCTTGTGCGGCACCTGCGCCCAGGCCCACTCCTCGATCGCGCGGCTTTCGAAGAGATGCGAGGCCAGCACCGAGAGATCGACGCCGGTCCAACCGTCGCTCTCGAACTGGTACTTCAGGTCGCGCACGATCGAACCCTTCTCCTGCACGAACAGGATCGAGTCGTTGACGACGATCGGCGGCACGTGGCTCGAGCCGGCGTAGGATTGCGCGCGCAGATTGGTGTTGGCCGGCGTCAGCACGTCGGACTGGCTGCCCGGCCAGCACATCCACTCCGCACCCGAGGTGAAGACGATCAGCGCGCCCATGCTGACGAGATGGCGAATCTCGTTGACCTGCCGTGACGCGATCGTACGCACGATGGCGTCGTCGTCCTGCGTCGGCGTCGAGACGTTCATGTTCTTGTATGATCCCGAGGCCGTCGCCCAAATCGTCTGCGGCTTGGCGCTCGAGCCGCCGAAGAACTTGCGCTGCTCGTGGTAGTTGACGCAGCCCGGATACTCGTTCGAGCCGCTGAAAGGGTTGCGCTGGCCCGGCGGCGCGTCGGTGGTGTCGGCCCTGATCTTGTCGTCGATGAAGCCCATGGCGCCGCTGCCGGCGTTGCCAATGAATCCGAAGATGCCGTTGCGCAGCTTGTAGACGTTGTAGGTCGCGGGAGCACCGGACGGTGCCGCCGCCACGTTCGTCCAGGTCACGACGATGTAGTCACCCGCGGAGGCGTTCCAGTCCGACTCAGCCTTGAACGTGCAGGCGCCGCCCAACGACGGCAGCGACTCCTCGCCCGTGTCGGCATTGACGGCGGTCACGCAGTAGGTCCAGGCGGTCGCGCCGCTCACCGAGCTCGGCGTCGCGGCGCAGCCAGTCGGCGCGACCTGCTCGGCGGCGAAGGTGATGGTGTTGAGCGACCAGCTGGCGTGACCCGTGCGCGTCAAGTCACGCGGCGCGTAGCCCGGATGCGTCAAGGTCATGGTGTCGGCCGATTGCGTGAACTTCAGGCGCGGCAGATCGGCGGCGGCATAGGGCGTCGCCAGCGTGTAGAGCCGCGCGGCGGTGCCGCCCACGGTGAAAGCGCCGTAACCGCCGCTGTCGATGCCCTGGAGCTGCAGCGTGTTGGCGGTGACGCCGGCGATCGTGGCGTAACGGCCATTGAGCTCGCTCATGCCGCCGATGCCGGCGAGAAAGATGCGGTCGCCGTTCGACCAGCCATGGCCGGTGATCTCGACCACCGCGGGATTGGCTTGAGTGATCGATACGATGGCCTTGGCGGTCTCGGTGACGTAGCCGCCATCCTTGATCACGCGCATCTTCTGCGCGCCGAACTCCAGCGCGTAAGCCTGTGTCGTGCTGAACTGGAACGGGATCAGGCGCGAGCGCGTGGCATGGTCAAGGCAGGGGCCGACCCACAGCGTGCCGGGCCGGTTCTGCGCCCCGCCCTGCGCCATGATCATCCAGTTCAGGCAGGTGGCGAGCCCGATCTGGTACTTGGCGAGATCGACGCGCGCGTGCAGCGCGGGCGCGATCTCGCCGGCGGCGAAGGATGGCTGGATCAACGGCATGCCCATCGCCCTACTCCGCGTAGCCGCGCGCCGACAGGAAGTCGGGAACCTGCTGATGCGTCGTGGTGATGCCCTCGTTGGCATCCATCGCGAAGCCCTCGGCCGCCTTCATCGGCGCGCGCCGGGCGATCGCCTCGGCGATCGACTCCTTGCTGGTGATCGGCAGCGCGACCGCCTCGGCCAGCCGCCAGGTCAGCGCGAAGACGAAGCCGACCGAGAACAGCTCCGTGTTCTCGACGACGCGCGTGTAGACGCCCACGGCTCCGGACTGGTTGGTGAAGATCGCGACCGCATCGTTGTCGCTGGCATCGGCGATACCGCCCAGCGCCCAGTCGGCCGGCACGCCGGTCACGAGCGGGCCCGACCAGATGCCGCGGAACCGCGCGCATTTGTTGGGCACGCTGTAGCAGTAGCTCCAGCCCGCCGGCGGATCCTCCTCGCGCTCGGCCAGCGTCTCGACGCGACGGGCGAAGTTCCAGTCGTATTGACGCAGCAGCTCGTCGCGCACCTGCGTGAAGTGCGCGTTGCAGATGCGCGCCTCTTCGCTCGCCTCGGTCAACGCCGCGATGGTCGCGCGCGTGCCGAGCCGCGACAGCGCCATGTTGCAGATCTGAATCGCCGATGCCATGCCTACCTCCTTGCGGTGAGATTGATCGGCTGCTCGCCGGACCGAGCCGCCACGGCGTCATCGGTGCCGCCGGGCGCCGCCGTCATCGCCGCGGCCGAGCCGAAGCCGCTCGCCGCGCCATCGCCACGCAGCTTCCGCACGCCGACGCCGCTTGGCGCGCCGGTCGCACTGGCATTGCCGACGGCGAGCGCCGTCGAACGGCCGACACCAGAGGCCGCGCCGAGCCCACTGGCCGCCGCATCCGCTCGGGCACGGGACCGCCCAACGCCTGACGCCGTACCGATACTGGTCGCGGACCCTGGCGCGCGCGTCCGCGAGCGCCCGATGCCGATGACAGAGCCGAACCCGCTCGCCGAGCCGCTGGACCGGCCAAGACCACGCCCAGCCGCACTGGCCGCGCCGACGCCGCTGGCCGCGCCCGACGATCGAGCACGGGCGCGGCCGACCGCGGTGGCGATGCCGACAGCCGACGCGGTGGCGTCGTCACGCGCGATCGACCGGCCGACGCCTGTCGCGATGCCGATGCCGCTCGCCGTGCCTGCCGCGTCGGCGTTGCCCGATACGAGGTCTTCGAGCGGCAGGCCCGGAATGACCGGATCGCGCGGCGAGCCGACCTGCCACAGGATCGCGAGCGGCGATCTGACGAGCTGACCGTTGTTGAACTGGAACCGCTGTTCCATGGCTACGGCGCCGCCGAGGTGACGTAGATCAGGCCGTTGTACGTCGTCGCCGTCGTCGCCGGCTTGGGCAGCTCGAGCAGCGCCAGGCAGGCGTCGTTGAAGACGCGCGGCGCCTGGTCGCGGTTGGTCAGCCAGTCGTAGGGCAACAGCGTGTTGATGACCGGGAAGCTCATCACGCCGATCGGATGGCCGATGACGAAGTTGATCGCGCCGGTGGCGACCAGCGCCGAGCACTGCATCTGCGCCAGATCCTTGATGCCGGTGTCGCCCGTGGCGAGCGGGCAGAACCACGTGTTCGCCGGCATGTCGAAGCGATCGACGATGGCGCCGCTGACGCCGGTGACGCTGGGCAGGGTCACGTTGTCGGTGTTCGCCTGGTTGCGATACAGGCACGTGGTCCAGTTGTGCGCCGTCGCCGCCAGCGCGGTGCCGCCGACCTCGATGAACAGGAAGTTGCCGCCGGCGTAGTCCGCGTCGGTGATCGTGCTCGACTGGTAGCGCGTCGGCGCGCCGGTCACCGCTTCGGTGGCCGTCGAGTTCATCGTCTTGGCGACGTCGAAGATGCGGTCGTAGAGCATGACCGCGTTGTTGATGATGCTGGCCGAGAAGTCGGCGCCCGTCAGGTGCAGGGTGCCGCTGCTCGGGTTGTTGAAGGCCATCGCGCCGGTAGTCGCCTTGTCCGGCACGCGGCCGCCCGGCGCGGCCGAGCCCGCGGCGCCGGCCGCCGGCATCGCGCCGACCCGCCACAACGAGGACGCGACGCCCACGACGCCAGTCGGGCCGCTCTTGCTGACGGTGCCGTTGAGCGTCTGCCGGTTGCCCGAGCTGGCGCGCAGTAGCGCGTCGCTGATGCTGGCGAAGCCGACGCCGCAATAGGCGGGCTTGCCGGCCGCCTTCCACAGATCACGCAGATGATCGCGCAACGCATCGGCCGCCGAGTGGAAGAAGCCGCGCTCGAAGCGACCGACGAAGCCGCCGCCCGGCGCCACCCACACACTACCCGGAACGTCGGTCAGGTTGACCGGCGGGCCGTACCAGTCCTTGAACTGGCTCGACAGATGCTCGACGCGCTCGGCGCCGAGCCAGCGCTCGAGGCGCCCGCTGTGCACGGATTGCCAACGCATCACATCACCTCGATAGGGGGGAGCATCAGGGCGCGCCGCTCACGGGCGCGCGCCGCCATCATCTGTGGTTTGACGACGCGCGGATCGCGGTCGCCGTTGGCGTAGCAATCGGCCGCCGCGTCGGACATCGCGCCCTCGATCGCCGCGCGCACCTCAGGCACCTGCGAGCGCACCGCCACGCCCACGGCATCGACCGCGCGCGGATACATCCGCTCGGCGCTCGGCTTGAGACGGTCCGGCAGTTGCGAGGGATAGCCGTGGTCGAGCAGCCAGCGATGCGAGTAGAAGCGCAGCCCAAGCACGATGGTTTCCGCCTGTGTGCGCGCCATGTGCAGGCAGGCCAGCGCGTCCGCATCAGTCGCCGGCTGCGGCAGATGGGGAGCGGCGGCGCGCCAGGCCGCGCAAGCCGCCTTCACGTCGAGCTCGATCAGGGCGCGGTGCAGCGCGTTCATGGCGCCGTCACCGTGAAAGTCTGCGCGCCGATCCGGAACGACGAGGGACGTCCGGTTATCGACGCTTCGTGCCGCGCGGCCTTCAGCGCGGCGCGCGCCACCAGCTTGCGCTTGCGGATCACATCGACGTCGGTGATGCCCTCGTGGCGCGCTTGCGCGCTGGCCGCGGTCATCACCGTCTCCATGTCGAGCATGCCAGGCGCCAGGCCGCGTGCGGCGCCGGCCGTGCCGGCCGCGCGCACCACCGCCTGCGGGATCACCGGCGGCGTCTTGCGGAACAGTCTGCGGAAAGCTGCGAACATGGCTCAGTCCAACGTGATCGTTGTGGCCGTCGTCAGCTCGGGCGTGATGCCGTTGCCGGTGACGATGTTGGGCGTGACCGTGCCGCTCCACAGAATGTCGGCCGCGCCACCGCCGGTCTTGCCGGCGCTGAAATGCGTGACCGTGCCCGAGCCGCCGGTGCCCGCGGGGAAGGTGATCGCCGCCACCGGGCTGATCGAGCCACCGCTGGCGGCGCCAAAGCCCGAGCCGGAGCGCGCGACCGCCGTACGGGCGTAGCTGGTGTAGGTCGCCTCCGACGTGCTCATCGTTCCGCCATCGCCGGGATCGGCGGTCGCCAGGGCGAAGTCGACGTTGGTCTGCGGCGAGGCGGCGGCGTTGTCGGCGTAGTTCGCCCATGCCGTCGCCCGGAACACGAGGTTGAGGATCGCGTTCTCAGTGGTGTTGCTGATGCTCACGGCGCGCTCCTAGGTGAAGTTACCGGCCGCGAGCACCGACACGTTGGCCCCCGTCGTGACCTTCCACGAGCCGGTGAGGCTGTAGAGGTTCAGCGGGATCGAGAACGGCACGAGGCTGGTGACGCTCGAGGCGCCGCCGGTGAAGACGGTGATCGCCGCGCCGGCGCCGTCCTTGATCTGCACCACGCCGGGCGAGGTGGTAGCCGGCACGACCAGCAGCCGCGCCAGCAGATCGCCGGTCGCGCCGGTCGCGCCGAGCACCTGGTCGGTCTGCGACGCCGCGACGGTCTCGTACTCGGCCGCGATGTCGACGGCGATCTTGACCGGCAGCGGATTGACGTCCGCTACCTTGCGATCGTCGTGTGTTTCGAGCTGCATCGTTCAACCCTCCTGGATCGCGGCCGCGCGGCGCGCGATCTCGGCGTCGATGAAGTCGCTGGCCAACGACGCGCTGTCGCAGGTCTCGGGCGCGCCGAGTTTCGCGGCCAGCAGAACGCGCGCACCGGCACTGAAGGTCTGCCAACCCATCGGGATCTCGACCGGCTGCGCCGGCGCGGCGTGACCGGGGCTCGACGGCGGCGGACCACCCGGCGCCACGCTCAGCGCGCCGGTGTCGAAGACGCCGTGGGTCAGGCGAGTCTTCTCGGAGAGGGCGCGCTCGGCGGTCGTGCCGCGCTTGGCGAAATAGGCGGCCTGGCGCCGCCGGCCTTCGTCGTCGATCGGCTCGAGCGCCGTGCCGGGATGGCCGGCATAGTCGACGAACATCGACACCAGATCGGTCGACGCCGGGTAGTAGACGTCGTCGATATAGGCGTCGGTCAGCACGCGATAACGCACCGGGGTGGAGTAGACGGGATGGTCGGACATCGCTTACCTCGCGGGAAAGAGAGAGGCCGCCGCCGGTGAGGCCGGCGGCGGTCGCAGGGATCAGAAGCCGGAGACGTTGAGGCCGCTGGCGTAGTGCGCCTGTGCCTGACGATCGAGGACGAGGCCGGCGCGGATCGTGCCGGCGGTCAGATCGGCGGTGCCGATGGTGTAGGAGAGCTGCACGTAGCGCTGAACGCCCTGCGGCAGCTTCATCTTGAGGAACTCGAAGCCCTGCACCAGCGAGGCCTTGGCGATCGCCGAGGTCTGCGCCAGCGTCACCTTGGTGGCGAAGCTCGACTGCGTGTCGGTCTCGATCGCCGCGACGAGCGTGGAGGCGCCGGCCGACTGCGCCGCCGCGGTCATGATGGCGAAGACCTCGATCGGCGTGCCGTTGCCGATGTCGCGCGACACACCGAGATCGATGTAGTTCGTCGAGGCCTGACTGTTGGTGACGGCCTGGTCGTTGCTGAAGAGATTCTGCTTGTCGAAGATCATGGGTAACTCCGTTTGGATGTCTGGCCTTCTCCCCGCGCATGCGGGGAGAAGGTGCCGAGCGTGAGCGAGGCGGATGAGGGGCTTCCTCGCGCAACGTCCCGGCTGTGGGTGTTGAAAGGCCGCAAAGCCCCTCATCCGCCCTTCGGGCACCTTCTCCCCGCCTTCGCGGGGAGAAGGAAAATCAGGTCACGCGCGACTCGTTGTTGACGATGGCGTCGCAGATGCGGACCGGGATCTTGCGGAACGTCAGCACTTCCTCACCGAAGACCTCGGCGTAGCGCAGGTTGACGTTGGTCTTGTTGAGCGCCTGGATGTCGAGCCAGGTGGCGACGGCGCGGTTGCAGTAGATCGCCGGCCGGCCCATGCGCGTATTGGGCAGCTTGTGCACGGCGCGGATCAGCAGGTTGATCAGGTTGGCCGGCGTGGCGCCGGACAGGTCGCTGACATCGATGTTGGCGATGCGCACGACGTAGCGCCAGTCGCGCAGGCTGAGACCGGAGTCCCACTTGAAGTGGGTGCGGTAGGCCTCGAACTGGTTGCCGTCGGCGTCGAGCACCGTCTGCTGGCCCTTGTCGGTGTGCGACAGGCCGGCCTTGCTGCCCTTGGGGAAGATGCCGTGGCACGACTGGTCGCCCCACACCACGAGCCAGATCGAGGTGTTGTCGGTGCCCACGCCGCCGGCGTCGATGACGTTGACGCCGTTGCCGGCCGAGAGCGAGTTGTAGCGCGGCGCCAGTCCCGTGATGCGCTCGGGGTTGGTCGCCTGGTTGCCGTAGAACAGCGTCGTCGCCATCTGCTGGTTCATGCCTTCGAGGAAGGCGCGATCCTCGCTGAGGCGGAACTCGGCGGTGTTGCCGTTGAGGTTGGCGAGCGCGCAGTCGATCTCGCTGTAGATCTCCAGCATGCCGCAGGCGTCGGTGACCTGCGCCGTGGTGCTCTTGCCCTTGGGCACGCCGTAGTTCAGCAGGCGCCAGGTGGCGGACGGCAGTCCGGCGCGCACCGTGGTCCTGTGGCCGGTGGCGAGGTTGCCCTCGAGCCACAGCATGTCGGTGAGGATCTCGTTGGTCTGGCCGAGAATCTCGACGATCTTCGCCACCTTGCCGTTGGCATCCTGGCGCTTGGCGTGATCGGCGAGCGTCAGGCTGTTGTTGCCGATAGCGGGCATGAATCTGCTCCTTGCGGCCACGCGTCGGCGGGCCGCGTCTGTCTTGCGGTAAAGGTTTCGTGTCGCGGGACCTGAGGCCTGGGCGGCGGCGGATGCCGTGCGTGCCGCACGATCACCGCTAGAGCCCTTGGTCGGCCTCGACCACGCTGGACATGACGCGGATGATACGCGCGACGTTCACGCGATTCCATTTCCGCCGCTACGCGCGACAAACGGGCCCACGAAAGCGCTGTGGGACAACAACTTCTTCTGCTCCTCCGAGCGCCGCTCGCCGCCACTCCAGACGTCGGCGGCCGATTCGGTTGGCGGCGACTCCACGCCCGAGGCATACTCGACGATGTATTGATCGGCACTTGGGGGCTGCGCACCATGCAACAGGGACCCATCATCACCACCGCGCTCAACCATGAAGAGACGCGGGTCGTTGACGCCTTCAAGACCCTCGCCGCCGGCCAGGCGGATCAGGCCATCCGCATGCTCGACTTGAAGGTCGAGTGGCGCGCCACGGCGGCGCGCGATGTCGAGCGCACGAAGTCCTTCAATCTCGACGGCGCGCGTCGCTACATCGCCTCGATGGCGAGCGCGATCGCCCATCGCGGCTACCGGCTGGACGTGCGCCGTGTGGAACGCGTGACGGGCGGCCTGAAGATCTTCACCGCGTGGACGCTGCCCGGCGCTATCGCTGGTGAACAGTGCGCCAATCTAGTGCGGCTTCAGAAGGGAATGGTCGTGGCTGTGGTCGAGCAGATTTGAGCACCCCGGCTCCATCAGGGCTCGACGCCTTCGCGTCCTTCGCGGCCATGGTGGCCGATGAAGGGGCACCCTGCCCGCGGGTCTCTTTCCGTCGCGCCGTCGAGCGCCTGATCGGAAACGGCGCCGACGCCGGACGCGTCGACTCGCTGGAGCGGCTCTTGGCGATCGCGCCGTCCCGTCTGCTACCGGCGCCAGATATTGTGCGCGGCGTTATCTTCGCACCCGTCACATCGAGCTGGGCGCCGGGCCGCTCCTCCTTCGGCGCCGGAGCGGGACCGGTTTCGGGTTCGACACAGGGCGCATGCCTCAGCCTGGTCGAGCGTCGATGGGATACGCAGAACCGGCTCATCGCCAAGCTGCGTATAGGCGCTTTCCTCGACCAGTCGGGCGATTTGCGCTGGGATTTCGGTGTCGTCGCGCGGGCGCCGAGCATCGCCGCGTTGCGAGCCGGCCTGCGCGCGGCGGCGGCGATGGCCCCGACGTTCGCCGCCACCATCGACCTCACGCCGTCTTCGCCGAGAGCCGCCATCCTTGCGCGGCGTCTCGGCGGCAGACCAGAGACCGATGGCCGTATGCGACTTCAGCAGCGGGGCTAGTTCTCCCCGCGCTGCGCCGGGTAGAGCACCTCGGCGGCGCTGCGTGTACCGCCGGCGCTGGCGCCGGCGGCGACGACAAAGCGGTCCTCGGTAGTGGCACGGCCGACGCGGGCGACGAAGCGGATCACTTCGGGATGGTTGCCGGCGCCGGTCATGATCAGCGCCTCACGCAGGCCGGGCGTGCCGAAGCGCTCCATCGCGCGCGTCGCCGCGGCCACCGTCTCCTCCACGCGCTCACCGCCGATCTCCTTGTCGGCCTTGAAGTCGCCGACCCACTTCTCGTTGAGCCTCACCCAGCTCTCCATCTGGGTGGCGCCGAACTGGCGGATCTTGCCGGCGTAGAAATCGACCAGGCGCTGCGCCTGCTCCTGCGGCAGCTTCATCTCGCCCAGCAAGGTGCGCGCCTCGCTCAGCGTTTCGCTATCGACTTCGACGCCGTCCGGCAGCGTGAAGTCGCTGTAGGTGGGGGGCGCGGCGTCTTGTGCTTTGACGTCGGGCGTTTGGGCTTCGGCTTCGGGGGTAGCACCAGCCGGCGCATCGGGTTCCTCCTTCGTGGGTGGCGGCGTGTCGCCTGCGTCGGCGAGCACGTTGGTGGGCTGCGTGATTTCGGGGGCGTCAGTCACCGGTGTTCTCCTCGGTCATGGTGGCATAGAGATCGGGACAGGCGCGTTGCAGCTGCGCCAGCAGACGCAGGCCGATATTGCGCTCGCCCTCGTGGAAGTAGGTCATGTGCGCATCGCCGGCGCGCGCCGACATGCGGTAGAGGCCGCAGGCTGAGAGGTGGTCCCAGACCCAGGCGCGGCCGGCCTGGTGGGACATGAAGGCCTTGATCGCCTGGTCGCTGTCGCGCTGACGGTCCTTGGCGTGGCGGGCGCGGTCCTGCACCTGCTTCTGATCGTTGGGATCGAACGGTGCACGCGCGGTGCTATCGGTCATGCGACCTCCGGCGAACGGGTCCGGCGCCCCGCCGCATTGACAGTGGAGAGATCGACGACCGCCGGGCCGCCGCACGCGATCGGACGTGCTGCGACAAGATACCGCGAGAGTTCGAAAGAGCCGATTTCCGCCGCTACGAGCGCCGAATAGGCCGATCGGATCCTTGTGCGGCGCGCTTTTCCAGCACGATCACCGTCGCCCGTTCGATGTCGCCTCTGACGGATTCGGGCAGCGGCCGACCCCGGCTGTCGGTGGGACGCGACACCGCATGTACGCGGCAGAGCTCGATGGCGGCGCGCGCCACCGTGCCGGCGCCGGAGACTCTGTCATCGAGGCGCTCGATCTCCCGGCCCAGGCACTCCTCCCGCTGGGCGCGACGTCGCTCGTCGGTCTCGTCGCCAAATCCGGCGACCAGCGACTCCTCCGGCGCCCCCGCCATCGGGCTGGCGCCGTGGCCGCAACCGGCAAGCGCGAGGCCGATAGCCGGAGCGACCGGTGCGCGCGGAACATGGCTCGTCATGCCGCCATGGTGCGGAGCGAGGACTCCCGCGATCAAGCTGCCTCAGGTTGAATAGCCGCAGATGCCGATTGGCCGGTATGCTCTTTGCTAGCAACCGGACGTCGCCCAGAGAGAGGACGGAGCCATGCCCAGGATCAACGGTGAACGACTGCTGGCCGATCTGAGGCGCATCGCCGATTTCGGCCGCTACGAGACCGGGGTGCACCGCCCGCATCTGTCGCCGCAGGACGTCGAGAGCCGCCACTGGCTGGCCCAGCGCATGCGCGAGGCCGGGCTCGATCCGGTGATCGACGGCATCGGCAACGTGATCGGCCGCAGCCCCAAGAGCGGGCCGCGCCTGCTGATGGGCTCGCACACCGACACCCAGCCGCGCGGCGGCTGGCTCGACGGCGTGATGGGCGTGATCTACGGCCTGGAGGTGGTGCGCGCGTTGGCCGAGGATCCCGAGACCAAGGATCTCGCCGTCGATGTCGCGTCCTGGGCCGACGAGGAAGGCCACTGGAGCAGCATGACCGGCAGCCGCTCCTTCACCGGCCGGCTGAGCGAGGCCGATATCGACGCCGCGCGCTTCCGTGAGGACGCGTCGAAGACGCTGCGCGACGCGCTGGCGGCGGCGGGGCTGGCGAACGTGCCACGCGCGCAGCTCGAGGACGGTCGCTATCGCGGCTATCTCGAGGCCCATATCGAGCAAGGTGGACTGCTCGAGGCGACCGGCAAGCGCATCGGTGTGGTGACGGCGATCGTCGGCATCTTCGCGATGCGCATCGCCTTCACAGGCATCCAGAATCATGCCGGCACCACGCCGATGCCGATCCGCAAGGACGCCGGCGTCGCCATGGTGCGACTGGCGAACGCGATCCATGACGCCTTCCCCGCTTTGGTCGGGCCGCGCAGCGTGTGGACAATCGGCCGCATGCTGATCGAGCCCGGCGCGCCGGCGATCATTCCCGGCCGCGCCGAGATGACCCTGCAGTTCCGCGACGCCGATCCCGCCATCCTGGCGCGCCTCGAAGCGGCCGCGACCGAGCTCGTCGCCCAGGCCAATGCCAAGGGCCCCTGCTCCGTCGAGGTTCTGGGCGTCTCGCGCACCATGCCGGCACCGATGGACGAGCGCATGCAGGACGCGTTCGACGCGGCCGCCGAGACGCACGCACCCGGCGCCCATATGCGCATGCCGTCCGGCGCCGGCCACGACGCGCAAATCCTGGCGCAGCGCTTGCCCTCGGCGATGATGTTCGTGCCCTCGATCGGCGGCATCTCGCATCACTTCACCGAGAACACCGCCGACGCCGACATCGTGCTGGGCTGTCAGGTCTTCGCCGACGCCGCCGCGCGAATTCTCAAGAGCAATTGAGCCGCGCGCAAAAACACCCACCGTGCGGCGCACAGCGGGTGTTCTTAGACTCGAACGCTTACTACGCTAACACTTGACGCTTACACTTAGCGGGTGACCACGCGACCGTCCTGGCCGACGTGGACGTTCACCCTGGCCGAGCCACGGATCGCGGTGCCGTGCCAGCCGCCGTCGCTGGCGCGCATCAGGTTGATGGCGCGATAGCCGTCGGCCTGCAGGCGCGCGGTGGCGTCGGCGTCGCTGGCGATCGGGCCGGCGGTCGCGAGCGACGGCGGCGCGCTGTAGATGCGCGGGGCGCCGAACGGCCGGTTGAGGTCGGGACTGCCTTCCGCCAGCGCAGCGCTGGTACCACCGACGAGCGCGACGGCGAACGCCGCAATCATGGTCTTCTTCATAACCGCTTACTCCAATGTGACATGGTATGGGGCGTTGTTCTTGCTTATTGGCGTGCCGCCATCGCTGACGCGTGGGGCCGCTCAGCGCCAATTGGGTTAACGCTGTTCGGTCTTCAAGGGCTGCGATGGATCAGTCTTTTGTGATCATCCATGAGGAATCATGAGCACCCGATGTGCGTCTAAATCGGCGTTCATTCAACGCTTTGTCGAGCCGAGGCCCTGACGAGTCGGAGCGACCGGCAACTTGTGCCGCTTGCGCGCGTTACCGGAACATCACCCGAAATCCTTTCGGCACCGTCCGCCACGTTTCAGGCGGCCAGGAGAAGTCCATGTTGCGCGCCTTGTTGATGGCGACAGTCGCCACCGTCGCGCTGGGTGCCTGCACCCAGTACAGCGCCACGCCCTATGGTTCGGCCAACAATCCGCCGGGTTTCGTCGATCGCAACCGCGATGGTGTCGATGACCGTGTCGCGGGCAGCCCGACGAATCCCAACAACCCGCCGGGCTGGATCGACCAGGATCGCAACGGCGTCGATGATCGCGTCGAGCGCCGCCGCAGCGAAGGCTACTACGACCAGTACGGCGTCTGGCGCACCTCGTAAGCCCGCACTCGTCAGGACTACTCCCGCCGTGCAAGCCGGCATGGCGGGAGCGGTCTTTCTAGCCCTGGCTGGTGATGGCGAAGGTCGGTGTGTCGGGGATCGTCGGACGCTCGGCTTCCCACCGCGCGAGCAGCCATTGCTGTTCATCCGCCATCATCTCGCCCAGCACCGTGACCTTGGCCTCGTAAAAGTCGTCGCCCGGGTCGCCGTCCGCGATCTCTCCGATCAGCATCTTGGCGCCGTCTTGCTAACGCCCTCGTGCGCCTTGTCGACGGCAGCGAAAAGCTCCTCGACCATGCGGTGATCGGCCTTGAGAAGGCGATGGGGTTCTTGCTTGCCTGTGGCCATGACAATGCTGCTCGAGCGGCGTTGAATCGTGCTGGGCGCGGATACGACGCAGCGTTGCCGGCTGTTCGCAGCCCTGGCCGGGCCGGGCAGCACGCCCGTCGCCCCTGGGTGGTACGGCGACGGGCGACTGTCGCGGCCGACGACGCGAGAGAGAAAGCAAGGCCACGACGAAACCGGCGGCTGACAGGCCCGATGAGGAGCGAAACCTGCCAGCGTTGCCCGGTGAATTGGAGTACAGTCCTGCGATATCGGCTGTTCACAATTGAACATTCCATCGGGCAGTTCTCGGTCACGTTTTCGTCAGGATTGTGAGAACCAACCGGGAGGACACAGACGGATGGCGCGAGCGAAGCATCGCACGGCCAAGTCAGCGCCCCGGACGCGCCGCAATGCGCCGCCGAGACGCAAGGCCGAGGTCGCGCCGAGCGCGCCAGCCAGCACTTTCGATGCGCGGTCCTTCCTGACCTCCGCCGGCAGCGGCCGCGCGCTCCTCAAGTACAAGGCCAAGGCCAGCATCTTCCGCCAGGGCGAGCCCTGCGTGGCGCTGTTCCATATCGAGAAAGGTCGCGTCCAGCTCAGCGTCGTCTCCAGCCAGGGCAAGGAGGCGGTGATCGCGATGCTCGGGCCGGGCGATTTCATCGGCGAAGGCTGCCTCGCCGGTCAGATCATCCACATCTCCTCGGCGACCGCGATGGCGGCCGTGACGATCACGCGGATCGAGAAGGAGACCATGGTGCGGGTGCTGCACAAGGAGCACGCGCTGGCCGAAACCTTCACGAACTTCCTCTTGTCGCGCAGCGCCCGCATCGAGGCCGACCTGATCGACCAGCTGTTCAATTCGAGCGAGCGTCGGCTGGCGCGCCTGCTGCTGTTCCTCGCCGACTTCGGCAAGGACGGCAAGCTGGAGAGCGTGGTGCCGAGGGTCAGTCAGGACCTGCTGGCGGCGCGCATCGGCACGACGCGCGGGCGCATCAACTTCTTCATGAACAAGTTCCGCCGGCTCGGGATGATCGAGTACAACGGCTCGCTCAAGGTCCATTCCTCGCTGCTGCGCCTCGTCGTCCACGACTGACGCCGCCGATCGGCAAGCCCCGATCCGCGTTACTCCGGCGGCTCCGCCCCGAGATGGTTGGCGGCGAGTATTTCGGCGGCGCGCAGATCGCCGCGCGAAGCGAGGAGCGCGATGGCCTCGTAGACGTTGAGGGCCGGGAACTCCCGCCAGATCGGTTCGCACAGAAGCTGAAGCTCGTCATGAAAATTGAATTCCCGCTCGAGCTTGGCGGCCATGCGCTCCGCCATCACCTCGATCGCCGACCATGCGATGCCGGGCAGCGCCGTCTCGATCAGCGCGCGCGCCTGTTCGTCGGACAGCGCGCCCGCGGTCGTTTCGTCGGCCACGCGCAGCAGCACGGCACGGATCCGGACCTCATCGGACAGCGACATCGTTTCCTCGCGTGGCGCGGGCGGATCCTTGGGGAGCTTTCGACGAGCGGCGCGCGCCATTGGCGCGGGGTCGCGAGCCCCGGCGGCGGATAACCTAGGAGCCGCGCGCGACCGAATCTGTTCCGTATTGCACAGCGCGGCACCGCTGGTTGCCGTCAACTCACCCTGGGCCGTCTCCGGAGCGGGACGCGCCCGCCAGCGTCATGCGGGACCTCGAGGAACGCCGTGGCGCTGGACCGAGGACATCCGCGACTGGAGAGCACCATGAGCACGCCTCCTGCCGGGCTTAAGCCGATGACGGATTTCGATCCGTTCCAGCCGGCGATCCTGCATGACGCCGTCAGCGACCGATTCGTGACATGGGATTGGGATCGCGCCGAGGACTTCGTGACCGGCGCGTCCTACGACAAGGACAGGCGGGTCGTCTGGAACGGCAATGTGTTCGACGGCTGGGACGACGTGCTCGGCGGCTGAACAGGCGCCGCGACAGAGCCCGGCACCCGCCACCGATGCGCCGTCGCGCCGATATGCGCAATCTCGGTGGTCAGCCAGTCGTCGTTGAAAATCGCGTCGGCGATCAAAGGCCGCGCGCGGTGGCAGAAGCCGATGTCCTCGCCGATCGGTCGCGCGCCCTCGTAGTCGAGCCGGAACCACGGCTCGACCATGGCGCGAAACACCTCCGCGCGCACCAGCAGGCAGCCAAAGGGCATCGAGACCATGCGCGTCATGCCCTCGGGCGCGCCGCACTGATTGGCGTCGGGTTCACCCAGCAGGCGATGCGGCGGCGTGCGTCTGAGATAGGTCGCGCCGACGATCGGCGCGTCGTGCGCGAGCAAGCGATCGAGCGCGATCGACGGCACGATCATGTCGCTGTCGAGCCACAGGATGTGCGTGGCGTCATCAGCCAGCGCATCGCGCGTCAACGCATTGCGCGATTCGGGCAGCAGCGACATGCGCTGGTTGAACAGGCTGATGCGCTCGACGCGGGTCTGGCGCAGCAGGGCCGCCAGCGACAGCGCGAAATCGGCGTGCAGCAGCTCACCCGAGGGAACGCAGACGGCGACGCGGGTCATGACGATCCTCCTTCCCCCGGAGGGGGAAGGTGCCCGAAGGGCGGAAGGGGGATGTCGAAGACGGACACGGGAGTCGTTGAGACATCCCCCTTCCGTCGCGCTGCGCGCGCCACCTTCCCCCTCCGGGGGAAGGAAATGGTGAGGGCCATCACGACGCCCCCATCATGCCGGTCATGCGCTGCAGCGCGTTGGCGCCGCCGCCGACCTCTGTCTCGCTCAGCACCTTGGCGCCCTTGGCCACGGTCATCGCCATCTCGGTCGCCTGCGTCTGCTGCTGTTGCTGCGCGCGCCGCTGGCGGACGGCTTCGACCTGGTCGTTGGCGACCAGGATGTCGGGTGGCGCGTTGAGCATGTCGGCGTAGACCTCGATAGCGCGGTCCTGATCGATCTTGTCGAGCACCGCCGGGTTCACCGCGGCCTGGTTGCCAACGAAGGCCAGCAGGCGCTCGATCGAAGTCAGCCCAACGGACTTCTGTGCCTGCGCCAGCACCGAGATGTATTCGATCTGCAGCTCCGCACCGCGCTCCATCAGCTCGCGCGGCGGCTGCGGCAGGCGGTCGCGGCGCCGCAGAATAGCGACCACGCGCTTGAGGCAGCGGTCGAGCAGCTCGTCGTGCAGGCGCTCGAGCGCCGGCCCCAGCATCAGCATCTTCTCCTCGCGCCGCTCGATCACCTCCAGGTTCTGGCGCGGCTGGATGCCGTCCATCTGCGAGAGCATGAGGAACAGGTCCTCGTAGAAGGCGCGGCTGACCGTCTGGCGCACCTCCTTCTGCGCTTCGCGCACGGCGACGATCGCGGCCGGTGACACGACATAGGCCGGCTTGTAGGTGTCGCCGCTGTTGATAGGCAGGAAGGTCACGCCGCCGGGCAGCGACGACATCGGCTCGTTCTTCAGCATCGCCGGCGCCTGCATCGGCGGGCGGGTCGACTTGTCGATCAGCTCGGCGTGGCGCTTGGCCAGCAGCTGCGCCGTGCGCACCGCCGGCAGCCCGTCCATGCCCGGACCACGGCCATAGGCGTCGTTGCCCACCGTGGTCCAGCGCGGGCACATCGCCGGGAAGTCGTCGTAGCCGCCGACCGCGAGCACCGCGTCGGCCGGCGCGCCGCGCTCGAAATAGACCGAGCGGAACGGCTTGTCCCCGGAAAGCGCGCTGCCCTCGACCCGAGAATCGTTGGGCTCGATGGCGTGCACGACCTCGCGCTCGACGTCGAGATCGCCGCGCCGGTACATCGCCTGAACGTCCTCGGAGCAGCACGCCAGCCCGAATCGCTGCACGAGCTGCGCCACCGTCATCGGGAAGACGCGATAGAGCGTGTCGACGGCGAGCCTTGCCGAGGAGCCGAGGTAATACTCGCCCACGGTCAGCGCGTAGCAGCGGATGTCGTCTTCCTCGTCCTCGTCGATCAGCATCGCGCCTGTGCCGAAGACGCCGAGCTCCTCGTAGATCGAGCCCAGGGCGTTGTAGGCGTTCGACCGCGCGAAGGCGTCGAGCGTCGCCTGGCGCACGTCGTCGAGCCAGGCGCGCACGGCGTTGGACTCGCGGCGCGGATCGCGATTGCCGAGGGTGAAGCGGAACCAAGGCCGCGCCGGCGAGGTGATGCCCGACATCATGCCGGCGGCGAAGGTGCGCGCGGCGAAGGTGCCTGCCTCGTCGAGGATGGCGCTGTTGAGCTTGGCGCCCTTGTCGCCCTGGTTCGGCGTGACGAGGAAGCGGCCGCGTCGCGGCAGGATGTACTTCGACAGCTCCTGCCAATGGGCGAACCACGAGGCGCGTTCGCGCTCGAGCGCCGCCAGTCGGCGGTCACACTGCTTGCGGAGAGATTGGATGCGCGGGGAGGAGAGTTGGGTCTCGGCCATGACGCACAGTGTACGGATCGCGCGCCCGACCTCCTATTTCCGCCGCTACGCGCGAGCAATTGGCGGCAAGAAGCACTGTCCCACAAGCACCTCGCTTGCCCGTATCGCGGTCAATTCCCTACGACGCAGCGGCCACGCGCGTGCTAAGGGAGCGGCGATGAAGACGATCCTGCGCACCGAACGACTGCTGCTGCGACGCGCGCGAGCCGAGGACGCGCCCGCCATGCACGCGATCCTGAGCGATCCGGTGGCAATGCGATATTGGTCGAGCCCGCCGCACACGGATCTCGCCGAAAGCCAGGCGTGGATCGCCGGCACGACCGCGGCCATCGAGGCCGGACACAGCGACGATTTCCTGGTCGAGCGCGACGGCACCGTGATCGGCAAGGCCGGCCTGTGGAACGGCAACGAACTCGGCTTTCTCTTCGCCCCATCGGCGTGGGGCAACGGCTACGCGCGCGAGGCCGTCATGGCGGTGATCGCACGCGGCTTCACCACAAGCGGCCACGACGAGATCCGCGCCGAGGCCGATCCGCGCAACGAGGCCTGCCTGCGCCTGCTGTCGCGACTGGGCTTCCACGAGACCGGTCGCGCGATGCGCACCTGGTGCATCGGCGGCGAATGGAGCGACAGCGTCTATCTCGCGCTGCCGCGGCCGTTCAGCGCAACCGCAGGCTCCTGATCACGTCGCGCGCGGCGATTTTCAGCGCCGGGCCAGACATGCCAGGGCGGATGCGCGGATCGTAGAGCACGCGCAGGAAGAGCTTGTCGGTCTCGGTCAGGCGCGTCTTGCCCTGGCCGAGGTCGTCGTCGAACAGCGTCAGCCGGCTGCCGCGCACGTCGCTCATCAGGCCGAAGGACTGGGTGATCTCCTCCTCGACGCAGCGCTCCACCCAGCGCGCTTCCATATCGGTGGGCAGGAACACGAAGGCGGTGGCGATGGCGCTGTCGGCCGGAGCGAAGTGCAGCACCGCCGCGCAATTGACCGCGCCGCTCCCGATGCGGCGCGCGAGGTCGGGCGCGTCGGCGCCGAATCCCTGGGTCAGCGCGACCATCTCCTGGCGCCGGCCGACGAAGACGAAGAAGTTGCCGCGCCAGCGCACCGAGCCGCCGGCATTGGTGAACGTCACGACCGGCATCCGTACGGCATCCTCGCGCGCCGTCGCTGGTGCGCTGACGTGGAAACGCCCGACGCCGCGCGCGAAGATGCGCGCCGCCGCGTCGAGGCCGCCTTCCGGCGCTGTGGCCTCGATGGGCAGGCCGCTCAGCGATCGCATCAACGCCATGTGGCTATCGATGCGCGGGCCCAGCGCCGCGCGCGTTTCACCGATGACGGCGTAGCGCACGGGCTTCCGCCATGTGTGCACACCCGCTGTGGCGGTGCGGCTGTACTCGGGCCGTCCGGCGATGCGCGCGAAAAGATCGGCGAGCGCGTCGTCCGACTGAGCCCGGGCGGGCGACAGCCAGCCAACGGCGAGCAACGCCAGGAGCGCGATCAGCGGGCTGCGTCCAGGTCTGTCCACGCCCGACTATAGCGCGGCGCGACAACCAGCATCAGGCGCCGAGCAGCGCCTTGCCCGAGGTCGTGCTGGCGGTCGAAAGATCGCCCATCGGGCCGGTCAGCACGGTCGAGGTGTAGCCCTGCGCGCCTTGCGCCTTGCGTCGGGCCTGCTCGCGCGCGGCCTTCACGCCGGGATCGACAGCGGTGGGTGGTTCCGGCGGCGGCGGCGGAACCGGGGGGACGGAGGGAGCGGATGAGAAGCACATGGGCGCATTGTAGCGCGTCGCGCGACCGCCCCCTATTTCCGCCGCTACGCGCGCCGAACAGGCCGCGATGTTGCTGTGATGACGTGCATTGCGCGCGCGCGAGGCGCACGATGGACGGCATGCTCGGACGCATTGCCCTCGCCCTGGTCTTCGCCGCCGGCCCACTGCACGCGCAGACCGAGCCGGCAAAGCCACCCACCATCATCGTGCCGCCAAAGCCCGCGCCGCCGCCCCTGCCGCCGGCGGGCGTCGAACGGCCCCGTGAACCACGCGCTGACTTCTGCTGCACGCCCTACGGCCGCTTCGGCCCCGTGGGCGGCAGCGGTAGAGCGGGCGCACCATGTCAATGGACACTGCCCAGCAGCGTCGTACAGGGCTCGACCTGCGAGTGACTGACGGGTCTGTCATCCCGAGCGCAGCGAGGGATCCAGGGCCAGCCTAGATCCCTCGCTGCGCTCGGGATGACAGGTAAGCTCGCTCTAGATATCCGCGAAGATGTCGTACTCGACCGCCATCTTGCCCGGCGTGCCGCCGAACCCGCCGCCACGTACCTGTACAGCGAAGGCGAAGGTCAGCGCCAGCGCGTCGGCCATGTCGGGCGAGGCCAGGCCGCGCTTCTTCATGTCCTCCTTGCGCTCGAGCTGGATCTGGTCGCGGCCGTTGAAGCCATACTCCGGCCCGCCGAGATCCTGGGCCAGCTCGGCGTCGTCGGGGATCGCGCCATGCTTCAGCCAGGCGCGCATCTCGCCCCACATCTCGGCGCGCTTGTTGGCGTAGTTGCCGCCCTGCCCGTCGACATTCCCGCCGCCATGCGACACGCCGCCGAACTCGACGCCGATGACACCCGGCACGTTGAGCTGCAGCAGGCGGTCGACCACGCCTGCGCCCATACCCATGTCGACGAAGATCGCGTCGGCGTGGTGCGTGCGCGCCGCCTCGGCGACGCGCCCGGCGACCTGCATCAGGTCGGGAATGCGCAGCCTGATCGGCGGGATGGTGCGCGCGTCGCGGCCGCGACGGAAGAAGATCACGGTGCGGTCGTCACCGTGGCGCGCGACATCGACGCCGATCACCAGCGGGTCGCTCAGGCGCGACACCGCCTCGTTGCGCCGCGCCCGATCGATCAGCACCGGGCCGATGAGCTGGTTGGCGCCGACGCGCGGGAACTCGCCGCGCACGCGGATGCGCACGAAGTCGCTGTCCTCGCCATAGTCCTCGACCCATCGCTCGAGCTGCTCCTTGTTGACGCCGGGCACGCCGCGGCTGTCGATCTGCCGCGTGACCCAGCGGTGGCGGAACTTGCCGAAGCATTCCCGGAAGCGGCCCTTGCTCTGCGTCGGATTGCCGAAGACGACCCAGATGATCTCGGTCTCCTCGTCGGTCAGCGCGCCCTCGGCGACCTCCCAGACGGAATCGGCGATGGAACTCGCCTCGTCGAACAGCAACACGATGCGCCGACGCAAATTGTGCAGGCCGGCGAAGGCCTCGGTGTTGTGCTCGTTCCAGGTGACGCGATCGCCGCGCCAGGTTTTCTCGTGGCCCTTCTGGCGGCTGACGATGGCGGTCTCGCCCAGGCTGAAGCGCTCGCGGCCCTCCATCAGGTTGAACCACTTCACCACCTGCGGCCAGGTCTTGGTGCGGAGCTGCTGCTCGGTGTTGGCGGTGATCACCGTAATGGCGTCCTCGAAGGTCGCGAGCGCCCACAGCTTGATCCAGGCCATCAGCGCCGACTTGCCGATGCCATGGCCCGAGGCGACGGCGAGACGGATCGCCTCGCCGAAACCGGCGGCGGCGTTGCGCTCGAGAAGCCGGCCGATCTCGCCCAGGATCTCGGCCTGCCATTCGCGCGGGCCGCGCTCGCCGTCCAGCGCCGTGCCCGCGCGGCCCCACGGAAAGGCCTCCTGCACGAAGCGAAGCGGGTCGCGCGCGAACTGCGCCATGTCGACGGGCAACCGCCGTTCTTGATCCTGCGAATCGATGACTTTCATAACGCCGCATTCTACCGGCGCGCGGCGCAAGCTCCGATTTCCGCCGCTACGGGCGATCTATCGAGGGGTTTGTATCAACTGCGACAGCGAGAAGCGCGACTCCGACATTACCTTCCCCCGGAGGGGGAAGGTGCCCGAAGGGCGGATGGGGGATGTCGAAGACGAACACCGAATTCGTTGAAACATCCCCCGCGGGGCCGTCCGCGGCCCCTGACCGTCGCGCTTCGCGCGCCACCTTCCCCCTCCGGGGAAAGGTAGATACCCAACCTCACTTCAGGCCGTAGCGCTCCATCTCGCGCGCGATGTTGGCGCTGAGTTTCACCGCGGCGGCGATGTCGGCCTCGGCGCCCGCGGTGTCGCCCTTGCGTTGCTTGGCGGTGCCGCGGCCGTAGAGCGAGGTCGCCTGGCGCGGATCGAGAGCCAGCGCCGCGTCGTAGTCGGCGATCGCCGCGTCGAGGTTGCCGAGGCGCAGATGCACGAAGCCGCGGCTGTCGAGGGTATCGGCATGCTTGGGCCGCAGGCCGAGCGATGCGTCGCAATCGGCCAGCGCCGCCGCCAGCCGGTCGAGCCGCACATGCGTCCAGCACCGGCTGCTGAGCGAATTGACGTGCTGCGGATCGATACGCAGCGCGCCGCTGTAATCGGCCAGCGCCTTGTCGAACTGGCCCTGGCGCTGCCACTGGTTGCCACGATTGCCCCAGGCGTTGACGTGGTCGGGCTTCATCTTGATCGTCTGGTCGTAGTCGGCGATCGCGCGCGCGAAGTCGCGCTTGTTGCTGTAGCTGTTGCCGCGATTGTAGAAATGGCTGGGGTCGCTGGGATCGAGCCGAATCGCCTCGGTGTAGTCGGCGATCGCCAGGTCATACAGACGCTTGTCGTCGTGCGCGATGCCGCGATTGTAGTAGGCGGACGCCAGGTCGACGTCGCTCTCCTGCCCAGCGGCGATGATCGCCGAGCAGGCGCGGATCGGCACGTCGGGCGGCTCGCGATCCTTGTTGGCGCACAGCCGCCAGTTCTCGCGGCGGTCCTGCGCCGCCGCCTGCCCTGTCGCGCACAGAAACGCCAGCGCCACGCCGACCACCAGACGCACCATCATCGCCGCCTCCCGCGACCGTAATCCAGCCGCGAGCAAGCCCGATCCGCCCGCGCCGCGCAACGTCGGCGGTGGCGGCGCGACGGCTTCGAGCGACGATCGGTTGATCAGACGCTCCTGTCATCCCGAGCGCAGCGAGGGATCCTGGGAAACTGCCTAGATCCCTCGCTGCGCTCGGGATGACAGGGTGGCGCCGATTTCAAACTCGCCGCTCTAGGCATTGAACAGCGCGTTGACCGCCGCGGCCAGCTCGGCGGCGCGGAACGGCTTGGCGATACGCGGCAGGCCGGCCGCCTCGGCGTCGCTGAGCGTCGCGTAGCCGGTGATCAGCAGGATCGGCAGCGTCGGCCGGCGCTCCTTGAGGCGACGCGCGAGATCGGCGCCGGTGAGGCCCGGCATGGCGTAGTCGGTGACGATCGCGTCGATGCGCGCGCCGCCGTCGAGCAGCGCCAGCGCCTCGTTGGCCGAGGCCGCCTCATGGACGACGAAGCCGGCCTCGCGCAGCATCGCGGCGGTGCCAAAGCGCACCAGCGTCTCGTCGTCGACCAGCAGCAGGCTGCGCTCGGTCGCGATCCGCACGGCCTCGACGGGCGCGGGGCTGCCGAGGGCTTCCAGCGTCTCATGCGACTCCGGCAGCCACAGCGCCACGGTCGTGCCCTGCCCCGGGGCGCTCAGCAGGTCGAGCCGACCGCCCGATTGCTCGGCCAGCCCCTGCACCGACGACAGGCCGAGCCCCGTGCCGCCGGCGCCCTTGGTGGTGAAGAACGGCTCGGTGGCGCGGCGCAGGGTCGCCTCGTCCATGCCGCTGCCGGTGTCGGTCACGCTCAGCCGCACATAGCGGCCGGGCGCCAGGGACGAACCCGCGCTGGCGGTCTGCGCCGCCACGACGATGCGCATCACGCCTTGCCCGCTCATCGCGTCGCGCGCGTTGACGGCCAGGTTGAGCAGCGCCAGCTCGAGCTGGTTGGGATCGACCTGCGCCGGGAACAGCCCGTCGCCGACCTCGACCTGGATCTCGATGGTCGAGCCCAGCAGGCGACTCATGATGTCGCGCATGCCATCGACCAGGGCCGCGACATCGACGGCGCGCGGCCGCAAATGCTGGCGCCGCCCGAAGGCCAGCAGGCGCTGGACCAGGATGCGCGCGCGGTCGGCGGCCTGCAGCGCGCCGTCGATCAGCCTGCGCGAGCGCTCGTCCTGCGGCGGCAGGCGCCGGCGCGTCATGTCGAGCGCGCCGACGATCGGCGTCAGCAGGTTGTTGAAGTCGTGCGCCACGCCGCCCGTGAGCTGGCCGATGGTCTCGGTCTTCTGCACCTGACGTATCGCCTCCTCGGCCTCGCGCAGGCGCGCCTGCTCGCGCTGCCGCTCCGTGATGTCGTAAACGAACTGGTAGGCGCCGATCTGCCGGCCCTGTTCGTCGCGCAGCACGTCGAAGCGCATGTCGTAGGTGCGCTGACCCAGGCGCGGATCGCCGAATGTGCCGATCTCGGTGAAGCGCTCGCCGCCCTTCAGGGCACGGCCCCACACCGCCTCGACGGCGGCGCGCTGTTCGTCATGATGCGCCAGCAGCTCGAGCATCGAGGCGCCGACAGAAGGGCGGACGCCGTAGATGCGCTGGAACTCGTCGGCCGCGGCACGGTTGATCGCCAGCCAGCGATAGTCCATGTCGGCGACCTGCACGAAGGCGTCGGTGGCCTCGACGATGTCGGCCAGCACCTTGCGTTCGGCCAGCGCTTCGCGGATGCGCCGTTCCAGCGTGGCGTTGAGCATATCGGCGCGGCGTTGGGCCAGGACCTTGCCGGTGGTTTCGGTACAGGCGCAGAACATGCCGCCGATCTCGCCATGCTCGTCGCGCACCGGCGAGTAGGAGAAAGTAAACCAGGTCTGCTCGGCGAAGCCCTCCCGGTTCATGGTCAGCGGCAGGTCCTCGTGATAGGTCGCCTGCCCGGCCATGGCGCTTTCGATCAGCGGCCAGATGTCGCTCCAGATCTCTCCCCAGATGTCCTTGAATCGCCGCCCCAGCGCCTGGGGGTGCTTGGCGCCGAGCACCTCGGCATAAGCATCGTTGTACAGGAAACCCAACTCGGGCCCCCAGGCGACGAACATCGGGAACTTCGAGCTCAGCATGAGCGCCACGATTGTGCGCAGCGAGGGCGGCCACGTCCGCGGTGGCCCGAGCGGCGAATCGCGGAAGTCGTGGTTGCGCAACAGGCGGCCGACGTCGCCGCCTTCGGCGAGAAATCCAGGCGTGGAGTCCGTACCAGTCACGGTCAGCGGCGAGCCGTCGGGTGACGACGCGACTCAGCGCGGGTCGGAGACGACATTACCCTTGTAGTCGACGCCAATATTGAAGTCCCTGCCCTCGAGGCGGCCCGTGCCGCGCCAAATGCCGGCATCATCCTTCTTCAGCTCGGAGATGTCGAGGAAGCCCCGCGCCGCGGCGCGATCCCTGGCCTGCGCTTCGCTGAAGGAGTTGGCCCCCTTTAGCGGTGCACCAGGATCGTTGACCGCCTCTCGAAAGACGCCGTTGCGGCAATGTCCGACAAAACCGGCGTAGTCCAGTTTTCCGTCGGCCGGAACGGGCACGGTCCAGATGCGCATGGCGGCCAGATAGCGCGTGGCCTCGGCCTGCGCGAGCGTCCCGTCGCCATCGCTGTCGGCCTTGCGGAACAACCCGGCACATTCCATCTCGGTCAGCGCGAGGGCCGCGGGTGAGGCGAGGCTCGTCAAGGCGACGGCGGCGGCGGCGAGAGCGGTGCGCATGGCTACTCCTGCGGTGGATGTAACACGCGCTAACGGCTGTGCGCGGATGCGGTTGCCCCGAGGGGCGCGTGCCGTCGAGGGAATCCGAGGGCTTTTGCCCCCTCCGCATCTTCCGGCGGCGCCGTATGGCCGACAACGCGGGGCAGCTGTCGATTGAGCACGGCCGGCGTCGTCCGATGCGCACTTGTCGCGATGTCGAAATCATGCGAAGATGAGTGAACGCTTGCTCGGATGGAGATCAGGAGATGGCCACCGCCTTGATCAACGCCGCCGTACACCCTCACGCGATTCCCTACTTCACGCACTATCCGCTGGAGCCGATTCCCAACCAGAAATTCGTAACCGTCGAGAAAATCGCCACGCTTGTCGATACGGTTGTGGTCAAAGGCGAAAAGACGGTATCGGATCTCACCAACCTCACGACGCTGCTCCAGGCGATTTTCGCCAACGGCAAAGCCGGCGGCGATCTTGTCATCGTCATGCATGGCAATGACGCGGGCCTCTTCATCAAGATCGGTCCGGGTGTGGGCTTCAACGTTGGCGCCATGCGCGCTCTGGTCATGGGATTGGAGGGGCGAGCCGAGGACGACATCACCCACAAGCTCCTGAAATTGACGCCGGCGGACTGGCAGAGCCTGAAAGCGCAATTGCTGAAGATGCAGGCGATGGAACTCAATCGTGTCGATCTCCGCGCGTGCGTCGTCGGCAAGGATGTCGACGTCATGTACTACCTGCAGAAGGTCTTCAACTGCGCCGTCTGCTGCGCGCCCAAGGCCTATGACTTCTACGGGGTCATGGATCTGGGGGCGCCAACGAAAGATGGAAAGGTATGGGAGAAATGGCTGGCGTCCCACGTGGGGGCGAATGTCCAGACGTTTCCATCGGGTCGATTCGCGTATCACCACACGATCAGTGGAAACTCGATCAAGGTCGAGGCCATGACGGACAGTCAGGACGCGGCGAGCGAATGGGTGGGGCGAAACCTCCCGAAAGGGAACTACAAGCGTGGGGCCATCTACTTCCACGGCCTGACGGACAAGAAATCGCCACTCATCTTCGCGGGTGACCCGCGATATCGGGACTCCCTCGTCGAAGCGGTCAAAGGCGCTCCGATGCCGAAGATCGACCCCAACGCGCCGATCACGCCCTAGGCCAGCGATAGCGACCACAGATACGGAGGGCTGACGCCGATGAGCATGACAATGACACGTCGATCCGTGGCGCTTCTCCTGATGCTGCCGGCGCTCTTTGCGTGTGAAGACCCGGAACGCGAGCGGCGCAGGGCGTTCATTGGCCATCTCAGCAAGATCCTCGGCTATCCCGGGCGTTCGCTTTTGCCGATCAACGCATCCGAGCGGAAACTTTTTGGCGACTACAGCAAGCATTACGACGTCCTGCTCACGTTCGGCGAGGCGTTGCAGCAACTCGCTCGAATACCTCCCGACTCGTTTACCACCGTCGTAACGACGGAACTTTCGAAAATGGTCGACAGGCTGCCGACAATTGCCTCGGCACAGAGCGACGCGGCCGCGCAGATCAGGTCGTTCGATCAGATGCTCGCCGCGGCCCATGCGGAGCGCGCCGGCCTCAATCAACCCGACGACCTCAAGGCGGTCTACGACAAGGCTTTTGCGAAATTGCTCGTGGAGCCGTGCGTCGCGGGTCGCGACGTTCTCGTCGCCAGAGAGAAGCTGATGGCCGCGGCGCTCGAGTACGTGGCGTACGCCGCCGCCAATCGTTCGGCGATCGGACCGACCGCCGCGGCGTCGGATCCTGCGACGGTGGAAGCGACACGGCTCCATTTTCAGTATTTTAGAGTATCGGGCCAGCATTCGCTCACGGCCGCCCGCTACCTCCGTTTGCTCGCTGGCAGCCTGCCCTAGTGTTGCGACCCCTTCACTTGTTGCCTCGAATGGCGTGGCCACCATCCGGAGCGCCGCACACCGCCCCGCGGCCATAGTTGTTTCCATCTTTCTGGAAACATGGCATGACGATGCCATGTCCGATCGAACGCTGCCGACGGTCATCGTTCTCGGCACGACGCAGACCCTGGCCTGGGCCTCGAGCTATTACCTGGCGGCGGTGCTGGGCGATGTGATCGCGCGCGACACCGGTGTCTCGACGCAGTGGTTCTTCGCCGCCTTCTCCGCCTCGCTGCTGATCTCCGGCTTCCTCGGGCCGCGCGTCGGCCGGCGCATCGACGCGGTCGGCGGCCATGGCGTGCTGGCGATCTCCAATGTCGTCTTCGCCATCGGCCTGGTGCTCATGGCGCTGGCGACAGGCCCGGTGATGCTGGGCCTGGCCTGGCTCGCGCTCGGGCTGGGCATGTCGATGGGCTTGTACGACGCGGCCTTCGCCACCTTGGGCCGCATCTACGGCACCGCGGCGCGCAAACCGATCACCGGCATCACCCTGCTCGCCGGCTTCGCCAGCACCGTGGGCTGGCCGCTCACCGCCTGGGGCATCGCCACCATCGGCTGGCGCGACACCTGCATGGCCTGGGCGGCCGTACACATCCTCGTCGGCCTGCCGCTGAATCTTTTCCTGCTGCCCAGGCCAAAGATCACGGCGGCGGAGAAGAAGGCCGCGCAAGACGAGACGGTGCCGATCGATCGCACCATGGTGCTGCTGGCCACCGCCTTCGCCATGGCCTGGGTGGTGACCGCCGGCATGGCCGCGCACTTCCCGCGCATCCTCGAGGCCGCGGGCGCCACGCCGGCCGAGGCCATCGCCGCCTCGGCGCTGATCGGGCCGGCGCAGGTCGCGGCGCGCATCTTCGAGGCCAGCGTGCTGGCGCGCTTCCATCCGCTGGTCTCGGCGCGGCTGGCGACCATCACGCATCCGATTGGCGCGCTGGTCGTGGCCTTCGCCGGCGGCGGCATCATCGCCGGCGCCTTCTCGATCCTGCACGGGTTGGGCAACGGCATCATCACCATAGCGCGCGGCACCGTGCCGCTGTCGCTGTTCGGGCCACAGAACTACGGCTATCGCCTGGGCGTCATCGGCGCGCCGGCGCGCATCCTGCAGGCCGGCGCGCCACTGCTCTTCGCGCTGATGATCGATAGCTGGGGCGCAGGTGTGCTGATCGTCTCGACCGCGCTGATGCTGGGCGCGCTCGCTATGCTGCTGCTGATACGCATCCCCAAGAATCAGGGCGTGTGAACCACGACATTGAAGCCCTCATCAGCCGATGGCGGCGTGAAGTACCGCGTGAACTGCGCGAACTCCGCGTCGGTGACCTGAAACGGATGCTCACCGCTGGCGTTGCGCCGGCGCAGCCGCTCCAGGCAGAGCGCGTCGGGCATGTCGAGCAGGTGCAGCTCGTGCGCCACCTTCGCCTCCTCGATCAGCTCGCGCATCCAACCACGCTGGGCGGGTGTGTTGGCGGGAAAGTCGAGCACCACCGACAGGCCGAGCCTGAGGATCGCGACGATGTGCGGCGCCATCGCCGTGCGCAGCCGCGCCGAGAGCAAACGGTAGTCGTCGATCGTCTTGAGCTGGTCGGCGAAGAGGTGCGAGGTCCAGTGGTCCTCGCTGATCAGCAAGGTCGCCGGCCGCTCGGCAAGCTTGCGCGCCAGCGTGGACTTGCCGGCGCCGATCTTGCCGGCGATGAGATAGAGCAAGGGCATCGCTGCAGCCTGCGTCCCTGAAGCGGCGCTCATAGTGAATACCATGTGGCGCGCGCCTTACCATGCTGCCGCACGCGCCCATCTCCGACCAGTTCGCGCAGACGCACCTTCAGCGTGTTTCTGTTGGCGCCGGTGATCGATGCGAGCTGCGCGATCGTCAGGCGCTCTTGTGCCCGCAGGGCTTTGAGGATCTGGAGCGATAGTTCAGGCAGATCGGCCTCGCTGCCCTGGGCGGCCCGTTCACGGTCCAATCGCGCCGAGAGATTGTCTTTCTGCCGCTTGAGGGAGCGCAGGAAGAAACCCACCCAGGGATCCCAATCCGGCGTTTCGCTCTTGAGAGTCGTCTGCGTACGCCGCAGTGCCTTGTAGTACAGATCCTTGTTCTCCTCGATCACGCGTTCCAGCGAGGTGTACGGCACATAGGCGTAGCCCGCGCGCAGCAGGAGAAGCGTGGTGAGCACGCGCGAGAGCCGCCCGTTGCCATCCTGAAACGGATGGATCGCCAGGAACGTCACGATGAAAACGGCGATGACAAGGATTGGATGCAGCGCCTCCTCATCCAGGGTTTTGCGCGTCCAGGCGACGAGCGCCTCCATCTCGCGCGGCGTATCGAAAGGCGAGGCCGTCGCGAACACGACGCCGATCTCGCGCCCGTCCGCGTCGAACGCCACGACGTGGTTGGAGAGCGTCTTATAGGAACCGCGATGGCGCGCATCCTTGACGCTGTGGCGCAGCAGGATCTGGTGCAGTTGGCGGATATGGTTCTCGGTCAGACGCATATCGGCATAGGCCTCGAACACGAGGTCCATCGCCTCGGCGTATCCGGCCACTTCCTGCTCATCACGCGTCTTGAATGACGTTATATGTATCGCCCGCGAGAGCAGGTCCTCGACCTCGGCATCCGAGAGGTTTGAGCCCTCGATGCGCGTGGAGGAGCCGATGCTCTCGATGGTGGCCACCTTGCGCAGCGCGCTGAGGCGGTCTGGCGGGAGCGCCTTGAGAGCCCCCCACCGGCCCTTGAACTCATCGATTTCAGCGATGAGCTTCACGAGATCCGGGCCGATTGCGAGCGTGGGCTCCCTCATGGCCGGTGCGTCCTAATATCCGATATCATACCCAATAATACCCGATTTTACCCGATTCTTCACCTCGTTTAGGGCCCCGGCGATCGGGTATCTGCGGGTATTGAATTGGGTACGTGCAAGTCCAAGACAGCCTGTTCCGCAAACTCCCCAGAGGAATCGGGAATGACGGGCCTGATACCCGCCCCTGAGGCCCTGGCGGCTCCACGGCTCTATTTCGATACTTCCAGAAATACGGTTGACTCCCGCCGCGCCCGCCCTATATTGCCCTCCATGAAGCTCGACGATGCAGCCGCCCGGCTCGAAGCCCTGGGCAACCCGACCCGCCTGAAGATCTTTCGCGCCCTGGTGCGCGCGGGGATCGAGGGCATGGCCGTGGGCAGACTGCAGGACCGGCTCGACATCGCCGCCTCCACGCTGTCGCATCACCTGAAGTCGCTGATCACGGTCGGCTTGGTGAGCCAGACGCGCGAGGGCACGACGTTGATCTGCCACGCCAATTACGAGCTGATGCGCGACCTGGTCGGCTACATGGTCGAACAGTGCTGCGCCGAGGGCACCTGCGTGCCCGCGGGCCTGACCAAGCCCAAAGCCGCGTAAAAATTTTTGCCCCGCTATTTCGATGATTCTGGAAGGACAGGAGCAGACCCGATGCCCGACTCGCTGACCCGCCCGCTCACCGTCGCCATCCTCGGCGGCGGCCCCGTCGGCCTCGCGGCGGCCGCGCACGCGCTGGAGCGCGGCATGGAACCCGTGGTGCTCGAAGCCGGCCCCGACGCCGCGCACGCGGTGCGGCAGTGGAGCCATGTCAGGATGTTCTCGCCCTGGGAATACAACATCGACAAGGCGGCCGAGCGGCTGCTGGCCGCGTCGGGCTGGAACGCGCCGGAGCCCGGCGACTATCCCACCGGCGGCGAGCTGGTCGAGCGCTACCTCGAGCCGCTGGCGACGCGCACGGCGCTGAAGGATCGCATCCGCACCAACAGCACGGTCACGTCGGTCGGCCGCGTCGGCTTCGACAAGGTCAAGAGCAAGGGCCGCGAGAGCGCGCCGTTCGATGTACGCTACCGCAACGGCAAGGGGCCGGAGTCGCTGCGCGCCGACGCGGTGATCGACGCCACGGGTACCTGGTTCGCGCCTAACCCCGCTGGCGCCGACGGCCGCCCGGCGATCGGCGAAGACGACCTGCGGCATCGGCTGGCCTACGGCATGCCCGACGTGCTGGGCGCCGACCGCGCGCGCTATACCAGCAAGACGGTGGCGGTCACCGGCGCCGGCCATTCCGCCATCGGCACGCTAATCGATCTCGCGCGGCTCGCCGACGAGGTACCGGGCACCAAGGCGATCTGGCTGCTGCGCGGCGATGATCCGGCGAAAGCCTTCGGCGGCGGCGCTAACGACAAGCTCTCGGCGCGCGGCGCGCTGGGCACGGCTTTCGCCGCCCTCGTCGCCTCGGGCAAGATCGCAGTTCAGAGCGGCTTCCGCATCGGACATCTTTCGGAGGTCGACGGGCGGCTGCGCATCGCCACGCGTGCCTCGGACTGCGCGCGCCAGGTGGTCGCCGACGCGCTGGTGGTGTCCACGGGCTTCCGGCCCGAGCTCGACTTCCTGCGCGAGCTGCGCCTGTCGCTCGATCCGGCGCTGGAATGCCCCCCTGATATGGCGCCGCTGATCGATCCCAACCTGCACAGCTGCGGCACGGTGCGCCCGCACGGCGCGCGCGAGCTGGCGCAGCCCGAGCCCGGCTTCTACCTCGCCGGCATGAAGTCATACGGCCGCGCGCCGACCTTCCTGATGCTCACCGGCTACGAGCAGGTGCGCTCGATCGTCGCCGAGATCGCCGGCGACCACGAGGCGGCGCGCAAGGTCGAGCTGGTGCTGCCCGAGACCGGCGTTTGCAGCGGCCCCGGCCCGCTGGCCCAGGCGCAATCCGTCGCCGCCGGCTGCTGCGGCCCCGCTCCACAGGTGGCTGCACAGGCGGCAGTGGCCGATCCGGTCGCGGCCGGCTGCTGCGGCGGTCCGGCGCCGGCCGAGGTCAAGGCCGTGGTGCCCGACGCCTGCTGCGTGGTCGACGCCGAGAAGCAGATGCAGGGCAAGAAGGGCTGCGGCTGAGCCGATCTCCCGGGACTCGCGTGCTGTCATCCCGAGCGGAGCGAGGGATCCCGTAAGGTCTTGGATTCCTCGCTTCGCTCGGAATGACAGGAGAACCGGCAGGCCCCTGGCCTGCCGGTTCTTTATTGGGCCGCACTGCACCAACGGTGTCATCGGCGTGTCACACCATTGGACTATTCGAGAACTATGGAATCGAGGGATGCCGCTCTCGGATTTGCCGCCTTGGCGCAGGAGACGCGCCTCAACCTGATGCGCCTGCTGGCAAGCCGGGGCGCCTCGGGCATGGCCGCCGGTGAAGTCGCGGCAGCGCTCGGCCAGGTGCCGTCGACCCTGTCGTTCCATTTCGCGCAGCTCGAGGAAGCGGGCCTGATCCAATCGACGCGGCAGGGTCGTTCCATCATCTACGCCCTGCGCTTCGCCGGCCTGCGCGGCCTGTTGGGTTTCCTCGGCGAAACCTGCGGCGCGGGCCGCCCCGACCTGCATCGCGACCTCGCACGCCTTCTTCCGGATGACCATCAGGAGGACCGCCGCATGACGGCCACATACAACGTGCTGTTCCTGTGCACGCGCAACTCGGCCCGCTCGCTCATCGCCCAGGCCCTGCTCGAGCAGCTCGGCAAGGGCCGCTTTAACGCATACTCCGCCGGATCGGAGCCGGCCGACGCGCCGGTGCCCGAGGTGATCGAGAGATTGCGCACGCTGGGCCATGACGTGGCGCATCTGCGCTGCAAGTCCTGGCACGAGTTCACCGGGCCCGAGGCGCCGCGCATGGATTTCGTCATCACGCTCTGCGACACGCTGGAGGGCGAGGACTGCCCCGATCTCGGCGCGCGGCCGATCACCTCTGCCTGGCCGCTGCCCGATCCGACGAAGTTCACCGGCACGGCGGTCGAGCGCGCGACGATGATCAACGCGCTCTACGCCATGACCCGCCGACGGCTCGAGCTCTTCATCAACCTGCCGATCGCCTCGCTTGACGAGATGGCCCTGCGCAAGCGGCTCGACGAGCTGGGCGACGCGACCCGGCCGGTGGCATGAAGGAGCGGCAAATGCGCGTCGGCATCAACGGCATGGGCCGCATGGGACGGCTGGCGCTGCGCGCGGCGTTCGGCGGCGTGGCGCGCCCCGGTGACGATCCGCGCGCGGCCAACCGGCTGGACGTGGTGCATGTCAACGAGATCAAGGGCGGTGCCGCGGCGTGCGCGCACCTGCTGGAGTTCGACAGCATCCATGGCCGCTGGCACGCCGCGTTCGGCGTCGAGGACGACAGCGCCATCCGCATCGACAACCGCCGGATCGGCTTCAGCGCCCAACCCGAGCCCGCCGCCGTGAAATGGGGCGATCTCGGCTGCGACATCGTGCTGGAATGCACCGGCAAGTTCCTCACGCCCGAGGCATTGGAGGGTTACTTCGCGCGCGGCGTCAAACGCGTGATCGTCGCCGCGCCGGTCAAGCACGAGAGCGCGCTCAACGTCGTGGTCGGCGTCAACGACGCGCTGTACGAGCCGGCGCGTCACCGTCTGCTGACGGCCGCGTCGTGTACGACCAACTGCCTGGCGCTGGTGGTCAAGGTGGTGCACGAGGCGATCGGCATCGTGCACGGCCAGATCACCACCATCCACGATCCGACCAACACCAACGTCGTGGTCGACGCGCCGCACAAGGATCTGCGCCGCGCGCGCTCGGCGATGACCTCGCTGGCGCCGACCACGACCGGCAGCGCCACGGCGATCGCGCTGATCTATCCCGAGCTGAAGGGAAAGCTGAACGGCCACGCGGTGCGCGCGCCGGTGCTCAACGCCAGCCTCACCGACTGCGTCTTCGAGCTGAAACGCGCGACGACGGAGAGCGAGATCAACGGGTTGTTCGCTGACGCCGCGGCCGGCCCGCTCGCCGGCATCCTCGGCTACGAGACGCGCCCGCTTGTCTCCGCCGACTACTGCAACGATCCGCGCAGCGCCATCGTCGACGGGCCCAGCACCATGGTGACGGATGGTACGCTACTGAAGGTCTACGCCTGGTACGACAACGAGATGGGATACGTCTGCCGCATGGTCGACCTGGCGAACATCGTGATCGGACGGCAGACGTGATGGGCACGACAGTTCATACCTTCCCCCGGAGGGGGAAGGTGCCCGAAGAGCGGATGGGGGATGTCGAAGACGAACGCAGGAGTCCGTCTTCGACATCCCCCATCCGTCGCTGCGCGCCACCTTCCCCCTCCGGGGGAAGGTAAAGAGACCACATGCGCCACTACCTGATCGTCACCGCGTCCTACTGGGGCTTCACCCTGGTCGATGGCGCGTTGCGCATGCTGGTGCTGCTGCATTTCTTCCAACTCGGCTACTCGCCCTTCACGCTCGCCTTCCTGTTCCTGCTCTACGAGGTCGCCGGTATCGCCGCCAATCTCGGCGGCGGCTGGCTGGCGACGCGCTTCGGCATTCCGCGCATGCTGGCGGCCGGCCAGGCGCTGCAGGTCGCCGGTCTCGTGATGCTCTCGGCGCTCGATCCGACCTGGACGACGGCCGTCTCGGTCGCCTGGGTGGTGATCGCCCAGGGCATCGCCGGGTTGGCCAAGGACTTCACCAAGACCGCGTCGAAGTCGGCGATCAAGGCGACGTCCGCTTCAGGCTCGGGCCAGCTCTTCAAATGGGTGGCCTGGTTCACCGGCTCGAAGAACGCGATGAAGGGCATCGGCTTCTTCGTCGGCGGCTTGCTGCTCGAGGCCATGGGCTTCCAGCCGGCGCTGTGGCTGATGGCCGCCGTGATCGGCGTGATCTTCCTCGCCGGCGTGGCGCTGCTGCCGCGCGCCCTGGGCAAGGGCAAGTCGTCGAAGTCGGTGCGCGAGTTCTTCGCCAAGTCGCGCGGCGTGAACATGCTGGCGGCGGCGCGCGTCTTCCTGTTCGGCGCGCGCGAGGTGTGGTTCGTCGTCGGCCTGCCGGTGTTCCTCTACGCCGCCGGCTGGCGCTTCGTCGAGGTCGGCGCCTTCCTCGCGGCGTGGACGATCGGCTACGGCGTGGTGCAGGCCGCCGCGCCGGCGATGATCGCGCGCAGCGCCGATGGGCTGAGCCGCGAGGTGCCCCATGCGCGGGTCTGGGCCGGGCTGCTCGCCGCGGTGCCCATCGCACTCGCGCTGGCGCTGCGCGAACCCGATCTGTGGCGGCCCGACCTCGTCGTCGCCATCGGCCTGGCGCTTTTCGGCCTGCCCTTCGCGGTCAATTCCTCGCTGCACTCCTACCTGATCCTCGCCTATGCCGGCTCCAAGAAGGCGGCCGAGGATGTCGGCTTCTACTACGCCGCCAACGCCACCGGCCGGCTCGCCGGCATGCTGCTGTCGGGCGCGCTCTATCAATGGGGCGGCATGGTCGCCTGCCTGCTCGGCTCGGCGGCGATGCTGCTCGCCTGCTGGCTCATCACCTTCCTGCTTCCCTCGCGCGCGCCCGACACTGCGCCGGGGCGGGTCGCGCGATAGTCTCCTGTCATCCCGAGCGCCGCGAGGGATCTAGGATTGGCCTGGATCCCTCGCTCCGCCCGGGATGACAGAGAGCGGCGTATTTCCAACATTCTAGAAATACGGTTGACATCCCGATCGCGCCGGCCTTCAGTTGCGCCGGTGTCATGAAACCGTCATCTCCCGCCCGCCTCGTCGCGATCGTCTGCGCGGCCCAGGTTTTTGTGCAGCTCGGCGCCGGCTTCTGGCCGGCGCTGCTGCCCGACATGATGAAGCTGTGGTCGCTCAACAACAGCGAGGCCGGCTGGATCACCGCGATCTTCTTCGGCACCTACATGCTGAGCGTGCCGGTGCTGGTGACGCTCACCGACCGGATCGACGCCAAACGCGTCTACATGTTCGGCGTCGGACTCACCGTGATCGGCCATGCCGGCTTCGCGCTCATCGCCGACGGCTTCTGGACGGCGCTGATCACGCGGGCGCTGACTGGCATCGGCTGGGCCGGTACTTATATGACCGGACTGAAGCTGCTGGCCGACCAGGTCGACGCCAAGATGATGTCACGCGCCGTCACCGGCCACGCCGCGAGCATCGGCATATCGGGGGCGCTGTCCTTCCTGCTCGGCGACATCCTCGCGCATCAGTTCGGCTGGCGCTGGGCCTTCGCGATCTCGGCGATCACGGCGGCGATCGCCTGGCTCACGGTCACCCTGGTCGTGCCGCCGCGCCAGCCGCCGCCGCGCGTCGCGGGCCAGGGCGCGTTGTTTGACTTCCGACCCGTCCTGCGCAACCGCTCGGCCTTGGCCTACTCCATCGTCTATTGCGTCCATACGCTTGAAATGAACGCGCTGCGCGGCTGGGGCGTCGCCTTCCTCGCCTTCGTCGCCACGCATACCGGCTTCAGCGGCAGCCTGCTGTCGCCGGCGTTGGTGGTCACAGCGCTGGCGCTGTTCGGCACGCTCACCAGCGTCTTCGGCAACGAATCCTCGATCCGCTTTGGCCGCCGAAAACTCGTCGCCACCGCGATGGTCCTGTCGATCGTCGTCGCCGTCGGCCTCGGCATCGTCGGCACGACCAGCTACTGGCTCGCTGTCGCGCTGCTGATCGTCTACGGCATGGTGGTGTGGCTCGACTCCTCCTCGCTCACCGCCGGCGCCGCCGGCAACGCCGAGCCTGCTCGACGTGGTGCCACGCTCGCCGTGCATTCCACGCTGGGCTACGCCGGCGGCTTCGTCGGCCCGCTCGCCGTGGGCCTGACGCTCGACCTCGCCGGCGGCATGTCACCCGTCGCCTGGGGCCTCGCCTTCGGCGTCGTCGCCGCCTTCATGCTGGGCGGGCTGGCGATCTTCCTCGCTATCCGCCCGCGTGAACTCGCCGGCGACCGCGGCAGCTGACGCCTCAGTCCTGCGCGACAGTGACGACGACACTGCCGGCCTTGCGTCGCGTCTCGACGCGGGCGTGCGCGGCGCGCATGTCCTCGAAGCGGTAGCGGCTGTCGATCACCGGCCGCAGCACGCCCCGCGACGCGAGATCGGCCAACGTCAGAACATCTTCGGCGCGTTCCGCGGCGGGGCCGGCGATCACGCGCTTGCCGCCGTCACGCGGCGGCAGCAGGCTTTCAACCATCGCGCCCATGATGCCGGCGATGGCGAGCAGCCGGCCGCCTGGATTGAGCGCCGCCTTCGCGCGCGCGAAGGGAATCGTGTCCGCCGTGTCGGCGATCACGTCGTAGGTCGCGCCCGCGGCGAGCATGTCCTGGCGCTTGTGGTCGATCACCACCGTGGCGCCGAGCGACGCGACAAGCTCGACATGGGCGGAGCTGGTGACGCCGGTGACCACCGCGTCGAAGTGCCGGCCGAGCTGCACCAGCGCGCCGCCGACGCTGCCGGCCGCGCCGATGACGAGCAGCGACTCGCCCGGCTTGATCGCGGCCTTGCGTAGGAAGTGAAGCGCTGTCGTGCCGCCGAAGCACAGCGAGGCCGCTTCCTCGAAATCGAGATTGGCGGGCTTGGGCGCCAGCGCGCCGTTGGCGGCCATGGCGCGGTACTCGGCGTGGCAGCCCATCGCGCCGCCGGGGAAGCCGATGACCGCGTCGCCGACACGCCAGGCCGTCACGCGCGCGCCGACGCGCTCGATGACGCCCGCCAGCTCGGTGCCGAGGATCGGCTGGCGCGGCCGCGTGAGCCCGAGCGCCAGCCGGGCGATCAGCGCGAAGCCTGGCGGCATCGCGAGCGAGCGCACGCGCCAGTCACCGGCGCTCACGGTGGTGGCGCGGATGCGAATCAGCACCTCGTCGTCCTTCGGCACCGGCCTGGGGATCTCGGCGAGCTCGATCACATCGGGGCCGCCATAACGGCGACAGAGATGGGCGCGCATCAGCGCGGCCGGCGGAGCGGAGCTCATCGGCGCGCTTGGGTGACAACCATCGGCCGATGGCTAGAGCATAACCCACGTCGGCGAAAGAGCGCCGTCATATCGGCGACGCGATGGATGGTCGCGCCGCGTGTCGGCATTGCCGGTTGCCGCGCACGAGCCTATAACAAGGGCATGTTGGATCGCAGTCGTCATAACCTGCGTCGGCGGAACTGGTTCCGGGTTCTGGCCGCGTTGCTGTTGGCGCTGAACCTGCCGCTGTCGGTGAGCCTGGCCGCGATGGCGGCGCCGGACCGCAACGATGCCAATGTACCGGCAATGTCGTGCCACGAGCCGGCGAGTTCCGCCGCGCGCGATGACGGCAAGCCCGATCCCGCGGCGGCCTTGCAGCATCTGTGCTGCTTCACCGCCTGCCTGCCGCTCGCACCGGCCGCAGGGGCGACGATCGCCCTGGCATTGCCCGCGGGCGAGCCGCTTCTGACTCTGTTGCCGATACGCCCGGCGCCGCGCGCGATCGGCGTCGATCCGCCACCTCCCAAGGCCTGAGTCTCCCCAAAGGTCCGCGCACCCGCCTCCAGGGCCGGTGCGTTCCTCGACGCGCGGCCTCGCGCCGCCGGGAGTTCTCGCATGACAGATGTTTCGCTGATCCGCGCCGCGCGGAGGCGGCTGGCCGCCATGGGCTGCGCCCTGGCGCTCGCCGGCTGCGGTGGCGCGCCGTTGCCTGTCCTCACCTCGGGCCCCGACGCCGCCGATCCGCGCGCCGCCGGTCGCGCCGGCCCCTACACGCCGGTGACAGCGGGCACGGTGAACCATCAGCCGGTCGAGCCGAAGGCGTGGCGCGACATGAACGATCGCGTGGCGCCCGGCGCGGGACGGACGCCATGAGGCGGCTGTTCGTGATCGGCCTGCTGTCGCTCGCGACGGCCTGCGCCGAGTTCTCGCCCGACGCCGGCATGTCCGCGGTCACCTCGGCGGTGCGCGATAAGGTGGGCGGCGAAACGACGAAGATCACCTCGGCCGCCGACGCCGAACGCGTGCGGGCGCGCGTCGATGCCTTGCTCGGCCAGCCGCTGACATCGGACATCGCCGTGCAGGTCGCCCTGCTCAACAACAGAAGCCTGCAGGCCGCCTACAACGATCTCGGCCTGAGCGAGATATCAGGCGTCGAGGCCAGCCTGCCGCCCAACCCGAAGATCTCGCTGTCGCGGCTGGCGCGATCCGGCGTCGTCGAGTGGGAGTTCCAGCTGCTCGGCAACATCCTGGCGCTGGCCACCGTGCCGGCACGCAAGGAGATCGCGCGCCAGCGTTTCGCGCAGGCGCAGCAGGTCGCGATCGAGACCACCTACCGTCTGGCGCTCGACACGCGCCGCGCCTGGGTCAACGCGGTCACCGCGCAACAGATCGTCGGCTATCTCGAGCAGTCCCGGCTGGCGGCCGACGCCACCTCCGACCTGCTGCGAAAGCTGGGCGAGACTGGCGGGGCCACCAAGCTCGAGCAGGCGCGCGCCGCCGCCGCCTATGCCGAGCTCTCGGCGCAACTGGCGCAGGCGCGGCTGCGCGCTCAGCAGGAGCGCGCGACCTTGACCAAGCTGCTCGGGCTGTGGGAGCGCGACATCCGGCTGCCCGCGACCCTACCCGCGCTGCCATCGCGCCTGCAGCCGATCGACAATATCGAGGCCGAGGCGATCGGCGGGCGCGTCGACATCGCCATCGCGCGCCAGGAGCTGGCGATCCTGGCCAAGAGCATCGATCTCGCCGAGGCCACCCGTTTCGTGTCGCTGGTCGAGCTCTCGGGCATCGTCGAGACCGAGCGCGACCCCGACGGGCGCAAGACGCGCGGTGGCTTCGAGCTGGAGCTGGAGATCCCGATCTTCGACGGCGGCCAGGTGAAGCTCCGGCGCGAACGCGAGAGCTACATGCGCGCGGTCAATCGGCTGGCCGCGGTCGCGACGGCTGCGCGCACGGAGGCGCGTACTGCGTATCAGAGCTGGCGTGCGACGCACGAGATCGCCCAGCAATACCAGAACCGCGTGCTGCCTCTGCGGCGCACGATCGCGCAGGAAACCCTGCTGCGTTACAACGGCATGCTCACCGACGTCCTTGAGCTGCTGATCGAGACGCGCGAGCGCGTCGCCGCCAATGTCGCGGCCATCGAGGCGCGCCGCGCCTTTCTGCTGGCCGAGATCGATCTGCGCGCCGCCGTGATCGGCGGCGGCGCATCACCGATGCCGTCCCCATCCCCATCCACCGCGCCGGCCGTCAAGGCCGGCGGTGGACACTAGCCATCCCTGTCATCCCGAGCGCAGCGAGGGATCTCGACCATGCCTGGATCCCTCGCTGCGCTCGGGATGACAAAAATGACAGGAGAAACACCATGACCCTATCCCGTCGCGATGTGATGACCGCGTCCGGCCTGGCGTTGCTCGGTGCGAGCGCGGTGAGCGGCCGCGTGCAGGCGCAGGCGATCCCCGAGGCGCCGACCATGGGCGATGCCAAGATGCGACCGCCGCTCAGGCCAACCGGCGGGCCCGACTACCAGCCCGTCGTCACGCTCAACGGCTGGACCCTGCCGTGGCGCATGAAGGACGGCTGGAAGGAGTTCCATCTCGTCGCCGAGCCCGTGGTGCGCGAGATGGCGCCCGGCATGTCGGCGCATCTCTGGGGCTATAACGGCCAGAGCCCGGGCCCGACCATCGAGGCGGTCGAGGGCGACAAGGTGCGCATCTTCGTCACCAACCGCCTGCCCGAGCACACCACCGTGCACTGGCACGGCATGCTGCTGCCCTGCGGCATGGACGGCGTCGGCGGGCTGACGCAGCCGCACATCAAGCCGGGCAAGACCTTCGTCTACGAGTTCGCGCTGAAGAAGAGCGGCACCTTCATGTACCACCCGCACGCCGACGAGATGGTGCAGATGGCCATGGGCATGATGGGCTTCTTCGTCGTTCATCCGAAGGACCCGGCGCTGCATCGCGTCGATCGCGACTTCGTCTTCCTGCTCAACGCCTTCGACATCAAGCCCGGTGGCTACGTGCCGCAAGTCAACACCATGCTCGACTTCAATCTGTGGTCCTGGAACAGCCGCGTCTTTCCCGGCATCGATCCGCTGGTGGTGCGCAAGGGTGACCGCGTGCGCGTGCGGGTGGGCAACCTGACCATGACCAACCATCCGATCCATATGCACGGCTACGACTTCGCGGTGACCTGCACCGATGGCGGCTGGGTGCGGCCGGAGGCGCGCTGGCCCGAGGTCAGCATCGACGTGCCGGTGGGCGCGATGCGCGCTTTCGAGTTCGTCGCCGACGAGCCGGGCGACTGGGCGATCCACTGCCACAAATCGCACCACACGATGAATCCCATGGGCCACGACGTGAAAACCTATATCGGCGTCGACAAGCGGGAGTTCGCGAAGAAGATGAAACGCCTGGTGCCCGACTACATGGCGATGGGCACATCAGGCATGGCCGACATGGGCGAGATGGAGATGCCGCTGCCCGATAACACGCTGCCGATGATGAGCGGCTTCGGCCAGTTCGGGCCGCTGGAGATGGGCGGCATGTTCTCGGTGGTCAAGGTGCGCGACGGGCTGGCGGCCGACGACTACGCCGATCCCGGCCACTACAAGCATCCGCCGGGCACGGTCGCCTACGAATGGACCGGCCCCGCCGCGGCCGCGCCGCGCGCACCAACGCCAACGCCCGCCACACCCACACCCCTGCGCGCCGTGAAGCCGCAGGGCCACAAGCATTGAGAGTGAGGGAGACATGACGATGACTCCTTACCTTCCCCCGGAGGGGGAAGGTGCCCGAAGGGCGGATGGGGGATGTCGAAGCCGGACTCGGGAGTCGTTGAAACATCCCCCATCCGTCGCTGCGCGCCACCTTCCCCCTCCGGAGGAAGGCAAGAGATGGGCGATAGCTCTCGCGCTCGGCGGCGCCTTGCTCGCCGGCGGCGCCTTCGCCGATCCCGGCCACAAGCACAGCGGCGACACGCCCTACGGCGTGCCTGGCGATCCCAAGAAGCCGGCGCGCGTGGTGCAGATCGTCATGCGCGAGGCCGACGGCAAGATGTTGTTCGTGCCCGACCGCGTCGAGGTCCGCCGCGGCGAGCAGATCCGCTTCCAGCTTCGCAACAACGGCGAGATCGACCACGAATTCGTGCTGGCGACCTTGGAGGAGAACCTCAAGCACCTGGAGGAGATGAAAAAGAACCCCGACATGGAGCATGACGATCCCAACGCCAAGCGCGTAAAGCCCAAGGCCATCGGCACGATCGTCTGGCGCTTCACCAAGTCAGGGACGTTCGACTTCTCATGCCTGATCCCCGGTCACCGCGAATCCGGCATGACCGGCACCATCATCGTCAAGTGAGGCCCACCATGCGCACGATCCTTCTCGCCGCCGCGCTCGCGCTGTCGCCGTCGCTCGCGCTCGCCCAGGCGGTTCCCGCCAATGGCGAGGTCACCAAGATCGACACCGCGCAGAGCAAGATCACGCTCAAGCACGGACCGATCAAGAACCTCGACATGGACTCCATGACCATGGTCTTCCGCGTCGGCGATCCGGCCATGCTGAAGCCGCTGAAGCCCGGCGATCGCGTGGTTTTCGAGGCCGAGCGCGTCAACGGCCAGATCACCATCACCAGGATGCGCAAGGCACCATAAGGGCGGCCCACATCGCGGCCCTCACGGCGTGCTTGCCGGCCGCGCGCGTCGCCAGAATCGCGCCGATCGAGATCCCGCCGAAGAGCACATAGGTCCGCATCATTCGACTGGTGAGCATGGCGGCACCTGCCCGGGCGAGGCCATCCCGACGCGCAGACCGCGGTGCGCTAAAGCGGGTCATCGCGCGAATCCTCCCGCGATATGGGCCCAGCCCATGGCGCTCGCCCGACTCCGCCGCCGCGGTGGCGTAACTTCTGCGCGCATCCCGGGAACCCGCCACTCATCGGGACCGTTGCATGGGCCTACGTCCAATAGGAGAAGCCATGCTGAAACCCCTTCTTATCGCAGCCGCGCTGACGACCTTTGGCTCCGCCGCTGTCTACGCCCAAACCACGGCTCCGGCCCCCGCACCGCAGGCCCAGGATCGGATGGGTGCGCCGGCGATCGCCGCCGACACGCGCAAGCTGATCGGCCGCAACGTGCAGAACGCGCAGAACGAGACGATCGGCGAGATCGAGGCGATCTATCTCGACAAGGACGGCAGGGTCGACAGCGTGATTATCGGCGTCGGCGGCTTCCTGGGCCTGGGCGAGCGTAATGTGCGCGTCGCCTGGAAGGACCTCGTCGTCTCGAGCAACGGCGAGAAAGTGACGACGGCCTACACGAAGGATCAGCTGAAGGCCATGCCGGAGTACAAGTACCGCGAGCCCGGCTATCGCGGCCAGGTCTTCACCGACACAGGCATCCAGCGCGACGGTAGCCCGGCGCCGCGTGCGACCACCGTCGACCGCACCACACCGCCGCCGGCGAGCGTGCCGAACAAGCCGACCAAGGACTTCAACGCCGACGGCCACATGTCCAGCGACGCCATCCTCAAGGCATCGGTGCGCAACGCGGCCAACGAGACGATCGGCGAGATCGAAGACGTCTATGTCGACAAGGACGGCCGGATCCAGACGGTCGTCGTCTCGGTCGGGGGCTTCCTCGGCATCGGCAAGAAGCACGTGGCGGTGAAGTGGACGGAGTTTCAGATGCGCCGCGACGGCAACACGCTGATCCTGCTCAGCAACTGGACGAAGGACGCGCTGAAGGCGATGCCTGACTATACCTACGATCGCGAGGAAGCCGCGCGAAAGTAGCGGCAAGGATCAATCACGCACAACGAGGGCGGGCCGAGGTCCGCCCTTTTCATTGCTACCGATGGTGAGACCTCTTCCCGGCCCGCGCATACCCAGTTTGCGCTGAAGGCAACCGCGTCGTTCGACCACTGTGTTGAGCAGCGCAGAGGAGTGCTGATCGTGAAAAGGCGCCCGCCACATTCCGCGGCGGGCGCCCAGATGCGATTACTGGCCCTGCTTGCCGTAACCCGGCTGGCGGGGACCCTACTTGTTCTGGTCGACGCCCGGCTTCCTGTCGCCCTGATCCTGCTTCTGCCGATCCTGGCGCTGCTGATCCTGACGCTGCTGATCCTGGCGCTGCTGCTGCTCGCGCTGACGCTGGATCTCCTGCTGGTCCTGCTGTTCGCCGGGTTTCTGGTTGGGATTGTTCATCACTGTCTCCTGATGTCGCGGCACCGTGCCGCGACGGTCAACGTCCCCTTCGGGGATGCGTTGCGTCATCCTGCGAGCCCAGCCTGGTCGACGGATAGGCGTGCCGCACCAGCTCGTCGGCACACGGCCAGGTAGGCGTGGTCGCGGAGCGGATCAAGCTCGCGCAAGCCAACGACGCTGCGCCGTGCGACCTCATCGACGAGGCGCGTGTGGAGGGCCTTCGGACTCAACGGACCATTTGGCCAGGCGTGACAGGCCACGCGTCGAACCGGCGGCGCTTCCACCACCCTGACTTAGAACCTTGCTACGCTCGAGTGCTCGACGGCCCGAAGGCCCGCGAGGCTCGCAGGCACCTCGCGGGGCGAGTTGGCTTTTCAGCTGCGCGCGAACACTGTTCTTCGCATGGCGGCCTTCTTGATTGACATCACCATAACCGCTTACCGAACAACCGCGACGCTGTGCCAGCCTCACGGTGGCGCGCCCCGGCCGCGGCACCTACGGTCGCGGCGACACAGCCCACGGCCAAAGCGGCTGCTGTCAGAAAGCCCGCGAGCGCGGCTGCCTTGCGTGCACGGTCCGCGGCTTCTCGCACCTTCGCTTCGGCGGCTTTTGCCTCCGCAAAGGCTTCGTCGACGCGTCGCTCGGCATCCGCTTGGGACAAGCCGGTGCGTTGGCTGACGATCTGAGACAGCCATGTCCGTTCACGCGCCGGCAGGTTACCAACGCGGATCGCGGCGATCAGGATGCGTGCGACCTCCGGCCGGGGCGCGGGAGCCGCGGCCGCGGGTGGCTGAGCGTCAGGTCCAGGCCTGAAAAGGTAGTCTGTTGCGTAGTCCACCGGTGTAGCCGTGATCTCGGCACGCTGCACACCGCCGCTCGCCATGCCGCCAACGGCACCGGCCGCGATAGTGGTGCTGCTTTCAATCGCGGCCTTCGTGGCGCCCGAGATCACGCCCCCGGCCAGGATAGCGCCAATCAGGACGCCGACACCCCACACGAGGAAACCATGGGCACCGTCGCCAAACTCACGCTCCACGTGCGACGGGTCCACGGCACCACCGCGCAGGCGGCCGGCGACGTAGCCGCCGGCGGCGAAGCTGCCGGCCTGAACCAAGGCGACCCAGACACCCATCAGGATCGCGGCCATCGTCACCGACATGCCGCGGTCGGGCCAAGCCGACGTCGCTGACAAGCCGACCGCTGCGCCAAATGTAAGCAGAACAAACGAAATGGCGGCGGCGGCGACAGCGCCGGCGATCACCGCGGGCCAGTCGACACGACGCAACGCCTGAGCCGCAAGGGAGGGCGCGGCAAGGGCTTGGGTTGGTGGCATCGGGCGCTCCTAGCGAAGGCCGACGAACGAGAGGATCGCGAGGACGACGACGACCAATCCCACCAGATAAATGATGCCGTTCATGGTTTCCTCCACACATCGGTGAACCATGATGGCAACGCGACGCGACAGCGTATGTTCCAACGCGCAAGCCATGTTTCGCAATACATCGCCGGTCGTCGCGGCGTTTCGCCGACGTCGCGAAGGGGCGGCCGCATGGCGTCGGCCCGCGTCCGATCTCGTCAACGTGATCGCCGCCGCGACGGCTACATCTGCTTCAGCATGTCGCGATGTTTCTGCACTGTCGGCAGGACTTTGGCGGCCCACGCCTGCAACTTCGTGTTCTTGCCGATCTGCGCATACCGCGTCAGCAACGCCAGGCTTTCGTCATGAGCCTTCATCATCTCGGACAGGAAAAGTGAATCGAAGTCGGTGCCCGACTTCGTCTTCAGCGCATCCAACCGCGCCCGCTGCGCGGCGTCGGGCATGAACCCGGATGGCATGGCGACGCCTGCCTCTGCGCTCGATTTCTCGAGTTCCTTGACCATCTGATCGTGATCCAGCACGAGCTTCCCGGCCAAGTCTTTGACCTTCGCATCGCTCGCCTTGCCGACCGCGATGCGCGCCGCCTCGATCTCGAAACGATTGCCGGCCGCGGCCCGCCGAACGAAATCGACATCAGAAAGACTGGCGGTGGTTTGCTCCGGCTTGGTTTGCGGCGCGGCCGGCGCGGGCGCGCCCTTCGGATCCTGGCCGGCACCTCGCCCTGCCGCAGGAGGCGGCGCGACCGTGGACTGCGCCAAGGTTGTCGAGAGGCATGCCCCGCCAAAGATCAAGATGGAGCCGAGGGCAATGGCAGCTCGTGGAACCGTCATGAATCACCTGCGCATCTGGTGACCGATGAACTCTCCCGAACGCCGCAGGTTCCTGTTGTTGGTGAGGCAGGGAACTACCTGGAGTCGGTGGCCGTTCAAGCGTCACAGTGACCAGCAGGAGCCTTCAAATGTCCTACGCAGCTAGCACAGCTAGCGCTACCGCGATGCGCTACGCCACCGGCAATGTCGCCGGGCGGGATGCCCTTCGGCCGACTGATGAGTCGCTCAGGCACCGAGACATCGCGGGCGCCATCCTGGCGGCCATCATGGCTCTAGGGCCACTCGCGGCCACCGCGATCATCGCGATTTGACGGCGTCCTGGTAACGGACCGATTGGCTGGAGGTCATCATGGGCTTACTCGACATTCTCGGGGGCCGTCCCGATCGCCTGGTACCAGGCGGAGTGTTCGGCCGTGGTGGCGGCATGTCGCCGATCACGATGGGTGTGCTCGGCCTGCTCGCGCATAAGGCGATCCAGGGCATGAACAGGGGCGGTCCTGGCATCGGTGGCGGCGTCAGCGACTGGCTGCGCAGGACCTTCGGCGACGGCAGCCCGGGCGGTGACGGCAGCCCGGGCGGTGACCGCGCAGCCGGCGGCGTTCTCAGCCACGGCCTGCGCGATCTGGTCGGCCAGTTCCAGCAGTCCGGCGAAGGCGACGTGGCCAGGAGTTGGGTCGGCACCGGCGCCAACCGGCAGATCACGCCCCACGTGCTGGCGAAGGTGCTGAGCGAGGAGCAGATCGCGACCTTGATGGCCCATACCAGCCTGTCGCGCGAGGAACTGTTGCAGGGCATGAGCAAGGAGCTGCCGCAAGCGGTCGACTCGCTGACGCCCGAGGGTCGCCTCCCGGCGCCGGACGAGATGGATCGCATGCTCAAGGGTAAGACCGCCTGAGCGGCGGACACTCGCGCCACCTCGTCGCTATGCGTTGCATATGTCATGGAAACCGCTCATGTCCGAGACGCACAGGCCGGAGCCGCGTAAGCCAAATCGCCCGATCCCCGAGAATGCCGCGCTGGCGCTCGAGGTGATCGCCGAAGGGGGGAAGCGCTCGATCCCGATGTACGAGCTCGAATTGCGCCTTCATCAGCGAGGCTTGACCGTCCGCGATCTCGGAAAGGTTATTCGTGCTTTTGACCGGCGTGGCTGGATAGAGCGACTGGGCAGCACGCTGACGATCACGGAGGACGCGTACAAGCTCGCGCGGGACGGCGCTCGCCGACCGTCACCGCCGATCCGTCGAAAGCAGCGCCGCGTCCCCCAGATTTTCGGCTAGGCCTCGCCTGGGCGCCTCCGCCGTTCGCGCCCTATCTCGAGCGCCATCGGCGTCGGCTGCGATAGCCTGAGCCGTCTCATCTGATCAGTCGCGAGGCGCTGTTCTCACGATGCTGGCGGAACGCTGGCGCTCCCGGCTTCAAAGAAGCGCGCCACCGCGAAGGCCAGCGCCGCGCCGAGGCATTGCGCGGCGATGAAGGCCGGCGCGTGCGCGGGCGCGATACCGGCGAAGGTGTCGCTGAGCGACCGCGCGATGGTCACGGCGGGATTGGCGAACGACGTCGAGGCGGTGAACCAGTAGGCGCCGACGATATAGAGCGCCACCGCGGCGGGCAGCGCGGCCGACTGGCGGCGCGCGCCCAGCAGGATCAGCAGCACCAGGCCGAAGGTCGCCGTCGCCTCGGCCGCCCATTGGCCGATGCCGGCACGAATCTTCACCGACGTCTGCAGGATCGGCAGGTCGAACATCAAATGCGCCAGCCACACGCCCAAGACGCCACCAACGACCTGCGCGGCGAGAAAGGGCAGCGCATGGCCGCGCGGGCTCAGCCCCGCGCCGGTGAGCGCCAGGGTCACGACGGGATTGAAATGCGCGCCCGAGATCGGCCCGAGCATGATGATCAGCGCATAGAGCCCGCCGCCGGTGGCGATGGCGTTGGCCAGCAGCGCCACGCCGACATTTCCGCCCGACAGCCGCTCCGCCATGATGCCGGAGCCGACGACGATGGCCAGCAGCAGCGCGGTGCCGAGCGCCTCGGCGATGATGGGACGGACGGGCATCACGTCTCCTGGCGAGCCGAGACTCGGCGCGGCTTGCGCCTGACGAGGCGCGCGGCCCGCGGCTCGCAGACGGGCGCGCTCGCCGCGCAGCAATTGTCCGTGAGGAATTCCATCAACCCGTTCATGCGCGCGTAGTCGACGGCGTAGATCAACGAGCGCCCCTCGCGACGCACCGAGACGAGATCCGCGTGCTTGAGCTGCGCCAGGTGGAACGACAAGGTCGGCGACGCGATGTCGAGTCGCTCGGCGATGCGCCCGGCCGGCATGCCCGCCGCGCCCGCCCGGACCAGAAGCCGGAACACGTCGAGGCGATTGTCCTGCGCCAGCGCGGCCAGCGCGGCGACGGCTTCGGCCTTTTCCATTGTTCAGTAATTATCGAACTATGGAATGAAAGTCAAACCCGCCGACGGTCGCTACCGCTTCCAGGCGTCGCGCCAGGCCGCGAATTCGGACGGACGGATCCGGTAGCGCGCGAAGTTGCCCTCGTGCAAGCCGATCAGCTCGCGTTCGACGATCTCGCGGAACCGCTCGCGATCCGCTCGTTTGATGCGCTCCTTCGTCCACGCGTCGATATGGGCGACGGCGCGCTTCCTGCCCATGCGCCCGCCGACGACCGCACTGACCACAGCGCGCAGCGCATCGCGGTGGCGCAGCCGGAAGGGATCGGGCTCGCCGAGCGACTGGCGGATCGCGGCATAGCGCGCGGCCGACCGCTCATAGGCCCAGATGAACAGCTCCTTGAGCATGTCCCGGCGGCGCAGTTCGTAGACGCCGAGCACGGCCTCGGTGTACGCGCGACGCGGCACGCCGTCGAAGGACAGCGGCGACAGGTTGCCGCGAATAAGCGGGATGTTCGCGGCGAGCCGCGAGACGCGCTTGTTCACATCGTCGAAGGGCCGCAGATATGGCAGGCGCACCATGGCGAAGAACGCCTGTTCGAACGGATCGGCGATCGCCACCGCCGTCGCCAGGATCTGGTCGAAGCACGCCTCGATAAGCCGTGGCGCCTCGAGCGGATGGAAGGCCGAGCCTTCGATGCCGACGCCGATGCGCCGCAGCCGCCCGGGCGCGTCGGGATCGGCGAGCAGGTTGTTGGCGAGCAGCGCGTGGAGATTGAGGATGGTGTAGCGGTTGAAGCCGATCTCGTCGGCCTCGCCGACCAGGAACTCGATCACGTCCTTATGGTTCAGCACCATCTGCGCCTCGAGGCGATCCTTGCCGTCGGCCTCCTCGCCGAAATCGATCAGGCGCCGTGTGTCGAGCAGCGAGAAGGTGTTGCCCTCCAGCCGGCTCGAGTTCCATGACAGATCGATCAGTAGCCGGTTCAGAATCAGTTTCGCGTAGGTGCCGGCGGGCTGCGCCGCGACGTTCGATGTCCCGACCTCACGCAGATGCGCGCGTTCCTTGGCGGTGAGATAGAAGCTGCGGCCCGGCCGATAGGCGTCGAGCAAGGCGCGGTCGTAGCCGACGGGCTTGCGAGCCGCCAGCTTGCCGCGGACATAGGTCTGGATGGAGCGGGCGGCGGTAGACAGCGGCAGGTCGATCGCGTCCGCCTCGGCGTCGCGGCGTCGCGGCGTCGCGCCGGGTGCGTGGTAGCGCGCCCAGCGGCGCTCGCCCTCCATGACGAGGCGTCCATTGGTGACGATATACCTGAGGCGGTGTTGCAGCGTCCGCAACGGCACCGGCGGCCGAAGGGCGTCGGCGATCTGCCGCGACGTCACTCCGCCGGGATGGCGACGGACCAACGCCTCGATGCCCGCCAGGCTCGCCGTATCGATCGACTTGACCATTTCTGCGCATAGCCTCTATGCGCCATCATAGCCCCCTCTATGCGCCATCATTGTTGCGCATAGGCCCTGGCTCTACGGCGCGCGCAGGCGGCCGCGTGTGTCGAGCTCGGCACCGCATTTGGCGCAGGTGAAGCCGCCCAGCATGGCTTGCCCGAAACTGGTCGGCCGGCGCACCGCCGGCTGCTCGGTGCCGCAGCGCTCGCAGTTCACCGCCTGGCCGATCGGCATGCCCAGCTTGCGCAGCAGCCAGATCAACGGCACGGGCAGGACGAGCGCCACGATCGCGCCGATGATCAACGCCGACGGCTGCGGGTTACGCGCCATCAGCAGGACGATCAGGACGGCGAGCAGACCGATCCCCGCCAAAGCCAAGTAGGCCTGCACCGTGCGCTTGTCGATCATCGCCGACGCCTCCCCGCAGGCACCAGTCTACCCCGAACTGCGCCCAATAGCCTGCGATCTCTCACAGGATCGACCGAATGCCGCCGCGCTCTCGCCCGGATTTCCGCGCACAAGGAAACCGACGGACCCAAAGGTGGAGCATGCGCCCGGCACGGACGAAACGAGAAACGGCGGCCCGCCACGATCGCATCGCGCTCGTGGCTGTGCTCGGCATGATGGCCGCGTTCCTCGGCGCCTCGGTCTGGCTGCTCCAGTAGGGCCGCCGCCGTCGCCGACATCCCCCTTATTGTCTGATGCTGGCGTCGGCGGGAATCAACTCGCCGGTCGGCGCCGATGGCCGGCTTGATCTCGGCGCGCGCGGCCACCAGACGTCACCGCGTGGCGCCGCTCGGGAGCCGGTATCAACGCGATCGACCGCCGCCGGTACCGGGGCTGGCGGCTGCGCGAGGCGCGGCGCGGGCTGCGGCAAGGGCACCGGCAGCGCGCCGGGCGACAGGTGCACGGCACCGCGACTCAAGCGCTCGGACGGCAGCACCGCGCCCGTGGCGCCCGCGACCGCCGCGTCCCGGCGGGGCGCGCGGTTGTCGTCGAGGCCAGCGACGAGCAACGCGCCGGCCAGCACGCCAGCCAGCGCGAGGAAGATACCGGTACGCCATGGTGCTGCCGCCAGCCGCGCACGCGGCCCGCTGTCGGGACACTCTTGAGCAGCCACCAGATTCATTCGACCACCCGGCTTGCGTCGACGGAGCGGCTTTTCGGGTGGCGCGTTGCGTACCGGTTGGTGCAAGCGCCGGCCCCCGTCGTGTTCACGCCGACAAGCCATCACAATGACTCACGACAGCGGCGTTTCCATGGCGCCGCCGTCGTTTGCGGTACGTCGTCCCGGCGTTCGCCTGATCACCGAAGCACGCGCGTCAGCTAGGTCATTTCCTTGCGCGCCGCCTTGGCGCGGGCCGCGCCGATCGCGGTCTTGACGTGCTTCTGTTCCTCAGGCGGCGGCAGCACGGCCTTCATGCCCAGCGCGGCGATGGCGAGCTCACGGCACCAGCCTTTGCTGTGATAGATGTGCTCGTCTTCCTCGTCCTCGGCTTCCTCGTGGGCAGCCTGGATCGCCTTCTTCTCGTCACCCTTGGCCGCCTCGCCGCACTTGCCGAGCAACTCCCAGTTGGCATGGTCCTTGGTTTCGGCGAAAACCACGCACTCGCAGGCGACGATCTCGACGGCGGCCGCCGGCGCCCCGCTGCCCTTGGCCATCGTCATCGCGCTTACGAGCGCCTCACCGATATGACGCACGACCTTGCGTGAGGGTGTCTCCTTCGCCTCGACGCCGAGATTGGCCATCAGCTCCTGCACGATGCGCACATGGTTCTTGGTCTGCTCGAGGTATTTCTCCCATTCCTCCTTGAGATCCGGGTTGACCGCGCATCGCAGCGCGGTCTCGTAGATCTTCACGCCGCCCATTTCGGTCTCGTGCATCTGTTGCAGTAGGTCGTCGCGCTGCGCCTTGTTCATGGATACCTCCTTGGTCTGGATACCGCCCCGCTGGCCACCTTCCCTCGAAGGGAAGGTGGCGGCGCGGCGAGCTAACGACAGCTTCGCCCTCGGCTAAGGCAGAGGAGAACTACGCCGCATCGTGATAGCCGCGGCTGCGGATGCGGTCGATCTCGGCCTGGTTGGGCCGGTACGGATCGGCCTTCGGATCGAAGCGCTCCCAGCCGCTGCCGCGGTACTCGGTGGCGCGCGCGCTATAGTCGATCGGCTCGTGCTTCGCGAAGATCGCGTTGACCGTCGCGACCATGTCGTCGGCCACCCGCGCGGTCACCAGCGTGCCGCCGCGACGCACCGACTCGGCATAGACATGCGCGTGCTCTTCGGGGACACCGGATTTCTGCAGCGCATCGACGATACCGCCGATGCCGGCGCCGGCCGCGCCGCCGGCGATGGCGCCGACCGCCGTC
>JALHMM010000020.1 GCA_022844045.1 Reyranellaceae bacterium | reverse complement strand
GGCCAGTTGGTCTGCTGGGTGAACTGGTTGTAGACCAGCGGCGCCATCATCTTGAACAGCGGGCCGCCCAGCAGGAACGGCGTGGCGTAGGCGTTCATCGCCAGGATGAAGGTCAGGATCGTGCCGGCGAGGATGCCGGGCAGCGCCAATGGCCACAGCACGCGGCGGAACATCGTGCCTGGTGTGGCGCCGAGGCTGAAGGCGGCCTCCTCGACCGAGCGGTCGATGCCCTCGATCACGCTCTGCAGGCTGAGCACCATGAAGGGCAGGTTGACGGCGATGATGCCGATGATCACCGCCGTCTCGCTGAACATGATCTCGATCGGCTTGGTGATGATCCCCATGCCCATCAAGGTGGCGTTGACGAAGCCCTTGGTGCCGAACACCACCATCCAGCCGGCCGCGCGCACGGCGTTGCCGACGAACAGCGGCAGCACGATGGCGATGATCAGCAGGTTCTTGAACCTGGACTGCGTGCGCGCCACGACATAGGCGAGCGGGAAGCCCAGCACCAGGCAGGCGGCGGTGACGATGACGGCGACGCGCACGGTCACGCCGAGGATCGAGGTGTAGTAGGCGTCGGTGAAGAACTTGACGTAGTTGGCGATCGTCACCGCCTCGACCATCATCTTCCTGGTGGTGACGAACTCGTTGAGGCTGTAGCGGAACAGGATGATCAACGGCCCGAGCAGGCAGAGCGCGACGAAGATCGTCGCCGGCGACACCAGGCTCGCCGCCGTCCAGCCCTCGCCCCGTCGCTTCTCGGCGACGGGGTTGGTGGCGATGGCCGTATCGGTCATCCGTTGAGGACTACGCCTTGAACGACTTGTCCCACCATTCCTTGAAGGCGGAGTCGTTCTTGGCCATGTAGGCGTAGTCGAGATCGACCAGCCTGGTCTGCTCCTCGTCGGTGAAGCCGATGCGTCGGCGCAGCTCGGGGTCGACCTTGGCGTTGGTCACGGTCGGGTTGTAGCCCATGTCCTTGGCGAAGCCTTCCTGCGCCGAGGCCTCGAGCATGGCGTCGAGATAGGCGTAGGCGCCGGGCTTGTTGGGTGCGTTCTTCGGCACGACGAAGCCGGAGACGTACATCGGCACGCCTTCCTTGGGCGCGATGGTCTGCACGTTGATGCCGGCGTTCTGCCACTGCACGGCGCGCGCCTTCCACATCACGCCGCAGGCGATCTCCTCGGTCTTCAGCGCCTGGGCGAAAGCCTCGTTGCTGGGATAGATGCGCGCGCCGGCCTTCTTGCAGGCCACCAGCAGCGCCTTGCCCGGCTCGAAGTCGCCGACCTTGCCGCCGGCAGCCAAGCCGGCGCAGAGCATGGTGTACTGATACTGGATGTCGATGATGCCGAGCTTGGCGCCCTGCTTGGGATCGAGGATCTCGGCGAAGCTCGTCGGCGTGGCCATCATCTTGGGATTGAACAGGCCGACCTTGCCCGAATAGATGTGACCGACGCCGTAGGGATACTTCATCGCCGGGATGAGGTTCTTGGCGTTGGGCATCTTCGAATAGTCGAGCTGCTCGATCGTGCCCTGCTCGTTCATCTCGTACATGTTGGCGGCCGAGACGCCCTGGATGTCCGAGGTGCCGCGACGCAGCGACTTTTCGGCTAGCACCTTGGCGCGGCGCGGCGGATCGCCGGCCTCGTCCTTGACCACGTCCCAGCCCTTGGGCGCCAGAAGCGGCGTCTCGATGTTCTTGGCCAGCAGGCGCGAGTAGTCGCCACCCCAGGTGCCGACGACGATGCGCTTGTTGTCCTGTGCGATGGCCGGCATGGCCAGGCCACCGGCGAGCGCGGCGGTGCCACCCAGAACGGCGCGGCGATTGAGCTTGAGACGTTCCGTCATGTGCCTCTCCCGTTGATGTTCGACGCTACCCTGTGAAGACGAGGCCGGCCGACGCGGGCCAGCCGATATGGACCTGCTGTCCGACCTGCGGCGCGAAGCCACCGTCGCGATTGGCGATCTGCACGACGACGCGATCGGCGGGCGACAGGCGCACGTGGATGTCCGTCAGCGCGCCAAGATACGAGACGAACTCCACAGTACCCGGCAGGCGGTTGTCGAGTCCCGTCACAGGTGCGGCGCTGATCTCCAGCCGCTCCGGTCGAAGCGCCAGTGACGCCGGTCCGGGCGTGCCGCCGCCGCAGGCCAGCTCGAGCCCGCCGTCGGTGCGGAAGCGACCCGGCGCCTCGATCGTTCCGGCGAGGAAGGTGCTGCGGCCGACGAAGCCGGCGACAAAGCGATCGGCCGGCTGCTCGTAGAGCTCGCGCTGCGTGCCGACCTGACAGACCGAGCCTTCGTTCATCACCACCAGCCGGTCGGCCATGGTCAGCGCCTCTTCCTGGTCGTGCGTGACCATGACCGTGGTCAGGCCGAGCTGGCGCTGCAGCTCGCGGATCTCGACCCGCACCTCCTGGCGCAACTTCGCGTCGAGATTGCTGAGCGGCTCGTCGAGCAGGAGCACGTCGGGGCGGATGGCGAGCGCGCGCGCCAGCGCCACGCGCTGCTGCTGGCCGCCGGAGAGCTGGCGCGGCAGGCGCGCGCCGAAACCGCTCAGGCGCACCAGGGCCAGCGCCTCCTCGACACGCTGGGTGACATCCGCGCGTGGCAGCTTGCGCATCTCCAGGCCGAAGGCGACGTTCTGCGCCACACTCAGATGCGGGAAGAGCGCGTAGCTCTGGAACACCATGCCGGTGTTGCGCCGCCACGGCGGCAACTCGGTGACGTCGCTGCCGCCTAGCCGCACATGGCCCGATGTCGGCTCGATGAAGCCCGCGACCATGCGCAAGGTCGTGGTCTTGCCGCAGCCGGACGGGCCCAGCAGCACCAGGAACTCGCCGTCGGCGACGTCGAGATTAACGTCGCGCACGGCGTGGAAGTCGCCGTAACGCTTGCCGAGACCCTGCAGATCGAGGCGCGCCATCTCACACCACCCGCGTCAGCTTGACGTAGCGATCGGTGATCAGCATGGCGACGCCGATCAGCAGGATCTGCAGCACCGAGACGGCGGCGATGGTCGGATCGATCTTCCACTCCAGGTACTGCAGGATGACGATTGGCAGGGTCGTGCGGCCGGGGCCGACAAGGAACAGGCTCATCTCGAGATTGCCGAAGGACGTCACGAAGCCGAACAGCGCGCCGGCGACAATGCCAGGTCGGATCGACGGCAGGGTGATGCGCCAGAAGGTGGTCCACGGTCCGGCGCCGAGATTCTGCGCCGCCTCCTCGACGGCGCGATCCATGCCGGCGAGGCTCGCTGTGACCAGGCGCACCACCCAGGGGATCACGATCACCACGTGGCCCGCGACCATGGCGTAGAAGGTACCCAGCACGTCGACGTCGAGGCCGTTCTCGACCTCGACGTGGAAGACGTACATCGCCGTGCCGAGCACCACGCCGGGCACGATCACCGGCATCAGCAGCAGATTGGCCAGCGACGCGCGCAGCTTGAAGTCGAAGCGCGCCAGGCAGAGTGCGGCGGGTACGCCCAGCGCCAGGCCGATGACGGTCGCCAGCACGCCCACTCGCAGGCTGAGCGAGAAGCCGTCGACGAACTTGCGCTGGTCGAGGATCGCGGCGAACCAGCGCAGGCTGTAGCCCTCGGGTGGGAAGGACGGGATCTCCTGCCGGAAGAACGCAAGCCAGGTGACGAAGATCAACGGTGTGAGAATGTAGAGCAGCCCGATCCCGGCCGCGCCGTTCAACGCCCAGCGCCGCGCCCGGCGGCGGATGAGGGCTGCGGCGCTCATCGAAGCTGGGGGCGCGCCACTCCAGTGGCGCGATCTTTGATGGTGAAAGGCAAGACGCGCCACTGGAGTGGCGCGGCCCCAGTCATGAGACGTGTCGCCGTCACAGCGCGTTCTTGTGGAAGCGGCCGCCTTTGACGATGGCCGCAAGATTGGGGCCGCCGTCCTGGAACAGGCCGAGGTTCTTCAGGGGATCGCCGTCGACCACCAGCAGGTCGGCGAAGGCGCCCGGTTCGATCACCCCGAGCTTGCCCTCCTGGCGCACGACCTCTGCACCGATCAGGGTGGCCGAGCGGATCACGTCGATCGCCGGCATGACCTCGCCGCGGATCTGGAACTCGCGGGTCTGCTCGTCCTCCAGCGCGCCGAGAAGATCCGACCCGTAGGCTATCTTCACGCCCGCCTTGCGGCAGTGCTCGAGCTCGGCGAAGCCGTATTTCAGCACCTCGTCGTTCTTCTCCAGCATGGAGTCGGGCATGCCCAGCTCCTTGGCGCGCCGCTTCATCGCGTCGTAGGCGATGAGGTTGGGCACCATGTAGACGCCCTTGCTGGCCATCAGCCGCGCGGTCTTGGCGTCGACCAGATTGCCGTGCTCGATGGTGCGCACGCCGCAATTGACCGCCCGCGTGATCGCCTCCGGCGTATAGGCGTGCGTCAGCACATAGCGGCCGAAGGCGTGCGCCTCCTCGACGGCGGCGGTGATCTCCTCGATGGTGAACTGGATCGACTCCAGCGGATCGTAGGGCGAGGCGACGCCGCCGGAGACCATCAGCTTCACCTGGTCCGCCCCCTGGCGCATCTGCTCCCGCGCCGCCTTGCGCACCGCGTCGGGGCCGTCGGCGATGCAGCGGATGAACACCATGCCGTTGCAGCACAGGCAGGGCGGGCCGGCGAAATCGGTGCGCCGGTTGCGGTCGTTGTGCCCACCCGTCGGGCCGATCGAGCGGCAGGAGATGAACATGCGCGGGCCGGGGATCAGGCCGGACTCGACCGCGGTCTTGGTGCCCCAATCAGCGCCGCCGGCGTCGCGCACCGTGGTGAAACCGCGATCGAGCATGCGCCTCAGGCGGCCGGTCGAGCGCGCCATCATCAGGGTCAGCGGCACCGCCTCCATGCGGTTGATGTAGACTTCGCTGTGATGGGTGTGCACGTGGCAGTCGATCAAGCCGGGCATCAGCGTGCGCCCGCCGCAATCGATCACGCTCGCCTTCGCCGCCTTGATCGGCTTGGCCGAGACCTCCTTGATCAGCTCGCCCTCGACCAACACCTCGTAGCCACCGCGCGACTCATTCCAGCGCGGATCGAGCAGGCGCAGGTTCTTGAACAGCAGCATCGCTCGTCCCCTGCGCCTATTTCAGCGTGTTCTTATGGAACTGACCGGCCTTCATGATCACCGGCAGATGCGCGCCCTGATCGAGAAACAGCTCGAGTTTCTTCAGCGGATCGCCGTCGACCAGGATCAGATCGGCGAAAGCGCCGGGCTCGACGACGCCGAGCTTGCCCTCGTGGCGCAGGATCTTGGCGCCCACCAGCGTCGCCTGGCGGATGATCTCCAGCGGCTTCAGCACCTCGGCGCGATAGATGAATTCGCGGCTCTGCTCGACCTGCAGCTGGCCCAGCAGGTCGCTGCCGAAGCCGACCTCGACGCCGGCCTTCTTGCAGATCTCCAGCGAGCGCAGCGCGCCATCCATGACGATGTCGTTCTTGTCGAGCATGTCCTTGGTCATGCCGAACTGCGACGCGCGTTCCTTCATCACGAAGTAGGTGACGAGGTTGGCGATCATGAAGCCACTCTTGGACGCCAGCAGCTTGGCCGACTTCGCGTCGATCAGATTGCCGTGCTCGATGGTGCGCACGCCGTTGCTGACAGCGCGGGTGATGGCCTCGGGCGTGTAGGCATGCGCCAGCACGTAGCGGCCAAAATTCCTGGCCTCGTCGGTGGCCGCGGCGATCTCGGCCGGCGAGTACTGTAGCGAGTCGAGCGGGTCGTAGGGCGAGGCGACGCCGCCGGAACACATGATCTTGATCTGGTCTGCCCCCTGGCGCATCTGCTCGCGCACCATCTTGCGCACCTCGTCGGCGCCGTCGGCGATCGCCATGGCGTAGACCATGGCGTTGCAGCAGCCGCAGGACGGCGCCCCGCTATCGGTGCGTCGCCGTGAATCGCTGTGGCCGCCGGTGGGGCCGATGGCGCGGCCGGAGATGAATAGGCGCGGGCCGGGGATCAGGCCGGTTTCCACCGCGGTCTTGATGCCCCAGTCGGCGCCGCCGGTATCGCGCACGGTGGTGAAGCCGCGATCGATCATGCCCTTCATCAGGTCGGCGGCGCGCGCCGTCAGCAGGGTGAGCGGCACGGATTCGAGGTTGCGGATGTTCACCTCGCTCAGGAACACATGGACGTGGCAGTCGATCAGGCCGGGCATCAAGGTGCGGCCGCCGCAATCGACGATCCGCGCGCTCGACGCCTTGATCGCCTTGTCCGAGACTTCCTTGATGGCCGCGCCTTCGACCAGCACCTCGTAGCCGCCGCGCGCGGCGGTCCAGCGTGGATCGAGCAGCTTCAGGTTTCGAAACAGGATGGCGGCCACGCGACTCTCCCCGGTTGCGCTCCCGGTGAGGCTAGCGCTATCGGCGGCGGGAGTCTCGGGAATCGCTCAAACGATGGGCAGGGACATCGGCGTGATGGTATCGCCATGACGCTTGGCGTAGTCGTACTTGGGCGCGTCCAGCAGCATGCGCTGCTGCGCCTCGACCAGCTCGGCCACGGCGCCCTCCGGATCGAGTCCCACGGGCTTGCCGTCCTTCAGCGCCACGCTGCCGTCGACCAGGACCGTGCGCACGGCGCGGTCGGCGGCGTGGAACACGAAGGAGCGCAGGGGATCGCGTGCCGGCGCCATCGCAGGATGCGAGAGGTCGGCGAGCACGATGTCGGCCTTGGCGCCCGCCGCCAGCCGGCCGATATCGTCGCGGCCCAGCGCCTTCGCGCCGCCCGCGGTGGCGGCATGGAAGACCGCCGCCGTATCGACGCTGTGGATGTCCTCGCTCATGATCCGGCCGGCGATGATCGCCAGTCGCATTTCCTCGACCACATTGTGCGGCGCGCAGTCGGTGCCGAAACCGAGCGGCACGCCACGCGCGATGTAGCGGCCGACATGGTTCATCGCCACGCCGTAGCGCGCGAAGGGCTGCGGGCAATGCGCCACCGCCGCGCCCGACGCCGCCAGAATGTCGAGATCGCTGCGCGTATGGGCGCGCACCTGCGGGTGGTCGTCGAGCAGGATGCAATGCGCCAGGATCGTGCCGGGGCGCAGCAAGCCGAGGTCGCTGGCGAAGCGCAGCGACGTCACGCCGTGGCGGCGGATGATCTCGCGTACCTCGACCACGGCCTGCGAGATATGGGTGGTGAACAGGTGGCCGGTCTCGGCGGCGTAGGAAGCGGCCTCGCGCAACAGCTCGGGCGTCACCGTGTCGATCTGCGCTGGGAACACCACGCCGCGCAGCCGGCCGCTGGGATGCGAATCGGCGGCGGCGATCACGCCCTGCGCACTCTGGAAGCCGCGCGTGCCGCCCGCCACGTCCCAGGTCCAGGTGACGGTCTGCGGCGCGCTCATGCCCCAGCGCGCCGAGGCGAAGGCCGGCGCCACGTACCAGCGCATGCCCGACGCGGCCATGGTCTCGAACCATCCCTCGAAATTGCCGGTCAGATCCATCGCCGTCGTGGTGCCACAGCGTAGCATCTCGCTATAGGCGAGCTGCGCCGCCGCGCGGCGTCCGGTGTCGTCGAGGCGATAGGCCTGCAGACGCTCGAATAGCCCGGTCATCTGATGCTCGGGCACGCCATGATCCTCGCGCACGCCGCGATAGGCCGGCTCGGTCGTGGGATGGCTGTGGATGTTGATCAGGCCGGGCATCACCAGATGGCCCGAGGCGTCGATCGCACGTTCGCCGGGCGCCGCTGGCGTTGTGCCCTTGGGCTCAATGGCCGCGATGCTGCCGCCATTCATCCGGATATCGACGTCGCGTCGATAGACGTGCCGCCCCACCGACGCGTCCCACACCACGGCCCAGGAGGCATTACGGATGATCGTCGGCCGGTCGGTCATCGGGTTCCATCCTTCCATGACGAGAATTCAGGCTACTCCACCACTCTAGCGAATATGATGCCTCCAATCGCCATCGCGTCGACAGGACAATTCCATGCAGTACACGACATTGGGCAACACCGGGCTGAAGGTCTCGGTCGCCGGGCTGGGATGCGGTGGCAACAGCCGGCTGGGCCTGGGTTCGGGCGGCACGGACGCGCAGGCTGTCGATGTGGTGCGAGCCGCGCTTGATCTGGGAGTGAACTTTCTCGATACGGCCGAGGCCTACGGCACCGAGCCTGTCGTTGGTCAGGCGGTGACCGGATGCCGCGACAAGGTGGTGATCTCCTCGAAGTGCCGCTCGCGCTCGCCGGCCGGGCCGATCTCCGGCGCCGACGCTGTGAAGGCGCTGGATAACTCGCTGCGCTTGCTGAAGACCGACTATGTCGACATCTATCACCTGCACGCAGTGGCGCCGGCCAACTACGACCACGCGCTGCGGGAGATCGCGCCGGCGCTCCTGCGCGAGAAGGAGAAGGGCAAGCTGCGCCATCTCGGCATCACCGAGACTGGGCCTAACGATCCGAAGCAGGAGATGATGGCCCGCGCCATCGCCGAGCCGCCGTGGGAGGTCGTGATGCTGGCCTACAGCATGATGAACCAGGGCGCGCGGCGCGCGATCCTGCCGACCGCGAAGAAGCGCGGCATCGGCACCCTGCTGATGTTCGTGGTGCGCAACATCTTCAGCCGGCCGGCGGCGCTGAAGCAGGCGATGGCCGATCTCGCAGCGTCGGGTCAGGTGCCGACGGAGTTCGCGAAGTCCGACGCGCCGCTGTCCTTCCTGATCCACGACGGCGGCGCCACCAGCCTGACCGACGCCGCCTATCGCTTCGTGCGCCACGAGCTGGGCGTCGACGTGGTGCTGTTCGGCACCGGCAAGCAGGAGCATTTGCGCGCCAATATCGACTCGATCCTGCGGCCGCCGCTGCCCGAGGCCGATATGCAGAAGCTGCGCGATCTGTTCGGCAAGTTGGTCGGCGTCGGGCTCGATCTGCCCGATGCGGTGCGTGCGGCCGCCAAGGCGTGAGCCGCCGATTCATCGCCACATTCGTGCGGGATTGACAAAGTCATGACACATCATTAGTTAACTTATGAGTTAATTAATGATGCGTGAGACGGAGGCGCAGTCCCATGACCTATGTCGACGGTTTCGTGATTCCTGTGCCAAAGAAGCAGCTCGCGGCCTACAAGAAGGTCTCCGTCAGGGCCGGCAAGATCTGGAAGGAGTTCGGCGCGCTCGACTACAAGGAGTGCGTCGGCGACGATCTCGCGATCAAGTGGGGCCTGCCGTTCCTCAAGCTGGTCAAGGCCAAGCCGGGTGAGACGGTCGTGTTCTCCTGGATCACCTACAAGTCCAAGGCGCAGCGCGACAAGATCAACGCCAAGGTGATGAAGGATCCGCGCCTGAAGATGGACCCCGCCACCATGCCCTTCGACACGAAGCGCATGAGCTATGGCGGCTTCAAGGTATTCGTCGACGTTTGAGGCGACCATCATGCCCGGCGGTTTCTCGGCGGCGCGCTTGCGGCGCATGAACGCGACCATGGCGGGCCACGTCGCGCGCGGCGACGTGGGCGGCATGGTCACGCTCGTGAGCCGGCGCGGCGAGACTGTCGTCGAGGCGCACGGCACGCTCGCGATCGGCGGCGTGGAGCCGATGCGGCGCGACACGATCTTCCGCATCGCCTCCATGACCAAGCCGATCACCGCGGCGGCGGCGATGATCCTGGTCGAGGAATGCGTGATACGGCTCGACGATCCCGTTGATCGCTGGCTGCCCGAGCTGGCCGACCCCAAGGTGCTCAAGCGCCTCGAGGGGCCACTCGACGACACGGTGCCCGCCGAGCGACCGATCACGCTGCGCGATCTGCTGACCTTTCGCGCCGGCTTCGGCGCCATCATGGTCTTCCCGTCGCGCCACCCCATCCAGAAGGCGATGAACGAAGCTGGCCTTGCGCCAACGCCCAATCGGGTGACGCTCGCGCCGGACGAGTTCATGAAGCGCCTGGGCGCGTTGCCGCTGGTGCATCAGCCCGGCGAGCAATGGCTCTACCATACCGGTTCCGAGGTGCTGGGCGTGCTGATCGCACGCGCCTCGGGCCAGTCGCTCGGCGCCTTCATGCGCGAGCGCATCTTCGAGCCGCTGGGCATGATCGATACGGGCTTCGACCTGCCGTCCGACAAGGTCGCGCGCATGCCCGAGGTCCACCGCTACGATGCCGCCACCCGCAAGCTGGCGGTCTTCGATAGCGCCAACGCCGCCAACTACGCGACGCCGGCGATCTTCGAGGCGGGTGGCGGCGGCCTGTTGTCGACAGCGGACGACTATCTGAAGTTCTGCCGCATGATGCTGGATAAGGGCCGCCATACCGGCGGGCGGATCCTGTCGCGGCCGTCTGTCGAGCTGATGACCACCGACCAGCTGACGGCGGTGCAGAAGGAAGGCGCGAAGCTCTTCTTCGGCGGTAGTGCCAGCTGGGGCTTCGGCATGGGCGTGGTCACGCGCCGCACCGATCTCTACGGGCCCGGCCGGTTCGGTTGGGACGGCGGCTACGGCACCTCAGCGCACAGCGACCCGGCCGAGGATCTGGTGGGTATTCTGCTGACCCAGCGTATGATGGACTCACCGTCACCACCCAAGGCGTTCGTCGACTTTTGGACATCGGCGTATCAGGCCATCGACGACTGAGCGAGGTCACCATGCTCAAGATCATCATGATCGTGCTCGCCGTGATCGCCGTCGCGGTGATCGCCCTGCTGATCTACGCGTCGACGCGGCCCGACAGCTTCCGCGTGCAGCGCTCGATCACTATCAAGGCGCCGGCGGACAAGATCTTTCCCGAGGTCAACGACCTGCGCGCGCAGCAGAGCTGGTCGCCCTGGGAGGCCAAGGATCCTGCGATGAAGCGCAGCTACAGCGGCGAGCAGAGCGGCAAGGGCGCGAAGTACGAGTGGCAGGGCAATAAGCAGGTCGGCCACGGCCGCATGGAGATCGTCGAGTCGACGCCGCCGACCAAGGTGCTGATGAAGCTCGACTTCGTCACGCCGTTTCCGGCCAACAACATGGCGGAGTTCGTGCTCGAACCCAAAGGCGACTCGACGGTCGTGACCTGGGCGATCTATGGGCCGAGCCCGTTCATGTCGAAGCTGATGGGTGTCTTCATGAGCTTCGACACCATGATCGGCAAGGAGTTCGAGACCGGCCTGGCCAACCTCAAAGCGCGGATGGAGAAGTAGGCGCCGGCGAGCTAGACTGGCGCCCATCGATCCGCTTTCGCAGGAGGCAATCATGCAGGCGATCTGGCGCGGCGCGGTGATCGCGGACAGCGATCGCACACTTGAGGTCGGGGGATATCGCTATTTCCCGCGTGAGTCGGTGCGCATGGAGCTATTGAAAGTCTCGCCGCACACGGCGAACGACTTGAAGTGTCCGCACGGCGTGCAGTTCTACGACGTGGTCGAGGCCGACAAGCGCAGCGACCGCGCCGCTTGGTCATACGAAGCGCCGCGCGATTCGATGAAGCCCGTCGATCACTGGATCGGCTTCTGGGAAGATGTCGAGATCGAGTGATGGCGCAAGCGAAGGCCAAAGGCGGCAAGATCCATGTCGGCATCGGCGGCTGGACATTCGAGCCGTGGCGCGGCGTGTTCTACCCCGACGGGCTGACGCACAAGCGCGAGCTGGAATACGCGGCCAGCAAGCTGACCTCGATCGAGATCAATGGCACCTACTACTCCAGCTTCAAGCCGGCGAGCTGGGCGAAGTGGCGGTCGGAGACGCCCGATGGCTTCGTCTTCTCGATGAAGGCTTCGCGCTTCTGCACCAACCGACGCCAGCTCGTCGACGCCGCCGAGTCGATCCAGCGTTTCGTGAACCAGGGCTTGGTCGAGCTTAAGGACCGTGCCGGGCCGATCAACTGGCAGCTTGCCGGCACCAAGAAATTCGACGCCGAGGATATCGGCAACTTCTTCAAGCTGCTGCCCAAGGAGGTCGGTGGCCTGACGCTGCGCCACGCGCTGGAAGTGCGCAACGAGACCTTCAAGGACAAGGCGTTCTACGATCTCGCGCGCAAGCACAACGTGGCCATCATCTTCGCCGATGACGACACGTTCCCGGCGATCGACGAGCCGACCGCCGACTTCACCTATGCCCGGCTGATGCGCAGCGAGGAGAATGTGAAGACCGGCTACAAGCCCGCCGATCTCGACGCATGGGCCAAGCGGGCCAAGGCCTGGGCCAAGCGCGGCGACGTCTTCGTCTACTTCATCTCGGGTGCCAAGGTCCGCAACCCCGCCGCCGCGCTGGCGCTGATCGAACGCGTGGGCTGACCATCAGCCCTTCGCGCCCACCAGCGCGAATGCCGCGCCCTGGGGATCCATGCCCTGGATGATCCAGTCGCCACCGGGCACTTCCATCGGACCCATCAGCACCTGGCCGCCGGCATCCTTGACGCGCTGCGTCGCCGCCTCGATCGGGCCGACCTGGATGTAGTACGTCCAGTGCGGCACCGGCACCTCGGCCGGCTTGGTCATCATGCCGCCCATGGGCATGTCGGCGCCGGGCACGCCGAACATGTGGTAGAGGCCCATTGGTCCCATATCCATGGTGTCGAACTTCTTCCAGCCGAACAGCGCGCTGTAGAAGTCGAACGCCTTGGCGCCGTCGGCGGCGTAGAGCTCGTGCCAGCCGGTGCCGCCCGCGGTGCCTGGCGCGACAGGCCCCGGATCGCCACCGGGCGGCGGCAGGGGCTTGAACAGCGCCAAGGCCGCACCGCCCACGGGATCGCGGAACACCGAGAAGCGGCCCACCGTGGGGATATCCATCGGCTCGACCTGGATCACGGCGCCGAGGCTCTTGGCCTTCGCGGTGCTGGTATCGACATCGTCGACGCCGACATAACCCATCCAGTGCGGTGGCACGCCCATCTTGCGCAGATCTTCCGGCAGCTCCATCAGGCCACGCACTCCGCGCGCGCCATCGATAGTGAATATCGTGTAGTTCATCTCCGGCATGTCCTGGGTGCCGTAACCGGCGACCTTGCCGTAGAAGGCCCTGGCGGCCTTGGTGTCGGAGGTCATCAACTCGTACCAGATGAAGCGGCCGCTATCGGACATGGCGATCTCCCTGATCGGGTTGCGATGTGCCCACTTAGCCGGCGCGGCCCGGGGCGGTCTACCGCGACCTTGTCTCAGCTCTCCGGTGACACGCGGAATTGATAGGGCGCCTCGAGCGCCGCGACTTCCTCGGGCAACAGCGGCGGCATGGCGGTGGCGGCGGCCGCGTCGTCGAGCTGCTCAAGCCTTGTGGCGCCGATGATCGGCGAGGCCATGTAGGGCTTGGACCACAGCCACAGCAGCGCGACCTGAGTGGGCTTGCAGCCACGGTTGCGCGCGATGGCCTTCAGCGCCTCGACGATGGTCCAGTCGCAATCGCGCCAGGTGTCGGCCTTCACCAGCGAGTCGGTCTTGGCACGCTCGGTCTCGCCTCCGCCCTCGCGTGACCGATTGCCGGCGAGGAAGCCGCGCGCCAGTGGCGAGTAGGGGATCAGCCCGACGCCCTGCTCGCGGCAGAGCCGGTTCATCTCGCGCTCTTCCTCGCGCTGTACCATGTTGTAGAGGTTCTGCATCGCGATCGGCCTGGCGTAGCCCTTCCAGTCCGCGATCATGCACATCTGCGCGAACTTGTAGGCGGGCATGGTCGAGCCGGCGATGTAGCGCACCTTGCCCGAGCGCACGAGGGTGTCGAGCGAGTACATCGCTTCCTCGATCGGCGTGTGCGGATCGAGGCGGTGGATGTGATAGACGTCGATGTAGTCGGTCTTCAGCCGTTTGAGCTGTGCGTCGATCGCCGACATCAGATGCTTGCGGCCGACACCGGCATCGTTGGGCTTGTCGCCCATCTTGATGCCGAACTTGGTCGACAGCACGAGTTCATCGCGCGGCACCATCCGCATCAGGGATTCGCCGACGATCTCCTCCGACCGTCCCAGGTTATAGGCGTCGGCCGTGTCGAAGAAGGTGATGCCGAGGTCGAGCGCGCGCTTGAAATAGGCCGGCGCCTCGTCGGCGTCGAACTTGCCCCAAGGCCTGCGACCCTTGGCGCCCCACGAATTGCCGCCCAGACAGACGCGGCTGACCATCAAGCCGGAACGGCCGAGCGGAACGTACTTCATGGACGGCTCTCTCGCGATGACGATCAGGCTGGCTCGAGCAGTGCGTTGCTCTCGAGCGCTTTGAGCGTAGCTTCTACGAACTCGGTGGCGGCTTTCTGGCGCGCCTCGTCGCCCTCGACCGGCCGGCCGTCGCGCATCAGCTGCAGGCCACCCTCGGCGACGATGCGCAGCACGCCGTCGGTCAGCCGGGTGCGATCGCGCGAGCCATCGAGCAAAGGCAGCAGCGTGCGCATCGGCACGTCGATGTTGACCGCCTCGTGGCGCAGGCTGGCGGTGTAGGCCACGCCCTCGATGGCGTCGAGGCGCGCGAAGGCCGAGGCGATCGGGCGCTCGACCGACGCCGAGCCGACGCGCAGCGGCACGGTCGAGAAATCGATCATCCCGACGTTGGCCATGCGGAAGAGCGCGTCGAGCACGGCCGCTTCCTGCGCCGCGGGCTGGTCGGCCCAGCGCGTGGCGATGGCGATCAGCTCGCGCGGCTCGGCGGTCGCCGGATAGCGCGTCGCCAGCGCCTCCAGCGCGGTGGCGACCGAAGGGCTGGAGGTGGTCAACGTGCGGTCGGAGGCGTCCTTGAACAGGAAGGCGCCGGTCTCGGTGCGCTCTGGCTCGAGGCGGAACTTGCCCGACAGATGCAGGTCCATGAGCCGGACAGGCTCGAGCATGCGCTGGGCGCGGCGCGCCTGGTCTGTCTTCACAAGGATGGTCTGGCGGAAGGTGCGGCCGGTGAGGATGTCGATGTACTGCTCCAGCGGCAGCAGCCGGTTGCCGGCCAGTTCGCGCAGCGCCTTGGCGGTGTCCTCGCCATAGGTTTCGGCCAGCATGGTGTGAATCTCGGTCTCGGCGAGATAGCTGGCGCCCTGCTTTTCGGCGGCGAGGACGAACTCGGTGACGGTGCACGGTGTGTTCTCGGCCTCTAGGAACTCGTGCAGCACGTAGTCGTCGCGCTGGTTGGCGAGGAAGGTCGCCTCGGTGCGTAGCGCGTTGCCGTAGGGCGTGGCCTGCGCCACCTTGTCCTTGAGGAAGTTCATCAGCGCCTTGGCCTGGCCGACCTTCTGCGCCGGATCGTGAATGTGCGCGGCATGCGCCAGCATCGCGTCGCGCACGATACGCTTGAGGTGCCAGCCCGGCATGACGTTGTAGCTGACGATGGCCACGCCGTTGTCGGCCAGCCGCGTGGCGCAGATGCGCAGGATCGCCTCGCGCACGGCATCGGGGACCCAGGAATAGACGCCGTGGCAGATGATGTAGTCGAAGGTGCCGTCGGCCTCGCCGACCTCGGTGATGCTGCCGTGCCGCAGCTCGATGTTCTTCAGCCCGAGGCGGTCGAGCCGGCGGTGGCCATGCTCGATCTGCACGCCCGACAGGTCGACGCCGAGGAACCGTGCCTCGGGAAAGCGCTGCGCCTGCGGCAGCAGGTTGCCGCCAGCGGCGCAGCCCAGCTCCAGCACCCGTGCGGTTGGAACCGGCGGCGCTTGCAGTCCGAACATGCGCGCGATCGCCGATAGCCGGCCCGGCTGGGTCATGGGGAAGGCGTGCGAGGTATAGGGCGCGGCATCGTAGTCGGCGGCGGTGCGTTCCAGCGCCGACGCCAATTGCCCGCCTCGATCCCCGTCCGCTGCTACCACTGTCCGTGCTCCCCGGCCCACTGCGCGCGGAGTATAGACAGGCGCGTCAGGTCCCGGCGAGGGCGTCGATCTCGTCGTCCGTCGGGAAGCGGCCGGTCTTCGAACGCGTGTAGGCCAGCGTTCCGTCGACCGTGATGTCGAACTGGCCCGACTTGCCGGGCGTCAGGGTAACGTCGGTGTGCCCGGACCGGGCAAGCAATTCCCTCACACGGAGGGCCTGGGGCTTGTAGCCTCAACCGCTGCAGTATTCGATCCGGACCTTCATGCGATCTTCCTTTCGCCGCCGGGAGAAGGCGGGCAATGGATCTCGGCGAGCAACTTGGCCGGGACCCTGGCTGGACCCGACATGTTGGCACTTGCTAGATTGAAGTTTCAATCTAAGCGCCCTCCAGGGGCCTTTCAACCGCGCGGGACACAAAGCGCTGGAGAGGGTGGAAACGTGCCAACGGGATCGGTGATCGCGCGATCAGTCGCGCTGCTGTTCGCGGTGCTGGCGACAGCGGCGGTATTGCAGGACGCGCATGCGCAGCAGCTCGCTCCGCTGCATCTCGACGGGCCCGCCTCGCCAGCGCCGTGGGCGCGCTACCGCGACTGGAACAGGGCGACGTGGGATCAGTACAACACGCTTGCCCAGCGGGAGCGCACGCCTAAAGCGTTGGGCAAGCCTCTGGATGTGGCGGTGCCGATCAGTGGCGATGCGAAGAAAGGACAGGACCTCGCCTTCTCGCGTGCCCGCGGCGGTGGCTGCCTCGCCTGCCATGTGATGGGTCCGCAATCGCTGGAGGCGCCGGGCAACGCGGGACCGGATTTGTCGGAGATCGGCGATGCGGGACGACCCGACGAGTATCTGTTCAACTACATCTGGGATCCGCGTCATCTGAATCCAGACTCGGCGATGCCGCCCTGGGGGGCGCACGGCTTTTACAGTCGTGAGGAGATCATCGATATGGTGGCGTTTCTCAAGACGCTGAAGACGCCGGCGACCTTCCAAAACGCACTCGATGATCCGGCCAGGCGTCCGCTGCCGGTGGAGAATCGCGACGCGCTCGATCCGTTCGTCAATCCCGCCGCTGATCGCATCGATACCGGTGCGGCGCTGTTCGCCAAGGCGGGGCCCTCGGGCAAGAGTTGTGCGTCGTGCCATGCCGACCCGAAGGCCTTCGCCGGCTGGGCGGTACGCATGCCCAAATGGTACGCGTCGGCGTCCAAGTTGATCGGTGTCGAGGAGTTCATCTTCCGGCACGCCAAGGCGACGACGGGCGCCGACCACCTGATGCAGGGTCGCGAGAACACCGACCTCAGCGTCTTCCTGCACGCGTTGTCGAACGGTCGGCCGATCGAGGTGGACCTGACGAGCCCGGATGCCAAGAGGGTGTACGAGTTTGGCAAGGTTCTCTACGACGCCAAGATCGGTCAGTTCAATTTTTCTTGTGCCGATTGCCATTCCGTCAATAAGGGCGGCAACAAGTGGATGCGCGGGCAGTATGTCGGCGATGGCAAGGGGCAAATGGACCATTTCCCGCTTTGGCGCACCAGCCGGGGCAGCGGCGAAGTCTGGGACATCCGCAAGCGCCTGCAGTGGTGTAATGTGCAGGTGCGGGCCAACGAGCTGCCGCCCGACGCGTCGGAGTATGATGCGCTCGAGCTTTACCTGAAGTCGCTCAGCCAGGGCATGCCATTGACGGCGCCGAATATCCGGCATTGAGCCACGCGTTGTGCAACGGAGGACTCGAATGAAGCCAACTTCACTACCGCTTGCACGTAGGCGGATGCTGGCCGGCGCTGCCGGTGTCGGCGCGACCGCTTTGCTGGCGCAACTCGCCGCGCGTGGCGCCAGTGCCACGCCTGAAGCGGCCAAAGCGCTACTGCAGACGCTCGCCAAGGGCGAGCCCAAGGAAGGCCGAATCACGATCCGTGCGCCGGAGATCGCCGAGAACGGCAACGCCGTGCCAGTAACGGTGTCGGTCGAAAGCCCGATGACCGACAACGATCACGTCAGGGCGCTCCATGTCGTGGCCGACGGCAATCCGAACCCCGGCGTCGCCTCGTTCGTGATGACGTCCCTGTCAGGCAAGGCCGAGGTGCAGATCCGGGTACGCATGGCCTCGACGCAGAGGATCGTCGCCGTGGCCCAGATGAGCGACGGATCGCTGTGGACCGCGGCGCGCGAAATCAAGGTCACCATCGGCGGCTGCGGCGGCTGAACCGGCAAACAAGGAGCAGGACCATGGCGGACGATATCAAGCCGCGCATCCGCGTGCCGGCCAACCCGAAGAAGGGCGAGGTCATCGAGGTCAAGACGCTGATCACGCACCCGATGGAAACGGGTCAGCGCAAGGACGCCGCGGGCGCGACGATCCCGCGTAAGATCGTCAACACAATGACCGTGACCTTCAATGGCAAGCCGGTGTTCCAGGCCAAGCTGGAGCCAGCGATCTCGGCCAACCCCTACTTGTCGTTCTTCCTGCGCGTCGAGGAAAGCGGAACGCTAGCCTTTACGTGGAAGGACGATGACGGCGCCGAGTACAAGGCGGAACAGAAGATCACGGTGGCGTAGATCCGGGACCGCACGGCGCGACGGAGGAGCGCATGCTGACCCGGCGAGACCTCGTCCAGCTTGGGGTGGCGACAGCGGCGCTGGGCGTCGCCGGGCCCATGACGCGCGCTGTGGCCCAACAGCGGCTGACCCAGGATGAGATCCTGCGCTTCGAGCCGCTGGGACAGGTGACGCTGCTGCACTTTAGCGACATGCATGCGCAGCTCGTGCCGCTGCACTTCCGTGAGCCATCGGTGAATATTGGCGTGGGCGAGGTCGCGGGCCTGCCGCCGCATCTGGTCGGCCCTCATCTGCTGCAAACCTTCGGCGTCGCCGCCGGTTCAGCCGAGGCGCACGCGCTGACGGCTGGCGATTTCGCCGCTCTGGCGCAGGGCTACGGGAAAATCGGCGGCGTCGATCGCATGACGACGCTGGTCAAGGCCATCCGCGCGGAGCGGCCCGGCCGCGTGCTGCTGCTGGATGGCGGTGACACATGGCAGGGTTCGTACACCTCGGCCGTCACCAACGGCGCCGACATGGTGCGCGTGGCGAAGGCGCTCGGTGTCGAGGGCATGACCGGGCACTGGGAGTTCACCTACGGTGCCGAGCGCGTGAAGGAACTGGTGGATCAGCTCGGGTTTCCGTTCCTCGCGGGCAATGTCAAGGACACGGGCTTCGGCGATCCGGTATTCGACGGTGAGACCATCGTCGAGCGCGGCGGCCTGCGCATCGGTCTGATCGGCCAGGCCTTTCCCTACACGCCGGTGGCCAATCCGCGGTGGTTGATTCCCGATTGGTCGTTCGGGATCGAGGAGGACAAGGTTCGCGCGCGTGTCGAAGCCCTGCGCGGAAAGGGCGTCGATCTGGTCGTCCTGTTGAGCCACAACGGCTTCGATGTCGATCGCAAACTGGCGTCGCGGGTGAGCGGCATCGACGTGATTCTCACCGGTCACACGCACGATGCGCTGCCGGCTGCGGTACGGGTGGCAGACACACTGCTGGTGGCGTCCGGCAGCCACGGCAAGTTCCTCTCCCGGCTCGATCTCGACGTTCGGGATCGCAAGGTGAAGGCGTTCCGCTTCCGCCTGATGCCGATCTTCGCCGACGCCATCAGGCCCGATCCCGAGATGGCCGCGCTGGTGAAGGACATCCGCGCGCCGCATGAGGCCACTTTGTCGACCGTGCTGGCGCGCACCGAGTCGCTGCTGTACCGCCGCGGCAACTTCAACGGGACCTTCGACGACGTGATCTGCCAGGCGCTGCTGCGCGAGCGCGATGCGGAGATCGCACTGTCGCCCGGCTTCCGTTGGGGCGCCACGCTGCTGCCCGGACAGGACATCACGACCGAGGACGTTCACAACCAGACCTCGATCACCTACCCGGCGGCCTATCGCACGGAGATGAAGGGATCGTTCCTGCGCGACATTCTCGAGGACGTCGCCGATAACCTGTTCAACCCCGATCCCTACTACCAGCAGGGTGGCGACATGGTCCGGGTGGGCGGGCTGGGTTATGCCATTGACGTTGGTGCGCCGATGGGTCGACGGATCTCTGACATGACGGTGCTGCGGACCGGCAAGCCGGTCGATCCCGGGGCGAACTATGTCGTGAGTGGCTGGGCCTCGGTGAACGAGGGCACGCAGGGACCGGCAGTCGCGGATGTGGTGTCGGCATATCTCCGGTCCGTTCGCAGCGTGCGCGTGGAGGACAACCGCCACGTGAAGGTGAAAGGCGCGGATCCGCGCGGCGTGATGGGCTGAGGCGCAACGAGGTGTGTGGAAAGGCTACGATCGATGAGCCGACGGACGACTAGTGGCGACGGCAGGCGGCGCTTTCTCGCGCGCGCCGGTCTTGTTGGCGGCGCAGCGCTTGCCGGCGGCATGTCGCCGGTGCGGGCCCTGGCCAAGGGCGAGGAGAACCTGCCGCCCAACGTGCCGGAATGGACGCGCAGCCTGGGGCCGGGCGTCACGGCGTCGCCCTATGGCGCGCCGTCGCCGTTCGAGAAGGCGGTGGTGCGCCGCAGCGTCGAGTGGTTGACGGCAACCGAACAGTCCTCGATCAACTTCACGCCGCTGCACGCCCTTGAGGGCATCATCACGCCCAGCGGGCTGTGCTTCGAGCGGCATCACGGCGGTGTGCCGGAGATCGACCCGGATCAGCACCGGCTGATGATCCACGGCATGGTCGAGCGACCATTGCTGTTCACCATGGACGACATCCTGCGCTTCCCGTCGGTGAGCCGCGTTTACTTCCTCGAGTGCCCGGCCAATGGTGGCATGGAGTGGAAAGGCGCGCAGATGGATGGCGTCCAGTTCACCCACGGCATGGTCCACTGCTGCGAGTGGACCGGCGTGAAGCTGTCGACGCTGTTGGCCGAGGCGGGCGTGTTGCCGACAGCGAAGTGGCTGCTCGCTGAGGGTGCCGATGCTGCGGCGATGACCCGCTCGATTCCACTCGAGAAGGCGCTCGACGACTGCCTCGTGTGTTACGCGCAGAACGGCGAGCGCATCCGGCCGGAGAACGGCTACCCGTTGCGGCTGATGGTGCCGGGCTGGGAAGGCAACGTGAACATCAAGTGGCTGCGTCGCGTCAAACTCGGCGACCGCCCCTGGCACCATCGCGAGGAGACCTCGAAGTACACGGACCTGATGCCTGACGGAAAGGCGCGGCAGTTCACCTTCCTCATGGAGGCGAATTCGGTGATCACGTCGCCCTGTCCCGAAAAGCCGGTGAAGCACGGCAAGGGCTTCCATGAAATCAGGGGCATCGCCTGGTCCGGGCACGGCAAGATTCGGCGCGTCGATGTGTCGACCGATGGCGGGGATAACTGGCGCACGGCCGAGCTGCAGGAGCCGGTGCTTTCGAAAGCCTTGACCCGTTTTCGCCTGCCGTGGACCTGGGATGGCGCGCCGGCGCTGTTGCAGGCGCGTGCCATCGATGAGACCGGCTACGTGCAGCCGACGATCGAGCAGCTGCGCAAGGCGCGTGGCGTGAACTCGATCTACCACAAGAATTCCATCCACACCTGGCGCTTGAACGCCGATGGTACGGTCAACAATGTTCAGATCATCTGAGCGCCGTCCGCGGGCCGCGATCGTCGCCGTCACCCTGCTGACAGTCCTGGGCGGCGCTATCGTCAGCGACGCGGCCGCGCAGGATCGCGGACCGCAGCGCTTCGGCATCGGCCGCGCCGCCACGGCCATCGAAATCAAGGGTTGGGACATCGACGTGCGCGCCGATGACGGTTTGGGCTTGCCGCCGGGCAAGGGCACGGTCGCGGTGGGCGAGAAGCTTTACCAGGAGCAATGCGCCTCCTGTCATGGCGAGTTCGGCGAAGGCAATGGGCGCTGGCCGGAGTTGATCGGCGGTGAGAAGACCCTGAAGTCCGACGATCCGCGCAAGACCGTTGCCAGCTATTGGCCCTACGCGCCCGGCATCTTCGACTATGTGCGGCGAACGATGCCGTTCGCCGCACCACAGTCGCTGAGCGATGACGACACCTATGCCATCGTCGCCTATCTGCTGAACATCAATGACCTGCTGCCCGCCGATGCCACGCTCGACGCCGCTACACTGAAGGCGATCCGCATGCCCAACCGCGACGGCTTCGTTCAGGCTGATCCTCGCCCGGACGTTCCTGCGGGCGAGCCGTGCATGAGCAACTGCCGGAAAGAGCCGCCAAAGATCACCAGCGACCTGGCACAACGCCTGGGGGTGACGCCTGACAACCGGCGACAAAAGTAAACGCGAGCATCTACAATGCAGGTCGTCCGCGCCTCGTGGGCGCGCCGATGAAGCAGGGGGAAACTATGGTTCTCAGCAGGGCGGCTCTTGCCACCGCGCTTGTTCTGTTTGGCGTCGCACCGGCCATGGCCCAAACGGGTCAGGCCATGGCGCAGACCTGCTACGTTTGCCACGGGCCGGGCGCCAAGGGCGCGGGCCAGATCGTGGCGCTGGCCGGCCTGCCCAAGGATCACCTCGCGCGTCAGATGGCCGACTTCAAGGCCGACAAGCGACCCGGCACGATCATGAACCGCATCGCCAAGGGATACACCGACGAGCAGCTCGCGCTGATCGCCGAGTATCTCGCGGCGCAGAAGTAGGAGGCCACCATGCGCACGACACGTCGTCGTTTCCTGAAGTCGGCCGCCGCCTCGGGCGCCGCCGTCTCGCTGCTGGGTGCGCCCGCCATCGCGCAGGGCGTCGCCGGCAAGGTCGTGGTGGTCGGCGGCGGCTTCGGCGGCGCCACCGCCGCGAAGTACCTCAAGCTCGCCAATGCCAAGCTCGACGTCACGCTGGTCGAGCGCGATGATCGCTACATCACCTGCCCGTTCTCGAACTACGTGCTGGGCGGCTTCCGCAAGATCGAGGAGAACGTCCAGACCTTCGACGCGCTGACCAAGCTCGGGGTGAGGGTCACCAAAGGCGAGGCCGCCGGCATCGATGCGTCGGGCCGCCTGCTGCGACTCACAAGCGGCAACCGAATCGCCTACGACAAGCTGGTCGTCTCGCCGGGCGTCGAGCTCAACCACAAGGGCGTGCCGGGCTATGACGAGGCGGTGTCCGAGAAGCTGCCGCATGCCTGGAAGGCAGGGCCACAGACCACCTTGCTGCGCAGCCAGCTCGAGGCGATGCCGGATGGCGGCACGTTCATCATGGTCTCGCCACCCAACCCGTTCCGCTGCCCGCCCGGCCCGTACGAGCGCGTCAGCACGATCGCCTGGTACTTCAAGAACCACAAACCGAAGTCGAAGATCCTGATCCTCGACGCCAAGGACGCGTTCTCCAAGCAGGGTCTGTTCCAGGCGGCGTGGGAGTCGGAGTATCCCGGCATGATCACCTGGATCGCCGGCAAGGACGGCGGCAAGGTCGAGAGCGTCGATGCCGCGACCATGACGGTGAAGTCGGGCTTCGGCAGCGAGAAGGGCGCGGTGATCAACGTCATTCCGCCGCAGACCGCCGGGCGCATCGCCATCGATGGCGGGCTGGCCGACGAACGCGGCTGGTGCGCCGTCGATCCGCAGACCTTCGCCTCGCGCAAGGCCGAGCATGTCTACGTGATCGGCGACGCCGCGATCGCCGGCGCCATGCCGAAGTCGGGTTCCTCGGCCAACATCCAGGCCAAGGTCGTCGCGGCCGCCATCGTCGCCGCGTTGGACGGCAAGCCCCCGGGCGCGCCGGCGCTGCTGAACATCTGCTACAGCCTGGTTCACCCGGATTACGGCATATCGGTCACCGACGTCTTCCAGGCGACGACCGATCGCGGCATCGTCGCCACGCCGAACGCTGGCGGCGTCAGCGTGCGCACACCGACCATGAACGAGCGCAAGCTGGAGGCCGAGTACACCCGCGCCTGGTATCAGGCGATCACGGCGGATACCTGGGGCTGACCGGGTGCGGCGGCGGCGCGCATGGCGTTGTCGCGCGCCGCGGCCCATATCTCCTGATGGTTTCACAGGAGGGCGTCGCATGAAATGGCTCGGGCCGGCTGTCGCAGGCGTGATCGCGGCTCTCGTCGCGTCGTCCGTGCAGGCGCAGGACGTCGGCGCCGGCGAACGTCTGTTCAAGCGCCATTGCGGCATCTGCCACGTCGCCGAGAAGGACAGCACGCGCCGCCTGCAGGGTCCCAACCTGTTCGGCCTGATCGGCCGCAAGGCTGGCACGATCGAGGGCTTCCGCTACTCCGAGGCCAACAAGAACTCCGGCATCGTCTGGAGCGCCGAGACGCTGGATCCTTACCTCGCCAACCCGCGCGACGTGATCAAGGGCACCACCATGGCCTTCGTCGGCGTGAAGAAGCCGGACGAGCGCAAGGCGATCATCGAGTATCTGGAAGCGCAGAAGTGACAGCGAGAGCGCGCAACGCCCGAGCCGTCATCTCGGAATGACAACGGTCCGCTTGGTCCGCGCCGCCTCGAAGATCGCGTCCGCCAACACCGCCATCGCCACGCCCGACCTGGCATTCGCCTCCGGCTGCACCCGCCGGCCAATCGCGTCGAGGAAGATCGCGAACTGTGCCGCCATGCCCTGGATCGGCGACAGGGGCATGAACCCGCGCCGCTGCGGTTCCTCGTAGAGCGGCATCCAGCTGCCGTCATCCCGCGGCATCAGCAGGCATCTGCGAGTCGAGAGCGCATCGAGCATGAAGTCGACCGAGGCCTGTCCCTGGTCGCCGGTGATGGTGAGCCGCTTGCGCGAGAATGCGCCGCGCGCGAATTCATCGGCGTGCTCGCCCGGCACGATGCACGAGGCGTCGACCCGCGCCACCGGCCCGTCGCGCCAGTTCAGTGTGATAGTGGCGATGTCCTCGAAGCCGCGGCCCAGCCGTTCGACCAGGGTCGCCGACACCTCGTCGGGCAACCGGCCGACAATCCAGCACATCAGGTCGAGCACGTGCACCGCGTCGTTGAGCACGACGCCGGCGTCGCGCCGCGGGCGCTTCAGGCTGATGAACTCCGCCACGATCATCGATAACGCGCCGACCCCCGATGCCCGCACGTGCTCGCGCAACGCCCGCGCCGCGGGATGGATGCGCAGCAGGTAGCCGACCTGCACGACGCGTTGGCGCGCGGCGGCGCGTTCGGCGATCTCCCGCGCCTGCGCGGCGTTCATCGCCATCGGCTTCTCGATGAAGAGGTCGCGGCCGGCCTCCAGCGCCGCCATGGCGATCGCGTGATGCAGATCGCTGGGCGCCGCGATGTCGAGTGCGTCGCAATCACCTAGGGCATCTCGCCAATCGGCGACGACACGCGCCGTCGGGTGCGCCTTCGCCGCGGCCTCGCGCGCCACCGGCGAGGAGTCGGCGATGGTCAGCGCGGCCTCGTGCTCCAGCGCCGCCCAGGCGCGCGCATGCTGCGCACCAAAGGTGCCGTAGCCGACCTGCAGGATGCGCGTCCCGGTCAAATGCCGAACGCGGCGCGGGCGTTGTCGCCGAGGATGCGCGGGCGCGCGGCGAGAGGCATGGCGTCGACCATGTGCTCGAGCTCGGCGAGATAGTCGCCGGTGTGGTCGGGATGCGGATAGTCGCTGGCCCAGAAGAAGCGGTCGGTGCCGTAGAGGTCGAGCAGCGCGGGGATGGTGCGCTCGTCGGGATCGGCCGAGATCCAGACCTGGCGGCCGAAGTACTCGCTGGGCTTATGCTTCAACGGCGCGCGGCCGCCGATGTAGGTCGAGGTGACCACGCCGTCGAGGCGGTCGAGCCAGTAGCCGATCCAGCCCGCGCCCGATTCGAGGATGATCAGCTTGAGCTTTGGAAAGCGATCGAAGGTCGCGAACTGGAAGAAAGTGGTGAAGGCCTCGCGCACGCCATTGGCCGCCGACACCGAAGCGAGCAGCGACATACGATGCTGGTCGTCGAAGCGCTGGCCGCGCAGACGGAAGGGCTCGAAGGCCGGATGGATGGCGATCGGCACGTCGAGCTCGCAGGCCTTGGCGTAGAGCGGATCGTGCACCGGATCGCCATGCGCCTTGCGCGTCCAGGTGAACGGCACGACGAAGGCGCCGCGGCAACCATCCTTCACCGCGCGTTCCAGCTCGGCCGCCGCGGCTTCGGGGTCGCTGAGCGACAGATGCGCGATCGGCACCAGCCGGCCCTTCGATGGGCGGCAGAAATCGGCGATCCAGCGGTTGTAGGCGCGGCAATAGGCCTGCGACAGCTCGGCGTCGTCGAGCTCGGCCTCCCAGAGGATGCCCAGCGTCGGATAGAGGATCGCCTTGTCGAGATTTTCGGCCTCGAGCAGCTTCAGGCGCTGATCGGCGTCGCAGGCGCCAAATGGCATGTTCGCGGCATAGGTCTTGTCGGGATGCGGCTTGAAGGCGTCGAGCTCCTTCTGGCCCATGCGGCCCAAGGTGGCGGGATAGCCCTTGCGCGTCATCTTCGAGGGCTGGCCGCCGATCTCGAGATACTCCAGCCCATCGGCGTCGCGCTTGATGCGCATGGCGCGGTCGCGATAGCGCGCCTCGATGTAGTTGTCCCACAGATCGCCCGGCTCCAGCACGTGACCATCGGCGTCGATGGCGCCGGGATGCTTGAAGCGATGCACCGAGGACAGATCGAACACCGGCTGCATGGCTGTGACTCCGTCGCGATGGTTTTCACCCAGCCCTGCGAGGATAAGGGTCGCGCAAGTGGCCGGCAAATTGCATCATTCCGCATGGTGCGATGACGGGGTGGACCATGACGCGATTGTTTCTCGCCGCGGCGATGCTGGTGGGCCTGGCGATTCCCGCCGGCGCGCAAACCACTTTGCGCATCGGCATCGGCAGCGATCCCGATGCGCTCGATCCCACGCTGTCGCGCACGGTGGCCGGCCGACAGGTCTTCGCCGCGCTGTGCGACAAGCTGATCGACATCGACGAGAAGCTGAACCTGGTGCCGCAGCTCGCCACGTCGTGGGAATGGTCGGCCGACGGGCGCACATTGACGATGAAGCTGCGCGCTGGCGTGACCTTCCATGATGGCGAGAAGATGGACGCCGCCGCGGTGAAGGCCTCGCTCGAGCGCCATCTCGCCATGACCGGCTCGACGCGGCGCTCCGAGATGGGCCCGATCAAGGAGATCGTGGCGTCGGCGCCGGACACCGTGGCCATCCAGCTCAACGAGCCCTTCGCGCCGCTGGTCGCGGCGCTGGCCGATCGCGCCGGCATGATCATGTCGCCCAAGGCGATCGCCGCGCTGGGCGACAAGTTCGGCAACGCGCCGGTTTGCGCCGGTCCGTTCAAGTTCGTGCGCCGCGTGGCGCTCGACCGGATCGAGCTGGAGCGGTTCGCCGGCTACTGGGACGCCGCGAGCATCCATGTCGACCGCATCGTCTATCTACCGATCCCCGACAGCACCGTGCGCCTGAACAACCTCAAGGCCAATAGCCTGGACCTGATCGAGGCGGTGCTGCCCAGCGACGTCGCGGATCTCAAGCGCGACGCACGCGTGCGTGTCGCCGCCGGACCGGGCCTGTCGGCGGTCTATATCTCGTTCAACATCGCCAACGGCCCGCGCGCCCAGGCGCCAATCAACAAGATGGCGAAGCTGCGCGAGGCGCTCGACTGGGCGATCGATCGTCAGGCGCTGGTGCAGGTTCTGTCCGACGGCGTCTACACGCCGGGCAACCAGTCGGTGGCGCCGGGCACCGTGTTCTATGCCGGCAGCGTGCCGGTGCCGAAGCGCGACGTGGCCAAGGCCAAGGCGCTGATCAAGGAAGCCGGCTTCGACCGCGTGAAAGTGCACATGTCGGTGCCCAATACGACGGAGTTCAAGCAGGCCGCTGAGATCCTGCAGGGCATGGTGGGCGAGGCCGGCTTCGACATGGAGCTGCAGCTGTTCGAGACCGCGACCCTGCTGCGCGACTGGGTCGCCGGCAACTTCGAGAGTCTGTTGATCCTGTGGAGCGGCCGGGTCGACATCGACGGCAACATCTACAGCTTCAAGGCCTGCGACGGCGCGCTCAACGGTGGCAAGTACTGCAACGCCGAAGTCGACAAGTACCTCAAGGAAGCGCGCGGCCGCGTCGACCTGCCGGGGCGGCTGAGCGCCTACGAGGCAGCCGCGAAGATTTATCTCGCGGAGCGTCCGTACATCTACCTCTATCACCGCACCAACATTCTCGGGCACTCGGCGAAGCTCGAGGGCCTGCGCCTGATTCCCGACGGGCTGATGCGGGTGCAGGGGCTGAAGCTCAAATAAACTCAACGTGGGGACTGGACGAACCACCCCTGGAGGCGTACAAGCCGCGCCCCCTGGAGGCTGAGATGAGCGAGCGGACCTACGACGTCCTCGCCGAGGACGCACACAAGCCGATCAAGATGTGGACCCGTGGCGTGACCGTTGAGGACGCTGCGGCGAAGCAGCTGCGCAACGTGGCGTCACTGCCCTTCGTCGGGCCGCACGTCGCGGCGATGCCCGACGTCCACTGGGGCATGGGCGCCACCGTCGGCAGCGTGATCCCAACCAGCGGCGCCATCGTGCCGGCGGCGGTCGGTGTCGATATCGGCTGCGGCATGTGCGCGTCGTTGACCAACCTGAAGGCGTCCGATCTGCCTGATACGCTGCTGAGCATCCGCACGGCCATCGAGGCCGCGGTGCCGCACGGCCGCACCGACAACGGCCGCGAGAACGACCTTGGCACCTGGCGCGGCAACCCGCCGCCGCAGGTCGTCGAGGCGATCGCCGAGCTGCGCGAGGGATTGGACAAGGTCGTCGAGACGCGTCCGGCGCTGGGCCGTGCGGCCAAGCGCATGCCCTCGCACGCCGGCACCTTGGGCACCGGCAACCACTTCATCGAGGTCTGCCTCGACGAGAGCGACCGCGTGTGGGTCATGCTGCACTCCGGCTCGCGTGGCATCGGCAACGCCATCGGCCAGCTCTTCATCGAGCTGGCGAAGGAGGACATGCGTCGCTGGTTCATCAACCTGCCGGACCAGGATCTCGCCTACATCCCCGACGGTTCTGAGCATTTCGGGCCCTACCTGAAGGCGCTGAACTGGGCGCAGAAGTTCGCCCGGATGAACCGCGAGCTGATGATGGAAGCGACTTTGCGCGCTATTGGCGAGGCGCTCGGTCGGCCGGTCGACGGCACGGCGATGGCGGTGAACTGTCACCACAACTACGTGTCGAAGGAACGGCACTTCGGCAAGGAGATGTGGCTGACGCGTAAGGGCGCGGTCTCGGCGAAGGAGGGTGAGCTCGGCATCATCCCCGGCAGCATGGGCGCGCGCTCCTACATCGTGCGCGGCAAGGGCAACCGCGACAGCTTCATGTCGTGTTCGCACGGCGCGGGGCGGGCGATGTCGCGCGCCGAGGCGAAGCGTCGCTTCACCTTGGAGGATCACGCCGCCGCGACCGCCGGCGTCGAATGCCGCAAGGACGCCGAGGTGATCGACGAGACGCCCGGCGCCTACAAGGACATCGATGCCGTCATGGCGGCGCAGGCCGATCTGGTCGACATCGTGCACACTCTGCGCCAGGTGGTGTGCGTGAAGGGCTGACCGTTTTCCTTCTCCCCGCGCAGGTCAGGGGCCGCGGACGGCCCCGAGGGAGAAGGTGCCGAGCGTAAGCGAGGCGGATGAGGGGCTTCCAGGCCTATCATCCGCCTCGATGTTTGTCGGGGCATAGCGAAGCCCCTCATCCGCCCTTCGGGCACCTTCTCCCCACCTTCGTGGGGAGAAGGACTCAATAAACCACAACACTCCTGATCGACTCGCCCCGGTGCATCAGGTCGAAGCCGTCGTTGATGCGCTCGAGCGGCAGGGTGTGGGTGATCAGGTCGTCGATGTTGATCTTGCCGTCCATGTACCAGTCGACGATCTTCGGCACGTCGCGGCGGCCCTTGGCGCCACCGAAGGCGGTGCCCTTCCAGACGCGGCCGGTGACCAGCTGGAACGGCCGCGTCTTGATCTCCTGGCCGGCGCCGGCGACGCCGATGATCACCGACACACCCCAGCCGCGATGGCAGCATTCCAGCGCCTGGCGCATGACCTCGACATTGCCGATGCACTCGAAGCTGTAGTCGGCGCCGCCGTCGGTCAGCGACACGAGGTAGGGCACGAGATCGCCCGCGACTTCCTTGGGGTTGACGAAATGCGTCATGCCGAATTTCTCGGCCAGTGGCTTGCGCGCCGGGTTGATGTCGACGCCGATGATCTTGTTGGCGCCGGCCAGCCGTGCGCCCTGGATCACGTTCAGACCGATGCCGCCCAGGCCGAAGATCACGACATTGGCGCCGGGCTCGACCTTGGCGGTGTTGATCACCGCGCCGATGCCCGTGGTCACACCACAGCCGATATAGCAGACCTTGTCGAAGGGCGCGTCCTCGCGGATTTTCGCCAGCGCGATCTCCGGCAGCACCGTGTAGTTCGAGAAGGTCGAGCAGCCCATATAGTGGAAGACCTTCTTGCCGCCGAGCGAGAAGCGGCTCGAGCCATCGGGCATCACGCCCTGGCCCTGCGTGGCGCGGATCGCCGTGCAAAGGTTCGTTTTGCCGGACAGGCACGATTTGCACTGTCGGCACTCCGGCGTGTAGAGCGGGATGACATGGTCACCCTTCTTCAACGACGTCACGCCGGGCCCGACATCGACGACGATGCCGGCGCCCTCATGCCCGAGGATCGCCGGGAACAGGCCTTCGGGATCGGCGCCCGACCAGGTGAACTCGTCGGTGTGGCAGATGCCGGTGGCTTTGATCTCGACCAGCACCTCGCCCGCGCGCGGCCCGTCGAGGTCGACGGTCTCGATCACCAGTGGCTTCTTGGCTTCGATGGCAAGCGCGGCGCGGGTCTTCATACGATCTCTCCCTCCAGGACGCGGCGCATCCTAAAGCACATCCCGGCCGAACAGAATCACCGTCATCCCGAGCGCAGCGCTATCGCATATGGCCTCGCCCTCACCCTGAGGAGCGCCGCTTGGCGCGTCTCGAAGGGTCGGCAACCCGCGTGGTACCTGTGGCCCGTGCTTCAAGACGGCCGCAAGCGCGGCCTCCTCAGCATGAGGTTGGGGTGTGCGGAAGTCATATGCGGTTGCCCTGCTCCTGAGCAGGATGCGCCGGCATGAAGTCCGCCGTAGCCGTGATCGGCGGTGGCCCCGCCGGCTTGATGGCGGCTGAGGTGCTGGCCGGCGCCGGCTGCGCCGTGACGGTATACGAGCGCATGCCCACGGTCGGCCGCAAGCTGCTGATGGCCGGGCGCGGTGGGCTCAACCTGACGCATGGCGAGCCCCGTCCGGAGTTCATGTCGCGCTACGGCGAGGCGCGCGGCTGGCTCACGCCGATCCTCGATGCCTTTCCACCATCGGCGCTGCGTGCCTGGAGCGCGGCGCTGGGGGAGGAGACCTTTGTCGGGTCCAGCGGGCGCGTGTTTCCGAGAAGCTTCAAGGCCTCGCCGCTGTTGCGCGCCTGGCTGCGTCGCCTCGACTCGTTGGGCGTACGCATAGAGACGCGGCGCCGCTGGCTCGGTTGGGACGAGCAGGGCGCGTTGTCGTTCGATGGCCACGTCCCGGTTCGCGCCGACGCGACCATGCTGGCATTGGGTGGCGCGTCCTGGCCGCGGCTCGGCTCCGACGGCGCGTGGGTCGACATCCTCGGCCGTCGCGGCGTCGAGATCGCGACCCTGCGACCGGCGAATTGCGGCTTCGAGGTCGCCTGGAGCGACCACCTGCGCGATCGCTTCGCCGGCCAGCCGCTCAAGCGCATCGCCCTGTCGTTCGCGGGTCAGCGCGTTCGCGGCGAGGCGATGGTGACCGCGCACGGCCTCGAGGGCGGCGCGGTCTATGCGCTGTCGGCGCCGCTGCGCGAGGCGATCGCGCGCGACGGCCGGGCTGTGGTTGAGGTCGACCTGCTGCCTGATCTCGACGAGACCGATGTCCGTCACCGCCTCGCCGAGCCCCGTGGCGCGCGCTCGCTGTCGACGATGCTGCGTCGCATCGGCCTGTCGCCGGCGGGCGTGGCGTTGCTGCGCGAGACGAAGCTGGGCTCGACGCCGGCCGAGATCGCCGCGCGGATCAAGGCCGTGCCCGTCATCGTGTTGATGGCGCGGCCGATCGAGCGGGCGATCTCCACCGCTGGCGGCATCGCGCGCGACGCGGTCGATGACACGTTGATGCTGAAGCGCCTGCCGGGCGTGTTTGTCGCCGGCGAGATGCTCGACTGGGAAGCCCCGACCGGCGGCTACCTGCTGCAAGCGACCTTCGCGACGGCGGTTGCGGCCGCGCAGGGCGTCCTGGGCCGACTGGATCTTGCGGGAGTACCGCCTGCGCAGCCATGGACCGAGTGAGCGATGGCGCCGATGAAAATCGAGTCGGCGACTCCCGGCTGGACGCGTGCGATCGTCGTCGCGATCGGCCTTGGTGTGATCAGCCTCCCGGTATGGGAACTGGGTCGTGGTGTCTGGCCGCCCAACATCTTCAGTCCGTTCTTTCTCCTCATCATCCTTGGCGCCTGCACATTCGGCATTCCAGCGGTCGTGGGCGGGCTGATCGGTTGGTCGGATACCTGGACAATCGAGCCCGGCCGGATCGAGATCCAACGGCGCAATCCCTTCACGACGCGCCGGCTCGTCTTCTTACCGGCTGACGTCAGCGGCATCGATGTCGTTGAGCATGAGGCGATGGAGGGCGACAACACCTTTTCCGTCGTCCTGCTGGTCGGGTCGGTCACCCGCTACGAGGCGCCGCGTAGATTCGGTTCGCGAAAGGCCGCCGAAGAGCTCGCCGAGGAGATCAGGCGTGCCTTCCGAGGCTAGGCGGCCGCATCCGCTCGCATACGCTTCATTCCGACCGCTGATCAGCCCGAGGCCGAGGCGCTCTCGATGACAAGCGCCTTCTTCTGCGCCAGGTCGTATTTCAGGCGCTGGACGTAGTCGAGGTCGCGGCCGGTGACGCGCACGAAGCGCGAGCCGTCAGGATAGTCGATCGAATGGATGTCGCCCACATCGTAGCAGCCGGCATGGCCGGGCTCCAGGCGATAGGTCTTCACCGCCTCCAGCTCCGCCGGGCCGGCGCCATCACCCTTGTCGAGCCGATGCCACACCGTCATGTCGGTATGCTTGACCGCCTGGCCGTAGACCGCCCATGAGGGCCCATGGTCGTGCGGCGGCGATTTGTGCGCGCCGTTGTTGACGTGGCCCAGCACGACGAAGCCCAGCTCCTTGTCCTCGTAGAGCGTGGTGCGGCCCTTGGGCGCGTTGGGGCCCACCGCCATCTCGACGAAGTCCTTGTTGGTCAGCAGCTTCTCCAGCAGTACGCGCACCTTCTCGCGGCCGTCGCGGCCGGGCGTGCCCTTGAGCGCGTCGTGCGCGTCGCGGCAGAATTCCTCGAGCTTGTAGGCCATGGTTTCCTCCCGGCGAAACGCAGGTGTCCGCAGGGGTGCTAGGGTACTCGTCCGGCGGCCGCGCACAAGGGAGCGAGATGTGAAGAAGGACCCGTTCGATTTCACCGGAAAGGTGGCGCTGGTCACCGGCGGCAGCCGCGGCATGGGCCGGCAGATGGTGCTGGCCTTCGCCCAGCGCGGCGCCGATGTCGTCATCACCAGCCGCAAGATGGACTCCTGCGAGAAGGTCGCCGCCGAGGTCAAGGCGATGGGCCGCCGCGCTCTGCCCTATGCCTGCAACGTCGCGCGCTGGGAGGAGCTCGACGGGCTGGTCGACGCGGCCTACACGGCTTTCGGCAAGATCGACATCCTGGTGTGCAACGCCGGCAGCTCGCCGATCGCGCCGTCCTCGGTCGAGACCAGCGAGCAGCTCTTCGACCGCGTGATCTCGCTGAACTTCAAGGGCCCGTTTCGGCTCAACGCGCTGGTCGGCAGCCGCATGATGAAGGGCGACGGCGGCTGCATCATCAATGTCAGCAGCGTGGGCGCGCTGCGTCCCCGGCCGCAGATCATCCCCTATGCCGGCGCCAAGGCGGGGCTGAACGCGATGACCATCGGCTTCGCCTTCGAGTTCGGGCCCAAGGTGCGGGTCAACACCATCTCGCCCGGCCGCTTCCTCACCGACATCTCGGATGCCTGGCCGGAAGAGCACAAGAAGAACAGCGGCGCGGCGCTCAAGCGTAGCGGCCAGCCCGAGGAGATCGTGACGGCGGCGCTCTACCTGGCAAGCGACGCCTCCTCGTTCACCACAGGATCCAATATCCAGGTCGACGGCGGGATCGGTTGATCGGGAATCAGCCGTAGAGGGTCAGCAAACCGCGCATGCTGACATAGAGGCCCGCGGCGATCACGAAGCCGGCGAACAACCGGGTGAGGATCGCCTTGTCTTGGGCGAGCGCGGCGTTGGCGCGGGCGCCCAGCATCGCGCCAGCGGCGCCCCCGACGATCAGCAGGCCAGCGATCGGCCAGTCGATCAGGCCGGACCAGGCATAGCTCGATGCCGACGCCAGGCCGAACGCGGCGACGGCGATGAGTGAGGCGCTCGCGGCGGCCTGCAGGCTCATGCCCGTCGCCATCATCAGTCCCGGCACGATCAGGAAACCGCCGCCAATTCCGAAGAACCCCGACAGCATGCCGACGCCGGCGCCCAGGCCGAGGAGACGCGGCACCAGGCGGGGCGCGCTGTCGCGCGTCAGCCAGACATCGTCGCCGCCGACTCGCTTCGACCGCAGCATCAGCAAGCCGACCGCGATCATGACCAGACCAAAGAGCGCCAGCAGCTTCTGACCGTCCGTCGCCTTGCCGATGGCGGCGCCGAGAAGCGCACCGCCGACGCCGGCGGCGCTGAACACCGCCGCGCAGGGCCAGTGAATGCGCGTGCGCCGGGCGTGCAGCCCCAGGCCGACGGCGGCGTTGACCGCGACAGCGAGGGCGGCGGTGCCGACCGCGGCGTGTGTCGAGGGCATGCCGACCAGGTAGACGAGCAGGGGCACGGCGAGAATTGATCCGCCGCCGCCGATGAGCGCGAGGACGATACCGATGGCGGCGCCAGACCCAAGCGCCAGCGCGGCCGGGCCCAAAGCCGCGATCATGCCGCCGCGCCTCTCGCCGCTCGGTTCCATGGCATCAGGGCCAGCAGTTTTGCCATGCCGCACCATCCGCTCACGCCCGCGAACACGAGGCCGGCGCCGACGAACGCCGAAAGCGCGATGAAGGCCGGTGAGACGGTCAGGGCCAGCACGGCGCCGATCACCACGAGGCTGCCGGCGGCGATCTGGACCTGGCGCATCACCTCGATCGGCTGCTTGTGGTCGGTCGTCACCGGCAGACCGGCCTTCTTCCACGCCTCGAGGCCGCCTTCAAGGATGTATGCGTCGCACCGGGCGGCATCCGCGAGCCGCTGGGCGTTGGCCTGGGTGCGTGCGCCGGAGCGGCAATGGAAGACGATCGCCCGCGCCCCGTCGACGTTGATCGGGGCGAGGCGGGAGAGAGCCTCGTGTCGCGCACCCGGTACGCGCTCACGCCGGTGCTCGTCGAGCTCACGGATGTCGACGAGTACCGCGCCCTGGTCGATGAGCTGCTTGGCCGCCTGCGGCGTGATGGTGGGAAGAGTCATAGTCGATCCTTTCGGAAGTGTGGTTCAGTCCCGGCAATAGAGCCGGTGCAGCGTCGACAGCAGCGTGCCGATTCTCGGGTCGGCGATCCGGTACCAGATCGTCTGCGACTCGCGACGGAACGTGACGATACCTTCGTCGCGCATACGGGCGAGATGCTGGGACAGCGCCGATTGCGACAGGCCCACGTCTTTCGCGAGCGCGCCGACCGTCGCTTCGCCTTCCTCCACGAGCCGGCACAGGATCAGCAGACGCCGATCGTTGGCCAGCGCGCGCAGGACGTCGGCGACCTCCGCGGCTCTGTTTTCCAGTGCCTTTGTGTCGATGCGGGTTGCTGCTGGCGCCATTGTCGTTTCTCTTATTAAGACATTGCTAATGTAGCGAACGCTAATATATATGTCAAGTATCCACTTCGGAGGCACAACAGATGGCATCATCACTCGACATTGAGGCCTTCTTCGACGAGGCGACCTTCACCATCAGCTATCTGGTCGCCGACCCGGCGACCGGCCGGGCCGCGATCGTCGATCCAGTCCTCGACTACGATCATCGCGCCGGTAAGGTGTCGACCGGTTCCGCCGACAAGCTGCTCGCGCGGATCGCCGGACTCGGATTGCGCGTCGACTGGATCCTCGAGACCCATGCGCACGCAGACCACCTGAGCGCGGCGCAGTACCTGAAGGCCCGTACCGGCGCCGCCATCGCGATCGGCGAGCATATCCGTGACGTGCAACGCATCTTCGCGCCGGTGTTCGACGCCGCCGACGTCACAGGCGATGGACGGGAGTTCGACCGGCTGGTGCGTGATGGCGATCGCCTGAAGCTGGGCGAACTGGAGATCGAGGTGATGCATCTGCCGGGCCACACACCGGCGGACGTCGCCTATCGAATCGGCGACGCCGTGTTCGTCGGCGACACGATCTTCATGCCCGACTACGGCACGGCCCGCGCAGACTTTCCCGGCGACGACGCCGCCAGGCTCTACGCCTCGATCCAGCGCCTGCTGTCGCTGCCGCCCGAGACCCGCCTGTTCATGTGCCACGACTACAAGGCGCCGGGGCGCGACGCCTACGCGTGGGAGACAACTGTGGGCGAGCAGCGCCACAAGAACGTGCATGTGCACGATGGCGTCGATCAGGCGGCCTTCGTGGCGATGCGCAAACAGCGCGACGCGACGCTGGCGGCGCCGGTCCTGCTGCTGCCCTCGATCCAGGTCAACATACGCGCCGGTCGGCTGCCGCCGCCCGACGCCAACGGCACGCGCTATCTGCGCATCCCGTTGCGCGTGCCGGAGGGTGTCGCCTGAGCGCTACTCCGGATACCGCCACGGCTTGGCCGGTTGCTGTGCCGCCTCGTCGATCGTCCACTGCGGGATCGACAGGCCGGGCGCCACGTCGGCGAAGACCATGCGCATGCGGCTGCCGATGCCCACGCGCTTGACCATGTCGGGCGGCGCCAGCTTGCCGTCCGGTGTCGTGAGGTTGCCGACGACGCGCAGCGCCTGGTGCTCGGTCGGCTTGCCCTTCTGCGTGTCGAGGTCGACCAGCAGGATCAAGTAGGGCGTGTGCTGCTTGAACGCGGGTTGAATGGCGTGGTGCACCTCGGAGTAGGAGTGCACCGCGCCCTTGCCCTCGACCCGCGTCCAGGTCGACTTGGCGTGGCTGCAGAACGGGCAGCCGGTGGTCGGCGGATAGCGCAGCAGGCCGCAGGCATCGCAGCGCTGCAGGTGGAAGTCGTGCGCCGCGCAGTGCTTGAAGTACTCGAGGTTCTCGAGATCGAGATCGTTGATCTCCAGCGGCATGCCGAGATAGGTCGCGCTGATGGCCATGGTGCGTTCCTCCCTCAGGCGCCGCGCCGCATGACCATCGCCGAGCCCGTGCCGGGCATCGCCCAGCCGAGATTGGCGCTGACCTCGACGTTCTTCACCTGGCGGCAGCCGCCGGGCCGGTAGTCGTAGGTGTGCTGGCGTTTTCCATCGGGTCCGATGGGACACGAATCGTCGACGTCGTGCCGCAGCTGCCGCACGTTCTCGACCACCATGTTCACGCCGTGCGTATAGCCCTCGCAGAGATGGCCGCCGCTGGTGTTGTTGGGCCGCTTGCCGCCCAGCCGCATCGTGCCGTCGCTGACGTAATGGCCACCCTCGCCCTTCTTGCAGAAGCCGTAATCCTCGAGCTGCAGCATGGTGGTGAAGGTGAAGGCGTCGTAGGAGCCGGTGACATCGACGTCCTGGGGTCCGACGCCCGAGTTCGGCCACAGGATGTCCTTGCCGTAGTGGCCGGCGACCGTGGAGATCGGGCCGTGCTGGTAGTGCATGTCCATGCGCGGCTTGTTGCAGCGGCCGACGACGCCCCGGATCAGCGCCGGCGTGTGCTTGCAATCCTTGGCGCGCTCGGCCGAGGTGATGATGATCGCCGTGCCGTTATCGGTCTCGACGCAGCAATCGAGCAGGTGCAGCGGCTTGCAGATGATCCGGCTGTTCAGCACGTCGTCGACCGTGACCTTTTCCTTGTAGTAGGCCTTGGGGTTGTTGCCGGCGTGCTCGCTGTGGATCGCCTTCACGGCGGCGACCTGCGCCGACGTCGTGCCGTAATCGTGCATGTGCCGCATGAAGCTCAGGCTGAACATCTGCCCGGCGCTCTGCCAGCCATAGGCGCGGCCGTGCAGCATGTCGCCCTGGACCGGCGCCGCGGCGCGCGCGCCGGTGCCGCCGATGCGGACCTGCGAGAAGCCGTTCATGGCGCGGAAGATCACCACGGTCTTGCACATGCCTGCCTCGATCAGGCCGATCGCCAGGCCGCACAGCGCCTCGGTCGAGGAGCCGCCGCCGAAGACGTCCATATAGAAGTTGAGCCGGATGCCGAGATCGCCGGCGATGAACGGCCCGAAGGTCGAATCGCCGGACTGGTAGGACAGCATGCCGTCGATGTCGGAGGGTTTCAGGCCGGCGTCGGCGATGGCGTTGCGCACTGCCCATGTACCCAGCGCGCGCGTCGTGATTCCCGAGCCGCGGGTGTAGGTCGTCTCGCCGACGCCGACGATGGCGTATTTGTCTCGGAGGTACTTGGGGCTGGTGGTATCGACATCGGCCGGCAACGGCATGGGCGCTCTCCCTCGGTGTTTCTCAAGACAGTGTATCGCGACCGTCGGGACGCGCTAGGATCGAGGCAACGAGCATCACGCATGGGAGGGGCGCAATGGACGCGGTGAAGATCGGCGACGCGACGGTCACGCGCATCGAGGAAACCTACGAACCGAATTTCGACGCGGCGCGGTTCTTTACCGACTGGCGGCCGGAGATCGTCGCCCAGCACCGCGACTGGATGCTGCCCAATCATTTCGACCCGGCCAGCGGCATGATCAAGCTCAGCGTGCATAGCTGGCTGATCACCGTGGGCGGCAAGCGCATCCTGATCGACGGCTGCGTCGGCAACCACAAGCCGCGCCCGATGCGCAAGATGTGGGACATGATGAACACGCCCTATCTGGAGCGGCTGGCGGCCGCCGGCGTAAAGCCGGAGCAGGTCGACATTGTGATGTGCACGCACCTGCACATGGACCATGTCGGCTGGAACACGCGGCTGGAGAACGGCCGCTGGGTGCCGACCTTCCCCAACGCCAAGTACGTTTTCAGCCGCGCCGATTACGACCACTACCTCAAGCTTGATAGCGATCCGGCTACCGGCCCGGTCAACCAGGGCTCGTTCCGCGACAGCGTGCTTCCGGTCGTCGAGGCGCGGCTGTCGCAGATGGTCGACGGTGCGCATGCCGTCGACGAGCACCTCTCGCTCGATCCGCGGCCCGGCCATACGCCCGGCACGGTGGCGATCAACCTCGCCTCGCGCGGCCAGAAGGCGCTGTTCTGCGGCGACATCCTGCACCACGCCATCCAGGTCTATCACCCGGAGTGGAACAGCTTCGCCTGCGCCGATCAGGTCAACGCCCGCAAGAGCCGCCGCCAGGTGCTGGAGGACTGCGCCGGCTCCGGTGCGCTGCTGATGCCGGCGCATTTCGGCGCCCCCTTCGTGTGTCGCGTCGATCACAAGGGCGAGAGCTTCACGCCGCGTTTCGGCGCCTGATTCATTGAAGCGCACGGGGGCCGCGGGTACAGTGCCTTGGAAGACCTTTGCGTGTTTGACGGAACCACAATGCGTCTGTTCGGGGCTTTGTTTTTTGCTTCGGCGTTGATGGTCGGCGTCGCAGCGCGCGCCGAGCTGATCAACGGCAGCCAGTTCGATAGCGGCATCTGGAAAGGCGCCGCCTACACCAACGACAACACCGGTCGCTTCTCGCATTGCGCCATGAGCACGCCGTATCCCAACGGCGTCTCGATGTTCTTCGCGATCTCCGACAACTACACGTGGCGCATCGGCTGGAGCTACAAAGCCTGGAACCTCAATGTCGGCCAGAGCTACCCGGTCTCGCTGAGCGTCGACGGCGTCAATGCCGGCACCGTGCAGGCCAAGGCGGTCAATCGACAGTTCTTCGTCGCCGAGCTGCCGGCGCAGACCACGCTGTTCGACCTGTTCCGCCGCGGCAATCAGCTGATCATGGTGTCAAGCAGCGACCGCTTCCAGTTCAGCCTGCAGGGCACCAGCACAGCGCTGACCGTGCTCATCGGCTGCACGCGAAACCAGCTGGCGTCCGCTCCGCCCCAACCGCGACCGCCTCAGTCCGCGGCCGATCGCCCGGGACCGATCACCGTGCCGCAACCGGCGGATCCGCGACCGGCGCAGCCCTCGGTCCAGCCAGCTCCGCCATCGGGGGCGCCAGCACCGGCCAATCCGCGACGACTTTGGCCGGAGAGCACGGCGCAACAGCGCGTCGAGGCGGCGCGCACCCTGTCGGCGATTCTCGCCACGCCGGCGATGCAGGGCTTCCGGCCGATGAGCGAGCGCGAGGCGATCGACCGCGGTCTCGCGCAATCGGCGCGCGCCGATCTGACCTGGCGCTCCGACCTGCTGACCGGTGCGCTCGACATCGTGCCGGCACAAAGCGGGCTCAGCGCCGCAGCCATCGCCGGTACCATCGTCGCCGCCGACCGCCGCGCCTGCGGCGGCGGGCGCTTCGACTCAGGCACGATCGCGGATCCGCGCTCGCAGCGGGTCGTGCGGCTCTTCAGCACCTGCGAAGCCTCGCTGCGCACGACCGAGGCGCGCTACATGGTGGTGCCGATGGCCGACGGCGTCAGCCACTACGTCTTCGCCATGGTCGGGCCGTCGTTCCAGAGCGGCGATGGCCGGACCGAGGTCGCCAAGGCCGCCGACGAGCTGCGCCAGGCGGTGTTCGACGTGGTGCGCCAGTAGCGCGCCGGAAGCGCGCGCGTCAGAGCGAGATCGTCCTGCCGAGCTGGAAGTCGGTGCCGCGCTGGCCGTAGTCGCTGACAGCGTAGGTGGTCGATGTCTCGTGCTTGCCCATGGCAAAGATCTTGGCGGTCGTACCGAACATGTAGAAGAACAGGGTAGTGCTCTTCTGCATGTTGCCCGACGAGGCGTGCAGCACGGGTTGGCCGGCGAACGTGTAGGCGCTGGTCGCCTTGCCCTTGCCGCTGAAGACGTCGTTCATCGCTTGCTTCAGGTTGGCGACGCGGTCGGCCGTCAGCAGGTTGGCGAGATACGTCTCGGCCTGAGCCTGCTTCATGGCGTTCGTTTCTCCCCCGCCATCCTTCTTGACGATGATCGCCATGCTGGCCGGTGTATGAGGCATGCGGCACTCCCTCCCCGCGAATGGACAGTGTAGTCGGCCAGCGGCGGTCGATGGCGTCAAGAAGCGGGAGCGTCACGGGGGCGAAACAAAACGGACGCCGGTCGGGGGCCCGGCGTCCGTATATCGCTTTCGAAACCGCGCGAGGAGAGTCGCGACCACATCGAATACGCTCAGCATCCTGACATAGTCGTTTCAGGTTGCAAGCAAAATGTTTTCCACACGTTTTGCGATAGTCTTAACCGATCAGTTTGGGCCGAGCGGCGAACGAGCGCAACAGCGCCGATGCGGCTACGCCACTTTCACCGGCCGGGCGCGCTGGTTGTAGAGCAGCTTGGCGCGGCGGGCTTGCTCCTCGGGCGGCAACTTGGCGTTGTCGACGGAGAGGTCAGCGCCTACCGCCATACCCTTCTGCACGGCCGGCCGTGCGCCCAGTTCCTCGAACCAGCGCTTGAAGTAGGGGAACTCCTCGATGTCCTGCCCCTGAAACTTCCAGTTGATGGTCCACGGATAACAGATCATGTCGGCGATCGTGTACTGGTCGCCGGCCAGGTATGGGTGCTTGTAGAGCCGGTTGTTGAGCACGCCGTAGAGCCGGTTGACCTCGTCGGTGAAGCGCCGGATGGCGTAGGTCTGGTCGCCGTCCTTGGCCTGGTCGACGCGGCGGAAATGCCCGCACTCGCCGGACTTTGGACCCTGGTTGGCCATCTGCCAGATCAGCCACTGGTTCACGTCGTAGCGGGTGCGGACATCCTGCGGATAGAACTTCCCGGCCTTCTCGGCGATGTACATCATGATCGCGCCCGACTCGAAGACCACCAGCGGCTTGCCGCCATCCTTGGGCGCGTGGTCGACCATCACGGGCATGCGATGGTTTGGGTTCATTTCCAGGAATGCGTCGCTGAACTGGTCGCCGCGGCCGATGTTCACCGGGACGATCTTGTAGGGCAGGCCGCATTCCTCGAGCAGTATCGTGACCTTCTTGCCATTGGGCGTGGGCCAGTAGTGCAGGTCGATCATGATGGCTTCCTTTCGGATGGAGACGCGCTAGAGCGGCGGCAGCATACCCCCGGGCACGCCACCCGCAATGATTGGGACGTGTGGGGCTCAGGACTGGTGGGCCGCCGCCAGCGGCGCCAGTTTGTCGAGCGCGGCCAGGATGCCGTCGCGGTCCAGGTCGGGCACCATCAGCAGCGCGCGCTGAATGCCGTGTCGCTCGTACTCGGCGAGAGCGGCCGCATCGTTCGGCGCGCTGAACACAGTGATCGAAAGCGTCGCGGGATCGCGGCCCATCTTCTCGGCCATGGCTTTCAGCCGCGCGACACCTTCCTTGGCGACGAAGCCGCGCGGACGCGGGAACCAGCCGTCGCAGAACTCGACGACGCGGCGCAACGTGTGGTCGCTCTCGCCGCCCAGCAGGATCGGCGGATGCGGCCGCTGCTTGGGCTTCGGGTAGCACCACAGCGGATCGAGATTGACCATCTCGCCATGGAACGAGGCTTCGTCCTTGGTCCACATCTCCTTCATCGCCAGCACGCGCTCGCGCATCAGCTTGAAGCGCGTGGCGTGGCGCGCGCCGTGATTCTCCATCTCATCGACGTTCCAGCCGCCGCCTATGCCAAAGACGAAGCGTCCGTTCGACATGTGGTCGAGGCTGGCGACGCTCTTGGCGGTGATGATGGGATCGCGCTGCGGGATCAGGGCGACGCCGGTGCCGAGCAGCAGCTTGCTGGTCGCCGCGGCGGCGAAGGACAGCGCGACAAACGGGTCGTGCGTGTGGATGTAGCGCTTTGGCAGCTCACCGCCGCCGGGGAAGGGCGTGCGCCGGCTGACCGGGATATGGGTGTGCTCACAGACGAACAGCGAGTCGAAACCGCGATCCTCGAGCGCCCGCGCCAGTTCGGCGGTGTGGATGCCGTAATCCGTGGGAAAATAGAAAACGCCGACGCGCATCGCGAGCTCTCCCTCATATGTCTGGCCGGTGGACACTATAGGGCGAGGTGGTTGTTTTGTGTCAGGATGACTGGCTCGATTTGACCGATCACAACGTGCTCCAGTCCAGGCAACGCCTGACCGCTCGCCGCCTTTTCCTTCTCGGGAACGAGGAGGGTGATCATGTTCATGCCGACTTTGGCGATATGGGAGCTGATCGTACGCGGCGCGATCGTGTTCCTGGCGGTACTCGTGCTGCTGCGCGTATTCGGCAAGCGGCAGGTCGGGCAGATGACGCCCTACGATCTTGTCGTGCTGCTGCTCATCAGCGAGGGCGCTTCCAACGCCATCGGGGCCGACGATCATTCGATCGTCGCCGCCATCGTGGTGATCGCCACCATGCTGGCCATCAATCTGGCGATCAGCTTCATCAGCGCGCGATCGAAGACCGTTGATCGCCTGGTCGAGGGGAGTCCGGAGATCCTGATCCGCGACGGCCATGTCGACTATGAGAAGCTTTGGGAGGTCAACGTCTCCAAGGCCGACCTGCTGGCCGCCCTACGCGCCCATGAGTGCACGACGCCTCGCGAGGCCGAACTGGCGGTGCTCGAGACCAACGGCCACATAACAGTCAAGAAGAAGGCGTCTTGAGATCCTTCGGAACCCAGGATCGCGACTGACGTTCTGCTGCCGAGCGTGGCGTGAGGCTGGTCTCTGATGCCCCGCCCGTGCGGTGGCCTGGACGTCTCGGGCTGGCTCGAGTGGCGCGGTGGCGAAAGCAAGGTGGCCACATGCCGAGCTCGTCATTGGCCGTAACCAAACGTCTCGGCATTGCCGCAGGCCGACTCCTATGTCGACGGTCACAACCCGCATCGGGAAGGCAGGCAGAGCGATGACGTTGAGTCGCCGTATTGTGCTGGCTGGTGCAGCTGCGGCGTGCGCACCATTGGGCGGTCATGCGCGGGCGCGGGCCGAGCCCTTCTCTTTCGTCCACGTGCGGGAGCAGGCTCGGCGCATCGCGAACGAGCCCTACAAGCCACCGGCGCCACCGCCTCCGAGCGACCTCGCGAAGATCAACTACGACCAGTACATGCGGGTGCGTTTTCGTGCGGAGGCCGGGCTGTGGCGCGGCGCGCCCAGCATGTTTCGCGCCGAATTTTTCCCCGCCGGCTTCATCTACAACACGCCAGTCGCCATCCACGTGGTGTCGGAGGAAACCGTCACGCCGCTAGCGCCGACGCCGGACATGTTCGATTTCAGCGACGCCAATCTGCGCGAACCGCCCGCCGCCGTGGCCTTCGCCGGATTTCGCCTGACCTATCCCCTGCACGAGGCGAAGTTCGACGAAGTCATATCGTTCCTCGGCGCCAGCTACTTCCGCCCGATCGGCCGCGAACAGACTTATGGCGCTTCGGCGCGAGGCCTGGCGATCGACACCGGTCTGCAGCGGCCGGAAGAGTTCCCGGCGTTCCGCGCGTTCTGGCTCGTGACGCCCGCGAAGGGCGCGCGCGAGGTGACCCTGCACGCGCTGCTCGACAGCCCCGGCGTCGCGGGAGCCTACAGCTTCGTCGTGCGGCCCGGCCGGCGCACCACGGTCGACGTCACCGCCGCGCTGTTCGCGCGCCACGACATCTCGCTGCTCGGCATCGCGCCGCTGACCAGCATGTTCTTCACGGGCAAGACGGGTCGCCGCCATGCCGCCGACCATCGTCCCGAAATCCACGATTCGGACGGCTTGTTGATCGCCAGCGGCTCCGGTGAGCGCATCTGGCGGCCGCTATCCAATCCATCGGCGCTGGCCGTGTCGACGTTCCAGGAGCGCAGTCCGCGCGGCTTCGGGCTACTGCAGCGCGAACGCAGCTATGCCCAGTATCAAGATCAGGAGGCGCGGTATCACACGCGACCCAGCTTGTGGGTCGAGCCGTCGGGAGAATGGGGCGAAGGCGAGATTCGCCTGATCGAGATTCCCACGGATTCGGAGGTACACGACAACATCGCGGCCTTCTGGACCAGTCGAACGCCCACGCGACGCGGGCAGGAGATCGAACTGCGCTACCGGCTCTCGGCGCTCAGCGACGAGCCGGCGTTGTCGCCGGGCGGACGGGTCACGGCCGTGCGCGTGTTCCGCGCGCCGGACCCCAAGTACTGGCGGTTGGCTATCGAGTTCGGCGGCGGTGATATCGCCGGTCTGCGGCCGACACAGCCGGTCGAGGCCGATGTCACGGTGTCTTCGGGCCGGCTGTCGCAGGCACGGACCGAGCCAGTCACGTCCGAGTCGACATGGCGACTCTTCGTTGACGTGCAGCCCGACGGCAAAAAGCCGATGGATGTACGCGCCCATCTGCGCCTGCATGGCGAGGTGCTGAGTGAAACCCTGAGCTACACGGTGCGGCCATGAACGACCGGGCACTCGATCGCCATGCGCGGAGCGCCGGGTGGCGCCGCCTCCTCATGCTCGGACTGGCCACGCTGACGACGACTGTCGGCACGCTGCTGATGGCCGAGATTCTCGAACCGGGCGGGATTTCGGTGATCGAGATCGCTGTCCTGGCTGCTTTCACGCCTGGCTTCGCCATGATCTCGCTGTCGTTCTGGGCGGCGCTGGCGGGCTTCCTCCTGAGTCTTGCTGGGCTGCATCCCGTCACGCTGCGCCGCACCGCGCCGTCGGACGGCGCCGTGCCGGCACTTGCCACGCGCACCGCCATTCTGATGCCCATCTACAACGAGGATGCCGACGCGGTCATGGCGCGCGTGGCCGCAACCTACGCTTCGCTGAGAGCCACGGGACAGCTTGGTTCGTTCGCCTTCCATGTGCTGAGCGATACCACCGATGAGGCGATCGCGCGGATGGAACGCCAGCGCTTCGACGAACTGCGCCGGCGATGCGATGCCGGGGACCTCATGTTTTATCGTCGGCGGTCGAGGAATATCGGCCGCAAGGCCGGCAATATCGCCGACTGGCTGCGCTCGGACGGTCCACGCTACGACTATATGATCATCCTCGACGCCGACAGCGTGATGAGTGGCGACACGATCGTCCGTCTCGCCGCGCTGATGGAGCGTAATCCGCGAACCGGCCTCATCCAGACGCTTACCGCCAGCGTGGGACGCGAGACGTTGTTCGCCCGGCTGATGCAGTTCTCCAGCCGCCTGTACGGACCGTTGCTCGCGATCGGCCACAGCTTCTGGCAGCTGGGTGAGGCGAACTACTATGGCCACAACGCGATCATCCGCGTCGCCGCCTTCGCCGAGCACTGCCATCTACCGGTGCTCTCGGGCAAGCCGCCCCTGGGCGGCGAGATCCTGAGCCACGACTTTGTCGAGGCGGCGCTGCTGCGGCGCGCCGGCTGGCACGTCTGGTTGCTTCCCGAGCTGGGCGGAAGCTTCGAGGAAATGCCGACGAACCTACTCGACTACGCCGCGCGTGATCGCCGCTGGGTCCAGGGCAATCTGCAGCATGTGCGACTGCTAGATATGCCGGGCCTTCATTGGATGAGCCGTCTGCATCTGTCGATGGGCGTGTTGGCCTTCGTCGCCTCGCCGCTTTGGCTGCTCATGCTGTCGTTGACCGGCGTACTCGTGCTCGACCAGGCGATTAGCGGCCATACGTATTTCGACGACCGCCGCAGCCTCTTCCCGATATGGCCTGAGTACAAGCCGCAGGAGATCCAGGCCCTGCTGATCATCACCGGCACGCTGCTGTTCCTTCCGAAGCTGCTGACAATGGCCTTGGTCCTCGCCCGCCGCCGCACAGCCCGGCGATTTGGCGGTCGCCCCGCCCTGGTGGTCAGCGGCGTGCTCGAGCTGGTGTTCTCCTCTCTGCTGGCGCCGGTAACGATGCTGTTTCACTCGGCGTTCATCGCGGCCATCTTGGCCGGCCGACCGGTGGGCTGGCCACCGCAGCCCCGCGAGGAACGTAGCGTACCGTGGGTCGCGGCTGTCCGACGCCATGTTTCGCACATGCTTGGCGGCGCCATCGCGACAGGCGTGATCTGGGCGGTCGCGCCGGAATTCCTGATCTGGGTTGCGCCGGTCTGCGCCGGCTTGCTGCTGGCCGTACCGCTCAACGTGCTCTCAAGCTGTCAGCAATGCGGACGCGTGGCGCGTGACATGGGCCTGTTTCTGATTCCGGAGGAGGTGCGGGCGCCCCGCGAGTTGGGCTTCGCGTACGATCAGGATTTTTCGGGCACCGTGGCGGGCGCGGAAGGATCGGCCGCCTCCTGACGCGCGGTCGGCGGCCCTTGAGAGCGCCACGCACGAATCGGTTCGGATGCAGGCATTCTGAGTGGGCGGGAACCGGCGTTTCCCGTCGACGTTGTCTCCTATGCTTTCGACGGATTCGTCTGCCGGCGGTCTAGCCGGCTGCCATGGATGGAGATACGCCATGAATATCAAAGGCCGGACTTGTGCTTTGTCGCTGCTCCTGCTGGTTGTTGCTAGCGCGACCGGAGCCCAGACCAATACGATGCCGTCGGGCTACCCCGAATTCCGCGACCCCGTTACCGGAAAGGTCTGGACGCCGGACAACGTGGGCAAGGACGGCGCGCCGGTGCCGTATGACGATCGAGCGTTCGAGCCGCGTGCGCAGGGTGGTGGAGTTCCGGTCGCGGTGGTTCAGTACGTTCGCCCGCGAGTCCTCGGTACTGTTCCGATCACGTCGGGCCCGAACACGAACGTGCCGGCAATGACCATGGACCTGCCGTCGCTGTTTGCCGATCCGGGCCGTCGGTGGGTGGCCGTGGCCTACCTCACCAACAACAGCCCCATGGCGATCGAACCGGTGGTGAACTGCAGCTTTAGCAATGGTGGGCAGCCCGTCCTGGCGACACGCGTCATGACTGGTCCGGCGGGCCCGGGCGAGCGCTTGGGAATGTTCGTGTACGGTCCGCGTACCGAGTTTTTCGTCGACCGGATCGACTGTCAGATCCAGACGCCGGGCTGACATCCCATCCGCCGTCGCATAGCTCGACGTCGGGGATCGAATCGGCCCCGAAAGCGTTTCTTCTGTGACCGAAGGGAGTCCGTGGCGGCGGGAGGGTGTCCCTCCGTCATGGGCGCGGGAGAAACGCAATGACCGAAACCGCCGCCAGGGCGGAACCCCTCTCAGATCCCGTCGCCAGCAACTCGGACGAGGACTCCCCGGAGCAGCGCGAAGGTACCTACCGGCGCGTCTTGATCGGGGTGTGGTGGCGCCGCGCCCGCGGCTTCTGGGGCAAGGAAGGGTATCGGTGGGCGTGGTGGCTCACCTTCAGTCTGCTGGTCATCGTGTTGCTCACGCTCGCCGCGCAGTACGGCATCAATCGCTGGAACAAGGCGATCTTCGACGCTCTGGAAAGACGCGACGCGGCGACCGTCTGGCAGATGGCGATGCTCTTCGTGCCGCTGGCGGCGGCAAGCGTCGCTTGCGGCGTCATCGCCGTGTTCCTGCGCATGACGACGCAACGGCGCTGGCGGGCATGGCTGAACGAGAAGGTTCTCGACGGCTGGTTGGCCAACGGGCGCTATTACCAGCTCAACCTGGTCAGAGGTCAGCACGAGAACCCGGAGTACCGGATCGCCGAGGATCTGCGCGTCGCCACCGACGCGCCGGTGGATTTCGCCACGGGCCTTCTGTCCGCCCTGCTCTCGGCGGCGACGTTCATCGTGGTGCTGTGGAACATCGGCGGCTCACTGACGATCCCGATCGACGGTTCCACTTTCACCATTCCCGGCTTTCTCGTGGTCGCGGCGGTCATCTATGCCGCCGTCGCCAGCCTGGCGATGATGATCATCGGGCGTCGCTTCGTCATGGTGTCGGAGAACAAGAACCAGGCCGAAGCCGAATATCGCTACGCCCTGACCCGCGTCCGCGAGAATGGCGAAAGCATCGCATTGCTCGGGGGCGAAACCGAGGAACGCGCCGGTATCGATCGGCAGATGGCGAAAGTGCTGCGTTGCTGGAAGCAGATCTGCGGCCAGCACATGCGCACGACCGTCGTGTCGCAGGGCAGCCACCTCGCGGCGGCGGTCGTTCCCATCCTGCTGACCGCGCCCAAGTTTCTCGACGGCTCGATGTCGCTGGGTACCGTCATGCAGGCGGCGTCCGCCTTCATGATCGTGCAGAGCGCTTTCGGCTGGTTGGTCGACAACTACCCGCGCCTCGCGGACTGGAGCGCCGGCGCACGCCGCATCGCCTCGTTGATGATCTCCCTCGAAGCGCTGGAGCGGGCCGAGCGAGGCGAAGGCGTCGATCGCATCCAGCGCGGCGTGACCGAGGACGCGGCGCTGCGCCTCGTCGACGTCCATATCACCCTCGACGACGGAACGATGGTGGTCGACGACACCGAAGCGGTGATCGTCGCCGGTGAACGAGTGCTGTTCGCGGGCGAATCCGGGACCGGCAAGAGCACGTTGGTGCGCGCGATCGCCGGCTTGTGGCCCTGGGGCGGCGGCACGATCGAGATCGGCAAGGATCTACAGCTTTTCCTGCTGCCGCAGCGTTCCTACGTTCCCACGGGCACCTTGCTGCGCGCCGCTGCCTATCCGGCGTCGGCCGAGGAGTGGCCGGTCGAGCGGGTCGGCGAAGTGCTGACCGCGGTCGGGCTGGGCCATCTCGTCGATCGGCTCCTGGAGGAATCGGCCTGGGATCAGACGCTATCCGGCGGCGAGAAGCAGCGGCTCGCCTTTGCGCGCGCGCTCCTGCATCGGCCCGACATCATCGTGCTCGATGAGGCGACCTCAGCCTTGGATCCCAATAGTCAGGATGCGCTGATGGCGTTGATCTGCGAGGAGCTGAAGGAAGCGACCATCCTGAGCGTCGGCCATCGGCCGGAGCTCGAGGTGTTCCACAGCCGAAAGATCGTGCTCGCGCGTCGCACGGGCGGCGCCCGACTGGTGGCGGATGTTCCAATCGCGCGCTGGTCCGAGCGCTTCAAGATGATCCCGAGCTGGTTCAGGCGACGCGGTGCGGAAAGCAAGGCCGCTCAACGCCAATCTGGTGATGGTTCGTAGATCGACACTCCGCTCTGTCCCGGGCCGACTTCCGTGTCGACGCTCACGGCCGTCATCCGGTAGCCGGGCGAAGACCGTCGCCTAAGCTGGCCGGGGCCTGGCCAGCGCGATCGGGCTGTTCTCGATGCGGATGAGGGGTGGGATGATACCAACCCGAGCTCGGCGCCTCGCCAGCCGTCAGGGTGTCTTTGACGATGGGGGCGAATGCGATCCGGGAGCCGCGGAAGCATCGGCCGCCGCCTCCTGACGCGCGCGCTCGGCGTCCTGGTCGATGAGGCTCACGAGATCGGGTGGCAAGGGCTCGCTGACGACATCGTCGTACATGGCGTGCAACTGCTTTCGAAGCCATCTGTCGAACGGCTGCTCTTCGGCCGCGAGCCCAACCACTTCGCCGCCGCCTGGGGGCTTGTCTGCGTTCGCCATGGCTCGTCTGAAGGACTCTTTTCCTTTTCCGCCTGAGAAGGACGGCCCGATCGGCGGGCGACTCGAGTTGCGTCAGCCGATCGGAGATGCCCTTGACCTAAAGCACAATGCACGATCCTGACGTTACCATATCATAGCGTCAGTGAGGAGCGCGCATCGTCGTCGCGGGACCGGCTCTCGTTGCGCGCGATCGCGCGGTCGGTGGAGTCCGTTGCGTCAGATTCCTCCGGGTCCAGAAGCAGGCGCGCCAAGGTGGCGCGAGCCCGAGATACGCGGCTCTTGATGGTACCGATCGAGACGCCGGCATGGGCGGCGATCGCGTCGTAAGGCTGACCCTCGACCACGGCGAGCACAAGCGCCTCGCGCTGGCCGGCCGACAGCTGACCGAAGGCGTTGAGGAATTCGCGCATCACCAGACCGTTTTCCTGCGTCGCGCGCTGCGTCAGCGAATCGGCCACGGCGGTGTCGATGGGGACCGTCGGCCTCAGGCGACGAAGACTGGAAATAAACTCGTTACGCTGAATGCGGAACATCCAGCCGGAGAAATTGGTGCCGGGCTGGAAGCTCGCACGAGCGGCGAGCGCCTTGAGAACGGTCTCCTGCACCAAGTCGTTGGCGCGGTCGCGGTCGTGGGTGAGTGAGAGAGCGTAGAGCCGAAGACGCGGCAGGATCGCCTTCAACTGCTCATGAAAGTCATCGACCGAGTTCAGATTCGAGCGAACCGTGTCCATGCCGTCCTCCACCTGAAGTTACCGGTAGCGGGCATGTAGGACGGGTCCGCGGCTTGGCCAAGGGTGCGGCGGCGCAAAGCTGCCATTTCGTTGATTAATTTGAGAGTTCCAATGTCTCATGGAACCCGACGGGTCGAAGGACGTTAAGATATATGGCATCGGAGGTTAACAGCGTTCACGAAGGTCGGTCAGGGGGTGTTAGGTCTTCGATGTGTGCCAAACACAAGTTTGTGATGCCGGAAAACACCGGTTAACTGCCACGTCACGGGCAGCAGTTACGGGGGTTCGATTGGAACAGGTCAAAACAGCTCTGCCGGACACGCTCGCGTCGACACTGCCATTCCTTCGTCGCTATGCGCGCGCGCTGACAGGGTCGCAGAAGCGCGGCGACGAATGGGTGCGGCTGTGCGCCGAAGTTTTGCTTGGGGAGCCGCTCGAAGCGGCACAGTACGATACCAAGCAGAAGATCTTCAGCCTGTTCTACCGTCTGCGCCAACCCTTCGACGTGCTCGAGGAGCGCGAGTTGGCGGCCGACGGGGTGCCTGGCCGGCTGAAGGCGCAACTCGGCGAGATTCCCCTGCTGCAGCGTCAGATGCTGCTGCTGACGGCGCTTGAGGGTTTCTCGATCGAGGACGCCGCGAGCATCCTCAATGTCAGCCGGGCCGAGGCCGAGTCGGCGCTGACCCAGGCGCGCGACGAACTGCGCCGCGTCGCGTCGGTGCGCGTTCTGGTGATCGAGGACGAGGCGGTGATCGCGCTCGACGTGGCGAAGATCGTGCAGAACGCCGGCCATCAAGTGGTGGGCATCGCCGCCACTGAGAAAAACGCGGTCGATTTGGCGCGCAAGCACTCGCCCCATCTCGTGCTCGCCGATATCCAGCTCAAGGGCAGCGACAACGGCATCGCCGCGGTCCGCGAGATCATGAAGCATCTCCCGGTGCCGGTGATCTTCGTCACCGGCTTTCCGGAGCGGCTGCTGACGGGCAGCGGCGTCGAGCCGGTCTTTGTCATCACCAAGCCCTTCGATCCGGATCTGCTCCGGACCGCGATGGCGCAGGCGCTGAACAGCGTTACGATCTGATCATCCGGGGAGGTAGGCGCATGTGGGCGCGACCATCGCGGTTGGGCGCCGTGACGTCGCCGCTCAAGCGCAGTCCGCCGTGCGGAGCGCGTCGATGAATTCATGGACCGTGCGCACCCGATTCGTGGTTCTGCTGGCCGCGTTGTTGCTGCCCATCATCGCGCTGTCGGGCTGGTGGGCGATTGAGAAGCAGCGCGACCTGCGTCGCGTGCGCGGCGAATTCGTCACCAACGCCGTCGAGGTTGCCGTCCTGCCGTGGCGCGAGGCGCTACAGGGAGCGCGTCGTGCGCTGTCGACCTTGCGCGAGGATCGCGACGTGTCTCGCTGGACCAACGAGACGCTGTCGCCCGACGAGCTGGCGCGATGCGAGGACTATCTGCGTCGTCTGCTGCGCCACCTCGGCGAACGCTTCGCGCTAATCGCGCTCGTCGATCCGCAGGGGGCGCACCGCTGTTCGACCTCACCCGATCCCGGCGTCGGTTTCGAAGGCCTGCTGCCGCGGGTTCGCGGGCGTGCCGAGGTCGTCGTCTCCTCGCAGCCGGCGACCGGCTTGGCCAATCCGCTGGTCTTGCCGGCCGCCGTCGGTCTTGCGCGCGATGGACAATTCGCCGGCTTGGTCGGGATCGGCATCGCCTGGACGATCCCGGGCAATACCGAGACCAGCCGTTCGCCGCCTGTTTGGCTGACGCTGATAGATCGACAGGGACGCTCGCTCGGCGGTGCGAACGTCCTGCCATCGCGAGACCAGCTGCGGCTGGCGATCGAGGATCGCCGCGACGCGCTTCGTGGCGAAGGCGGCGATGGCTCGACCTACGAGTTTCGTCTACTCGCTTTCGGGCCCGACGCTCCCCTGATGTTGGCGGCGATTCCGGCGGGCGCCGTCGGCGTAAATCCCGATGGCTCGTGGCTCGATTTCGCGCTGATCGTGCTGGCGTCGCTCGTGGCCCTCGCCGCCCTGTGGTTCGGCGCCGGCCGTTGGTGTATTCGGCCGCTGGGACCGATCCGCCGCTTCGCCGCGGCGATAGCGCGTGGCGAGGACGCGCCGCAGCCCGGCGGTACCGGACCACCGGAAATGCGATCGCTGGCGGCCGACATCGCCGTGATGGCGGGCGCCATCCGCGCGCGCGAGCAGGACCTGCGCGCCAGCCTCGATCAGCGCGATCACATGCTGCGAGAGGTCCATCACCGGGTGAAGAACAACCTGCAGATGATATCCAGCCTGCTCAGCCTGCAGGCCGACAAGATTCGCTCGCCGCGCGCTCGTCGCCACTTTTCCGACGCGCAGAATCGGATTCTCGCGCTCTCCGTCCTGCATCGTCACCTGTACGAGCGGACAAGCTGGGCGCAGGTCGATTTCCAAGCCTTCATAAACGACCTGGTGCGCCAGCTTTCGATGAATCCCGACAATCCCGCCCCGAAGAACATCCGTTTCGATATCCGCGCGCCCGTCATGGCGGTCGGCCCCGACACGGCGATTCCCGTCGGCCTCATCGTCACCGAAGCCGTCACCAACGCGTTCAGGCACGCCTTCGCGGGCGTCGAGGCTCCGGCGATCTCTATCCAGGCCACCCAATCCGGCGACATGGTCGATTTCGCCATTGAGGACAACGGGGTGGGGATTCCTGACGGAATTGTCACAGGCCAGGACGCCGGACGTCTCGGACTAACCCTGACACGGGGCTTGGCCATGCAATTGGGTGGTGAGGCGGAGATCCAGCGAGGATCCGGTGGCGGCACCAAGGTCGTCGTGCGGTTCCCGTTGCCGACTTAGGCGCGCCGCTCCGCAACCCTGATCGCGCGGCGGCGTTAAGTCGCGACATAGCGAGGGAGTGGTCCATGGCTCTGCGACCGACGACATCCGCCCAACCATCGGCGGCACATCGTGACGACGCGACCAATGCGTGGGAGCACAACGACTACCTCGATTTCATGGCCGCCGTCCTGCTCGGAGTCGTACTGACCGCCCTGATTTTCTCGGTGATGTGAGCGCCAGGTGGCCGCTGGTCCCATATGAAACGGGCGGCCTTTCGGCCGCCCGTTGACGTTTAATGGATCATCAGAGCCAGTACGTCGGCACGTTGTAGTACTTGTCGACCTGCCGCCCGTAATCGGGCGTCCATGCGAAGTCCTTGCCCTCGTAGGTCGGGGCGGCTTCGAGCAACTTGCGGTCGAGATCGACGACATAGCCGCCCTGCCGCTGGTCGTATTTCAGGGTCGACCAAGGCAGCGGATGCTGCTTCTCGCCGATGCCCAGGAAGCCGCCGAAGGACATGACGGCGTAGATCGCCTTGCCCGTCGCCTTGTCGATCATGATGTCCTCGACGTGACCGAGTTTCTCGCCCCTCAGGTTGTAGACATTGGTGCCGTTGATACGTTCGGCGGCGATCAGATTGCCGCCAGTCGGCGTGGTCAGATCAGTCATGGTGTGGTCCTCGAGTTGCGCTGGATCGGTTGATCCGGACCCGACGCGCATGCGCGACGTCGATCGGCCCGTGGCGGATGAACGGGCGCTGCATCAGATGGGTTCCCGCGCCGCGATCAATGCGGAACCGCGCCTCCGGGCATGAGTTTCTTCCGGGAGGCCGCGCTCGAAGCGGCCGCTTCAAGCATGGAGTTCCATGATGCGTCATCTCGCTTTGGCGATCGCCGTGACTCTGTCGACCGTCGTGGTCGCGCCCGCACTGGCGCAGACAACCACCGTGCCGCCGCCGACCACGACCGCGCCGTCGCCCTTCTGGGAGAAGATGAAGGGAAGCTGGTCGCAGACCAAAGGGGCGGTGAAGGAGCAATGGGGCAAGCTGACCGACGACGACCTGCTCGAGATCGAGGGTCGCCGCGACCAGCTGGTCGGCAAGATCCAGACACGTTACGGCATCACGCGCGAGGAAGCCGAGCGGCAGGTCGGCGTCTTCGAGAGGTCCCAGCGCCTGTAGTGCGATATCCGTCGCGCTGATTCGCATGGGCGCGGGCTGTGTCGGCCCGCGCCCATGACTTTTGCGGAACGGTTGCCAGCCTCGATATGACTTCAGGAGCCCCCTCCGGCAACGCCCGGCGACGGGCGCCGTTGATGGATACGGCAGATTGGAGGCCGAACATGGATATCCCCTCGCAAGTCGCCCTGTTCCGTCTCGCCATGAGCGAAGACGGATCGCGCTGTCAGATGGTTTTCATCGACCAGAAGCAGCATGTCATGGAGTGCGTGGCGGACTTCAGCGAGTTCACCTCCTTCATCTCGCGGCTCTGCGAAGCGGCGAACGAGATGGTCAAGCGACAGGGCGCCGAGCCCGGCGCTCCGGACGCCGAAGCGCGAACCGTCAACTGCCAGCCGGTCGACGTGTCGTCGGCCGCCTTCCAGGTGAACCCCGCCGATGATTCGATCTTCGGCGCGCTGGTCAGCGACGCCGGCGACGTCATCGGCGTGCGCATGCGGCCGGAGATCGCCTGCCAACTCGTACGCGACCTGCTGATGGCGACCCCGGCTCGCGGACTTGAGCCGAACTAGGTGCCAACTATCGCTGGAGTGTGAGCCACGATTGTTACCCCGAGCAGCGTAGCGAGGGGTCTTGGGGGCCACGGAAAGCGGATGCTATTCTCTGGGGACTTGAGTGAGCGTTCGAAAAGCATTGAGCTGAACGCGGAGGACAGCGCGGCGCCTGGCCAACTCGTCGCCGACGGGAACATCCCTCAGAACTGGTTCGCCATGGAGTCGGCTAAAAGGCCGATTTCCAATGCCGTGGTCACACGCTGGCATACAACTCCGGATTGCCCGTCGCCGCGTCAGCCGCCGCGCATCGCTGCTAGGCGGACGTCGCCGCTTGGGCTAGAAATGGCAGGCCAGTGGCCCGAGCGAGATGGGGCTGAAAATCCGGGAATCGCATGATGTTGACGAACGCGCGCGTTCTGCTGGTCGAGGATGAGGCGCTCCTCATGATGACGCTCACCGACATGCTCGAAGAGTTGGGCTGCCGGCTGGCCGGCAGCGCGGCGTCCCTCAAGAGCGGCTTGGCGATGGCGCACGATCTCGACATCGACGTCGCGGTGCTCGACGTCAATCTGCGCGGCGAACGCAGCGATCCGGTCGCCGACATCCTCGCCGCGCGCGGCATTCCGTTCGTCTTCACGACTGGCTACGGCCAGCCCTCGATGCCCGGACGTCACGCCGCCGCGCCGGTCGTGTCCAAGCCGTACCATCTCGCCCAGCTGCGCGCCGGCTTGGAGCAGGCCATCGCCCAGCGCCCCGACTGATGGCCGGCCTGCAGCCGAGCCAACGCAGCCGCGCGTCGTTCTCCGCCGCCGCCCATCTGATCGCTTATGGCGCGGCGATCATGCTGCCGTTCCTGATCGCGCTCGGCGTCATGATCGACCGCTCGTTCTCGCTCGAGCGCCAGAAGCTGGAATCCTACATGCTGCAGGTCGCCGACGCGCTGGCCGCGGACGTCGATCGCGATATCGACCGGCGTATCACCATCCTGCGCACCCTGGCGACCTCGCCGCTGCTGACCGAGAGCAAGTACGAGGCGTTCCACGAGCAGGCGAAGTTGGCTATGGAGGATCAGGCGTTCGTCATTCTCGTCGCCCCCGACCTTCGGCAGATCCTCAACACTTTCGTCCCTTACGGGTCGGCCCCGACGCGCACCGGCGACCCACCCACCGCGCTCAGGGCGATCGAAACCAAGAAGTCCCAGGTCTCCGACCTCTTCATCAGCCTGGTCACGCGAAGGCCGGTCTTCAACGTCAATCTGCCGATCCTGAACGAACGCGGCGAGGTCAAGTATGTCCTGGTCCTGGGTTTCCACGCCCAGGACCTGATTGGCGTACTCGCGGCGCAGCGGCTGGCTCCAGGCTGGACGTCGACGATCACCGATCGTCGAGGCGTGGTGTTGGCCCGTTCGCGCGATAGCGAGCGCTTCGTCGGTCGGACTTTGCCGGATCGCTTGAGAAATCCGCCCAGCAGGATCTTCAGCACGACGAACATGGACGACGAGAAGGTGCTACGCGCCATCGCGGTTTCGACCATCTCGGGCTGGCAGGTGGCGGTGAACGCCCCGCTCGCCGAAGTCAACGACGCGCTGCGAAAAACGCTCTGGCTGTGGTCCGGGGTCGGCATCGGCGCGGTGATGCTGGCGATCGGCCTGGGGATCCTCTTCGGTCGCGCCTTGACGCGGCCTCTGGCCGACGTGGCCTCGTTCGTGACGGCGCTTGGGCGGGGCGATCGGATCAACCGGACGCCGTCGTTCTTCCTGACCGAGGCGAGAGTGGTCACCGCCGCCTTGCGCCAGGCGCAGGACGACCTCGAGCAACGCACCAACCAGCTGCGCGAGAGCGAACGTCGGCTGCGCGACGCCGCCGACGCCGCCGCCTTCGGCATGCACGACTTCGACGTGCGGCGGGGCGTGGTGAACTGGTCCCCGCAGTTGCGTAAAATTCTCGGTACCGATGTCGATGGAGACGTCACGCTCGAACGGGCGAAAAGCTTCATGCACTGGCACGATCGCGAGCGCGTCTCTGCCGCGATGGGCGCCATTCTGCGGGGCGAACACGATCAGTACGAGTTGGAATTCCGCATCGTGCGCGGCGACGGCGCGGTGAGCTGGGTGATGGATCGGGGGCGAGCCGTCAAGGACGCAGCCGGCGCCGTCGTGAGAGTGATCGGCGTCCTGATCGACATCACGCCGCTCAAGCAGGGCGAGGAACGACAGCAGATGCTGATCGGCGAGCTCAACCATCGCATCAAGAACACCCTGGCCGTGGTCCAGTCGATCGCCCGGCAGACCTTGCGCAACACGCCCAACCCGCAGGAGTTCGAGAAAGTCTTCTCCGCCCGGCTGGCCTCGCTAGCCAGCGTTCATGGACTGCTGGCCGAGCGTTCCTGGCAGGGCGTACCGCTCGGCGAGATCGTCCGCGCGACGATCAAGCCATTTGTCGGCGATATCGGCCAGGTCAAGGCCGCCGGCCCGCCCGTCGACTTGCCCGGCGAAATCTCGATCACCCTGGCGCTCGTGCTGCACGAACTGCTTACCAACGCGCTGAAGCATGGCGCCCTGTCGAGGACGGGCGGCGGCGTGTCGATCGAATGGACTCTCGCGGAGACTGCCGACGGGTCAGAGGTCACCTTGCGATGGGAGGAGCATGGCGGCCCGCCGGCCGCCCAGCCGGCGCGGCGTGGATTCGGCTCCCAGCTCATCGAGGCCAGCGCCGCGCAGCTCGAGGCGGTCGTGACCGCCGACTACGCGCACCAGGGGTTCACTTTCAGCATTGTTTTTCCGGTGCGTCACACGAGCGAGCAAGCCCCGCGACAGGCCTGACCGCACGCCGCGTCCACGTCGAAATGCGCGCCGTGCGCCAGGCTCGCGCCCCATACCGCGAGCAGGCCCAGTAAATCTGCGATCGCCCTGGCGCCGGAGGAAGCGGTTAGCCCGGCGCGGCGCCTTGCGTGCCGACGTAGACGGCGTAGAGCGACTGGCTCGCCGCCATGAACAGCCGGTTGCGCTTGGGTCCGCCGAAGCAGATGTTGCCGCAGACCTCGGGCAGGCGGATGCGGCCCAGCAGCTTGCCGTCGGGCGCGCGCACGACGACACCGCTGTAGCCGAGATTGCGTCCGGCATTGCTGGAGCACCAGACATTGCCGTCGACGTCGCAGCGCAGTCCGTCGGGACCGCACTTGATGCCGTCGACCATGCAGTCGCTGAACAGCTTGCCGCCGCTCAGCTTGTTGTCGGCGCCGACATCGAAGACGTGGATGTCGCCTTTGCCGCCGGGACCGGTGTCGCCCGGTCCCTTGCCGGTGCTGGCGACGTAGAGCTTGGTGAAGTCGGGCGAGAAGCACAGGCCGTTGGGATCGGGCACCTGCTCCTCGGTGAGCACCAGGTCGACGCGACCGCCGGGATCGATGCGGTAGCAATTGGTCGGCAGCTCGCGGCGCGTCGAGCCCATGCCCGGCGGCTGGCCCAAGGTCGGCTTCAGCTTGCCCCGCGCGTTGCTCGGTCCGCCCGGCGTATCCGGTGTGCCTTCGTAGAGCTGGCCGCCATACGGCGGATCGGTGAACCAGTAGCTGCCATCGGGATGCGGCACCACGTCGTTGGGTGAATTGAACCGCTTGCCCTGGTAGTTGTCGGCCAGCACCGTGACCGAGCCGTCGAGCTCGTAGCGCACGACGCGACGCGTCAGGTGCTCGCAGGACAGCTGACGGCCCTGGAAGTCGAAGGTGTTGCCGTTGCTGTTGTTCGACGGCAGACGGAAGACGCTGACATGGCCGTCATCCTCCAGCCAGCGCATCTGGCGGTTGTTGGGGATGTCGCTCCACAGCAGATAGCGACCCTGCGCGTTCCACGCCGGGCCTTCCGACCACAGCGCGCCGGTCCATAGCCGCACGATGGCGGCGTTGGGTTGGGTGATGCCGTTGAACGCCGGATCGACGGTGATCATGTCGGGATCACGGAAGTAGGTCGTCGGCGCGCCGCCGGGACCGAAATCGCGCGGCGGCTGGGTGATCGTGCTGGCCGGCGCGGCGACAGCGGGCGCGGGTGCCGGCGATGTCTGCGCTCGCGCGATCACGGGTGCCGCGAGGGCGACTGCGCCCAGGGCCGTGACCACGCTGCGGCGGGTCTGCTGCTGCGTCATGGTTGCTTCCTCCCGGTTGTTGCCACCGGAAGCCTATGCCCGCCAGCCGCGAACGAACGTGAAATCCGGAGGAAATCCGCGTCGAAGGTCTTACGTCCGCAGCGGTTTGAAGTGGGCCACGAGCCGATGCGCATCGCCCGGATACAGCAGGCGAACCAGCGTGATCGGTGTCTTGCCGCGCCACGTGCGGCGCTCGACGACGAGACAGGGCGTGCCGATGTCGGCCGCAAGGGCGCGCGCTTCGGCGCGGGTAGCACCCGCGGCGTGGATGCGATGCTCGGCTTCCGTCCACGGCACCGTGTCGAGCAGCCAGCGGCCCGGCGACACGTCGACGAAGTCCTCCATCTCGGCCTGCGGCACCGCCTTGAGATTGATCTGACGTTCTTCGAGGCAGAACACCTTGCGTCCGGCGAAATGGCGGCCGGTGATATCCAACAGGCGTCCGCTGCCGCGCCCTCCCAGGAAATCGCGATCGCCGCCACCGCCGCTGCGCGTCGCCCGGCGCATCATCTCGAAGCGATAGGCCTGTCCGAGCGCCAGCACCTCGGCCTTGATGTCGTGGATCTCGAGGATCGCGGCCTGCGAGCTTGGCTGGCGCACGAAGGTACCGGCCTTGCGGCGCCGTTCGACGAGGCCGGCATTGGCCAGCATCGTCAGGACCTTGCTGACTGTCATGCGCGAACAGTCATACGCCGCCGCGAGTTCCTGCTCGGTCGGAATGCGTGCGCCGGGCGGCAAGGCGCCCGACAGGATGCGGCCCTCGATGTCGCCAAGAATTCGCTGGTGAAGAGAGGCACTGGACATATGATTATGTATAGACATAATATCACCTATAGGCAATGGAGAGGATCGCATGAGGCCTCGACCTCACCCTGAGGAGCGCCCAACGGGCGCGTCTCGAAGGGTGGGCAACAGGCTCGGTGCGTGTGGCCCATGCTTCGAGACGGCCGCAAGCGCGGCCTCCTCAGCATGAGGTCGGGTCGTACCAGGGCCACATGCGATGACCCTGGCGGGCAATGGAGGAGCGCATGGCTGAGATCGTGATGTCGCCCGGCGCGGTTCCGCTGGCCAGCTGGCGCGCGATCTATCGCGGCGCCTCGGTGTCGCTCGCGCCCGCCGCCTTCGACGCCATCGCGCTATCGGCGCGCACTGTGTCGGCCATCGTCGCCAAGGGCGCGCCGGTCTATGGCATCAACACCGGCTTCGGAAAGCTCGCCAACGTGCGCATCGAGGCCGCCGACCTCGAGACCCTGCAACGCAACATCGTGCTGTCGCACGCCGCCGGTGTCGGCGCGCCGATGCCCGTGGCCGTTGCGCGTCTGATGATGGCGCTGAAGCTCGCCAGCCTGGCGCAGGGCGCCTCGGGTGTGCGGGAGGAGACGGTGAGATTGCTCGAGGCGCTGCTCGTGAAAGGGCTCACGCCCGTCGTGCCGTGCCAGGGCTCGGTCGGCGCGTCGGGCGATCTTGCGCCGCTGGCGCATATGAGCGCGGCGATGATCGGCGTCGGCGCCTTCATCGTCGATGGCGCGGTCGTGCCTGCGACAGAAGCGCTGGCGCGCGCCGGGCTCGCGCCGTTGCGCCTGGGACCCAAGGAGGGGCTGGCGTTGCTCAATGGCACACAGTTCTCGACGGCCTATGCGCTCGCCGGCCTGTTCGAGGCCGAGGCTGTCTTTAGTGCGGCGCTGATCACCGGCGCGCTGTCGACCGACGCGGCGCGCGGCTCGGACGCGCCGTTCGATCCGCGCATCCATCGTTTGCGTCGCCATCGCGGCCAGATCGCCGCCGCCGATTCACTGCGCCGCCTGATGGCCGGCTCGGCCATCCGCGCCTCGCACCTCGTGGGCGATGAGCGCATCCAGGATCCCTACTGCCTGCGCTGCCAGCCGCAGGTGATGGGCGCGGCGCTCGACATCCTGCGCCAGGCGGCCGTCACGCTGGAGACCGAGGCCAATGGCGTGACCGACAACCCGCTGATCTTCGCCGACACGGTCGAGGCCCTGTCGGGCGGTAACTTCCACGCCGAGCCGGTAGCCTTCGCCGCCGACATCATCGCGCTCGCGATCTGCGAGATCGGCTCACTCGCCGAGCGGCGCATCGCCATGTTGGTCGATCCGGCGCTGTCGGGCCTGCCCGCCTTCCTGACGCCGCGACCCGGGCTGAACTCAGGCTTCATGATCCCGCAGGTGACGGCCGCGGCGCTGGTGTCGGAGAACAAGCAGCGCGCCTATCCCGCCAGTGTCGATTCGATCCCCACCTCGGCCAACCAGGAAGATCATGTCTCGATGGCCGCGCATGGCGCGCGGCGCCTGCTCGACATGGCGGCCAACGCCGCCTCCATCGTCGGCATCGAGCTGCTGGCCGCCGCGCAGGGCTGCGACTTCCATCGTCCGCTGGCCTCGAGCCCGCCGCTCGAGGCGGTGCGCGGCCTGCTGCGCGCACGCGTGCCGCATCTCGAGGACGATCGTCACTTTCATCCCGATATCCAGGCGGCGACGAAGCTGGTGGCCGAAGGCGCCCTTATCCGGGCCGTCGGTGATGGCGTCCTGCCACCGCTCGATCCCAGGGAGGTCCCATGACCCGCATCGACAATGCCCGCATCGTGCGGGCGCCGCGCGGCAACACGCTCAGCGCCAAGAGCTGGCTGACCGAGGCGCCGTTGCGCATGCTGATGAACAACCTCGATCCCGATGTCGCCGAGAAGCCCGGCGAGCTCGTGGTCTATGGCGGCATCGGCCGCGCGGCGCGCGACTGGGGTGCGTTCGACCGCATCGTCGCGGCGCTGCGCACGCTGGAGGCCGACGAGACCTTGCTGGTTCAGTCCGGCAAGCCGGTGGGTGTCTTTCGCACTCATGCCGATGCACCGCGCGTGCTGATCGCCAACTCCAACCTCGTGCCGCGTTGGGCCACCTGGGAGCATTTCAACGAGCTCGATCGCAAGGGGCTGATGATGTACGGCCAGATGACGGCCGGCTCGTGGATCTACATCGGCAGCCAGGGCATCGTGCAGGGCACTTACGAGACCTTCGTCGAGATGGCGCGCCAGCACTATGGCGGCAGCCTCGCCGGCCGCTGGATCCTGACCGCGGGGCTGGGCGGCATGGGCGGCGCGCAGCCGCTGGCGGCGACCATGGCCGGCGCGTCGTGCCTGGCGATCGAATGCCGGCCCAGCAGCATCGAGTTCCGCCTGCGCACCGGCTATGTCGACGTGCAGGCCAAGGATCTCGACGAGGCGCTGTCGATCATCGGCAAGGCGACGGCGGAAAAGAAGGCCGTGTCGGTGGCGCTGCTCGGCAACGCCGCCGACGTCCTGCCCGAGCTGCTGCGCCGCGGCGTGCGGCCGGATTGCGTCACCGACCAGACCTCGGCGCACGATCCGGTGAACGGCTACCTGCCCAAGGGCTGGGCGCTCGCCGACTGGGAAGCGCGCCGCGCCAGCGATCCTGCCGCTGTAGCCAAAGCCGCGAAGCAATCGATGGCCGGGCATGTGCGCGCGATGCTGGCGTTCCACAAGCTCGGCGTACCGACGGTCGACTACGGCAACAACATCCGGCAGATGGCGCTGGAGGAGGGTGTCGACGACGCCTTCAGCTTCCCGGGCTTCGTGCCGGCCTATATCCGGCCGCTGTTCTGCCGCGGCATCGGGCCGTTCCGCTGGGCCGCTTTATCGGGCGATCCCCAGGACATCTATCGCACCGACGCCAAGGTGAAGGAGCTGCTGCCCGACAACACCCATCTGCATCGCTGGCTCGACATGGCCAGGGAGCGCATCAAGTTCCAGGGCCTGCCGGCGCGCATCTGCTGGGTCGGGCTGGGCGATCGACACCGCCTGGGCCTCGCCTTCAACGAGATGGTGGCCAGCGGCGAGCTGAAGGCGCCGATCGTGATCGGGCGCGACCACCTCGACTCGGGATCAGTCGCCAGCCCCAATCGCGAGACCGAAAGCATGAAGGACGGCACCGACGCGGTGTCGGATTGGCCGCTGCTCAACGCGCTGCTCAACTGCGCCTCGGGCGCGACCTGGGTGTCGCTGCACCATGGCGGCGGCGTCGGCATGGGCTTCTCGCAGCACGCCGGCATGGTGATCGTCTGCGACGGCACGCCTGAAGCGGCACGCCGCGTCGAGCGCGTCCTGTGGAACGACCCCGCGACCGGCGTGATGCGCCACGCCGACGCCGGCTACGAGGACGCGATCGCCTGCGCGCGCGAGAAGGGGCTCAACCTGCCGAGCCTCTGAGCCTCACCACTTGTTCCTAAGTTCGCGCAGCTTGACGAACACCGTCTTTCGATCGGGATTGTCCGGCAGATCGGAGAAGGCCTCGCGCAGGCGCGCGATCACCGTGGGGTTGCTGAGCCGGAAGAAGGTGTTGATCTCGCGCTCGAGCTTGAGCGTGGTGACCAGCGGGTTGTTGGGATCCTGCGCCTTCATCGCCGGCAGCAATTCCTTGGCCCTGGCATTGTCGGGCTCGCGGTCGAGCGTGAAGCCGAGGTTGTTGGCGATGTAGTCGTGGCCGGGATAGATCAGCGTGGTCTCGGGCAGCTTGTCGAGCTGGTTGGCGAAGGTGTTGTAGAGCTCGTTGGGATGGCCGCCATTGTGGCAGTTGCCGGCGCCGGCGTTGAACAGCGTGTCGCCGCAGAACAGCGCCGGCTTGTCGCCGTGGCTGCGCAGGCAGATATGGCACATGGTGTGGCCGGGCGTGTCCATGCACTCCAGCTCGACCGTGCGGCCGACCTTGATGACGTCGCCGGCGCCCAGCCCGCGATCCATGCCGGGGATCTTGCTCTTGGCGTTGGCGTGGGCCAGCACCTTGGCGCCGGTGGCGGCGACCACCTGCTGGTTGCCGCCGGTGTGATCGCCGTGCTCGTGCGTGTTGAGGATCTGGGTGATGGTCCAGCCCTTCTCCTTCGCTTTCGCCAGGCACTTCGCGTGATCGAGCGGGTCGATCGCCAGCGCCTCGCCGGTCTCGGGGCAGGCGATCAGGTAGTTGAAGTTGCGATAGGCGTTGGCGGTCCAGATTTGCTCGACGATCATGCGGGGCCTCGTGGTTTATGCGCCGCAGCATAGGGCCACGCCGGCCGGTTCGCCATCACGCCCGCTGGCTCAGACCAGCACCGCCTCGACCGGGCGGCGCGGCGACATCGGCATCGTCGGGCCGTAGCCGAAGCGCATGACGATGTTGGGCCGGCGCCCTGGCAGGCCGACGAGGGAAGCGAGTTCGGGCCGCAGGCGCGGCACCTCGGTTGGCTGGTTCAGGAAGGCATGCTTCAGTCCCAGCGCGGTCGCCTGCAACGCGAAGCGTTGGCACGCTTGACCCGCTCGTACCCAGTGATCGCGGTCCGAGACCGCGGCGACGAACACGGCGACGCCGGCGGACGACCGCATTTGGCGCGCGATCTTCTCGTTTTCCGCTTCGGCCTTGAACGCCATGTCGAACATGAACGGACCAAGCCATGCCGGCAGCGTCGGGTTGCCGCTGCAGGGGCCGTAGAGCCCGTCACCCCTGGCCAGGGCGTCGCGCGGATTGAAGCGAATCCAGTCCTTCAGCTCGCGCACGAAAGCGGCGTCGGTGACTTGCGCGGTGTTGCCCGCGACGATGAGATCGCGCATCCGGTCGAGCCGCGGGCGATCCGTGATCAACACCACATCGACGCCGGGCACCATGGCGGCGCTTGCGAGCATCCGCAGATCCTCGGCGCTGACGGGCTTGCCGTCGTAGTCCATGCGCGTCGATTGCCGCCGCGGGATCGCCTGGAACAGCGCGGACGACTCGCGCGGGCCCGGGCCGAATTCAAACACGACGGAACCGTCGCCCGCCGCCTCGAAACGCGGCGTGCCCCGCCGGCCGCTGGCGGTGCCCGCCACCGACAGGTTCTCGGCGGCGCAGCCGAGGCTGGCATACAGATGGTGATCGTCGGGATCGACCACCGGCGTGCGGCGGGTGAAGTCCGGCAGGATGTCGATGCGGCCCGTCGACAGGCGGAAGCGCCACGGCTGCGTGTTGTGGCCGTTGGCGGCGAGTGTGGCGAAGCGCACCAGCTCCTTCAGATCCGGGTCCGCGCCCAGCGTGGTGCGCGAGGTGGCCGCCGCCGCGGCGTACGCCTCGCTCGAGCCCATGCGCAGAAAGCTGATCGCCGCGGCGCCCCCGCCGGCAAGCAGGGCACCGCCGCCGCCAAGAAGCGTCATGCGTCTGTTCAGGGCCATGTTCGGAGTCTCCCGTGCATGGCAATGTCCGTTGGCACTGCGTGGCGGTCATTGATCTACATTAAGCGCGCGCCTGGTCGCGGGTGCTATCCGCGCGGCGAAGGAGGGCGAGATGGCAACGTCTCTTCGCGCCGGATTCTTCTACTTCTTGATCGCGTTCGCGCTCGGCTTCGCGCTTGGCACGGTCCGCGTGCTGGTCGTCATACCGCGCCTGGGCGATACCAACGCCGTGCTGATCGAGCTGCCCGTCATGCTCGCGCTGTCATGGATGGCGTGCGCGTGGCTCGTGCGTCGCTTCGCCGTGCCGCCGCGCACGGCCGAGCGTCTCGTGATGGGCGCGCTTGCCTTCGCGCTGCTCATGCTGGGCGAGCTGGCCGTCTCGGTGTTCGGCTTCGATCGAACGGTGGCGGAGCATCTGGCGACCTACCAGACGCCGGGCGCGCAACTCGGCCTCGCCGCGCAACTGGTCTTCGCGTTGTTTCCATGGATCCAACGCTTTGTCGCGCGCTGACGACCTACCGGCGCGTCGCCCCGGCCGCGACCTCGCTGAGCTGCCGATACGATGAGCAGAGATCGCTGGCGGACCCGGCGAGACTTGGAATGCACCGGGCCTCGGCGGCCACGTGACGCTGCCATGCCTGCGTAGCCACTTGTCGCGGGGTCGCGACGCGGGCGACAGTTCTGGACAATCAAAGGTCGGGGAGATGAGACATGGCTGGCACAGGCCGCGACGATGGCGCCTATCTCCACGGCGTCCGCGTGCTCGAACTTGCGGACGAGAAGGGCGAGTATGCCGGCCGGGTGCTCGCAGGCCTGGGCGCCGACGTCGTGAAGGTCGAGCCGCCGGAGGGCGAATCCACGCGGCGGATCGGGCCATTCCGCGGCGATGTGGCGGCGCCGGAGGAGAGCCTGCATTTCTGGCACTACAATCTCGGCAAGCGAGCCATCGTCCTCGATCTCGACAAGCCCGACGGGCAGGACTCGTTCCTGCGGCTCGCGTCCGCCGCCGATATCGTGCTGGATGCGCGTCCGCGCGGGTATCTCGCCGACCGAAATCTCGCCTTCGAACGACTGCGAACGGCCAATCCCCGACTGATCTATCTGCGGATCAGCCCGTTCGGCGATACCGGCCCGTGGGCCGACTACAAGGGCAGCGACCTGGTTCACCTGGCTCTGGGCGGCGTCATGATGAACTGCGGCTACGACCCCGAATCGTCGGGCCGTTACGCCACGCCGCCCATCGCGCCGCAGATGTGGCAGGCCTATCACATCGCCGGAGAGATGAGCGTCATCGCGCTGCTCGGCGCGCTCGCGCACCGGCTGCGGACCGGCGAGGGCCAGCGGGTGTCGCTGAGTATCCACGAGGCGGTCAGCATGAACACCGAGAGCGACCTGCCGAACTGGATCTTCCTGCGGCAACGCCACTTCCGGCAGACCTGCCGTCATTCGATGCCGTCGACGAGCCTGCCGGCTCTCGCGCGGACCCGGGACGGGCGATATCTCCTGCCCTACCGCACCTATCTGCGCGCCACGGCGACCTACTCCTCCGACGCGCTACGCGGAACCATCGCGGTTCTTGCCAAACACGGCGTGGACGAGGGCCTCGGCAGGTTGGATCGGTTCGATGCGCAAGCGGAGGCCAGGGTCGGCGAGCTGGTCGACCAGCTCGCGGCCAGCCTGGATTTCGATGCCGACCTGTGGCGCGACGGGCAGGACAACGGGCTGCCATGGGCGCTCGTGCGACGGCCCGAGGAGAACGCGCGCGATCCGCACTACCTCCAGCGCGGCACCTTCGCCGACGTCCCGCACCCGGAAGTCGGGGCGTCGTACACCTATGTCGCGGCGCGCTGGTACAGTCCCGATGCGCCCTGGACGGTCCCGGCGCAACGACCGCCCCGGCTGGGCGAGCACACGCGGTCGGTCGCGCAGGAATGGGCGACGCCGCGAAAGCCGCCGTCGCTGTCGCCGGATTGCGGCCTGGCGCGCGGGGCGACCACCGCGGGCCCCACCGGCAAGCCCTTCGCGCTCGCCGGGGTGCGTGTCGTCGATCTCGGCTGGATGCTCGCCAGTGCCGGCGCGGGCCGCTTCCTCGCCGCGCTGGGCGCCGAGGTGATCAAGGTCGAGCATGAGTCGCGCGCCGACGGCATGCGCTTCGGTCCGGCGGCCTGTCCGCTGGGCGGACGCGCCGAGCGGCAGGCCGCCACGGACACGATGCCGACGCCGCCCCGCGGCGGGCTCAATCGCAGCGGCTCTTTCATGGAGATCAACGCCGGCAAGCTCGCTATATCGCTCGATCTGAAGAAGCCCGAGGGCAAGCGGATCCTGGAAGACCTGATCCGCAACGCCGACGTGGTGCTCGAGGGCTATTCGCCGGGAACGATGGACCGCATGGGGCTGGGCTACGACCGCCTGCGCGCGCTCAATCCCCGCATCATCTATCTCCAGCAGTCGGGGTTCGGCCAGCACGGCGTCTATGGGCGGGCGCGCGCCTTCGGCCCGACGGCGCAGGCGTTCAGCGGCATCAGCGACATGTCCGGCTTGCCCGACCCCTATCCGCCGGCCGGCATCGGTTACTCCTATCTCGACTGGTTCGGCGCCTACAACCTGGCGACCGCCGCGCTCGCCGCGATCCACAGGCAGGCGACGACGGGCCGCGGCTGCCACGTCGACGCCTCGCAGGCGGAGGTCGGGATCTTCCTGACGGGAACCGCCACGCTCGATCACTCGGTCAATGGCCGCCGCTGGTCGCGATACGGCAACCGTTCGCCCTATCGCCTGGCCGCGCCGCATGGCGCGTATCCGACACGCGGCGAGGACCGCTGGGTCGCGATCGCCGCTTTCACCGATGATCAATGGCGCGCGGTCGCGACCGTGCTCGGCCGTCGCGAGTGGCTCGACGATCCGCGATTCGACGGATTGTCGAGCCGGCGCGCCAACGAAGACGTTCTCGATGGCTTGATGGCCGGCGCCACAGCCGCGTTCGACGGCGCGGATCTCATGGCCCGTCTGCAGGCCGCCGGCGTGCCGGCGGGACTCTGCCAGACGGCCGAGGACCGCTACGAAAAGGATCCCCAGCTTCGCCATCTGGATTGGCTGGTCGAGCTGCCGCAAACCGAGCTCGGCACCTGGCCGGTGAAGGGCTTCCCTGCCGTCCTCGAGCGCAGCCCGGCCTTCCCCGGCGGCATGCCCGGCCGCTCCGGCCCCAACTACGGCGAGGATACCGAGCGCGTCCTGTCGTCGGTTCTCGGCATGACCGCCGCGCAGGTTGCGGCGCTGCGCGCGGCCGGCGTCGTGTGATCAACGGCCGCGCGGACTTCGAGCGACTCGAGCGGCCCTTGGACGCGTTCGCCAGCCCGCGGTCTCAGCGCCCCTTGAAGTCCGGCAGGGTGCGGGCGGTCATCGCACGCACGCCTTCGCGGAAATCGTCGGTGCGGAACAGCCAGTCCTGCTCGACGAATTCGTGGTCGGTCGCGGCTTCCACCGCGTCGGCCAGGCCGCGACGCATCGTGGCGCGCGTCGCCTTCACCGCCAGCGGCGCCGATTGCGCGATGCGCGTGGCCAGCCCGATCGCCGCCGTTCTGACCTCGGCGAGCGGCACCAGCACATCGGCCAGGCCCATCCGCACGGCCTGGTCGCCGGGAACGCGATCGCCGGTGTAGAACATCATCTCCGCCGCCTGCGCGCCGATCAGCCGCGGCAAGGTCACCGTCAGGCCGAAGCCGGGATGCGTGCCGAGCCGCGTGAAGTTGGCGCAGAAGCGGCCTTCGGGGCAGGTCACGCGGAAATCGGGCACCAGCGCCAGCCCCAGGCCGCCACCGACCGCCGCGCCCTGGATCGCGCCCACGACCGGCTTGCCGATGCGGAACAGGCGGACGGCTTCTTTGTAGAGATTGGTCGAGCCAGCCTGCTGGCGGCGGACTGCGCCGCCTTCCGCGGCGCGGCCGTCGGCGGCGAAATTGGCGCCGGCGCAGAAATTCTTGCCCTCGGCGCAGAGCACGAGCGCGCGGCACTCCTCGTCGCGATCGAAGGCCTCGAACGCGTCGCGCAGCTGGATGATCAGGGCGCGATCGAAGAAATTGTCGGGCGGCCGGCGCATCTCGATCACGCCCACGCGATCGTTCAGCGAGACGGCGATGTCGGTGTAGGGCGGATGGGCGAGCATGCGCGAGTCTCCTACAGCAACACTTTCATCGACTTCAGCCGCGCGATGGTCGCCGCATCGACACCCCAGCGCGGCAGGACCGTATCGGTATCGGTGCCCTCGCGCCGTGGTGGGCGCGGCGTCGGCGAGGGCGTGCCGAGGAAGCGCGGCGCCGGCGCCGGCTGCACGACGCCGTCGATGACCGGCAGCGAGCCGCGCTCGACGTGATGGGGATGCCGCGCGGTCTCGGCGACCGAGAGAACCGGCGCGAAGCAGGCATCGCTGCCCTCGAAGACCTCGCACCACTGCGCCCGGGTGCGCTGGCGGAAGATCGCCGCCAGCTTCGGTTTCACCGTGTGCCGGTCGGCCGGCGTGTCCTTGCCGGCGAAATCCTCGGGATCGAGTCCGAGCTTCTCGTACATCTCGCGCCGGAAGCGTTGCTCGATGGGTGCCAGGGCGACGTATTCGCCATCGGCGCATTGATAGACGTCGTAGTAGGGCGCGCCGCCATCGACGACATTGGTACCGCGCCGCAAGCTCAGGCGCCCGGACGCGTAGCCGCCGTAGAACGCCGTCATCAGCGACAGCGCGCCGTCGACCATGGCGATATCGATGACCTGTCCCGCGCCCGTGCGCCGGCGCGCATGCAAGGCGGCGAGCACGCCGACGGCCATGTACAGGCCGCCGCCGCCGAAATCGCCGACCAGGCTCAAGGGCGGCGTCGGCGGCGCGCCTTCGCGGCCGATCGCGTGCAGCGCGCCGCTCAGCGCGATGTAGTTGAGGTCGTGCCCGGCGCGATCGGCCAGTGGCCCGGTCTGGCCCCAGCCGGTCATGCGCGCATAGATCAGGCCGGGATTGCGCGCATGGCAAACGGCCGGTCCCAGCCCCATGCGCTCCATCACGCCGGGACGGAAGCCCTCGATCAGCACGTCGGCCCTCGACACCAGATCCAGCGCGCAGGCCTGAGCGTCCTTGTTCTTGAGGTCCAACTTCACGACCAGGCGATTGCGGCGCAACAGGTCGAAGCCCGGCGTCTTCGGGCTGCCCAGATCGATCGGCTCGGTGCGGTCGATCGTCACCACCTCCGCGCCCATGTCGGCCAGCAGCATGGTGCCCATCGGCGTCGGCCCGACGCCGGCGAACTCGACGACCTTCAGGCCGGCCAGTGCGCCACCCCGATCAGCTTGCGGGTCCAATCACTCCTCCCCGAAGACGTGTTCAGCGCAAGCCCAGGCCGCGCGCGATGATGCCGCGCAGCACCTGCGTCGTGCCGCCCTGGATGGTGTAGGCCGGCGCCAGCAGCGTGCAGTTCTGCGCGATATCGAGGAAGTCGGCCATGTCCTCTTCGCTGGTGGCGTCGGACCACGCCAGCACGCGCCCGATCTCGGGCAGCTCCTGCTGGTAGAGTGTGCCGAGGTCCTTGACCAGCGAGCCCTCGACGGTCGGCGATTGGCCGGCCTCCAGCATGCCGGCGACCGATACCGACATTTGCCGCAAGGTCCACAGGCGCGCGATCAGTCGGCCGAGAATCGCCGACGCATGCTTCGAGGGATGGCGGCCCAACATCGCGATCAGCGCCGGCAGCATGTAGAAGTTCTGCAGGAAGCGCTCGGGTCCGGAGCGTTCGTAGGCCAACTCGCTGGTGACCTGCATCCAGCCATCGCCCTCCTGGCCGATCAGGCAGCTCTCGGGAACGAAGCAATCGGCGAAGGTGACCTCGTTCCAGTCGTGGCGCCCGGCGAGGTTGAGGATCGGGCGCAGATGGAGGCCCGGCGTCTTGATGTCGATGAGAAGCTGGCTCAGCCCCTTGTGGCGATCGCCATGCTGGCCCGAGGTTCGCACCAGCGCGACGCAGTAGTGGCTGCGATGGGCGCCGGAGGTCCAGATCTTCGTGCCGTTGACGCGAAAGCCGCCAGGTACCGGCTCGGCGCGCGTGCGCACGGAGGCCAGATCGGAGCCGGAATCCGGCTCGCTCAGGCCGACGCTGGTGTAACACTCGCCGCGCACGATGCGCGGCAGCACGGCCTGGCGCTGTTCCTCGGTGCCGAAGCGCAGCAGCAGCGGTCCCGACTGCCGGTCGGCCAGCCAATGCAGGCCGGCGGGCGCGCTGTGGCCGAGCAGTTCCTCGGTGACGACGTAGCGCTCCAGGAAGCTGCGCTCACCGCCGCCATACTTCTTCGGCCAGGTCATGCCGATCCAGCCGCGCGCGCCGAGCGCGCGGCTGAACTCGGGCGATGGCGCGTTCCACGACGCGGAGCGCTGGGCGGACTTCATACGCGGCAGCGTCTCGGCGAGAAAGGCGCGTACCTCGAGCCGCAGCGCTTCGGCCTGCGGCGGCAGGCGGAAAGAGGGGAACTCGAGCCGTGGGGTCGTCATGGCTTGTCGTCCTACTTGTCGAGCCAGACGTCCTCGAAGCGCCAGTTGGTGTAGTGCGAGTTCACCGGCATCGTGACGCCGCGGACGTAGTCGTGCCAGCAGGTGTTGCTGCGCAGATGCACGATCGAGGGCCGCGCGCCCTGCGCCTGGAGGTCGCGATCGATCCGCTGGACGAGCGCCTTGCGCTTCACCGGGTCGAGAGTCGAGGACTGCTCGTCGAAGCGCTTCTGCATGTCCTTGTCGCAATAGTTCGTGTAGTTGCGCTCCGAGCCGCAGGCATAGGCCTCGTAGAACATGACGTCGGGATCGTCGAGGGCGGAGCCGCCGGTGTTCACCGCGACGTTGTAGTCCTTGCGCAGGAGCCTGTTGTACCAGATCGCGCTCTCGATCGGTTCCATCTCGGCATCGATGAAGATCTGCCGCATCTGGTCGATGAACAGGGTGGTCGGTTCGCGGTGGCTGGCCAGATTGCGCGCCACCACCTTGATCTTGAGCATCTTGTCCGGCCCATAGCCGAGTTCGGCCATGATCTTGCGGGCCATGTCGCGATTCTTCGCGATGTCGCCGGTGAAGCCGGGAATGTCGGCGAGTTGCTCGGGCCCGACACCCCATATGCCTTCCGGCGGTGCCTGCATCACGCCGCCGACGCGATACTGGCCTTCGCTCAGGACATCGATGAAGGCCTTGCGGTCGATTGTCAGCATCATCGCGCGCTTCAGGCGCGGATCATCGAACGGCGCGATCGAGCCGTTCACGAGAAGCTGGACCTGGATGTTGTACTGCGCGAGTTCGCAGACGGCCTTCGGCGCCCTGTCCTTGATGTCGGCCAGGAGCCTGACCGTGATGTCCTGCGCGTAAGTGAGATCGAACTGACCGGCGGAGAAGGCGAGCACGCGCGTCGCGCGGTTCGGCACCATGGTCCACTCGATGCCATCGAGATAGGGACGGCCCTTCTTCCAGTAGTCGGTGTTGCGCTCGAGCGAGATGCTCTGGTTGGGCCTGAAGGCCTTGACCTTGAAGGGACCGGTGCCGATCGGCTTGGAACGCATCTCGCGCGCCGGCACGTGGCAGGGGTAGACCGCCGAGAAGCCGGCGGCGAGGAAGCCGAGGAACGACGGCTGCGGCCGGCCGAGATGGAAGGCGACCTGGTTCGGGCCGTCGACGGTGACCTCGTTCAGGTTGGCGTACCATTCCTTGCGCGGGTTCTTGCGCCAGCCGCTCTCGCGCTTGCCGATGACCATGTCCCAGGTGCACTTCACGTCGGCGCTGGTGAAGGGTTTGCCGTCGTGCCAGCGCACGCCGTCGCGCAGCTTGAAGGTCAGGACCTTGTTGTCGGCGCTCCAGCTCCACGATTCGGCGAGATCGGGCACGATAGTGTCGTCGGCGATCCGCTTCGACGCCTGATCGTACATGATCAGGTTGTTGAACGCCGCCATGAAGGGCATCAGGGTGGCGATCGTCACTTCCTCGTGCAGCGAGGCGGTCGGCGGATTGTCGTTGTGATAGACCCGCAGCACGCCGCCGGATTTCTGCGCCGAGGCGGAACCAGCGAGCGCCGCGCCCACAAGACCGGCGATCATCGCGCGAAGCATTCCATTCTTCATGGCCCGCACTCCACCTGGCATCGATGCGACACCGCAACGGTTGTCACATCACCCATCGGTCGGCAATGCGACTCGCCCCGGTGCGAGCCGCGCCTCGGAACCAGCCGATATCAACGCCCGACGAATTTCGGCGCGCGCTTCTCGGTGAAGGCGCGGGCCGCCTCCTTGTGGTCCTCGGTGTCCCGCAGTTGCATGAGGTTCGCGCTCTCGTTGTCGAGACACTCGGCGAAGGTGCCGGTCATCGCGCGATTGAGGTTGTCCTTCAGCGCGCGATGCGCCAATCGCGGGCCCGACGCCAGGCGCCTGGCGATCTCCATGGATTTGGCTTCGAGCTCGGCGGCCGGCACGACCCAGTTCACCAGGCCCAGCCGGTACGCCTCGCGCATGTCGATTCGATCGCCCAGCAGGTAGATCTCGCGCGCCTTCGCCGGGCCGACAAGCTGCGTCAGCAGGTAGGTGCCGCCATAGTCTCCCGACAGGCCGATCTTGACGAAGGCGCTGCTCATGATCGCGGTATCCGCGGCGATGCGCATGTCGCAGGCCAGAGCCAGCGAGAAGCCGGCGCCGGCGGCGGGGCCCGGTAGGGCGGCGAGCGTCGGCTTGCCCATCTCGAACAGGCGCAGCGACGTGCGCCGCTGCGACTGGCGCTGCGCTTCCATGCGCCGAAGCTGATCGATCGGCTGGCCGGCGGCATGGCCGCGCGCCATGTTCTTCACGTCGCCGCCGGCGGTGAACGCGCCGCCCGCGCCGGTCAGCAGCACGCAGCCGATCTCGCGGTCGAGCTCCGCCGCCGCGAGCTCCTCGCCGAGCCTGACCTGCATCTCCTGGGTCAGCGCGTTGCGGTGCTGCGGGCGGTTGAAGGTCAGCACGAGCACGCCATCCTCGCGTCGCACGAGGAGATCGTTGTTGTCCGTCATGGCTTCCTCCTCGGCCGGCCGCCCCGAGACGCCGCGGGGCCGCGGCGATCCGCGTCTGCGCGCCGGCAGGATCGCAAAGGCGCAGGTCCGCGTCGCCGCCCTTTCAATGGAGAGGTCTGGCGAGGACGACATATCTGACTTGCCGATTTATGTGGCGGACCCGGCGAGATTCGAACTCACGACCTCTGCCTTCGGAGGGAATATGGCTAGCTCCGCCAATAAGCGCAAGGAGCCGCCGATGTCCGCCTATCTCCCTGTAAACGCTAAACAATTTGCATTTCTTCTCCGCCAAAGCTAC
>JALHMM010000019.1:61152-75670 GCA_022844045.1 Reyranellaceae bacterium | reverse complement strand
GTCTGCTCGCCGTCGCCCCAGATCTCGATCTCGTGGCGACCCGACAGCTTGGCCTGGATCACCTTGCGGCAGATCGCCGCCGGCGCCTTCTCGCGCCCGCCGTCATAGGTGCCGTTGGGGCCATAGACGTTGTGGTAGCGCGCCATGCGGGTCTGCAGGGCGTAGTCCTCGCGGAAGTGGCGGCACATGCGCTCGCTGAACAGCTTCTCCCAGCCATAGCCGTCCTCGGGCATGGCCGGGTAGGCGTCCTCCTCCTTCAGCGCCGTGACGGCGGCGTCGGTCTGCTTGTCGGCGGCGTAGACGCAGGCGGAGGAGGAGAAGAAGTAGCGCTCGACGCCGAACTGGTGCGCGGCCATCAGCAGATGGGTGTTGATCAGCACCGTGAGCATGCACTCGGCTTTGTGGGTCTCGATGAAACCCATGCCGCCCATGTCGGCGGCGAGATTGTAGACTTGGTGCGCGCCCTTCACGGCGGTGAAGGCCGCTTCGCGCTTGCTCATATCGCGCTGCAGATTCTCAACCCCATCGTGCAGCTGATACCACTCGTCGAGGGGCTTGATGTCGACCGCCCGGATCCGGGTCACACCGCAGGCCGAACGCAGGTGCTCTACCAGATGACCGCCAATGAATCCGCCAGCACCGGTCACCAGAACAATGTCGTCGTCGCGCATTACTTACATCCGTAAATTCATGCATCAAATCGGCAATGATTATATAAATTTTGCAGAGCTTTGCGAGAAGTTTGTGAGGTTTCGCTTAATTGTTACAATCAAAGACTCTCAGCATCTGGTATGTCCTCGGGTGCTGAGCCGCAACGGCTAGTTTTCTCAGCACCACACGGTTATTGCATGTGGCAGGCTTTTGTGAGGATCACTTCAAAGCGGTCGGCAATACTGTGGATATCAAAGGTGGTCTCGGCATAGCGCCGGGCATTGCAACCCAACGTTGCTCGAATCTCAGGGTCGCCCTGCAGGCGCGACGCGGCGTCGGCGAAGCCTTGGGCATCGTCGGGTGCGACCAGGAGGCCGGCATCCTGCGCGGCGATGGTCCGAGCGGCGAGGTTCTCGGGCGGCATCGCCGCGAGCAGCGGGCGGCCGGCACAGAGATAGGTCAGGACCTTGGACGGCACCGAATAGACGCCGGCCTCTGGCTCGAGGATCGCCATCAGCACGTCGGCGGAGGCCAGCATGTCGGGCATGCGCGAGAATGGCTGGAAGGGCAGCAGCAGCAGATTATCGAGCTGGTCGGCCAGCTTGCGCTCGGCTAGCCAGCTCGCGCCCAGCCCTTCGGAGATCACCACCACCCGGACGTGGGGATCTTCGCGATAGCGCTCGGCGATGCCCAGCAGCAGGCCGGGATTGTGCTTCAGCCCCAAGGTGCCCGAGTACATGAAGACGAGCTTGTCGTTCAGGCCGTGCTGGCGCGCGAAATCGTTGTCGCGCGCGCGCGGCGGCAGTTCCTCCAGCGGCGCCCAGTTTTCGATGGTCGAGACGCGCGCATCGTCAATGCGCCAACTCCTGAGCAGCGGGCGGAAATCATCGGTGATGGCGACGACTTGATCGCTGCGGCGAAGCAGGCCGGCCTCGAGGCGCCGGTAGTGCCAAACCACGGGTGTACCCAGCGGGCCGAGCTTGGGGGCGACCAGCCGCGCGATCGCCTCGGCGTAGATGTCCTGCACCCAGAAGACGAAGCCGCGGTGGTTCGCGCGGCACCAGCGCTGTGGCGCCAGCAGTGAATCGGGTGGCGTGTTGCTGAGCAGGGCGACGTCGGGCTGGAAGGCCCCTAGCTCGCGTTCGAGCAACCGGCCATAGGCGCGCTCCTGGCGGAAGCGGGTGAAGTAGTCGTACTTCGCCATCGGCTGGCCAGGATCGATGGACGCGACCTCGAAGGTCGTGGGATCGCCGGGCAGCTGCGTGAGCGAGCCACGCGGTGTCTGGAAGCGGGCGTTGAAGAGATGGCGCACGACATGGCCGCGCCGTGCCAGCTCGCGGGCGAGCTGGACCTGGAACGGGTGGCCGGAATTGTCGTGCAGCAGGATGCGCATTGGCGGCTATTCCCGGTCGCCCCCGCGGACGACGGTGATGATCAGTATGCGTTCCTGCCGCGCAGCACCGTGACGATGGTCATCAGCACGATCTTGATGTCGAGCAGCAGCGACCAATTCTCGATGTAGTAAAGGTCGTGATCGACGCGCCGGCGGATCTTCTCGATGGTATCGGTCTCGCCGCGCCAGCCATTGACCTGGGCCCAGCCGGTCAGGCCGGGCTTGACGCGGTGGCGCGCGGCGTATTCGGCGACGGCCTCCTCGAACAGCACGTTCTCGGCCTTGGTATCGATCGGATGCGGGCGCGGGCCGACCAACGACATGGTGCCGCCGAGCACGTTGAAAAGCTGCGGCAGCTCGTCGATCGAGGTGCGGCGGATGAAGCGGCCGACCCGGGTGATGCGCGGGTCGTCACGGCCGACCTGGATCGGCGCGATGTCGCGACAATCGTCGGCGTACATCGAGCGGAACTTCCAGACCTGAATGCGCTGGTTATTGAAGCCATAGCGCGTCTGACGGAACAGGATCGATCCGCGGCTATCCAGCTTGATGGCGATCGCTGTCGCTATCATGACCGGCGAGAAGGCCAGCAGCAGCAGCAAGGCCAGGGCGATGTCCTCGATACGTTTGAGCAGCAGCTTGTCTTCCGACAGCGGCTTGTCGAAGACATTGAGCACCGGCACGTTGCCAAGGTCGCTGTAGGAACAATGCGCCAGACGGAAGCCGATCATGTCGGGCGCCAGCCTGATGTCGACCGGCAGCTCCCACAGTTTCTTGAGGATGCCCATGACACGAAGCTCGGCCGCCCAAGGGAGCGCCACGACGATCTGATCGACGTGGTGCTTGCGGGCGTACTCGATCAGGTCGTCGACCGTGCCGCGCACCGGCACGCCCTCGATCGGCTCCATCTCGCGCTGGGCGCGGTCGTCGAAGACGCCGACGATTCGGTAGTCGGCGCCGCCGGCCTCGCGCAGGTGCTGGATCAGTCGACGGCCATGCGGGCCGGCGCCGACCACGGCGATATCGCGGGTCAGCCTGCCGGATTCCATCCAGCGGGCGATCACCCCGGCCACCACGAAACGCACCGCGATGAAGCCGCCCAGGGTCCAGAGGTACCAGAGGATGGCCCAGCCGCGCGGGAAGTTGGCCGAGACCTTGGTGACGAAGGCCGCGGCGATCAGCAGGGCGAGGACGCCGGTCCAGGCCACCGCGACCCGGCCGATTTGCCGCGGCACGCTGGACAGGCTGCGGATCGAGTAGAGATTGAGCGCGTGGAAGACGTTGGCCACCAGCAGCGAGCTGGCCGCCATGGCGAGGAAGTACTGGTCGTCGAACTGATGGAAATGCTGTGGCAGCCAGGCAGCGATAGCGATCCACGCGACCACGGCCGGCGCGAGGATGTCGGCGATCCGGGTGAGCCAGAGGAGCTTAGTCTCGGAATAGGCTTTGGACTTGTCCATGTCGTCCCCGCCGTACGGGAGCCCTCAAAATGAACGACCGGCGCCGCAGGCCGGCACCGATTATTAAAACCGCGACCTAAGTGTCGGATATTGTGAAATAATCCAGGGGTGCGGTCGATCAATCTCCGTCCGCTCTGGCCGGCACCGGCCGCTGCGAACATCTTGCATGTATATCTCAAAATTTCCGTGTTTTTCAAGCAGAATCAACATTATACCGGAGACGATGGAATCCAGATGGGACTGAAGAACGCGCTGCGTCTGCTCTACCGGGCAGTCAACCAGTTCGGCGTGCTGGCTGGGCTGAAGGCGTGGTGGGCGCTGGCCGCTCCGGGCGGGGCCTTGCGCGCCGTGCGCGTGCCCGGATTCGATCACCCGTTATGGCTGCGGGCCGGCACCACCGACATCGCCAGCTTCGAGCAGATCTTCCTGCGCGGCGAACTCGATCAGCGCCGCTTCCCGCAGTGTCGTGCGCTGCGCGCCTACGCGCGAACGGCGCCCCGGCCTTGCGCTGTGGTCGATGGCGGGGCCTATATCGGCCTGTCGAGCGTCTGGCTGGCGCGCGACTACCCCGAGGCGACGATCTTCGCCGTCGAGCCGGATCCCGCCAACTTCGCGATGATCGAGCGCAACACGGCGGCCTGGCCCAACATCGTGCCGGTTCAGGCCGGGCTGTGGGATCGCGCGGCCACGCTGTCGCTACGCCGCGAGGGCTTCGAACCGTGGGGGGTGCGGGTTGGCGAGGTGGGCGGCGAGGGCCCGACTGTGCCGACCGTTACTATCAACCAGCTGATGGAACGGGCCGGCGCCAGCGAGCTGCTGGCGGTCAAGTTGATCATCGAGGGCGCCGAGAAGTCGGTGTTCCGAGGCGGCCTGGAGTGGCTCGACAGGACCCACCATGTGGTCTTCATGCCCAGTGACTGGGCGACGCCGGGCGAGGGCGCGGGTAGCCTGGCCTTCGCCGCGCTCGCCGCCCGCCCGTTCGACTGGATCGTCGATGGCCAATGCGTCTACTGCTACAGGATGGCCGGAAAACCGCTGGCCTGATGGTGTGATTTGAATTATAGCATGATCTGAGAAATTTGATGAAATCCGCGTTATTTCAGTAATTTGCGGCGACGTGTTCAGTTGACCATGCTCGACCAGATCACGCCAGTGATCCTGACCTGGAACGAGGCGCCGAACATCGGGCGCAACCTCGACCGGCTGGGCTGGGCGCGCGAGATCGTCATCGTCGACAGCGGCAGCGACGACGAGACGGCGGCGATCGCCGGGCGCTATCCCAATGTCCGCTGGCTAACCCGCCCGTTCGATAGCCACGAACGGCAATGGACCTACGCGGTACAGGAGACCGGTATCGCCACGCCCTGGGTGCTGCGGCTCGACGCCGACTACATCGTACCCCAGGCGACGATTGAGGAGATCGCCGCGCTCTGCCCGGGCGACGACATCGGCGGCTACCGTACCGCCTTCGACTACTGCGTCGATGGCCGCAAGCTGCGCGGTTCGCTCTACCCGCCGCTGCCCACCGTGTTTCGCCGCGACCGGGTGACCTTCGTGCAGGACGGCCATACCGAGAAGGCGCATGTCTCCGGCACCGTGCCGACCTTGCGCGGCCGTATCGATCACGACGATCGCAAGAGCCTCGAGCGCTGGCTGCTGTCGCAGTATCGCTACCAGCGGCGCGAGGTCGACAAGCTGACCTCGACGCCGTGGGCCCGGCTGTCCTGGGGCGACCGCTTGCGGCTCACCCGCGTGCTGGGGCCGCCCTTCGTGTTCCTGTATTGCCTGCTGGTGCGCGGCCTGCTGCTCGACGGTCGGGCGGGGCTGTTCTACGCCTGCCAGCGCGCCACGGCCGATCTGATCCTGTCCATGCTCCTGCTCCAGCGCGACTTCAAGAAATGACCTACATCCTGGGGCTGAACGCCTTCCATGCCGACTCGGCCGCCTGCCTGATGAAGGACGGCACGCTGATCGCCGCCGCCGAGGAAGAGAGATTTCGCAGAGCGAAACATTGGGGCGGCTTCCCCAGCGAGGCCATCAGATATTGTCTGAAAGAAGCGGGTATTTCGCTCGACGAGGTCGGCCACGTCGCCATCAACCGCGACAGCCGCGCGAGCTTCTGGCGCAAGGTCGGCTACATCGTCACCAAGCGGCCCAGCCTCGATCTGATCATGAGCCGGGTGCGCAACCGCCGGCAGTGGGACGACGTCGCCCAGCAGCTCGCGACGCAGGTGCCCGAGGCGAAGTTCAACGGCACGGTGCACGCTGTCGAGCATCACCTCTGCCATCTCGCCTCGACCTTCTACGTCTCGCCCTTCGAACGTGCGGTGGCGGTGTCGGTCGACGGCTTCGGCGACTTCGCCAGCGCCGCCTGGGGCATGGGCGAGGGCGACCGGCTGCAGATCGACGGCCGCGTCCACTTCCCCAACTCGCTGGGCATCTTCTACGAGGGCATCACCCAGTTCATCGGCTTCCCCAACTACGGCGACGAATACAAGGTCATGGGCCTGGCGCCCTATGGCGAGCTGAAATACCTGGAGCAGATGCGTCAACTCGTGAAGCTCAAGGACGACGGCTCCTTCGAGCTAGACCTGCGCTACTACATGCATGCCAAGGAGGGCTCGAAATACGAGGTGCGCGATGGCACGCCCTCGGGCGGGCGCATCTGGTCGCCGGCGATGGTCGAGCTGCTCGGCCCGGCGCGCGGCAAGGACGAGCCGTTGGAGCAGCGCCACAAGGACCTCGCCCGCTCGGCCCAGGCCATGTACGAGGAGGCGTTCTTCAACCTGCTGGGCGCGCTGCACAAGCGCTACGCCTGCGACGCCGTCGTGCTGTCGGGTGGCTGCGCCTACAACTCGGTCGCCAACGGCAAGATCTACGAGCGCTCGCCGTTCAAGCGCTGCTACATCCAGTCGGCCGGCGGCGACGCTGGCGGCGCGATCGGCGCGGCCTTCCAGGTCTGGCACGACCTGCCCGAGGGCAAGGGCAGCAAGCGCCACTTCGTGATGGACCACGCGTATTGGGGGCCGTCGGCGACAGCGGAGGAGATCGCCGCGGCTGTCGCCGCACGGCAATCCGAGTTCGACGCCGCGCACTGCGCGATCGAGACCATCGCCGACGAGGCCGAGCTCTGCCGCCGCACCGCGACGGCGATCGGCGACGGGAAGGTGATCGGCTGGTTCCAGGGCCGCATGGAATGGGGTCCGCGCGCGCTGGGCAACCGTTCGATCCTCGGCGACCCGCGTCGCGCCGACATGAAGGACATCCTCAACCTCAAGATCAAACGCCGCGAATCGTTCCGCCCCTTCGCGCCCTCGATCCTGCGCGAGGCGGTGAAGGACTGGTTCGAGACCGACGACGACGTGCCCTTCATGATGCAGGTTTTCCGCATCAAGCCGGAGCAACGGCCGAAGATTCCGGCGGTCACGCACGTCGACGGCTCGGGCCGTCTGCAGACCGTCGACGCGCACACCAACCCGCGCTATCACCGCCTGATCTCGACCGTGCGCGATCAGACCGGCGTGCCGATCGTGCTCAACACCAGCTTCAACGAGAACGAGCCCGTGGTCTGCAGGCCGGAGGAGGCGATCGACTGCTTCCTGCGCACGAAGATGGACGTGCTGGTGCTGGGCGACACTTTCATCGAGCGAAAGAGCTGATATCGCGATCGCCCCGGCGACATCGCCGCGTGGCATAGTGCGGCCCGATGAAGACCATCGACTACTACTACTCGACCCGCTCGATCTACGCGTATTTCGGTGCGCAACGCATCGCCGATCTGGCGCGCCGCTTCGGCCGCCGGCTGGTCCATCGGCCGGTCGATCTGTCGCGCGTCGTGCCCGCCGCCGGCAGCCTGCCCTTCGACAAGCGCTCCGCCGCGCACAAGGCGTACCAGTTCGGCCGCGAGATCGAGCGCTGGAGCGAGTATCTCGGCATCCCCGCGCTGGTCGATCCTGTGCACCATTTTGGTGACCGCGCACTATCCGCTGGCGTCATCCTCGCCGCGCAGGCGGCGGGCGCGGATGTTGACCGCCTGCATGTCGACATGCTTACCGCGCTGTGGCGCGACGATCGCGACCTCTCCGGCGTCGAGGTGCTGGCGAGCCTGGTGAGCGGCGTCGGTGCCGATGCCAAAGCGATCCTCGATGCCGCACGCTCGGCCGACATCCAGGCCGCGTTCAACCGATGCACCGAGCTGGCGATCGCCGATGGCGTGCCCGGCTCGCCGACCTACATCGTCGACGGCGAACTCTTCTACGGCCAGGACCGCCTGATGATGGTCGAGCGGGCGCTGGAGCGGCCGTTCGCGCCGCCCGGGCCAGCGCCGAAGTGGTAACGCTATTGAGAGTGAGAGACGTATGAACGCCCCCACGGCGCCGGACTGGCGCGACGACATCTTCGCTGTCCTGCAAGCACATGAGATCAGGCAGGTCTACCACGTGCCCGACGCCGGCCATTCGCCGCTGATCGAGGCCTGCCAACGCTCCAACGCTATGCGCACGCTCGCCCTGACGACCGAGGAAGAGGGCGTGGCGCTGGCCGCTGGCGCCTGGCTGGGCGGTCAGCGCTCGGTGCTGCTGATGCAGAGCTCGGGCGTCGGCAACACCATCAACCTGATGGGCCTGACCAAGACGATGCGTCTTCCGCTGCTCACCCTGATCACCATGCGCGGCGACTACGGCGAGTTCAATTCCTGGCAGTACCCGATGGGCCAGGGTACGCCCAAGGTGCTCGAAGCGATGGGTGTGCTGCTCTACTCGGTCGACAAGGCCGAGGAGGTGAAAGCCACGGTCGACGCCGCGACGCGCGCCGCCTTCAACGGCGGCCAGGCGGTGGCGGTGCTGCTGCGCCAGAAGCTGATCGGCATCAAGACTTTCGGGAAGAAGTGAGATGAGCAACGCCACGCTGCGGCGGCGTCCGCTGGTCAAGAAGATCCTCGAGGGTGCCACCGACGACCTGCTGGTGATCGCAGGCCTTGGTTCCTCGAACTGGGATGTCACCGAGGCCGGCGATCGGCCGCTCAACATGCCACTGTGGGGCGCGATGGGCGCCACGGTGGGAATCGGCCTGGGCCTGGCGATCGCGCAGCCCACCAAGCGCGTGCTGGTGATCACCGGCGATGGCGACATGCTGATGGGCATGGGCTCGCTGGCGACGGTCGCGACGCAGCAGCCACATAACCTGGCGATCTGCGTGCTCGACAACGAGAAGTTCGGCGAGACCGGCAACCAGGCGACACACACCAGCGCGCGCAACAACGGACCGACCGACTCTGGTGCTGGTGCCGATCTCAGCGTCATCGCCCGGGGCTGCGGTATCGCCGACAGCATCACGGTGCGCGACGAGGCCGAGGTCGCGCAGCTCGTCGCCGACCTCAGGCGCAAGACCGGCCCGGTGTTCCGCGTCGTCAAGGTGATGGTCGAGAAGCTCGAGTTCGTCATGCCACCGCAGGACGGCGCCCATCTCAAGGACCGCTTCCGTCAGGCGTTACTCGGGCAGGCCTGACGCCTTCAGGCTGGTCTCTCTACTGTGCCGGTCGTTTGCCGCGGGCGCGCTCTCGAGCGGGCTCCAGCAACGCGTGTTACCTGAAGAGAAGACCACCCCAGGCGCGGCTCCCGGTCAGCCGTATCGCAGCCAGTGGCCGCGGGCTTCGAGCGCCGCGATGATCGCTTGCGCGACAGGATGCGGGCCATCGTCGAACCGCACGTCCGTTTGGATGGTCTGGCCAGGCACCTCGAATCGCGCGCGGATGACGTGCGGCCCGCCATCTTCCGAGCAATGCAGGGCGATGGTGGTCGCATCGATGCCGGGTCCAGCCAACGCAGCGGCTGTCGCCGTGTTGAGATGATCGGGAAAGCGCGCGGCGGCGGCGCGCAACGGCCCGGAGAAGAGCGGGCCCGGCGCCGGGCCGAGGCGCGGCGCGTGCTGCTCGATATACAGCCGGGCATTGGCGGCGGCCGGAGCCAGCGTCGGCCCAGCGATCCAGCCTGTGAACAGACGCAGTTCGTGGCCGGTGCGGCTTGCGACCGCCGCGAGGCGACCGCGCAAGTCACCGTCGATCAGCGCCGCCGCGCCTACCGACCAGAGATCACCTTGTGAAAGCAGGACTTCGCCGTGCGCCCGCAAAGCCTGCGGACCGGCCGCATCAATCGTCAGCGGCGCCGCACGCCACGTGCCCGTCCGGCCGATGAACGATTGCAGCACATGGTTGTCGGAGCCTTCGAGCCAACCGGCGACCGCGGCACCGATCCGGCCGCGCCCGATCAGATTGACGGGCGTCATCAATTGACGGGAACACGCCTCCCGGCTTCTCGACGAGGCCGGGAGGCTGACGGCAGCGCGATCACTTCAGCGCGGCGATGAAGGCGTTTACTTCCTCGAGCGGGATGTAGCGCTTCTCCGCGATCCCGCTCGCGCCAAAGGTCCAGTGGACGGCCGGGGCGGAGACATCGCCGTTCTTGTCGAAAACCAGCGCGCCGGTGGCGCCCTGGAAGGACACCGGCTTGCCCTGCTTAAGCAGCCCCAGGGCCTTCTTGAAGCCTTCGACGTCGCCGTTGATCTTCTCGCCGTTGGGGTCGGTCACCATCGGCACCTTGGCGGCGATCTGCGCGCCGGTCGCGTCCTTGCCCGCGGCGTGATAGGCGAGCAGCGCGATCGCCGCGGCGTCGAAGCTGTTGGGCAGGCCCGGCCCCGCCGGCGGCTTGCCGAACTTGGCGGTGTAGGCCGCGACGAAGCCCTTGGCGCTGTCGGTGCGCGGCGTCGAGGTGTCCGTGCCGACGAAGCTCGCCAGATGCTGCATGCCCACGGTGTTCTTGAAATCGTCCGACTTCAGCGAGTTCGCGCCGATCATCTTGTTGGTGCCGCCGAGCGACAGCCACTCGCGCACCACCGCGATGCCTTCCTTCGGGTACAGCGCGAGATAGACGGCGTCGGCCTTTCCGGCGAGGCCCTGGGTGACCTCGGCGCGGTAGCTGGGTTGCCCGTCGGTGATGGCGATCGAGGCGGTTACCTCGATGCCCGAGGCGCGAAACGCCGCCGCGGCCAGCCTGCCGAGGTCCTGGCCCCAGTCGTCGTTCTTGTAGAAGACGGTCACCTTCTTGTAGCCCGCGTCCTTCGCCGCCATGGCCGCGACGGAGGCCTGGACGCGCGATGTCGCGAAGGTCCGGAACCACAGGCCCTTCAGCGCGCCCTCGGTAGCCATCGCCGTCAAGCGTGTGGTGGAGGAGCAGCAGGAGATCTGCATGGTGCCCGCCGGCACCGAGACCGAGGTCAGGATCGGGATGGTGATGCCCGAGGCGACCGTGCCGATCAGCAGCCTTACCTTGTTGATGTCGATCAGCGCTTTGGCGGCGTCGACGCCAACCTTGGCGTCGTTCTGGTCGTCGCGCAGGATCGTCTCGACCTTGCAGCCGTCGACGCCGCCGGCCTCGTTCATCATCTCGGCGACCCACAGAGTCGTGGCGGCGATCGGTTTGCCCCAGTCGATCGACGTCGGATAGACGACGCCGACATTCACTGTGCATTGCTGGGCGGCGGTGCCACCGGTCTGAGCCAGAACGGCCAGCGCTGTGGCCGCGACAACTCCCGAAATCTTCCGTTTCATCCCAGGTCTCTCCCCAACTAACGGATTCGCTCCGGCAGAATGCCCTGCGGTCGCCATAAAAGCATCCCGACGATCACCGATCCGATCAGAATGTATTGAATCGGGCCGGTGTAAAGCTGCATCGCCTGGGGCGCGAAGGTCGCGAGCGCGAATCCGCTCGCCGTCCACGCCGCCCAGATCAGGAAGGCGCCCAGCACGGCGCCGCGATTGTTGCCCGCCCCGCCGACGATCAGCATGGCCCAGACCTGGAATGTGAGGATCGGCGCCAGGTCCTGCGGGCCGATGAAGGCGTAGAACGCCACGTAGAGACCGCCGGCCGCGCCCATGATCATCGACCCGATCACGAAGGATTGCAGCCTGAGGCGGACCGGGTTCTTGCCCAGCGAGCGGGCGGCCGCTTCGTCCTCGCGGATGGCGCGCAGCGCCCGGCCGTAGGGCGACCGGACAAGGCGTTCGAGGCCGACATAGACGGCGACCAGCACCGCCAGCACCAGCGCCAGAAAGAACAGGCCATAGAGGAAACTGTCGCCGATGGCCGCTTCGAGCGGACGGGGGAAGCCGCGCAGACCTTTGGCGCCGCCAGTCAACCACTCGGCGTTGCGCGCGACGCTCTCCAGGGCCACAGCGACACCAAACGTGGCGATGGCGAGATAGTCGTGCCGCAGCTTCAAGGTCAGCGCGCCAAAGAACCAGGCGAGCAGCCCGGCGAACAGGATTCCGCCGGCGACCGCGACTGGAAAGGGCAGCAGGAAGCCGCCGAACTGCCCGAGCTCCGGACGGCCGCCCAGCAACATCGTCACATAGGCGCCGGCACCGAAGAAGGCCGCGACGCCGCCGTTGAACAGGCCCGTGTAGCCCCATTGCAGGTTCAGCCCGAGCACGACGATGGCCAGGATGGCCGCCATCGTGGCGAAGAAGACCAGATACGAGATCACGCCGATCACGCCTGATCCTCGCCAAACAGTCCGAGCGGCCGCAGCAGCAGCACGGCGAGGATGATCAGGAACGGCATCGCCGGCACATAGCCCGACGGCAGAACCGCCAGCGAAAGGCTGGACGCGATGCCGACCAGGAAGCCGCCCAGCACCGCGCCGTAGACGCTGCCGATGCCACCCACGATGGTGGCGGCGAAAACCGGCAGGAGAAAATTGTGTCCGAGCGCGGGGGAGAGATGGTTGGTCAGCGTATAGAAAACGCCAGCCGCCGCCGACAGCGCACCACCGATCAGCCAGACCGCGACGATCATGCCGGATAGGCGGACGCCCGCGACCTGCGCTAGCGCGGGATTCTCGGCGACGGCGCGCAGGGCGAAGCCGAACGCCGTGCGCGTCAGCACGATGTGGAAGATCGCCATCAACGCCAGGGCCGCGATGAGCACGAAGACCTGATCGGCCTTGATCAGGATCAGCGGGTCGGTGCTGAGGATCTTCGCGAAGGCGATGTCCTGCGAGAAGAGTTTCGCATCGTGGCCAAAGCCCAGCGTGATCGCGTTACGGATGATCAAGGCGACGCCGAAGCTGGCGAACACCATCGAGAGCGCGTCGGCTTTGGCGCGGATGCGCCTGAAGACGAGCCAGTCCAGCAGGGCGGCGGACGCACCAGTGACAATCATGGCCGCAAGCGTGGCCAGCGCCAACGACGCCGACAGCGTCAGCGGCTTGAACGCGCTTGCCATCAGAGGCGCGAGTGCCGCCAGGACCTTGTCGAACACCAGCGCTGAGTACGCGCCGATCGCCAGCAGCTCGGCATAGGCGAAGTTGGCGAAGCGCAGCATGTGCATGACCATGGTCAGGCCGATCGCGCCCAGCGAGATGACGGCGCCGGTCAGGATGCCATCCAGCACGTTCTGAATCATGCCGCGCCCATCCGCCTGCCGCCGAGATAGATCTCGCCCACCGCGGGATCCGCCAGCATCGCGGCGGCCGGCCCGTCCATTTGGTTGCGTCCCTCCGCCAGGATGTAGCAGTGATCCGCGACGCTGAGCGCCCGCCGCACGTTCTGCTCGACCAAAAGCACTGTCACGCCTTGATGAGTCAGCGAGCGGGCGAGGTCGAGGACTTCCGCCGCGATCTTCGGCGACAGGCCAGCGGAGGGCTCGTCCATCAAGATGACGCGCGGGCGCGGCGCTAGCGCCATGGCGATCGCCAGCATCTGTCGCTGGCCGCCGGACAACGAGCCCGCGCGGTCCGCCTGCTTCGGCGCGAGCGCCGGGAACAGAGCGAAAAGCTCCGCCAGCCGCGCCTGCCTGTCACTCACGCGGCGCAGCACGAGCGCGAGGTTTTCGCCGATGCTGAGGTGCCGGAAGATGTTGTCGGTTTGCGGCACGTAGGACAGGCCGAGCGCGCCCATCTGGTCCGGGCGGATGCCTGTGATGTCCTGTCCGTCTAGCAGCACGCGCCCGCCCGTTACAGGCACGAGCCCGGCGACCGCCTTGATCAGCGTCGACTTGCCGGCGCCGTTGGGCCCGATGATCACGGTGAGGCTGGCGCGTTCGACGGCGAGGTCGACTTGCCTGAGAATCGGCAGATCGCGGACATAGCCTGCTTCCAGCGCCTCGATCTTCAGGGCTGATGTCACGCGGCGGTTCCGAGATAGGCTTCGAGCAGCAGCGGGTCGGCCTGGGCCTCGGCGACGGTGCCCTGGAAGACGACGCGGCCCTCCCCCAGGGCGATCACCGGATCGCAATGGCGCATGACGAAGTCCATGTCGTGCTCGATAATCACGAACGTCACGCCGCGCTGCTTTAGCTCCTCGATCCGCTCGACGAGGATGCGCGCAAGCGAGGGATTCACGCCGGCCGCCGGCTCGTCGAGCAGGATCACCTCGGGATCGCCCATCAGCGCGCGGGCAAGTTCGAGCAGCTTCATCTGACCGCCGGAAATCTTGCCGGCGGGATGATCGGCGAGGGAACCGAGCGTCACGAAGTCGAGCATGGCCCGTGCCTTGTCGCGGATGCGCGCTTCTTCCGCCGCCACCCGACCCCGCCGGAACAGCGCCCCTAATACCGTTTCTCCAGTCTGCTGCGGCGGCGCCAGCAACACGTTGTCGAGCACGCTCATGCGACGGAAGGGCCGCGGGATCTGGAAGGTGCGCGCCAGCCCGCGCGCGAACAGCGCGTCCGACGACAGGCCGGTGATGTCGGCACCGTTTAAGGTCACCGTGCCCGCGCTCGGCTTCAGCGCGCCGGCCACCATGTTGAACAAAGTGGTCTTGCCGGCGCCATTCGGTCCGATCAGGCCGGTGATGCTGTTGCGTCGGATGTCGAGCGAGACGGCATCGACGGCGCGCAATGCGCCGAAATCGCGCCTCAACCCTCGGATCGACAGTACCGGGTCCGTCACGCGACACCCGTCACGAGCCGTTCGCTGTCTTCGGGCGGCGGCGCGCCCGCGGCGCCCCTGTGGGGGCGCG
>JALHMM010000019.1:0-61142 GCA_022844045.1 Reyranellaceae bacterium | reverse complement strand
GTCGCACCCGGGGCGATCTTGCGGCGTGGCTGGAGCGACGCGGCCCGAACGGCTTGAATGCAACTCGGTCGGGGCGCGCCACTCCAGTGGCGCGTCTTGTCGATCGACCGCCGCGCCACTAAAGTGGCCCGCCCCCAGCCTCTTGAAGCAGCGCGAGGCTTGAACGCCCCGATCACGAGCCCAGCACCTTGTCGTTCGGATTGGCGTTGAGATTGTACTTCATGATCCGGCCATGCCGTCCGGACCGGTCGCCCTCCAGCCCGTAGACCGGGCCGCCGGGCCCGCCGGCCTGCGCCAGGATGCCGGCGATGGCGGCTCTGTCGGCATCGTCGAGCGCCAACCGGAAGACCTCGAGGGTTTGCGGCAGGTGGCGGGCATAGCGCGCGCCGACGATCGCCGCGGCGACTCGCGGCTGATCGAGCGCCCAGCGGGTCGCGACCGACGACAGCGCCACGCCGTGCCGATCGCCGATCGATTTGAGCGCGGCCAGCAGCGACTGGAACAAATCCCACGAACCGAACTCGTCGATGATCAGCCGGTACTTGATGAGGCTGCGGTTCTCGAAGGCGTAGCCGGGATCGGGCCGGCCGAGCCAGTGCTCGGTGAGAAAACCGCCAGCCAAGGTGCCATAGCAGAGGATCTGGACGTTACGGCGGGCGCACCACCCGGCGAATTCCCCCGCCGGTCGCCGGTCGAGCAGCGAATACTGGACCTGCGCCGAGGCCACGTCGTAGCCCGCGTCAATGAAACGATCCATCGCGGGCTCGGCCCAGTTGGTGACGCCGAGCGTGGCGATCTTGCCCTTGCGCTGGCACTCCTTGAGCACGGCGAGCGCGCCGACCGGATCGCCGCGGTTCATGTCCCACCAGAAGAACTGCACCAGCGGCAGACGCTCGATCTTCAGCCGCCGCAGCGAGCGGTCGACAATCGCCTCGACCTCATCCGGCCGGAGGTCGTCGAGCCGGCCAAGATCCGGCACCAGCTTGGTGTGGACGACGACGCGGTCCGCGACCGCCGCGCCACGGCGACGGCGAACGTCGGCGATGAAGGCGCCGATCATGTCCTCGACGCCCTTGTAGATGTCGGCGCAGTCGAAGGTGGTGATGCCGGCGTCGAGAAACGCCTCCATGTCGGCGATCGCCTGTTCGGGGCGAACCTCGCCGTGATCGCCCGCCAGCTGCCAACCGCCCTTGATGACGCGGGAGATGCGATGGCCAGGGCGCAAGTCTGCTGTTTCGACGGTCATGTCTTGTCTTCACGCCAATAGGGCGTGCCGCGCGATTCGGGCAGACCGGTGGTCGCGGCATGGGAGAACCAGCGCCGCGCCTCGCGCACGATACGAAAGCGCCCGCCGCAATGGGGATCGGCGCAGGCGACTTCGGCATCGGTCGACATCCAGTCGTCGCGATCGGTGTCGCGCTGGCGCGCCGGCAGCAGCGGCAGGAGTGCCGCGAGCGCGTACATCGAGACCTTCTGCTGCGCGCCCCCGAACACCAGGCTCTCGCCGATCACCCGGAAGTACTCGCCCTCGACATGCCGGCAGACCGGCGTGCGTCCGTCGAGCACCGTTTCCACCCGCAGATCGTAGAGCCAAAATCCCCGTTCGCCGTCGCGTTCCATGCCCTCAACTTTCCGATCCTGATGACTTCCACCGTGGCTGGCCCCAGTATGGCGCATATCAGAACCTGACCATCAGCGCATGTCCCCAATATCAGACCGTTCCCGCCTGACCGAGACGCTTGAAATTTCGCGGATCCTGACCGGCCTATGGCAGGTGGCGGACATCGAGAAGGATGGCACGACGATCGATCCCGACACCGGCGCGGATTGCCTCGCGGCCTATGTCTCGGAGGGTCTCGACACCTTCGACATGGCCGATCACTACGGCAGCGCCGAGATCATCGCCGGCCGGCTGCTGTCGCGTGATGGGGCGCGCCGCCCCCGCATCCTGACCAAGTGGTGCCCGCCGCCGGGGCCGATGACCGCCGCGATCGTGCGTGCGGGTATTCAGGAGCGTCTTGACCGACTGGGCGTCGAGCGCATCGACCTGCTGCAGTTCCACTGGTGGACATTCGAGCATCCGGCCTGGCTCGATGCGTTGCATGAACTGGCGCGGCTGCGCCAGGAGGGCCTGATCGGCGAACTCGGCGTCACCAATTTCGACGCCGCGCACTTCAACCTGGCGCTGTCGGACGGCGTGCCGCTGCGCACCAACCAGGTGAGCTTCTCGCTAATGGATCGGCGGGCCGCCGGCGCGCTCGCCGATGTCTGCGAGCGCCACGGCGCCTGGCTGCTCGCCTACGGCACGCTCAACGGCGGGTTCCTGTCGGAGCGCTGGCTCGAGCGAGACGAGCCCGACAGCGTCGCCGACTGGTCCAAGATGAAATACGGTCGCTTCATCGCCGCCGCCGGTGGTTGGCCGGCGTTCCAGACCGTGCTGCGGGTCGCCGCGGCGATCGCGCGCAAGCACGGCGTGTCGCTCGCCAATGTCGCGACGCGCTGGGTGCTCGAGCAGCGTCGCGTCGCCGGGGTCATCATCGGCGCGCGGCTCGGCGAGGCGATGCATGCGCGCGACAACCGGCGGCTATTCTCCTTCGCCCTGGATGCCGAGGACCGCGCGCTGCTCGAAGACGCCTTCGCCGCGACCCAGCCCATTCCCGGCGATTGCGGCGACGAGTACCGCCGGCCGCCCTTCCTGACCGCTTCAGGCGATCTCTCCCACCACCTCGCCGAAGTCGCCAAGCCATTCCAGCGGCTGCCGGCCGGGCCGGGCGCCGAGCGCGTGCTGACAGGATCATCCTGGGAGGACATCGCGGGCTATTGCCGGGCGCAACGGATCGGCGATCGCATTCTGGTGTCCGGCACAACGGCGATCGCCGGCCTGTCGCGAGCGGTGGCCCCGGCGGACGCAGGCGCGCAGACCACCTACATTCTCGACCGTATCGTGGCATCCGTCGTGTCGCTCGGCGGACAAGTCGAGGACATCGCGCGCACGCGCATCTTCATCACGGATGAGGCGGACGTGCTGGCGATCTCGCGCGCGCACGGGCGCGTCCTGGGCGACATCAAGCCGGCCAATACCCTGGTGCGTGTCGCCGGCCTCATCGGCGACCACCGCGTCGAGATCGAGGCCGAGGCGATCGTTCGGGCGGCCACCAGCCGCCGCTGATCGGCGCGACGCCACCGAGTGCCTGCTACAGGTGCCGAGCGGAAAAGTTGGGCGCCTCTCTTGAATCACAACTGATTCGTTCGATTCAATGTGTTGCCGGACGGTGCTGAGAAAGCATTGGCGGCTGTCTCGATCTGCGCTATATTAACGCCGTTAATATAAGCGGTGGAAGACAGCGATGATCCCGGTCACGATCAACGGCGAGCGGCGCAACATCGAGGTCGAGCCGGACAAGCCCTTGCTATGGGTGCTGCGCGAAGATCTCGCGCTCGTCGGCACGAAGTTCGGCTGTGGCGTCGCTGCTTGCGGCGCTTGCACAGTCCATGTCGACGGCCAGGCGATGCGCTCGTGCTCGGTGCCGCTTGAGCAGGTCGCCGGGCGCGAGGTCGTGACCATCGAAGGCCTCGGCGGCGAACGGCTGCACGCGGTGCAAGCGGCGTGGATCGAGCTGCAGGTGCCACAGTGCGGCTACTGCCAGCCGGGCTTCATGATGGCCACGGCGGCGCTGCTCAAGGAAAAGCCGAAGCCGACCGACGCCGAGATCGACGCCGCGCTCACCAATATCTGCCGCTGCGGCACCTACCAGAGCATCCGCAAGGCGGTGCATCACGCGGCGGCGATGATGGGAGCCGCACGATGAGGCTGACACGGCGCAAGCTGATCATCGGCGGCACGCTGGGTACCGGCGCGCTGGTCGTGGGCTGGTGGTTCGCGCACGAGCGCGACCGGCTGGGTGGACGCGACGCGTTCAAGCCGCGCGACGGCGAGGTGGCGCTGAACGGCTGGGTAAAGGTGTCACGCAGCGGCACCATCATCGTCGCGGCACCACGCGCCGAGATGGGGCAGGGCATTCACACCGCCTTGGCCGCGCTGGTCGCCGAGGAGATGGATGCCAAGTGGGACGACGTGCGCGTCGAGGATGCCGCCGACCTCGGCATCTACCGCAACGTCGAGATGCTGCTCGAGGGCGGCCGCGCGCAGGATCCCGGACTCATGCGCGACATCGCGCTCTGGGCCGGCTCGCGCGTCGCCGGCATACTGGGCGTCTCGGCCACCGGCGGCAGTACCGCGACACGCGATGCCTGGGAGCCGATGCGCCTGGCCGGTGCCTCGGCGCGTGAGCTGCTGTTGCGCGCGGCGGCGCAGAAGGCCGGCGTGAAGCAGGCCGACCTGGCGATCGTCGACTCGCAGGTGCGCACGCGCGACGGAAAGCCGGTCGCGACCTTCGGCGAGCTTGTCGACGCCATCGGCAAGCTGCAGCCGCTCGACGATGTGCCGCTCAAGAAGCCGGCGGATTTCAAGCTCATCGGCAAGGAGCTGCCGCGGCTCGACGTCGCCGCAAAGGTCACTGGCACCGCGACGTTCGGCGTCGATGTGCGTCTGCCCGACATGCTCTACGCCGCAGTCGCCAACAGCCCGGTGTTTGGCGGCAAACCCAAGGCCTTCACCCTTCCCGCTGGCGGCTTGCCGAAGGGGCTGATGAAAGTCGTCGAGCTGCCCACGGCGATCGCCGTCGTCGGCGACAGCTGGTGGAAGGCGCAGCGCTTCCTGAATGAGCAGCTGAAGATCGTGTGGGATGACGGGCCCAACGCCAAGCTCGACAGCGCGACGCTGATGCGGGACTACGAGGCACAGTCGCGCGCGGTCGGCGATGCCACCAAGACACGCAGCTTCCAGACCACACCGACGCCGCAGCGACCGATAGAGCGCGGCATCGAGGTGACCTATCGCGCACCTTATCTCGCGCACGCCACGATGGAGCCGATGAACTGCACGGCGCTCTTCGCCGATGGCCGGCTTCGGTTGTGGATGCCCAACCAGTCGCCGTCGCTGGTTCGTTATGTCGCGGCCAAAACGGCCGAGCTCGACCAGGCGCAGGTGACGGTGCACACGACCTATCTCGGCGGCGGATTCGGCCGTCGTGCCGAACCCGATCTCGTGCGCCAGGCGGTGACGATCGCCAAGGCGGTAGCAGGCAGGCCGGTGCAGGTGATGTGGTCGCGCGAAGAGGATATGCGCCACGACTTCTATCGACCGATGGCGGTGGCGCGCATGCAGGCGCGCGCCTCGAAGGACGCGGCGTGGGAGTGGCGGTGCCGGCTGGTAGGGCAGTCGGCCACCGGCCAGTTCATCGACCGCGTGCTGCGCCTGGGCGAGCAGGGCGATCCCGACGGCAACAGCGTCGAGCGGCCGCCCTACGGCTTCCCATCCTACCGGCTCGAAGCCGTGGTGCCCAAGGGGCCGGTGCCGGTCGGCTTCTGGCGCTCGGTCGGCCATTCGCACACCGCCTTCTTCGACGAGTGCTTCCTCGACGAGGTGGCGCTGGCGATGAACAAGGATCCGCTCGCGCTGCGCCGCGAACTGCTCAAGGATCAGCCGCGTCATCTGGCCGTGCTTGATGCCGCGGCCAAGGCGGCGGGGTGGGGCACGCCGCCGCCAGCTGGCATCGGCCGCGGCATCGCGCTACGCCAATCCTTCGGTTCAATCGTTGCGCAAGTCGCCGAGGTCGCGGTCGAGAGCGATACGATCCGCGTCAAGCGCGTGGTTTGCGCCGTCGATTGCGGCCGCGTGGTCAATCCCGCCATCGTGCGCGCGCAGATGGAAAGCGGCATCGTCTACGGCCTGTCGGCGGCGCTCTATGGCGAGATCACGATCAAGAACGGCGCGGTCGAGCAGGCCAACTTCCCCGACTACGACGTCGTGCGTCTGGCCGACATGCCGGCGATCGAGACACTGATCGTCAACGCGCCGGACTCGCCGATGGGCGGCGTCGGCGAACCCGGCACTCCGCCGATCGCGCCAGCGGTAGGCAACGCGATCTTCGCGCTCACCGGCAAGCGCCTGCGCAGCCTGCCGTTCAAGCTGGCGTAGCTTTTGTTTCTCCCCGCGAAGGCGGGGAGACGGGAATACGATTCAGATCACGCCGTCCTTCGCCATCGCGTCGATCTCGCCAGCGGCGAATCCCAGTTCGCTGAGCACCGCGCGCGAGTCGCCACCCAGCGACGGCGCGGGACGGGTCGCGGCCGGGACGGCGCCGTCGACGCGGAAGCCGGCGCCCAGCGCGTCGACCGGTCGGTCGTAGCCGGGCTGGTCGGTGATCGTGCGGTGGATGCCGGGCATGGTGCGATAGGGCCCGGAGAGGAACTCATGGATCGTGCGGATCTTGCCGCAGGCGATGCCGGCGTCGTTGAACGCTGCCTCCCAATGCTCCGCGTCGCGCGCCTTCAAAGCGGTCGCGAACTCGCGCTCGGCGCCATCCGGATCGGCAACGTGGAAGAAGCCACCCTTGCGCACGGGCGCGAAACGCGGATCGGTCTTGAGCTCGGGGCGGCCGATGACGTCGAGCGCCTTGTGGCCCTGCTCCAGCGTGTTGGCGGCGACCGAAATCGAGCCGTCGGCGGTCTCGAACACGCCCGAGGTCGGGCTGGAGGTCAACGCGCGATTGCCCACGCGTTCGTGCGGCAGGCCGCCGACCAGCCAGGCCGAACTGTTGCCGATCATCAGCATCAGCGCCGAATCGCCCATGCCGATATCGATGCGGCTGCCCGTGCCGGTGCGCTGGCGCTCCAGCAGCGCCGCGAGGATCGCGCAGGCGCCGTTCATGCCGGTGGCGATGTCGATCGCCGGAAAGCCGATCTTCATCGGCGGCGTGCCGGCCTCGCCCTGCATCATCATCATGCCGGTCGAGGCCTGGATCACCTGGTCGTAGCCGGCGCGACTGGACTGCGGGCCGGTCTGGCCCCATCCCGACACCGAGGCGTAGATCAGGCGCGGATTGATCTTGCGCGCGGCGTCGGGGCCGAGGCCGATGCGCTCCAACTCGCCCGGCCGCAGGTTCTCGACCAGCACATCGCCGCGTTCGATCAGCCGCGTCAGCGCGTCCTTGCCGCGTTCATCCTTCAGGTCGAGCGTCAGCGAGCGCTTGCCGTGGTTCATGCCGACGAAGGGGGCGGCGAAGCCCAGTGGCGACACGCCGCGGAGACCCGCGCGGATGACGTCGCCGGCACCGGGGCGTTCGATCTTCACGACCTCGGCGCCGAGCTGTGTCAGCACGTGCGTGACATAGGGGCCGGCGTAGACATGCGTCAGGTCGACGACACGCACGCCCTGCAACGGCGCGAACATGGCGGATCCTCCGGAACATCACTTCAGTCATTCCGAGCTGCGTTCGGAACGCCGGGTGGGGGTTTGCTAGCGCGGCATCTTGCGGCGCCAGCGTATCGCGTCGGCGATCTGGGCGTCGAGGTCGCGACTGGGGCTCCAGCCCAACTCTTGGCGCACCAGCGTCGTGTCGGCCACCAGCTTGGGCGGATCGCCCGGGCGGCGCGCGCCGATGCTGTGCGGCACGGCCTTGCCGCCCAACCGGCCGGTTGTCTCGATCAGCTGCTTGACGCTGTAGCCGTGGCCCGAGCCGAGATTGAACGCCGGCGCGCTGCCCCCTTTTGCCACGTAGTCGAGCGCCCGGACATGGGCATCGGCCAGGTCGGCGACGTGCACGTAGTCGCGCACGCAGGTGCCGTCGGGCGTGTCCCAGTCGTCGCCGAACACGGTGAGCGGCTCGCCGATACCGAGCATGGCGTCGATCGCCAGCGGCATCAGATGGCTTTCCGGCTCGTGCGCCTCGCCGATCTCGCCGTCGGGATCGGCGCCGGCGGCGTTGAAGTAGCGCAGGCAGATCGAGCGGATCTTGCGGCCGGGCGTGCGCAGGGCCTTCTCGACCTCGAGCTTGGTCTCGCCATAGACGCTGACCGGGCCGAAGGAATGGCTTTCGTCGAGCAGCGGGCGCTTGGGCGTGCCGTAGATCGCGCAGGTGCTGGAGAACACGAAGTGGGCAACACCATGCGCCTCGGCCGCCTCGATCAGCACCAGGCTCTTGTCGATGTTGTTGTGGCGATAGCGCTGGGGATCGCGCATCGATTCGCCGACCTCGATATAGCCGGCGAGATGGATGATCGCCGCGGGCTTGTGGCGCATGAAGACGGCGTTGAGATGGGCCCGGTCGCCGATGTCACCCCGCTCCAGCGGCCCCCATTTCACCGCCCAGGCGTGGCCCTTCTCCAGCGTGTCGTAGGCGATGGGCGTGAAGCCGGCCTGGGCCAATGCCTTGCACACCTGGCTGCCGATGAAGCCGGCGCCGCCGGTGACCAAAACGCTTCGGCTCATGCCGCTACTCCCGATAGACGTGGGCTGACGCGCGTCGCCGCGGCGTCGCGGTACATTTCTTCCAGCGCCGCGCCGACGTTGTCCCAGCGATAGAGCTGATCGACCGTGGCGCGGGCGCGGCGGCCCATCTCCGCGGCGGCCTCGGAATCCGCCAGAAGCGGTGTCATCGCCGCGACCAGCGCGGCGCGATCGCAGGGGATCACCGTGGCGCCGCCCCCGCGCTGCAACTCGCGCCAGATATTGACCTGGTCGGAGATCACGACGGGCAGCCCGGCGGCCATCGCCTCGACCGGCGCGATGCCAAAATTCTCGCTGTAGGAGGGCAGGGCGAAAAGCCGCGCCGCGGCGAAGGCCGAGAGCTTGTCCTCGCCACGCAGCATGCCGGTGAAAGTCACGCGATCGCTGACGCCATCGCGCGCCGCCCATTCCACGCACTTCGCCATCATTCCGTCATCCGGCCCGGCTAGGACGAGGTGCAGCGACGGGTCCGTCGCGGCGAGCTCGGCGAAAGCCGGGATCAGCAGGTCCAACCCCTTCTTGAAGTGCAGCCGGCTGAGATAGAGCACGATGGTCTTGCCGCGCGTCTCCGGGAAGCGCCGATGGAAGATCTCGGGCGAGGGCAGGGTATCGAAGCCGGTGAGATCGACGCCCAGCGGCACGACCTTGGGCGGCGCGCCCATGGCGAAGGGTGTGCTGATCTCTCGCTCGATATCCGAGGTGTAGTGGATGGCGGTGGCGTGGCGCAGCACGCGGTTCTGGAACGCGACCTCCATCAGCCACTTGCGGGCACGGTGATGGGCGCGGATGTACGGGTCGAGCATGCCGTGCGGGCGCACGATGTAGGGCACGCCGTGGCGCCGCGCGTAGTGGCCGCCGACCAGGTCGTGGAACAGGTAGATCGAGTGCAGGTGCACGACGTCGAAACCCGCCATGTCTCGGCTGAGCGCCCGGGCCATGGCCAGCGAGGGCTTCCAAAAGCGCGGGCCGTGAACCGGGAAGTAGCGCACCGCAAAACCGTCCCGAACCACCTGATGATCGGTCGGCACGTCCTCGACGCCACCCTCTTTCCAGTTGGTCGTATAGATGCTGACCTCGTGGCCGCGCCGTGCCACCGCGGCGGCCATCTCGACGCAGGCCTGGGCCGGGCCGCCGCTCTCCCGGCTCAAGGTCGCGATCAGGTGCAGGATACGCATGGAGCCGGGGGCGACAGGTCGTTGTTGGGCATCCGGTCCAGCCGGGGCCGATCCGATTGCAGAGCTCAAGAAATTATCATAACATGTTCAGAATACTACAATTATAGAGTCAAAGCCGAGCAAACCACGAATTGTTGTGGGGGTGCGTCAGGTTTCCAGAGAGGTCCCCTCTAAGTGTGTGGCATCGCCGGCCTTTTCCACTATGGCTCGCCCGCGTTCGCAGGCGTCCGTGGATCGTCGCGGCTAGGCGATGTCGAGGTCATGGTTGGCGGCCGACGGGTCGGCGAGGCGACGGCGAACCCTGACGATCTGCGGAGCCTGATTCGCATGTCCGAGGTCATGCTGTCGCGAGGCCCCGACAGCGCCGGCCTGTGGCAGGACGAGACCGGCGCCGCTCTGTTCGCCCAGCGCCGCCTGGCGATCATCGAGACCTCGGACCGCGGTTTCCAGCCGATGGCGCATGACGGCGGCCGGCTGGTCGTGAACTTCAACGGCGAGATCTACAATTACCGTGCGCTGAAGGCCGAGCTGGAGGCCAAGGGCCGCCGTTTTGCCTCGAACTCCGACACCGAGGTGCTGCTGCACCTCTACGATGTCGAGGGCCCGGCCATGGTCGAGCGCCTGCGCGGCATGTTCGCCTTCGCGCTGTGGGACCGCGACCGTCGCGCCATGCTGCTGGCGCGCGACCCGTTCGGCATCAAGCCGCTCTACATCGCCGATGATGGCAAAACGCTGCGCTTCGCCTCGCAGGTCAAGGCGTTGATCGCCGGCGGTAGCGTCGACACCGCGCCGCAGCCGGCGGCCGAGGTCGGCTTCCTGCTCTGGGGGTCGGTGCCCGAGCCGTTCACGCTCTATCGCGGCATCCGCGCGCTGCCAGCCGGGCACACGCTGTGGCAGCCCACGGGCGAAGCACCGGCCCTGCGGCGTTATCATTCCATCGCCAAGGTGCTGGCCGAGGTGGAAGCCGGCCCGGCCGCGCCGACGGGCGGGGCTCGGGCAGATTTCCTGCGCGAGCGGATCGTCGACACCATGCGCCACCACATGGTGGCCGACGTGCCGGTCGGTGTGTTCCTGTCGGGCGGCCTTGATTCCTCGCTCGTGGCGGAGTTCGCCACACCAGAGAACGCGCAGCCGCTGCGCACCGTGACCTTGGGCTTTGACGAGTATCGCGGCGGCGCGCTCGACGAGACGCCGATCGCCGAGGCGACCGCGCGCACGCATGGCACACGGCATCAAACCGTGTGGGTCAGCCGCGCCGAGTTCGCCGCCGCGCGCGATCACCTGCTGCGCGCGATGGACCAGCCGACGATCGACGGCACCAATGTCTATTTCGTCAGCAAGGCCACCGCCTCGACCGGCTTGAAGGTGGCGCTGTCGGGCATCGGCGGCGACGAGGTCTTCGCCGGCTATCCCAGCTTCCGGCAGATCCCGAAGATGGTGGCCCTGGCGTCGCCCTTCGCAGCACTCGGCCGCGGCTTCCGGCTGGTCAGCGAGCCCCTCCTGCGGCACTTCACCTCGCCGAAATATGCCGGGCTGTTCGAGTATGGCTCGTCCTACGGCGGCGCCTACCTGCTGCGGCGCGGCCTGTTCATGCCGTGGGAACTGCCTGATCTGCTCGATGGAGACATTGTGCGCCAGGGTCTGGCCGATCTGCACACCGAGACGACCCTGGCGTCGGCGATCGAAGGCGTTCGGTCTTCCAATGCGCGTGTCGCGGCGCTGGAGCTGTCGTTCTACATGCGCAACCAGTTGCTGCGCGACGCCGACTGGGCGGGCATGGCGCATTCCCTCGAGATCCGCACGCCGTTCGTGGACGCGGACTTCTTCGGTGCGCTCGCTCCACTGATCGCTGGACCACGGCCGGTGACCAAGGCCGAGCTGCCGGCGCTGCTAAGCCCCTCAGTCGCCCAGTCGCTCGCCGGTCGTGGCAAGCGCGGCTTCGTCGTGCCCGTGCGCGACTGGTTGGGCGTGCCCTCGCATGCCGGCGCCAGGCTGCGCGGCTGGCGCGCTTGGGCGCTCGACGTGATGGACACATTCCGTGCCGGCTCACGCCCGGCGCCGATGGCGGGCTGAGGAGAAGACGGGATGGAAATCCTCCTGCTCGGCCTGCCGGTCGTGCTCGCCGCCTGGGTGGCGATCATCGTCAACTGGCGCTGGGGCGTGCTGGGTCTTGCCTACTACACGCCGTTCACAGGCCCGGTGATCGTGGCGTTCTATCCGTCGCCGCTCGGCACCTTGATGCGCGACCTTGTCGTCGTCGTGCCGCTCTACATCTCCTATTTTCTGCTCGCCGGCTCGCCGCAGGCCAAGCGCGTGCCGGTGCAGGTGGTGGCGATTTACGGCGCGCTGGTGCTGCTGGTGCTGATCTCGCTCACGAGGCCGACCGTGCCCAACGCCATGGTCGCGGGCATCGGCGCCAAGGTCTGGCTCTTCTACGTTCCGCTGCTGTTCATCGGCGCGGCTTACGCGCGCAACGAGTTCGATCTGCGCGGCATGCTGCGCACCATCGTCGTGACCGCCTGGATCCCGTGGCTGGTCGGGCTGATCATGATCGTCGGCGCCATCACCTACGACTACAAAGCGACCATGATGTTCTTCTACGGCGACTACGCCCTGAACATCATGGGCGAGTTCAACTACATGGGCGCCTGGTTGTACCGCATCACCGGCTCGTTCCAGTACAATTCGCAGTACGGCGTGTTCTGCTGGTACATGCTGTTCCCGCTGATGATGCTGATGGAGCTGGAGAGATCGCGCGGCTGGCGCATGTTCCTGTGGGCCAGTCTCGGTCTGGCGATGATCTGCGGCTTCAGCTCCGGCGCGCGCGGCAACTTCCTGTTCATGCCCATGGTCATGATCATGATCCAGGTGTTCCGCATGAAGTCGAAGGGCATGTTCTGGAACGTCTTCATGGTCGCCGGCGGCCTGGCGCTGTTTCTCGCCGTCTCCGGCCTCGATGGCGCGAACATGGCCAGCGAAGTCGCGACCCTGACCACGGTGTACGGCAAGGAGTTCGCGGCGCAGGGCCTGACGGACGCGGTGGCCAAGGGCGGCCTGTTCGGCCTGGGCGCCGGCACCAACACCGGCGCCGCGCGCCACGGGCTTGATCGCGCCGATATGGCTTTCCTCGCCGATGGCGGCGCCTTCATCGAGAACTTCTACGGCAAGGCCATTGTCGAACTGGGCGTGCTGGGCTTTTTCGTCATGCTCGGCTGCTACGGCTTGCTGTTCCTCTACTGCCTGCAGATCCGCGCGCAGATGAGGCTCGAGCGCTTCAAGGGTATCGCCTCGATCGCCTGCGCCATGATCGCCTTTTGCGCCCTGGTGTCGTTCAAGGGCTGGACGCTCGACGTCGAGCCGATGAACTACTACTTCTACCTCACCATCGGTCTGGTGCTTGGCCTGCCCCATGTCGAAAGGATGGCGCTGCAACAGGACGCCGCTTGGCGCGCCGCCTACGCGCAGCAACAGCCGCACTCCTGGGCGCCGGGTGCGCCGCAGCCGATCTACAACGTCCGCCGGCCGGTGCGCTGGGTCAAGCCGACGCCGGGCCGCCGTATGTCCGCCCTGCCGAGACCCGATTCTGGCGGCCGGCCCGGTCGCGGCGACGACCGCCATGGACGCGATCGCGAGGAGTGACGGATCGGTAGCCGATCACCCAGCGCGAAGGCCAGGGCCGACATCGCATAGATCACATCGAGCGGAATGCGGAAGCGCGGATCGGCGTTGGTTAGCGCGAAGGGCGCGGCGTAGAACACGACGAACAGCACGCCCGAGATGCCCGGCAGCGACACGCGGAAGCGATGGCTGACGATGAACAGTGCCCACCACAGCGACGTCGGCAGCAGGATCGCGAACTGGACGACGATCTTCAGCGGCGTGTCCGCCAGCCTCAGGTTGGGGCGGAACAGCATGGTATAGGTCTTGTAGGCTATCAGCCTGACGAACTCGCCGGGCTTCTCGGCCACGAAGCGAATCGTGCAGCGCAGATAGGCGTCGTCAGGCACGGTGTAGCGATCGCCCTCGACGCCGCACCACCGCAATCCCTTGTCGAGCGAGTACTCGGCGTTGTGGTTGCCGACTAGCTCGGCGTAGGCGAACGGATTGTTCCCGGCGAAGAGGTTGTAGCCGCCGTTCTTGGGCCAGAAGAGCGGCGTTCCGGTCAGGGTCCACGACAGCGCCACGAAAACGGCGAGCGTGGTGATCGCGGTCGCGATCGGCCGCGACCATGGCGTGCGCGCGAGCCAGGCGATGACGGCGAGCGCGACGATGAGTGTGATCGAGTTCGGCCGCACGAGGATGAAGAGGCCGAGCGCGACGCCCGCCAGCGCCCAGTCGCGCAAGCGTGCCTCGCGCGCCGCCAACGCGCAGGCGAAAACCGCGCCGATCAGCAATACGTTCACAGCGCTGTCGCTGACCCGCGCCAGGCCGATCAGGAAATAGGGGTTGAGGAAGATCGTCGCCAGCCAGAAGGCGATCCACCCCCACAGCCACCACGGCAGGCCGTGCCGCGAGCCATCGCGATCCTGCGCCGCCATGCGCAGAACGAGCCAGGCGACGATCGCCCATACGCCCCACAGGCAGAGCGCGTGCACGACGCGTAGCGTGCGCTCGACGCTGCCCAGCCAGCCGGCAATCAGCGCCGGATAACCCAGCGGCTCGAAGCCGCGCGTGGCCTCGCCGCGGCGCAAGATCTCGGCGAGCTCGAGATAGGACGGCATGATCGGCTCGATTGGCCGCACGAAGGCGAACCAGACCGAGGCGGCCAGGGCCGGCAGCGCCAGCAAGGCGAGGGCGAGGGGCAGTCGTTTCATGCCGGTGGCTTCAGGCGATCGAGCAGCGCGCCCAGCCGCGCCGCGTAAGCCGAAGCGTCATGCTGCAGGGCGCGCTCGCGGGCGGCGACGCTCATGCGTCGACGCAGCGCCGCGTCGTTGGCGAGACGGGACAGCCTATCGGCGACGGCGTCGGCGTCGCGCAGCGGCACGACGAAGCCCTCGACGCCGTCACGCGCGATAGCGCCCGCGTTGGGGGTGACGATCACCGGCAGACCGCTGGCCAGCGCTTCGTTCACCGCCATCGCCGAGCCCTCGTGCAGGGAGGGAAAGACGAAGACGTCGGCGGCGCGGAAAATGTCGGGCATCTCGGCGTAGGGCACGTTGGCGATATGGCGGTAGAGGCCGTCGTAACGCTTCAACCAGTCGGCGCCGTCGACGATGCCGCCGACCAGCACGATCTCGATGTCGGGTCGCGCCAGCAGGCGCGCGGCCTCGAGGATGTACTTCACGCCCTTGCGCAGGCCGATCTGGCCGACGAAAAGCGCGCGCAATTTGCCGTCGACGCGCGGCGTGGGCGCGGGCGTGAAGCGCGTTACGTCGATCGGGAAGGGCAGCAGGTCGATGGTCGCGGGGTCGCGGCCGTTCTCGACCATGGTGTCGCGCACATAGTCCGATGGCACGACGACGCGGTCGGCCAGCAACGCCTCGTGCGTGTTGCGCGCGATCCATTCGTCCGAGGTGTCGCCGAAGGATACGCCGGCGAATTCCGGCGACAGGCGCCGTTCCTCCATCAGCGTGCGCAGGCCGCTGCGCAGATGGCCGATCGCCTGGTAGAGCAGGGAGATCGTGCCGCTCGCGCGGCAGGCCTCGAAGCTGCGCTCGGCCGAGCCGTCGAAGCCGATGAAGAAATCCGGCCGCTCTCCGCTGATCATCGCGGCGATGCGCTGATCGAATCGCGCGTTGCGCCAGCGCAGCACCGAGGCGGTCGTCGCCGGCGACAGAAGACGCGCCGAGGCGATGTGAACCAGCTCGCTGAACGGCGCGGTGGCGACGCGTGCCGGATCGATGTCGGGATGGCTGCGCCGTCCCAGTTCGCGCGCCAGTCCGCGGCCGAGCGTCGCCGGCAGGACCCGCGCCAGACGATGCGGCAGGTCGCTCGGCCGGTCGTAGAACAGTGTCTCGAATCGCACCTCGAGATCCATGCGTTGCAGCAGGGCGACCAGCGGGTAGAGCAGCGAGGTCGCGCCGGGATGGGCGATCAGCAGACGACGGCGGCTCACGACGTCCCCTCGATGCCGCGATCGGGGAAAAGGCGGGCCAGCGCCGATTTCAGCCCGGCGAGATTCTGCTCAAAGCCCCAGCCCCCGATGATGGTCAGGCTCTCGCGCCCCATGGCGGCGAGCCGCTCGCGATCGGCCAGCGACTCGCTGAGCCGTGCGCCGAGCGCGGCGATGTCGCCGAAGGGATAGACGAAGCCGTTGACGCCGTCGCGCACCAGGTCGCGCGCCGAGCCGACGCGGTCGCTGGCGATCACTGGCTTGCCGGCATTCATCACCTCGTTGACGACGAGGCCCCAGGTCTCGCGTTCGGAGGGCAGCACGAAGAGATCGCAAAGATCGTAGAGCGCGGCGAGTTGGCGCTGCGGCTGGAAGCCCAGCAGCCGAATGCGCTCGGTCGCGCCTAGCGCGGCGATGCGCGCCTCGACGGCCGCGCGCAGTTCGCCGTCGCCCGCCATCAGCAGCACCGAGTCACGTTCGCGCGTCGCTGAGGCGAAAGCCTCGACGAGATCGAGCGGCGCTTTTCGGTCGATCAGCTTGGCGGCGTAGAGCGCGATCGGCCGGCCCGGCGCGAGACCCAGCGATTGGCGCAGCGCCTCGCGGCTGGCGGCCGCCTCCGCTATGCGCGCCTGGAACCAGGCGTTGTCGACGGCGTAGCCCATCGGCGTGAACTTCGCCGGATCGATGCCGAGGTCGCGGTAGTGGGCTTCGTTCAGCGCGCCGATCGTGAGGTAGCGATCGACCAGCCGGTCGATCACGCCGAACAGCGCGCGCTTGGCGACGGCGCGGGCGCCGGAGCGCGCCTGGCCGATGGCGTTGGCCTCGTCGCGCAACAGCACGCGCACGCCGGCCGACTTCGCCGCCAGCATCGCCGCGATATGCGGAAGCCGTGCGTAGCCGTGTATCCAGAGCGCGTCGAAGCGTCCCGCGCGCAGTCGTCGGCGTAGCCCGCGACTGAAGGGCCGCCAGGCGTCGAAATAGGCATCGCCGGGATAACGCGAGCCAGGCCAGGTCGGCAGCACCTCCGACTCGTAGCCCTCGAGCAGCGGCACGTCCCATTCGACGGCGCGACCGAATTCGGGATCGTGGAAGGCGCGGGCGGAAAAGTCGCTGGCGAAAAAGACCTTGAGATGGATGTCGCGGTCGGCCGCGATCATGCGCAGAAGCGGCGCCTGATACTGGATGGGATGCGTCACCAGACAGGCGACGCGGATCTTCTTGGCGCCGGTTTCCGGCACGTGTTGTCCTCGCGTTGGCACCGCCGGGAGGGAACCGTCGGCCGCGCGCCTGGTGCCGGGTGTCGGAATTGAACCGACGACCTACCGCTTACAAGGCGGTTGCTCTACCCCTGAGCTAACCCGGCATGCCGGGAGTATAACCCGCTGATATCGGGAACGAAATGTTTGGCTGTTTTCGCGGCGTGGTCGGCGGGCCGGCCACAGCGCTTGACATTGCGGTGCCCAGCCCGTGTGATCGCGCCAACAATAATCGGCGCGGCGTCGCCCGGGAGGACATCATGATGAAGCGTGCATTCGGCCGCCTGCTGGGTGGCGTGGCCATCGCCGCCCTGACCTTGGGCGTCGTGGGCGTAGCCCAGGCCCAGGAGAAAAAGCTCAAGATCGGCGTGATCTACGACTACACCGGCCCGCTGGCCGGCGGCGGCTCCGACCTGCATGCGCTCGGCGCCAAGATCATGATCGACCACTTCATCAAGCAGGGTGGCGTCGGCGGCTACAAGATCGAGGCGGTCTATGCCGACGCGCAGAGCAAGCCCGACGTCGCCATCAACGAGGCGGTGCGCCTGGTCGAGCAGGAAAAGGTCGACATGCTGCTCGGCTTCTTCTCCTCGGCGCAATGCGTGCCAGTGGCGGCGCGCGTCGAGCAGCTGAAGAAGTTCATGTGGATCACCACTTGCATTTCTTCGGCGGTGCTCGAGAACCGCAACCTCAAGTACGTCTTCCGCTCACAGCCCAGCGGCCGGCAGTTCGGCCTGATGTCGATGGATTTCATTGCCGCGCACAGCCAGTCCAAGTTCGGCAAGGACCCCAAGGACCTGCGCGTGGCGATCATCCACGAGGACGGCGCCTATGGCGTTGACGTCTCGAAGGGCAACGAGGAGGGGGCCAAGAAGGCAGGCTTCCAGATGGTGCTCAAGGAAGGCTACGCCGCGACCGCGCCTGACCTCTCGGCGCTGGTCACCAAGCTGCGCCGCGCGCGCCCCGACGTGATCTTCCACACCGGCTACAACCCCGACATCTCGCTGTTCCTGCGCCAGGCGCGCGAGGGCGGGCTGCGCTTCAGCGCGCTGGTCGGCCACGGTGCCGGCTACGGCGTGTACGACAAGCTGAAGGAAGCGCTCGGCAAGGACGTCAACCACTTCTTCAACGTCGATCCGATCTCGATCTGGCAGGCCAACCAGAAGGCGCTCGACACCAAGCTGCCGCCGCTGATCGCCATGGTCGGCACCGAGTACGAGAAGGCGCGGCCGGGCACGGCCATCAAGTCGGCTCATGTCGGCATGGCGGCCTCGAACACTTACGTCTTCTTCACCGAAGTGCTGCCGCGCGCCATCAGCAAGCATGGCGGCGTCGACGCCGACGCGCTGCGCAAGGCGGCGCTCGAGGTCGACCTGCAGGAGGGCGGCACGATGCTCGGCTTCGGCGTGAAGTTCGAGGGCGAGGGCTCGCCGATGGCTGGGCAGAACGCACGCGCCTTCCCGGTGATCGTGCAGTACATCGACGATCAGGCGCATATCGTGTGGCCCAAGAGCCAGGCGCAGCGCGAGGCGGTGTTGCCGTTCCCGGCGACCTCGCCCTACGCGGCGAAGTGACCCGCCGAGCCGGCGCGACAGACGGTACGGCCCGCGCGTGCTGAGCGTCGATGGACTCGTGAAGCGCTTCGGTGGCTTCACGGCGGTGAACAACGTGTCCTTCAAGGTCGATCAGGGCGAGATCCTCGGTCTGATCGGCCCCAATGGCTCGGGCAAGAGCACGATCTTCAACATGCTGTCGGGCACCCTGGCGCCGACGGCGGGATCGATCCTCTTCGAGGGGCGGCAGATCGCCGGGCACGCGCCGCACTGGATCATCAACCGCGGCATCGGCCGCACCTTCCAGATTCCGCGACCGTTCCGGCGCCTGTCGATCTTCGACAACGTGGCGCTGGCCGGCTACTACGGCCAGGGCAGCCATTCGAAGACGAAAGCCTTCGACGCCGCCGAGAAGGCGTTGGCGATGGTCGGCCTGCCGACCGATCGCGACGCCTCGGTCGACGGCCTGGGCGCCGCCGGTCTCAAGAAGCTGGAGCTGGCCAAGGCGTTGGCCACCGGTCCGCGATTGCTGCTCGCCGACGAGAGCCTGGGCGGGCTCGACGAGCACGAGATGGACCAGGCCGCCGATATGCTGCGCCGTATCCGCACCGAGCTCGGCATCACCATCATCTGGGTCGAGCACATCATGGGCGTGCTGATGCGCGTGGTCGACCGGGTCATGGTGCTCGATCACGGCGAGAAGATTTCCGAGGGCCTGCCCTCGGCCGTCGCGCACGATCCCAAGGTGATCGAGGTCTATCTCGGCACGGATGCGGACGCGGTCCAGGCCGCGACCGGCGGCGGAGGCTGAGCGCCATGTTGCAGTTGCGCTCGGTCGATGCCGGCTACGGCGCCTTCCAGGCGCTGTTCGGCGTCGACCTCGACGTCAACGCCGGCGAGGCGGTCGGTGTCATCGGTCCCAACGGCGCCGGCAAGACCACGCTGATGCGGGTGATCTCCGGCCTGATCCGTCCGACCAAAGGCACGATTTCGATGGAGGGCGCCGACGTGGTGGCGACGCCGGCGCATCGCATCATCGAGATGGGCATCGCCCATGTCCCCGAGAATCGCCGGCTGTTCCCGCGGCTGAGCGTCGAGGACAATCTGAAGATGGGCGCCTTCATCCCCTCGGCGCGCGCCCGGTTCGCCGAAAGGCTGGAGTTCGTCTTCGATCTTTTTCCGCGCATGAAGGAACGCCGCACGCAGCTCGCCGGCACGATGTCGGGTGGCGAGCAGCAGATGTGCGCCATCGGTCGCGCCCTGATGTCGGATCCCAAGCTGCTGTTGCTCGACGAGCCGTCGGCCGGACTGGCGCCGGTCGTCGTTCAGCAGGTCTTCGAGCTGGTGCGACGTATCCGCGGCAATGGGCTCACCGTGCTGATCGTCGAGCAGAACGTGCAGCAGGTGCTGAAGGTGGTCGATCGCGCCTACCTTCTCGAAGCCGGCAGCATTCGCGCTTCGGGTACGTCGGCCGAGATGCTGGCGAGCGAAACGATCAAGGAAGCCTATCTCGGCGTCTGAGGAGAGTTCGCGATGGATTTCCTGTTCAGCATCGAGATGGCGGAGGCCGTGATCAACGGCATTCTGCTGGGCGGCCTGCTGGCGCTGCTCGCGCTGGGGCTCAACCTGATCTTCGGCGTCATCGACGTCACCTGGATCTGCTACGCCGAGCTGATCATGGTCGGCATGTACGGCATGTACTTCCTGGTGACGGTTTACGGCGTGCCCATCCCGCTGGCGGTGCCGGCCTGCATCGCGCTGGTCGCGGTGCTCGGCATGGCGCTGCACTACATCGTCATCGAGCCGCTGCTCAACGCCCCGCCGATCAACCAGCTGCTGGCTACCGGCGGCGTGCTGTTCTTCCTGCAGAGCTTCGCCACCGTCGCCTTCGGCATCGAGTTCCGCAACCTTGGCATCCGCCTGCCGGTGCTCGAGGTCGGCAACATGTTCATTTCCTATCCGCGCCTGATCGCTTTCGGCGCGGCGCTGGTCGGCATGGTGCTGGTCTATCTCTTCCTGACCCGCACCTATACCGGCATCGCCATCCGCGCCATCGCCCAGGATCGCCAGATCATGACCCTGATGGGCGTCGACAGCCGGCGCATCTACCTCATCACCTCGGCGCTGGGTGGCGGACTGGCCGGGCTGGGCGCCTGCGTGTTGGTGCTGCAATACGATGTGCATCCCTTCGTCGGCCTGAGCTTCGGGCCGATCACCTTCCTGATCTGCGTGCTCGGCGGGCTGGGTAACCTGATCGGCGGCTTCATCGCCGCCTTCGTGTTCGCCGAGATCATCGCCATCGGCGGGCTGGTGTCGGATCTGGAGTGGGGGTACGTGCTGGCCTTCGGCTTCTTCATCGTGATGATGTTCATCCGGCCCGGCGGCCTGCTGGCGAGGCGCACATGAGCCTCTCGCGCAACCAGATCCTCGGCGGCATCGGGCTGCTCGTCCTGATCCTGCTGCCCTTCGTCTATCGCTCGCCCTATCCCCTGCACATCCTGATCCTCATCCTGATCTGGTCCTTCGCCTACACCTCGTGGTCGATGATGGGCCGCTTCGGCCTGGTATCGCTGGGCCATGGCGGATTCATGGGCGTCGGCGCCTACGTCACGGCGCTGATGTGGAACCATCTCGGCATTTCGCCGTGGATCGGTATCCCGATAGCCATGGTGACCGCCGGCGTGCTGGCGCTGATCGTCGCCTACCCGTGCTTCCGCTTTCGCATAACCGGCCACTACTTCGCCCTGGTGACGCTCGCTCTATCCGGTATCGTGCTGCAGGTCATCACCGCGACTCGCGACTGGACCGGTGGCTCGCTGGGCTACACGCCGGAGCGCACCAAGGGCAGCGGCTTGGTCGCCATGCAGTTCACCGAGAAAGAGACCTGGTACCTGATCGCCCTGGGGGTGTGGGTAGTAGGACTCGCCATCTGGCACTTCGTCGATCGCAGCATGGCGCGCTACGCCATGGAAGCGATCTCCGAGGACGAGGACGCCTCGGCAGCCGCCGGCGTCAACGTGACGGCCGAGAAACTGAAGATCACCGTACTCAGCGCCGTCATGACGGCGCTCGCCGGCGCGCTCTATTGCCAGTATCAGATGTTCATCTCGCCCGACACGGTGAGCGGTATCGCCGTGTCGCTGCAGATGGTGTTCGCCGTCGTCGTCGGCGGCATCTACGTCTCGCTCGGCCCGACCGTGGGCGCCATCATCACCATCCTGATGGCCGAGGCATTGCGCATCGGCTTTGGCACCAAGGCGGTGGGCTGGGACAACCTCGTCTACGGCGTGCTGCTGGTCGTGTTCATCATCTTCCTGCCCAAGGGTATCCTGGGCAGCATCCTCGATCTGGGGCGTAAGCCGGCGGCGGCGAAGCCCGCGAAGGCCACGGCTTGATTGGGACCGCTGGCGTTTCGCCGGTGGTCCCACAAGACTATGGCCGGTTGATCCACTGCGCTGCGGCACGGCGCTTATGATAGATATCGCAGGTCGTACAGGGGATGTCGGCGCGCTCGGGCGCGTCGCCACGTAGCATCGCCTTGGCGTAGCGCATCTTCTCGTGGCCCAACGCCTCGTCCATGCTCTGCTTGAAGACGTTGCCGCCGAAATCGCCCCAGAAATTGCGGCAGCAGCCCAGCACCTTGCCATCCCAGTTGATCTGCGGCTCGTCCCAGAGCTGCTCGCACATGTCGGCGAGATAGGCCTCGCCGGTCTGCGCTTCCCACTCCGAGCGGCGCACCGCCGGCGTGTCGAGCCAATGCATCACCTCGGGCGATACCTCTGTCGGCGCGATGTCCTCGTCCCAGCTGAGCTTGAGCTTGAAGCGCATGCCGAGCTGCGTCGCCATGGCATGCGCGAGCTCGACCTCGTGCTTGTTGTGCTCGAACAGGATCATGCGCCAGACCAGCAGGGGCTCATCGATGCCGAGCTTCGCCTTCCAGTCGTTGATGGCGCGGATGTTGGCCAGGACCTTCTCGAGATTACCGCGCACCCGGTACTTCTCGTAGGTCTCCTGCGTGGCCCCGTCGATCGAGCACATGATCGACCGCACGCGGTAACGCACCAGCGCTTCGAGCGCCGCCGGCGACGCGGTGTTGAGGTTGGCGCCGTTGGCGATCATGGTTGCCACGCCGCGCTCATGGGCGATGCGCAGGATGTCCGGCATCGCGGGATTCATCAGCGCCTCGCCGTAATTCGACAGCTCGATCTCGCGCACGGCGGGATTGGCGGCGAGCAGGGCGGCGAAATCGGCGGGCTTGAGGAAGCCCTTGCCGACATGCGCGTCGATCGCCCGATCCGTGGTCGGGCAGGACGGGCAGCGCAGCTGGCAGAACGAGGAGGCCTCTACTCTGAGGCGGGCGGGCGCCGTCGCACCGTCGATTGGCAGGACCGTATCGGGCATCAGCGGCTCTGCGCGTGGTATTCGGCGTTGGGCATCATCTCGGTCCCGTGCGCCATGCGGTTGGACATGTTGAAGAACGCCACCACGTCGCACAGATCGTATAGATCGCGCTCGCTGAAGCCCAGTGCGCGCAGGGCTTGGCGATCGGCGTCGCCGACGTCGAAGGGGCTCAGGGTGAGTTTCCAGGCGAAGTCGAGCATGGCGCGCTGGCGCGCCGGCATATCGGCGACACGATAGTTCATCACCATCATCTCGCCCAGTTGCGGATCGCCGGAATACTGGCGCACGGCCTGACCATGGGCAACGAGGCAGTAGTAGCAGCGGTTGGCGCTCGACACGACGACGGCCACCATCTCGCGCTCGAGCTTGCTCAGGCCGGACTCGCCGAGCATCAGCTCGTTGTACATCGAGATGAAGGCGCGGGCCTTCCTGGGGTTGGTCGACACGGCGCGGATGACGTTGGGCACCATGCCGAGCTTCTCGACGCACTTCGCCCAGTACTTCTTCAGGTCCTCCTCGGTCGGATCCGGGGAGGGGATATCCAGTTTCCAGAGGTGAGCAGGTTGCGGCATGGCGATCCTCAACGCATGGGCAGGCCGGGCTTCCAGATCTTCATAGCCTCGTACAGGTCGCGCATCGGCCGGTCGAGGCCATTGAAGCGCACGCCGACCGAGGCGCCACCACCGGGAACCGCCGTCAGATTATCATCGAGATTGAACAGGGAGAGATTGAGGCGGGTGTAGAGGTCGGGCGTAATGCCGATCTGCAGCGTACGACGGATGCCGCGCGGGCGGGCGAGGCGGATGTCGGACCAGGGCAGCAGCACGTCGCGGCCGAATCCCAACCATACGCCCTTGTTGTCGACGATGATCTGCGGCCGCGTCTCGCGCAGGCGCGCGATGGCGCGGCCGGCGTAATAGAGCAGGCCCACGGTGCACAGGCCGAGAAAGACGAAACGGCCGCTCGATCCCTCGCCGCCCAGTTTCTCGAAGTTGGCCGCCAGCCAAATGGCCGCCACGACCGGCAGGATCACGCCGATCGCCGCCAGCGTGATATGGAAGGTCTGGCTGAAGCGGATCTCGAGGCGCTCGCGCTTGGCCATCAGCCGCACTGCGCGCGGTGGCGCAGCAGATGGTCGGCCAGCACGCAGGCGATCATCGCCTCGGCGACCGGCGTGGCGCGGATGCCGACGCAGGGATCGTGACGGCCCGTTGTGCGGATCTCGATATCGTTGCCGTGCCGATCGACGCTGCGCACCGGCGTCAGGATCGAGCTGGTGGGCTTCACCGCCATGCGCGCGACGATGTCCTGGCCCGAGGAGATGCCGCCCAATATGCCGCCCGCGTGGTTGGCGAGGAACGTCACCTTGCCGTCGCGCATGCGCATCTCGTCGGCGTTTTCCTCACCGGAATGCGCGGCGGCGGCGAATCCGTCACCGATCTCCACACCTTTCACCGCGTTGATGCTCATGAGCGCTCGCGCGATGTCGCTGTCAAGCTTGTCGTAGATCGGCGCGCCCAGGCCGGCCGGCACGCCCGAGGCCACGACCTCTATCACCGCGCCAACCGAGGAGCCGCGCTTGCGCACGTCGTCGAGATAGCCTTCCCAGGCTTGCGCCGCCTGGCGGTCGGGACACCAGAAGGGGTTGTCGCCGACGGCGTCCCAATCCCACCTGGCGCGGTCGACCTTCTGCGTGCCCATCTGCACGACGGCGCCGCGGATGGTGATGCCGTCGCCGAGAATCTTGCGCGCGATCGCGCCAGCGGCGACCCGCACCGCCGTCTCACGCGCCGATTGCCGACCGCCGCCGCGATAATCGCGCACGCCGTATTTCTGCAGATAGGTGTAGTCGGCGTGCGCCGGCCGGAACTGGTCCTTGATCGCGCCGTAGTCCTTGGAGCGCTGGTCGACATTCTCGATCAAGAGCGAGATCGGTGTGCCCGTGGTCACGCCCTCGAACACGCCCGACAGGATCTTCACCGCATCCGGCTCCTGGCGCTGGGTGACGAAGCGCGAGGTGCCGGGGCGGCGCAGGTCGAGGAAGCGTTGGATGTCGGCCTCGACCAGCGGGATGCGCGGCGGCGTGCCATCGACGACGCAGCCGATCGCCGGGCCGTGGCTTTCGCCCCAGCTCGTGAACCGGAACAGGTGCCCGAAAGTGTTGCCAGCCACACTCAGTCCTTGAAGTCGGCAAGCAGCTCGCCGAGTTGCGTCGCCGAGGAGGTCTTGATCATGCCGACGACGTGGTAGCCGGAATCGACATGCATCACCTCGCCGGTGACGCCGCTGCCGAGATCCGACAGCAGGAACAGGCCGGCGCCGCCGACCTCTTCCGTGGTGACGTTGCGCTTGAGCGGCGAGTTCAGCTCGTTCCACTTCAGGATGTAGCGGAAATCGCCGATACCCGAGGCGGCGAGCGTCTTGATCGGGCCGGCCGAGATGGCGTTGACCCTGATGCCCAGGTCGCCCACGTCGGCGGCAAGGTAGCGCACGCTGGCCTCGAGCGCGGCCTTCGCGACGCCCATGACGTTGTAGTGCGGCATGACGCGCTCGGCGCCGTAGTAGGTGAGCGTCAGCAAGCTACCGCCCTTCTTCATCCTGGGCACGGCGCGCTGCGCCACCGCGGTGAAGGAGTAGCAGCTGATGTTCATCGTCATCGCAAAGTTGTCGGGTGACGTGTCGAGGTAGCGGCCCTTGAGCTCGTCCTTGTTCGAGAAGGCGATGCAGTGCACGACGAAGTCGAGTTCTCCGCCCCAGCGCTTGTCGATCTCGGCGAAGGTCGCTTCGATGCTGGCCGCGTCCGTCACGTCGCAGGGCACCGTGAAGTCGCAGCCGATCGATGCGGCCAGCGGCTCGACCCGGCGCTTCAGCGCGTCGCCCTGGTAGGTGAAGGCGAGCTGGGCGCCGTGATCGTGCACCATCTTGGCGATGCCCCAAGCGATCGAGCGGTCGTTGGCGACGCCCATGATCAGGCCCTTCTTGCCGGCCATGAGCTGCGTCGGGGCGGTCATACGGAAACCTCTGCAATCGTTGCGTATCAGGTCGTTGGCGTCGCCGATTGCGACGATTTTTCAACAGCTTGACCCCGCTTGTAGCGGGCAGCCCGGGTGCCCGCAAGGGGATCGCGTCGGCCAACAGGGACAATAGGCCACTGGTTTCCTGACGCGCCCGGGGGCCATAGTCGGGACAATGAGCGAACCCAGTGACGATCCGTGGCAGAGCTTTGGCGCGTGGTTCGCCGAGGCCGAGAAGAGCGAACCCAACGATCCCAACGCCTTGGCCCTGGCGACGGTCGGCGCCGACGGCATGCCGTCGCTGCGCATGGTACTGCTCAAGGGCTGGGACCGCGACGGTTTCGTCTTCTACACCAACTACGAGAGCCGCAAGGGCGAGCAGTTGCTGGCCCATCCCAAGGCGGCGCTGCTGTTCCACTGGAAGTCGCTGCGCCGGCAGGTCCGTATCGAGGGGCCGGTGAGCCAGACGACGCCGGAGGAGGCCGACGCCTATTTCGCCACCCGCGCGCGCGGCAGCCAGATCGGCGCCTGGGCCTCGGCCCAGTCGCGGCCGTTGGAGAGCCGCTTCGCGCTGGAGAAGAAAGTCGCGGAGTACGGCGCGAAACACCTGATCGGCACCGTGCCGCGACCGCCGCACTGGTCGGGGTTTCGCGTCGCGCCCACCATGTTCGAGTTCTGGCGCGACATGCCCTTTCGCCTGCACGACCGCACGGTCTTCAGGCGCTCCGACATCAGCGCGTCGGCGTGGCGGACCGAGAAACTCTATCCCTGAGGCCGGGTGATGGCGGGCGATGAACGCGCCCGGTTGATCCGCGCCGCGACCTACGCCTCGACGTCGGTGGCGCTGGTTCTGGTCGTAGCCAAGCTCGTCGCTTGGGCCCTGACCGGGTCGGTGAGCCTGCTGTCGTCGCTAGTCGATTCGTCGCTCGACCTGCTCGCCTCGGCGATCACCTGGCTCGCCGTGCGTCATGCGATGACTCCGGCTGATCGCGAGCATCGCTTCGGGCACGGCAAGGCCGAGGCGCTGTCCGCCCTTGCGCAAGCCGGCTTCATCCTCGCCTCGACGGTCGGGCTGGTCCTCGCCGGTATCGAACGCCTCATGATGCCCCATCCGATCGTTCGCGAGGAGATCGGCATCGCCGTCAGCTTGCTCTCGATCGCGTTGACCGCCGGGCTGGCACTTTTCCAGCGTCACGTGGTGCGACGCACCGGCTCCGTGGCCGTCACCGCCGATGCGCTGCACTACCGATCCGATTTGCTGGTCAACGTCGCGGTCGTGGTCGTGTTGTTCGTGACGGCGCGCTTCGGCATGGTGTGGCTGGACGGAGCGGCGGCGATCGCCATCGCGCTCTATCTGCTGCTGGGCGTGCGCGCCATCATCGGCCAGGCGCTCGACGTGCTGATGGATCGCGAGTTGCCCGCCACGGATCGCCGGCGCATCGAGGCGATCGTTCGCGCCCATCCGGCGGCGCGCGACATGCACGGCCTGCGGACGCGCTCGTCGGGCACGACACGCTTCATCGAACTGCATGTGGCGTTCGATCCCGATCTGCCGCTGGCCGTCGCGCATCGTCACGGCGATGAGATCGAGGCCGCGATCAAGGTCTCGTTCGCAGATGCCGAGGTGCTGCTGCACCACGATCCATATGGGATCGAGGTACCGGAGCGTGATCCGACGTGATGGGTTAGGCGACGAACTGCCGGAAGAGATGGCGCAGGTCCTGCCGCTCCTGCGGTGTGATCTCGCCATCGAGCACGCGCGCTTCCCAGGAACGCAGCTCTTTCTTCACATGGCTGGGCGTGCGCGGGCTGAGCAGCAGCATGAAGAACTGCTCGTAGGGTGAGAGATCGCGTTCGCGCCGCATGCCCATCGGTCCCGAGCCGACGGATGTCGGTCCCGATTCCGATTTGGCGTGGCCGTTTTCGCCGAAGGCGGAGCCTGGCTTGGCGACTTGCCCTTTGGGGAGCAAATCGGCGCGCAGGATCTCTTCCCAGGAGAATCCCGCCTCGCGAACCATGGTCGAGGCCAGCTTCGCGGCCGCCATGACCTCTCCAGCGTGATCACTGCCAAGAATCTCGAGAATCTTGGCCAGTGTCGTCTTGTTAAACTGGGTCATTGGGGACCCTCCCCCTAGCCGGTTCCGGGGGGCGGAGGGCCGGCATTGATCTTGAGATACAACGGACTGCGCCATTTTTCATGGCTTCCACACAAGATATGGATTATCCCCAGCGAAAGCAAGCAAGCTGTAGTTATCCGCCTCAGAGGAACAATCGTTCCCGTCGCCGAGGCGGGATATGTCAAGTATCCGCCGCATGTCCGCGTCCGATCCCTCTCCCGATCCCGGCTTCCGCGCCTATCTCGGCGGTCTGAGCGCGTGGTTTCTCGCCCAAGGCATCGGCATGGTCATGGTGCAGTGGCTCGTGACCGATGTGCTGCGCCGCTCGGCCGAGGATCTCGGCCTGGTACAGATGTGCGCCATGGGACCGGCGCTGCTGTTCATGCTGTATGGCGGCGCGGTCGCCGACCGCGGCGATGCGCGCCGCCAGCTGATGATCTGCCACGGGCTCGCGGCCATGCCGCCCCTGGTGCTGGCGGTCTTCGCGCTGACGGGCGAGCTCGACCTGCTGACGATGATCATCTACGGCATCGCCGGCGGCACGATCGCCGCCTTCGCCATTCCCGCGCGCGACGGCCTGCTGCCGCGCGTGACGCGATTGCCGATGCCGCGCGCCGTGGCGCTCGCCACCGGCATGCAGTTCCTGACCCAGCTCGTGGGCATCGGCGCCGCGATGGCCGCCGACCGCACCGGCGCCGCGCCGCTGCTGATCGTGCAGGGGCTCGTGCTGCTCGCCGGCGCGTTCGCCATCGCCCGCCTTCGACCGCAGTCGACGATGCACGGCGCCGGCGCCACCGATGGCGGTCTCCTCGACGGCGTCCGCGTCGCCGCGCGCGAACCGCGCATCTGGCCGGTGATCGCGCTGATCTTCGCCATCGGCCTGTTCTATGTCGCGCCGTTCATGGTCGTGCTGCCGATCGCGGTGCGTGATGTCTATGGCGGCGGCTCGACGCGACTGGCGCTGCTCAACCTGATGTTCTGGGCCGGTACCATCGCGGCCAGCTTCGCCATGGCGCGCTTTGGCGCGCGCCTGGCCCATCGCGGTCGGGCCATGGTGCTGGCGCTGTCGATGGGCTTCGTCGTGCTGGCGCTGATGGCGCTACTGCCGCCGTTTCCCGTGGTGCTGGCGTTGATCTTCATCTGGGGCACCGGTGCCGGCGTGACCATGACGCAGGGGCGCACCATCGTGCAGATGGCGGCGCCGGCCAGCCATCGTGGCCGCGTGCTGGCGCTGTTTCAGCTGGGCTTCATGGGTGGCGCGCCGATCGGCGCGCCCATTGTCGGCGCGATCGCCAGTGGCCACGGCTTGACGGTGGCGATGCTGGCCGCCGCCGCCGGCATGGTCGTCGTGATCGCGATCGTGCTCGCGACCTCGAGGATCTGGCGCGAGCGCTCGGCGTGAGAGCCTATTCGGCGGCTTGGCGACGCGACGGCATCAGCGTCGTCCAGACATCGACCAGCGCGGCGGCCAGACGCTCCATCGCCTGATCGCCGTGCGCCGGGGTCGGCGTGATGCGCAGGCGCTCGGTGCCACGCGCGACCGTCGGATAGTTGATCGGCTGCACGTAGATGTCGTGGCGCTCCAGCAGCAGGTCACTGGCTGCCTTGCACAAAGCGGCGTCGCCGACGAACAGCGGCACGATGTGGCTGACCGAGGGCATCACCGGCAGGCCGGCCGCCTTCAGCTTCGCCTTCAGGGTCGCGGCGCGCTCCTGGTGCTGCGCGCGGCGCTCGGCGCCCTCGCTCTTGAGGTAGCGCACGGCGGCCAGCGCACCGGCGGCGATCGACGGCGGCATCGAGGTGCTGAAGATGAAGCCGTTGCCGTTGCTGCGGATGAAATCGATCAGCTGCGCACTGGCCGCGACATAGCCGCCGACCACGCCGAAGCCCTTGGCCAGCGTGCCCTGGATAACGTCGAGGCGATGCATCACGCCATCGCGCTCGGCGACGCCGGCGCCACGTGCGCCGTACATGCCCACGGCGTGCACCTCGTCGAGATAGGTCAGCGCGCCGAACTCCTGCGCCACGTCGCACAGCGCGCCGATCGGCGCGATGTCGCCGTCCATCGAGTACACCGACTCGAACGCCACCAGCTTGGGCGCTTTCGGATCCGCCGCCGCCAGCAGCTCGCGCAGATGCGCGGGGTCGCTGTGGCGGAAGACTTGATAGGGCGCGCGGCTGTTGCGGATGCCGGCGATCATCGAGGCGTGGTTGAAGGCGTCGGAGAACACCACGCAGCCCGGCAGGCGCGCTGCCAGCGTGCCCAGCGTCGTGTCGTTGGCGACATAGCCCGAGGTGAAGATCAGCGCGGCGTCCTTGCCATGCAGATCGGCGAGCTCGCGCTCGAGCTCGACGTGCAGGTGGTTGGTGCCGGAGATGTTGCGCGTGCCGCCGGCGCCGGCGCCCTGTTTGGCGATGGTCGCGGCCATCGCCTCGGTGACGACGGGGTGGCAGCCCATCGCCAGGTAGTCGTTGCTGCACCACACGGTGACTTCGCGCGCCTTGCCTTGCGCGTCGCGATAGAGCGCCAGCGGGAAGCGCCCGGCCAGCCGCTCAAGATCGGCGAAGATCCGATAGCGCCCCTCGGCCTTCAGCGCCGCCAGCTGCTCGGCGAAGAAACCGGTGTAGTCGAACGACATGCTGCGGGACCTCCGGGCGGGCGGCCGCGGGAACGTAGTGGGCGAACACTCCATACGAAACAGAATTCCCCTACTGGGACAAGGCGCATTGACGCACGTCAAGGGCGGAGACAGGCTAGGGGCGATATGCACGGGGCCCTGGACGATCCACTGGTCGAAGCGCTGGCCGGCACCGCACGCGGCGAGCGCGCGGCGTTCGGCGCGCTGTACCGCGCGGCCGCGCCCGTGCTGATGGGCGTGGCCATGAAGGTGCTGCGACGCCGCGACGCGGCCGAGGACGTGCTGCAGGAAGCCTTCGTGGCGATCTGGGACAAAGCCGGCCAGTACCAGCCGGAGCGGGGCGCGCCGATCGCCTGGATGGCGATGGTAGTACGCTATCGCGCCATCGACCGGCTGCGGCGCGAGGCCAGGCGGCCCGAGGACCTGGCCGCATCCGAGAGCGACTTCGCCGACGTACCCATATCGCCCGAGACCGTGTTCGACGGCCGGGCGAAGGACGTGATGCGGTGCTTGGAGCGCCTGCCCTCCGATCCGCGCCGCGCGATCTGGCTGGCAATGCGGGAGGGGCTGACGCACGAAGAGGTCTCGGCGCGCATGGGGCGGCCGCTGGGAACGGTGAAGAGCTGGATCAGGCGGGGATTGATCGATCTGAAAGGGTGTCTGGAATCATGACGGAGCAGGACCTCGACGCGCTGGCCGGCGAGTACGTTCTCGGCACCCTCGCGGGCGAGGAGCGCCAGGCGCTGGAGGCGCGCATCAGGCGCGACGCCGACCTGCGCGAGCGAGTCGAGGCCTGGGAGCGCCGCCTGGGCCCGGCGGTCGTCGCCGCGGCCGAAGCGGTCGGGCCGCCGGCCGATCTGCTGGCGAAGATCGAGCGCGCGATCGACGCGCGTCAGCGTGTCGACTTCGGCGGCGTGACAGTGCGCGCCGGCGAAGGCGAGTGGGTGCCGCTGGCGCGCGGCTCGGAGATCAAGCTCCTGCTGGTCGACACGGTGAAGCGCGAGCGCTCGTTCCTGCTGCGACTGGCACCCGGCGGCTACGTGCCGCCGCACGATCATCCCACGACCGAGGAATGCGTGGTGCTGTCCGGCGACATGGTGATCGGCGACACGGTGTTCTATCCCGGCGACTTCCACGCCGCGATCGCCGGCGTGAAGCATCCCGCGCTGACCAGCCGCAATGGCGGCGTCATCTTCATCCGCGGGCCGATCTACGAAGGCTATCCCTGACGATCGCGATGCCGCAGTACGCGTCGCCTGTGTAGCCAGATGCACGCGCGCGACGTTTCCCGATCACAAGTCTTTCACGTCGTGCGCGCGCGCTCGTGATCGGCTGACTGCATCCTCCCGTGCGGGCCGGCCGTAACAGGGCACGAGGTCGACAGGACATGACCTCGTCGACCACCAAGGGAGAAACTCATCATGGATACCATTGAGAACGGCGGACGGCGCAAGCTGTTGCGCGTTGGCAGCGCCTCGTTCCTATCGGCCACCGCTGTGGCGCTGCTCGCCGGTTGCGAGCGCATGGCCGGCCAGGCGCAGGCCCAGACCAATCCGGCTGGCGACGTGCAGATCCTGAACGTCGCGCTGGGTCTGGAGCACGAGGCGATCAGCGCCTACTCGATCGCCGCCGGCAGCGGCCTCGTCAGCAGGGCCGTGCTGCCCGTCGCGGTGACCTTCCAGGGCCACCACAAGGAGCATCGCGACGCGTTGATCGCGACTATCCGAAAGCTGGGCGGCTCGCCGGTCGCGGCCAAGCCCGACGCCGAGGTCGCCAAGGCGCTCAACGCCGCGTCGCTGAAGAACCAGACCGACGTGCTGCGTCTTGCGCAGCGCCTCGAGCGCGGCGCGGCCAACGCCTATCTCGGCGTGATCCCGTCCTTCTCCGACAAGGCGCTGGCGCAGGTCTCGGCCAAGCTCGCCTCGGACGAGACCGGTCACTGGATGGTGCTGAGCCAGGCGCTGGGCGACGCGCTCTCGCCCAAGGCGTTCTACATCGGCTGATCCATTCATCCGCTGATCCCCGTCGCCTCGCGGCGACGGGGACGCCAGCGAAAGAGGTGACCCATGGATACGCTTCTCGCCTGCGCGGTGCTGGCGGGCCAGCTCTGCTTCGGCCCGCAGCTCGCCGCCGTCGACGCCAATCGCGGCAAGGAACTATGGGAGGCACGCTGCACCGGCTGCCACTCGCTGGAAGCCAATCGTATCGGCCCGCTGCACCGCGGAGTCTTTGGCCGCAAGGCCGGCACCGCGCCGGGCTTCAGCTACTCGACGGCGCTGAGGAACTCGGGCCAGACCTGGACCGAGTCTACTCTCGACAAGTGGCTCGCCGCGCCAGGGCAGTTCGTGCCCGGCAGCCGCATGGGCTTCTCCGTCGGCGACGCCGGCGATCGCGCCGACATCATCGCCTATCTCAAGACCGTCTCCGGCCGCTGACGCGGCCAATCCCCGTCATTCCGGGCGCGGCGGGACCCTTCCGGCATGCTAGCCCCCTGCCGCGGAGACGCGCCTGCCGCGCTCGGGATGACATCAATGCCGGCCCGCCAGCAGGGCGCGGCCTTCGTCGGTGATCTCGATGATCGTGCCCGCGCCGGCGACCGAGCGGCGGACGACGAGGCCGCGCGCGCAAGCTTCCTCCCACACCGTCAGCCGTGGGCACGACGTGCGCCAGGCGTCGATCATCTCGGCGTAGGGCCGCGGCGTCTTGCCGACCCATTCGACGAGGTCGACGATCAGCGGATCGATCGGATCGCTCATGTCGATGTCTCCTATGACGTCGCCATCAGCCAGGCGCCGTGACCGACATAGTAGGTCGCGATCACCAGGATGATGCGGTTTGCCCAGGTGCGGAACTGCTTTTCCGACATGCCCTCAAGGATGCGCCGCGCCAGGGTGGTGCCGATCATCGAGGCGGCGACGGCGAGGCCGGCGAGGATCGGATCAAGTTCGGCCGCCGAGCTGATGATGCCGCCGAAGTAGATCAGCTTGATGCCGTGCCCGAGCACCTGGCAGGTGGCCTTGGTCGCGACCAGCTGTCGGCGGTCCATCGCGCCGCCCAGGAAGTAGGTGTCGAGCAGGGGCCCCGACACGCCGGTCAGCAGCATCAGGCTGGTGCAGGCGGCGCCGAAGATCGTGCCGTGCAACAGCTTGCCGGGATCGGGCTTGAGCGAGGTGGGCAGCAACCTGACGACGAAGGGCGACAGGCCAAGGAAAAGCAAGGCCATGGGTCGCGTCGGCACGAAGGTCAGCAGCGACCACAGGCCGAGCGCCAGCACGCAGCCCACCATGTAGTAGCCCACCGGCTTCCATACGATGTGGTCGCGCCAGAGGAAGGCGCGCCAGCCGTTCGAGGCCATCTGCGTGACGCCGTGCAGCACCATCGCCGCCGGCACGGGCATCAGCGCCAGCAGGACGCCCATCAGGATCAGGCCGCCGGCCATGCCGAAGATGCCCGAGAGGAAGGCGGTCGCGACCATGATCGCGAAAAGGGTGGCCATCAGCAGCGGCGTCATGCCGTTCTCTTGCGCCGCTTGTCGCCCGGCGGCAAACGGCGTTAAGTTGGTATAGGCTTACTTTTACTGAGGCTATCGATGCGCGCGTTGCCCTCGCTCAACGGCGTGAAGGCGTTCGAGGCGGCGGCCCGGCTCGGCGGCTTCGCCGGCGCGGCCGAGGAGCTCAACGTCACGCCGGCGGCGGTCAGCCGGCTTGTGCGCCTGCTCGAGGCGCGCCTCGCCGTGGCCTTGTTCGAACGCCGTGCCAACGGCTTGCGGCTGACACCGGCCGGCGTCGTCTATCGCGACGGCTTGACGCCGATCCTCGATTCGCTCGCGACCTTGACGGCGCAGGTCTGTGACGCCGCCCGCGGCCGCGTGCTCACCGTCGGCGTCGGACCGACCTTCGCGATCCGTTGGCTGATCCCGCGTCTGGCGGCGTTTCGCGCCGTCGCGCCCGATGTCGAGGTGCGCATCACGACGGGCGGCGCGACGGTGCCCTTCGCCGAGGATTGGACCTGCGGCATCCGGCTGGGCGATGGCGACTGGACGGGCTTCGTCGCCGAGAAGCTGTTCGCCGCCGATCTGACGCCGGTTTGTGCGCCGTCGGCGGCGGCGCGGCTGCGCAAGCCGGAGGATCTCAGGCGCGCGACATTGCTGCGTGTGGCGCATGCGCGCGACGATTGGCCGAGCTGGCTGAAGGCGGCGGGCGTCGGCGAGTGGCGCATCGACGGGCCGGTTTTCGAGTATTACGGCCACGCACTGCAGGCGGCGGCCGACGGCCTCGGCGTCGCCATGGGCATCCGTCCCTACATCGATGACGACGTCGCCGCCGGCCGCCTGGTCCTGCCCTTCGCGCTGTCGGTGGCCAAGGGGACGAGTTGGTACCTCGTTCATCGACCGCATCGTGCGGCGGAGGAGGGCTTCAAGACGTTCCGGCGCTGGATCACATCGGCGGCGCTCAAGTCAGCACGAGCGCGAGCACGCCGAGCGAAAAGCTGAACGACACCGCCAACAGGGGCGAGACGGCGAGGAGGCGGATTCGATCGGGCAGCGCGTCCCAATGACGGAACGCGGCCACGGTCGCGGCGATCGCGGGGATCATGCCGAATAGCCAGAAGATCAGCGCCATGATGGCGCCGACATCGCGCAGCCTCTCGCTGCTGCCGACGAAGCCTTGGCCGACGATCACCGCCGGCACGGCCGAGGCGAAGAAGGTCCATGCCCAGATGGCGCGCAGGCGCAAGCGGCGCGACACCGCCGCGATGTCGGGTGCGGCGGCCAAATTACCTTCCCCCGGAGGGGGAAGGTGCCCGAAGGGCGGAAGGGGGATGTCGAAGACGAACGCAGGAGTCCGTCTTCGACATCCCCCTTCCGTCGCTCCGCGCCACCTTCCCCCTCCGGGGGAAGGTAAAGAGCGCCGAAGCGACCACGTCGATCTCAGCCCTTGAACGTGCCGTCGGCGCGCATCTCGGCGAGCGACGCGTCGAAGGCCTTGTGCAGGCGGTTGAAGAGTTCGTCGGTTTCGACCTGGGTGATCACCAGCGGCGGGCAGATGGCGATGCGATCGGCCATGTTGCGGACGATCAGTCCCGCGGCCATGGCGTGCTTGGCGATCTTCGTGCCGGCTGCGCCGGCAGGCTCGAAGACCGCCTTGGTCTTCTTGTCGGCAACGACCTCGATGGCACCCACCAGGCCGACGCCCATGGTCTCGCCGGTCAGCGGGTGGTCCTTGAACGCATGTAGCCGAGCCTGGAAGTGCGGAGCCAGGCGCGCGGCGTGGCCGAACAGGTCGGTCTCCTCGTAGATCTTCTGCGCCTCGAGCGCGACGGCGGCGGCGACCGGGTGGCCGGAGTAGGTGAAGCCGTGGCCCCACACGCCGATCTTGTCGCTCTCCGTCATCAGCGCCTGATAGACGCGCTCGTTCACCATCACCGCTGAGATCGGCAGGAACGACGCCGACAGCGCCTTGGCGCAGCTCAGGATGTCCGGCTGCAGGCCCATGGTCTGGCTGCCCCAGACGTTGCCCGTGCGACCGAAGCCGCAGATCACCTCGTCGGCGACCAGCAACACGTCGTACTTCTTCAAGACGGCCTGGATCTTCTGGTAGTAGCCCCGGGGCGGCACGATCACGCCGCCAGCGCCCAGGACCGGCTCGCAGATCATCGCCGCGACGGTCTCGGGGCCTTCCTTCACGATCAGCGCCTCGAGTTCCTCGGCGCAACGCGTCGCGAACTGCTCCTCGGTCTCGCCATCTTTGGCGAAGCGGTAGTGGTGCGGGCAGCTCGTGTGCAGGATGCCGGCGATCGGCAGGTCGAACGATTTGTGGTTGGTCGGCAGGCCGGTGAGGCTGGCCGAGGCCACCGTGACGCCGTGATAGCCCTTGATGCGGCTGACGATCTTCTTCTTCTGCGGCCGGCCCAGCGCATTGTTCATGTACCAGACCATCTTGATGACGCTGTCGTTCGCCTCCGAGCCGGAGTTGGCGAAGAACACCTTCGACATCGGCACCGGCGCCATCTCGAGCAGCTTCTCGGCGAGGTTGATCGCCGGCTCGTGGCTACGGTGGTTGAACGAATGATAGAACGGCAATTGGCGCATCTGGTCGTAGGCGACCTTGGCGAGGCGCTCGTTGTCGAAGCCCAGCGCGGCCGACCACAGGCCGGCCATGCCCTCGATGTACTCCTTGCCATCGTCGTCGATCACGTGCACGCCGCGGCCGCGCACGATGGTCAGCGGGCCTTCACTCTCGTGCTTCTTGAAGTTCGTGTAGGGATGCAGGTGGGAGGCGATGTCGCGGGCGGCGTTGGAATTGCCGCGCAGCGAACGCGTGATCTGATTCATAGGGGGACCCTCCGGACGGACCGTCGAGCCGCACTGTAGCGTCGCCTCGACGACGCTGTCCATGCGGCCCCCGTCGACGGGCGCGCGGTCCCGACTGCTAGCGCATCGAGACCGAAAGCGCGGTCACCCTGTCATCCCGAGCGCAACGAAGGATCTAGTGTCTGCGCCCCGATTCCTCGCTGTGCTCGGGATGACAGGCGCGTCTGATTAACCCCGCACCGCCCTAGAAAGCGTTAGCCATGCTCATGAGCATCGCGTCGAGGTTCGTGGACATCAGCTGGATTGCGGTGAAGATGCCCATCGCGACCAACGACACGATCATCGTGTATTCGATGACGACGGTGCCGGACTCGTCGCGCCGGAGGTCGGCGAACAATTCGTGGAGCTTCTTCATCATGGGACGCTCCTTCAGATCTCGGGTGACAGGCCGATCGCGGCCATTGCCCGGGCGAACGAGCCGTAGTGCAAGACCAGTCCAGATGCGGCGACCGCAGCGAGGCCGACAAAGGCGTTGACGTAGAGGAACTCGCGATCAGCGAGCGCGTAGGCTCGCGCTGCGCGCGCTAGGGCGCTCATGATAATAATCCCCAAAAAATCAACGACTTATATGATTTCAATCAGACAGAAGCTTTATACACGGTTGGCGCGGTACAATCAACCGTTTCGTGAAAATCTCGCGAAAAAAACGACATACGACCCATTTACGTTCTGACGTGAAATTGACCGTGCTTTGATTGTATGCTGCGCAATAGAAGAGACGACTGGCGGGCGTTCAGGGGTGTGTGGACCAGCTGGCCCGACAACCAAGGGAGCTTCGTATGGGCAAGATTTCGCGGTGGGGTCTCGCGGGCGCGGCGGCGCTCGCACTGGCGGGCGCGCTGACGATCGGACCCGTGTCGCAGGCATCGGCCAGGACGTTCAAGTGGGCGAACGCCGGCGACGTCAGCTCGATGGATCCGTATTATCGCAACGAGACCTTCCTGCTGGCCTTCCTCGAGAACATCTACGAGCCGCTGGTGCGGCGCGACGAGAAGCTCGGCCTCGAGGCGGCGCTGGCGGTGAAGTGGGGCCAGAGCTCGCCGACGGTGTGGTTCTTCGACCTGCGCCAGGGCGTGAAGTTCCATGACGGTACGCCGTTCACCGCCGACGATGTCGTGTTCTCGCTCAACCGCGCCAACGGCGGCGGCTCGAACATGAAGGCGTACTTCGCCTCGGTGAAGGAGATCCGCAAGGCCGGCGATTTCCGCGTCGAGGTCGAGACCAAGTATCCCGATCCGCTGCTCGCCTCGAAGTGGGCGGCGATCCTGATCATGTCCAAGGCCTGGGCGGAGAAGAACAACGCCGCGGTGGCCTCGGACGCGACCAAGAACGAGGAGAACTTCGCCACCCGCAACGCCATGGGCACGGGCGCTTTCATCCTGCGCGAGCGCAAGGCGGGCGAGAAGACCATTCTCGCGAAGAATCCCGCCTGGTGGGACAAGCCGATCCATAACCTCGACGAGGTGATCTTCACGCCGATCGCCAACGCCGCGACGCGTGTGGCCGCGCTGAAGGCCGGCAACATCGACATGATGTACGAGGTTCCGCCGCAGGATACCGACAACCTCAAGAAGGACGCCAACATCAACGTCATCGAGGGCCCCGAGACGCGCGTCGTCTATCTCGGCTTCGATCAGGAGCGCGACGAGCTGCTGGAATCCAACATCAAGGGCAAGAACCCGTTCAAGGACAGGCGGGTGCGCGAAGCGTTCTACCGCTCGATCGACGTCGAGGCGATCAAGCGCACTGTCATGCGCGGCCAGTCGTTCCCGACCGCGCTGATGGTGGCGCCGGGCATCAACGGCTACGTCAAGGAGCTCGACAAGCGGCCGACGCTGCTGAAGCCCGAGGAGGCCAAGAAGCTGCTGGCCGACGCGGGCTATCCGCAGGGCTTCGAGGTCGGCTTCGACTGCCCGAACGATCGCTACGTCAACGACGAGAAGATCTGCCAGGCGGTCGTCGGCATGCTGGCGCGCATCGGCATCAAGGTGAACCTGCTGGCCCAGACGCGCAGCAAGTACTTCACCAAGATCCTGCGCAAGAGCGACTTCAAGCCGGGCGAGACCAGCTTCTACATGCTGGGCTGGTCTCCGGCGGCGACCTACGACGTGCACAACGTCTTCGAGTCGCTGATCCAGACCCCCAGCGCCACGACCAAGAAGGGTGCCTTCAACGTCAGCGGCTACTCCAACAAGGCGATCGACGAGCTCGCCGACAAGATCGAGTCCGAGACCGACGTCGCCAAGCGCAACGCGATGATCTTCGAAGCCACCAAGCTCTACACGCAGGACTACGCCTACATCCCGCTGCACCAGCAGGCGGTGGTATGGGCGGCGCGCAAGAACGTCAGCTTGCACCAGCCGGCGGACAACCGCTTCCCGCTGCGCTTTGTGAAGCTGAAGTAGTTCGAGCATCCGCCTCCACCTTTCCCCGCTTGCGGGAAGGGCGATCGCATATGGCTTGTTCGACTTGGTCTTGCCTTCCCCCGGAGGGGGAAGGTGCCCGAAGGGCGGATGGGGGATGTTGAAGCCGGACGCCGAGTTCGTTGAAACATCCCCCATCCGTCGCGCTGCGCGCGCCACCTTCCCCCTCCGGGGGAAGGTAAGCGAGAGATGCACATGCGATAGCCCTGCGCTTGCGGGGAAAGCAAGGGTGGGTGCGACGGCGGTCTGTTTCATGCTACATCGCCGGTCATGATCGCATTCATCCTGCGGCGGCTCGCCCAAGCGGTCGGCGTCCTGCTGGCCGTGGGCTTCATCGCCTTCTCGCTGTTCACCTATATCGGCGACCCGATCAACGCCATGGTCGGCCAGGACACCTCGATGGAGGATCGTCAGGAACTGCGCCGCAAGCTCGGGTTGGACGACCCCGCGCCGCTGCAATTCGTGCGCTTCATCGGCAACGCCGCCACGGGCCGCTTCGGGCTGAGCTATCGTACCTCCGATCCGGTCGGCAGGCTGATCCTCGAGCGCCTGCCGGCCACGCTGGAACTGTCGCTTTGCGCCGCGATCTTCGCCGTCGGCCTCGGCGTACCGCTGGGAGTCTATACCGGCCTCTATCCGCGACACTGGACGAGCCGGGCGCTGCAGGCGGTGTCGCTGGTCGGCATATCGCTGCCGACATTCCTGATCGGCATCATGCTGATCCTGTTCTTCGCCGTGATCCTCAAAGTGCTGCCCGCGTTCGGCCGCGGCGACACGGTGGAGTTCGGCTGGTGGACCTCGGGCTTCTTCACCTGGTCCGGGATCAAGGCCCTGATCCTGCCGTCGATCACCTTGGGCCTGTTCCAGCTCACCCTGATCATGCGGCTGGTGCGCTCGGAGATGCTTGAGGTGATGCGCACCGACTACATCAAGTTCGCGCGCGCGCGCGGCCTGTCGAACCGCGCCATCAATTTCGGCCACGCGCTCAAGAACACGCTGGTGCCGGTCATCACCATCACCGGCCTGCAGCTCGGCGCCATCATCGCTTTCGCCATCGTCACGGAGACGGTGTTCGCCTGGCCGGGCATGGGGCAACTCTTCGTGCAGTCGGTGCAGTTCGCCGACATCCCCGTCATGGCGGCCTACTTGCTGCTGGTCAGCTTCTTCTTCGTCGTCATCAACATGATCGTCGACCTGCTGTACTTCGTGGTCGATCCTCGGCTGCGCGGCATGGGTGCGGCGGCGGCCGGGAGGCATTGATGGCGCTCGTCGACAGCTTCCGGCGCGCCGCCGACAGCGACATCTGGTTCAGCTTCCGGGCCTCGCCAATGACCATGGTGGCGGCGGCCGTCACCATCTTCATCGTCGCCGCCGCCTTCCTCGCACCGCTGATCGCCCTGCAGAATCCCTTCGATCCGGCCAACCTCAGCCTCAGCGACGCCATGCGTCCGCCGGTATTCTTCGGCGGCGAGTGGAGCTTTCCGATGGGCAGCGACGACCAGGGTCGTGACCTTTATTCGGCGATCCTCTACGGCACGCGCCTGTCGCTCGAGGTCGGCTTCGCCGTCGTCCTCTTCTCGATGATCCTCGGCATCGGCCTGGGCCTGGTCGCGGGATATGTCGGCGGCACGGTCGATGCGGTGATCATGCGCATCGCCGATGTGCAGCTCACCTTTCCGGCGATCCTGATCGCGCTGCTGATCGATGGCGTGGTGCGCGGCATCATCTCGGTCAAGCGCCACGAGGAAATCGCCGTCTTTGTCATCGTCGCGTCGATCTCGCTGGCCTTCTGGGTGCAGTACGCGCGTACCGTGCGCGGCTCGGTGATGGTCGAGCGCAACAAGGAGTACGTGCAGGCCGCGCGCGTCATCGGCCTGCCGCGCTGGCTGATCATGTTCCGCCACGTGCTGCCCAACGTCATGGGGCCGGTGCTGGTGATCGCGACAATCAATCTCGGCCTGGCGATCATCACCGAGGCGACCCTGTCGTTCCTCGGCGTCGGCCTGCCTTCGACGCAGCCGTCGCTGGGCACGCTGATCCGCATCGGCAACGACTACCTGAACTCCGGTGAATGGTGGATCACCATCTTCCCCGGCCTGACGCTCGCGGCCCTCGTGCTCGGCGTGAACCTGCTGGGCGACTGGTTGCGCGACGCCCTCAATCCCAAGCTGCGATGAGGTCGCGCGCATGATCCCCGGTTCGAACCAGGCGCCGTTGCTTGAGGTGCGCAATCTGCGGGTCGAGTTCCCGACGCGGCGCGGCACCCTGGTCGCGGTCGACGATGTCTCGTTCTCGATCTCGCCCGGCGAGGTGCTGGGTGTGGTGGGTGAGTCCGGCGCCGGCAAGTCGCTGACTGGTGCCGCGATTATCGGCCTGCTCGAGCCGCCCGGCCGCATCGCCGGCGGCGAGGTCGTGCTCGAGGGCGAGCGCATCGACAATCTGCCATACGAGCGCATGCGCCGCATCCGTGGCGCGCGCATCGGCGCGATCTTCCAGGATCCGCTGACCAGCCTCAATCCGCTCTACTCGATCGGCCGTCAGCTGGTCGAGACGATCCAGACGCACCTGCCATTGTCGGCCGCCGACGCGCGCAAGCGGGCCATCGACCTCCTGAAGGAGGTCGGTATTCCCGGCGCCGAGACCCGCGTCGATCACTATCCGCACCAGTTCTCCGGCGGCATGCGCCAGCGCGTGGTGATCGCGTTGGCGTTGTGCGCCAATCCGCGTCTGATCGTCGCCGACGAGCCGACGACGGCGCTCGACGTGTCGATCCAGGCGCAGATCATCGCGCTGCTCAAGCGGCTTTGCCGCGAGCACGGCACGGCGGTGATGCTGGTGACGCACGACATGGGCGTGATCGCCGAGACCGCCGATCGCGTCGCCGTCATGTATGCCGGCCGCCTGGCCGAGATCGGGCCGGTGCGCGACGTCGTGAAGAACGCCAGCCATCCCTATACGCGCGGCCTGATGGGCTCGATCCCCAGCCTCGGCGTGCGGACCGACCGGCTGACGCAGATCGACGGCGCCATGCCGCGGCTGACGGCGATCCCCAGGGGCTGCGCCTTCAACCCGCGCTGCCCCGATGCGGGACAGCGCTGCACGGCCGACAGGCCCGATCTGATGCCGGCGGGGGTGACCCGCGCGGCGTGCTGGCTCTACGATTCCGGCGGTGTCGGACCAGCCTTGGCAAGGGAGGCGGCCAATGCCTGATACGGGCGTCGCGGTGAGCCGCCCGCCGGCTTCCGGCGGCAAGCCGCTGGTGCGGCTCTCGGCGCTCACCCGCCATTTCGACGTTTCGCCGCCCTGGTTGGCGCGCGTCTTGGAGCGCAAGCCCCGCGCCATCGTGCAGGCCGTCGCCGGCATCGACATCGAGATCCGCAAGGGCGAGACCTTCTCGCTGGTGGGCGAGTCGGGTTGTGGCAAGTCGACGGTGGCGCGCCTTGTCGTCGGCCTCTATCCGCCGACCCAGGGCTCGATCGAGTTCGACGGCAACGACATGATCGAGAAGCGCGGCCGGACAGAGATGTCGGCGATCCGCCGGCGCATGCAGATGATCTTCCAGGATCCGTTCGCCAGCCTCAATCCGCGCTGGCGCGTGTTCGACATCATCGCCGAGCCGATTCGCGCCTTCAACCTGGCGAGTTCGGCGCAGGACGTCCGTCGGCGCGTCGACGACCTGCTGCGCCAGGTCAAGCTGACGCCGGCCGACGGCACGAAGTATCCGCACGAGTTCTCCGGCGGCCAGCGCCAGCGCATCTCGATCGCCCGCGCGCTGGCCAGCCGGCCGGAATTCCTGGTGTGCGACGAGCCGACATCGGCGCTCGACGTTTCGGTGCAGGCGCAGATCCTCAACCTGATGATGGAACTGCAGCGCGAGTTCGGGTTGACCTATCTGTTCATCAGCCACAACCTCGCGGTCGTCTATCATATCAGCACGCGCGTGGGCGTGATGTACCTCGGCCGGCTGGTCGAGGTCGCCGAGACCGACACGCTGTTCCGGCGGCCCAAGCATCCCTATACGCGCATGCTGCTGGACACGATCCCCGACCTCGACATGACCGGTCGCCAGCGCGCGCCGGTGGCGGGCGAGGTGCCCAGCCCGATCAACCCGCCCTCGGGTTGCGCCTTCCATCCGCGTTGCCCCTTCGCCAACGATCGCTGCAAGCGCGAACGGCCGGCGTCGCTGCCGATCGAGGGCGGCCTGGTGGCCTGCCACGCCATCGAGGAGGGGCGCTTGAAGGTCGAGGATCGCGCCTACGGGCGCGCTTGATCGGTGCCGAATGTCGGGTTGACGGAGCCGAGCGCCGGTCCCATGTCTGTGATAGCCGGGGGTGCAAACCGTCGGCCCGTGTCCAAGGTCGAACGGTACCGCCGCGAGGGTGGTGAGTGTGGCCTGCAGCGGTGATGCACCGGCGTCGACCAGAACGCCAGGAGCCACTGCCATGACCTACAAGACCATCGTCGTGCAGCTCGACGATCGCAAGGAATCGGTGCCGCGAATCCGCCTCGCGCTCGAGCTCGCCCAGGCCTGCCGCGGGCGGCTGATCGGCCTGGCGGTCATGCCGCGCGTTCGCATACCCGCCGGGGTCGACGGCATGGCCTTCAGGGCCGAGGTGCAGACCTTGCAGGAGAACACCAACCGCGAACGCCTGGCCGACGCGCGGCGGCTGTTCGAGGACACAACCAAGGGCGGCGCCGTCGAGGTCGAGTTCCATGGCGTCGTCGCCGACGCCGCCGGTGCGATGAGCCACGAGCTGCGCTATGCCGATATCGGCGTTGTCGGTCAGCGCGATCCGGAGCAGACCATCGGCGACATGTACACCAGCCTGCCGGAATCGGTGGCCATGGAGTCGCATCGGCCGGTGATGGTCGTGCCGCATATCGGCTACAGCAAGCCGGTGGGCCGCAAGATTCTGCTGGCGTGGAACGACAGCACCGAGGCGATCCGCGCGGCGACCGACGCGCTGCCGCTGCTGCAGGCGGCCGAGAAGGTCACGCTGCTGGTCGTCGATGGCCACAAGCGCGATGCCGAAGGGAACGGCCACGATGACCCGCCGGGCAGCAAGGCGGCTGGCTGGCTCGCGCGCCACGGCGTCAATGTCGAGGTGATCAACGACGTGTCGGACGGCACCGATGTTGGCAGCATCATCCTCTCGCGCGTCTCCGACCTCGATATCGACCTGGTGGTGATGGGCATCTACGGCCACTCCAAGCTACGCGAGACGCTGTTCGGCGGCGCCAGCCGCACCATGCTGGGCCATATGACGGTACCGACCCTGATCGCCCACTAGACGGGGACGGGCGGGCGGCGCGATAGTCGTTCCAGTCCTTGTGGACGGGAGGACGTCGCATGGCCTGCGCGCTGAACGAGGCGCAGATTCGCGCCTATGAAGAAGACGGGCTGGTGATCGCCCGCGGTCTGTTCGATGCCGGGGAGGTCGAGCTGCTGCGCGGCGCGATGGAGCATGACCCGTCGGTGCGCGATCACATGCTCGATCGCCTCGACGGCGAGGGCCGCTCGACCCGCATCTCGCTGTGGAACCGCGCCGGCGACAGCGTCTATGGCTTGGCGGCGCGCTGCGATCGCATGATCGACACCGTGACCCGCCTGCTCGGCGGCGAGGTCTACCACTACCAGTCCAAGCTCACCGCCAAGGAGCCGCGCGTCGGCGGCGCCTGGGAGTGGCACCAGGATTACGGCTACTGGTACCACAACGGTTGCCTGCGGCCCGATCTGCTGTCGTGCATGATCGCGCTCGATCGCTCGGATCGCGGCAATGGCTGCCTGCAGATCGTGCGCGGCTCGCACAAGCTGGGCCGCATCGATCACACGCCGCTGACCCAGGGCCAGAACGAGGTCGATCCCAAGCGCATGGCGCACATCCTCGCGCGCTATCCCGTCGAGTATTGCGAGCTCGATCCCGGCGACGTGCTGATCTTCCACAGCAACGCCATCCATCGCAGCGACGCCAACCGCTCGCCCAGCCGGCGCTGGACGCTGCTGATCTGCTACAACCGAGTCGACAACGATACGGTGACCAAGGACGACGACCGCTACTACGTGCCGCTCCAACGTGTCGACGACGACGCCATCCGCCGCGCCGGCCTGAAATTCGCCGATGGCTCCGACCAGGAGCACTTCGCATCGAAACCCTTCGTGCCCAAGGTCACCATCGACGCATGACAAGCGAACCGCTCCACATCCTGCTCGACACACCGCTGCCGGGCATCCGCCGTATCACCTTGAACCGGCCCGAGAAGCGCAACGCGCTCAACAATCGGCTGCGCGCCGAGATCTTCGCCGCGCTCGAGGCGCATGACCGCGACCCAGAGGTCAAGCTCACCATCATCCGCGGCGCGGGCCCGGCCTTCTGCGCCGGCTACGACCTGTCGGCCGACAACCGCGTCGAGCAGCCCTATCACACCGCCGCCGGCCACGGTCAGTGGTCGCGCCACGTCGTCGATGGCTGGTTCCGCGTCTGGGACCTCGCCAAGCCGGTGATCGCGCAGGTCCACGGCTATTGCCTCGCCGGCGGCACCGAGCTCGCGACCTCCTGCGACCTCGTCTACGTCGCCGAGGACGCGCAGATCGGCTATCCGCCGGTGCGCCTGATGAGCCCGCCCGACATGCAGTTCCATCCCTGGCTGATGGGCATGCGCCAGGCGATGGAGTCGATGCTGACCGGCGATTCGCTGAGCGGCGCCGAGGCGGTGGCGCAGGGCTGGGCCAATCGCGCCTTCGCCGCCGCCGATCTCGATGCCGAGGTCCTGAAGATCGCCGAGCGCGTGGCCAAGATCCCCTCGGATATCCAGCAGATCAACAAGCGCTCGGTGCATCGCGCCATGGAGATCATGGGTCTGCGCGCCGCGGTGCGGGCCGGGACCGAGATCCAGGCGCTGTGCTTCCACACCGACTCGAGCAAGGCCTACATGACGCGCTTTCGGCGCGACGGCGAGAGCGTGTCGAAGCTGCTCAGCGAGCGCGATGCGTCCTTCGGCGATTACCGCGAGCGCAAGAAGTAGATCAGAGCGAGACGCCGGCCAGTGTGAGTACGCCGAGCACGGCGAAGAGCAGGCTGGCCGCGAGGCGGAGCGCGCGCAGCGGCAGGCGATCGGCGAGCTTGTGGCCGAGCCAGACGACCGGTGCGTTGGCCAGCATCATGCCGGCGGTGGTGCCGATCACGACCGCGCCCAGCAGATCGAAGCGCGCCGCCAACGCCACGGTGGCGATCTGCGTCTTGTCGCCCATCTCGACCAGGAAGAAGGCGATCGACGTCGTGACGAAGGCCGACCAGCCGCTCGCCGCCTCGCGCGCGGTCGTGCCGTCGTCCTTGTCGGGGATCAAGGTCCAGGCCGCCATGGCGATGAAGGACACGCCCAGCACCCAGCGCTGCCAATCGCCATCCAGTACGTTGCCCAGCAGGTGGCCGACATAGCCGGCGGCGGCGTGGTTCAGCAGGGTCGCGGCGAGGATGCCCAGCGCGATCGGGATCGGCCGGCGCAGGCGGGCCGCCAGCGCCAGAGCGAGGAGCTGGGTCTTGTCGCCGCATTCGGCCAACGCGACGACGGCGGTTGAGACGAGGAAGGCTTCCATGGGCGTGCGGCGTGTAGCACGCCGCCCGTCGCTCAGCCATCGAGAGCTTGCAGCACCGTGCGGTATTCTTCGCAGAACGCCTCGACGGCGGCGTAGAAGCCGTCGTAGTGCTGCGGCTCGAGCACGACCGAGAGGCTGCTGAAGCCGCGCCGCGCGATGTAGTAGCCGCGGCCGAACATCGAGAGCTGGAACAGGGCGCGCGCTTCGATCGGCGTCTTGCCCGCGTCGGCGGGGCGACGCAACGGCGTGCGCTGGAAGTGCACGACGTTGATCGAGCCCATGCCGCTGCACAGCAGCGGCACGCCGGCCTTGGCGCCGATGGCGTTGAGCCGGGCGCGGAAGGCATCGCCCTGGGCGCTGAGCTCGATCGACTTCTCGGGCGTGTAGATCTTGGTCAGGCCGGCGACGCCGGCGGCCATGGTCAGCACGTTGTTGTTGAAGGTGCCGGCATGCGGCCAGGCGTCGGCCTGGCGCGGATCGTAGCGCCGCATGATGTCGCCGCGGCCGCCGAAGGCGCCGAACGACATGCCGCCGCCGATATACTTGCCCAGGGTCGTCATGTCGGGCGTGATGCCGTGCTTGAGCTGCAATCCACCCGGCGACAGGCGCGAGGTCATCACCTCGTCGAAGACCAGCACGATGCCATGCGCCGTGGCTTCCGCGCGCAGCATCTTCAGATACTCGACATCGGCGGGGATGCCGGAGTTGCCGATCATCGGCTCGACGATGATGGCCGCCAGCTCGGCGGCGTTCTGCTTGATCAGCGCGCGTGTGCCGTCGATGTCGTTGTAGGGCGCCAGCACGAAGGGGTAGGGCGCGTTGATCGGCGCCGGAGAGCCGGCGCCGAAATAGAGCACGCCGCCGTGATAGCCGCCGGAGATGCCCAGCACCTTCTGCCGGCCGGTGAAGGCGCGCGCGGTGCCCAGCGCCATGATGTTGCCCTCGGTGCCGGAGTTGGTGAAGCGCACCAGCTCGATCGAGGGGAAGCGCTCGCATACCAGCCGCGACAGCTCGGCCTCGTTGACGTTGGGTCCGCCGAACGACACGCCCTTGTCGAGCGTCTCGTGCAGCACCTTCATGATCACCGGATGCGAGTGGCCGTAGAGGCCGGCGGTGTACTCGCCGAGGAAGTCGATATAGCGGTTGTTGTCGATGTCGATCAGCGCCGGCCCCTCGCCACGGTCGATGACCGAGGGGAAGGGGCCGTAGAAAAGCACCGTACGCGTGTTGCCGCCGGGCATCGACTTGCCCGCGCGCTCGGCCTGCGCCTGGCTTTTCGGTCGCGCCGCGACGTACTCGCGCTCGACCTCGGCCAGCGCCGAAGCCAGATCGATATTGACGCGACTCGCGCCGTCCATGTCCGTCTCCACCCTTACTTGGGAATCACGCCGTCCTTGGCGTTGGCGCGCGCCAGCGCCGGGCGCGCCGCCAGACGCGCCAAGTAGTCGTCGACGACCTTGCCCTTGGGCATCATCTGCCGCATCCACATGCCGGTGCTGCCGATCAGCGCATCGACGGCCGAGAAGCGCTCGCCCAGCAGGTACGGCCCGGTCTCGAGCGCCGCGAGGATGCGCGCATCGACCTCCTCGCGGCCGCGGAAGGTCCGGCGCAGTGCTTGGTTATCCAACAGCCCGCCGAACTCCATGTGTATGACCATCTCGATCACGCCAGCGTTGTAGGCGAGCCACGACAGGTAGGGGCCGCGCAACGGATCGCCGACCACCGGCCCGATGCCCTTGGCCGGAAACTTGTCGGTCAGATACAGGCAGACCGCCGCCGACTCCGTGACCAGCGCGCCGTCATCGACGATCGCCGGCACCTTCTTGTCGGGATGCGGATTGGACGGATCGGCTTTGCCCGAGCCGTCCATGCGCGGGATGTCGACGATCTTCAGCTCGTACGGCGCCTCGAGCTCCTCCAGCAGCCAGACGATGCGGGAGGAGCGCGATTGCGGTGCGTGGTAGAGCGTCAGCATCGTCAGGCCGCGAGCTTGCTGAGGTACTGCTGGACGAAGTCGCACTTCACCTCGGCGATATAGGCGTCGGTGAGCCGCTTGGTGATCGGCCCCGGCACCTTGCCGTCGGCGACCTTCTCGCCGTTGAAGGTCCGCACCGGCAGGATGCAGAGCGAGGTCGAGGTCAGGAACATCTCCTCGGCATTGGCGGCGTCGAACATGTCGATGTCGGCCTGCTCGTAGCGGATGCCCAGCTTCTTGGCCATGTCCATGGTCATCTGCCTGCTGACGCCCGGCAGCACGTAGCGCTCGCTGGGGGTCAGCAGCATGCCGTCGCGCACGATGAAGATGTTGCTGCCCAGCCCCTCGGCGAGATTGCCGTGCTCGTCGAGCAGGATCGCCCAGGCGTCGGGGTTCATCGCCTTCACCGGCTTCTCGGCGACGATCATGTTCAGGTAGTTGTGCGTCTTGGCGCGCGGGCTGAGCATGGTCGGCGACGTCCGGCGCATCGCCGTGGTCATGACGTCGGCGCCGTCACGGAAGTATTTCGCGCGCTTGGCGAGCGGCAGTGGCAGGACCTCGATCACCACGTTGGGGCCGGTGTGGTCCCAGCCCTCGTCGCCGATCGCGTCGACACCGCGGCTTACCCGCTGGCCGACCCAGAAGTCGCCGTCCTTTTCACGCAGGTGCGCGTTGCGCTCGACGATCTCCTCGCTCAGCGCCACCATCTCTTTCGGCGCCATGCCGGGATCGATGTGCAGGTAGCGCAGCGAGCGATAGAAGCGGTCGATGTGCTCCTTGATGCGGAAGATGCGGCCGTCGAAGGTGCGCGTCATATCGAAGGCGCCGTCGCCGTACTTCCAGCTGCGGTCGCGGAACGGGATCACCACCTGGCCCTCTGGCATCCACTGCCCGTTGAACCAGGCGACGCGGGAATTGGACAGCGCGGTCATGGGTCCTCTCGCTTTCGGCTTCGGGATGCGCCACGCTAACGGAAATCGCCGGGAGGTGCCATGCGGGACTATCAGGGGTCCATCGCGCTCTACGAGGAGTCGCGCCGCCATATGGCCGGCGGTGTCAGTAGCAATGTGCGCTACGCCAGCGTGCCGGTACCGCTGTTCTTCGCCCGCGGCGAGGGCGCCCGGCTGTATGACGTCGATGGCAACGTGCATATCGACTATGTGCTGGGCAATGGGCCCGCGATCCTCGGCCACGCGCCGCCCGAGGTGATCAAGGCGGTGGCCGACAGCCTGGCCGACGGCCAGGTCTTCGCCGCCCAGCATCGCCGCGAGACCGCGCTGGCCCAGCGGCTCTGCGGCCTGCTGCCCGGCGCCGAGCCGGTGCGCTTCTGCACGTCGGGCACCGAGGCGGCGATGATGGCGCTGCGTATAGCGCGCGCCTTCACCGGCCGGCGCAAAATCGTGAAGTTCGAGGGCCACTATCACGGCTGGACCGACCAGACCTATATCAGCGTGCGGCCGACCGGCAACGAAGCCGGCCCGGCCGACGCGCCGGTGCCGGTGGCGGAGTCGCCGGGCACCGCGCCGGGTTCGCTCGACGACGTGATCGTGCGCGGCTGGAACGACCTTCAGGGGCTGGAGGCGCTGTTCGCCAAGGAAGGCGCCGAGATCGCCGGCGTGATCATGGAGCCGGTCATGGTCAATGGCGGCGCGATCCTGGCGCAAGCCGGCTATCTGCAGGGTGTCGCCGATCTCTGTCGCCGGCACGGCGCGCTGTTCATCTGCGACGAGGTGATCACCGGCTTTCGCGCCGGGCTGACAGGCGCGCAGGGCCGGCTCGGCTTCACCGCCGATCTGTCGATCTACGCCAAGGCGGTCGCCGCTGGTTTTCCGCTGGCGATGGTCACCGGCCGGCGCGATGTGATGGAGATCCTGCAGACGCGCGGCGTCATGCATGGCGGCACGTACAACGGCAACGTCCAGAGCATGGCCGCGGCGCTGGCTGCGCTCGACGTGCTGGAGCGCGACGGCGGCGCGGTCTATGCCGCGATGGAGAAGCGCGGCGTGCGCCTGATGCGCGAGCTCGAGGCGCTGGGCAAGCGTCATGGCCTGCCGATCCTGGCGCAGGGCCTGCCGACCATCTTCCAGACCTTCATCACCACGGGGCCGCCGCCGCGCAACTTCCGCGAAGCCGCCGCCACCGATCGCGACCGCGCCATGGCGCTCAGCCGCGCGCTGCAGGACGAGGGCGTGCGGGTCAACCTGCGCTGCTCCTGGTTCCTCTCCGCCGCGCACGACGACGCTACCATCGACGAGACCCTGGCCGCCGCGGATCGCGCCATGGCGCGGGTGGCGGCGGGCTAATTGACCTACCTTCCCCTGGAGGGGGAAGGTGGCGCGGAGCGCCGGATGGGGGATGTCGAAGACGGACTCCTGCGTTCGTCTTCGACATCCCCCATCCGCCCTTCGGGCACCTTCCCCCTCCGGGGGAAGGAAGACAGCAAGCACCAAGGAGGAGTCCCCATGAACCTGCCCAAGCGTGTGCGACTGGTCGAGGTCGGTCCCCGCGACGGCCTGCAGAACGAGGCCAAGCCGGTGCCGGTCGACGTCAAGGTCGAGCTGATCGACCGCCTGACCGCGGCGGGCCACACCACGGTCGAGGCCGGCAGCTTCGTGTCGCCGAAGTGGGTGCCGCAGATGGCCAGTACCGATGAGGTGATGGCCAAGATCAAGCGCAAGCCGGGCGTGTCCTATCCCGTGCTGGTGCCTAACAAGCTCGGCATGAACGGCGCCATCGAGTCGAAATGCGAGGAAGTCGCGGTCTTCACTGCCGCGTCCGAGGCGTTCTGCAAGGCCAACACCAACTGCACCATCGACGAGAGCTTCGAGCGCTTCGCGCCGGTGATCGAAGCGGCCCAGCGCCACAATATCCGGGTCCGTGGCTACGTCTCGGTCGTCGCCGGCTGTCCATACTCTGGCGACGTCGATCCCAAGATCGTCGCCGATGTCTCGGAGCGGCTGTTCAGGATGGGCTGCTACGAGGTGTCGCTGGGCGATTCCATCGGCGTCGGCACGCCGGCGAAATGCGTGGCGATGATCGACGCCGTGGCCGAGCGCATGCCGCGCGAGAAGATCGCCGCGCACTTCCACGACACCTACGGCCAGTCGCTGGCCAATATCCTGGCGGTGATGGAACGCGGCATCACCGTGTTCGACACCGCCGTCGGCGGGCTGGGCGGCTGTCCCTACGCCAAGGGCGCGTCGGGCAATGTCGGGACCGAGGACGTGCTCTACCTGCTGAACGGATTGGGGATCGAGCACGGCGTCGACCTCGACGCCATCGCCGCCACCGGCCGCTTCATCTGTGAAGCGCTGGGGCGTCAGCCGGCATCGAAGGTGGCGCAAGCGCTGAAGGCCAAGCTGGCGGCGTAGGCGCTTCGCCCGGGTCGGGCGAGGGGCTTTGCAATGGTTTGCTATGGTTGAGCGGTGTTGCTGCGCCGGCACGCCCTCATCCGTCGCCCCAGCGTCGACGGGAGACGGGAACGGCGGATATCGGCGTCTGGCGCGCTTGCTGACACGCTGGAATTGGCACCAGTCGACGATCTCGACGTATTCCTGACCCTCGACCTCGTAGACATGCACCAATCTGCGCGCCGCCAGCTCGTCGATCATCGCGCGCACGCTATCGTTTTCTATGGTGTCGCCTGGAAACACCTGCATCCTGATGGTGCGCGGCCTCAGGGGCCGGACGCTGAAATCGTCGGCGAAGCTCCAGATGCCGATGAACAGGAGGCGGGTCATCGCTGCGCAGTCGATGACGGCCTCCCAGGTCCAGATGTCTGACGGGATGACACGGTCGCGGGCCATGAGGCGGACTCCGGTTGGAAAAAGCTGCCACCGGTGTACCGCCCGGAAACAATCTCTTCCATTTCCGCAGCTACGCGCGCGCAATGGGCGGGAAAATCTGCTGCGGCCGTAGCGAAAGTTCCGCCCCCGCAGGGTCGTATTGCCTCGATGGCCGATCCCAGATGCGGAGTGCGCGGGTCCGATCAGCGACCATCTTGCTACGATCACGCTGGGACGATTACGGCGCGACCACGAGAGTGCCCATGAAGATCGCCTGAGCCCAGCCCCTCACTGCGGGGCGCCGATACGGATATCGCTTTGTTCGCGCGTCGGATTCCGAACCTGCGCGCGAACGTGCGAGGCGCTATGCGCCACCACCGCCGGGCGACGGTCATGTCACTTGATGACGTTGCGGACGCCGGGCGTGCGGCTACCGCTGAAGGGCGGGGCGGTGCTGTACCGCTCGGACTTGGCTGGAACGACGCCGGCCTCTACCAGCAGTGGCCAAATCCAGTCGGCGACCGCGACGGCTGCCTTCTTGTCGGCGATGATGTCGGTCGTCGCGCTCATCCCCACCGGCAGTTTCTGCCGGTCATCCACACCACCCCCGAACGCCCGGGTGACAGCCGCGCCAGTGTAGTTGCCTTTCGTGCCTTCGTCGTTCGCCGCGTCGTACCAAGTCCCGCCGATGGCGCCATGCGATCCTGGGAACATCTTCTTCTTGAAGTCCGTCGACCTGGATTCGGGATAGAGGCCGACGTTGCCGAAGAAGTAGCGCGAGCCTGTCCTCGCGTCCCTGTATGCGTGGAAGCACTTCACCACGTTGCCCGGGACCTTCTCGGGAATGTCGATATCGCCCTGTCGGGCCACGGCGTCGAACAGGACCAGGATGTCGATCGGCTTCTTCCAGCGCTTGGCGATCTCCATGCAGTATGCGGCGCCGCGACTGTAGCCGACGAGGATGATCGGGGCGTTGTGCGCGCCGTTGACCAGCGCCTGGTAGGCGCCGGCGATGATCGTGCTGCCATCCATGCCGGTATTGCCCGGGCCGATGAAGTAGCTCGCCGGCCGATGGGTGGTGGAGTGCAGGATACGCCGCACGAATGTGCGACGCAGGTCAAGATCGCCCCAGCCCTGGGAGCCGGTGCCCTCGATGCCGATGATCATGCGGAACTCCGTCGCGAAGCCACGACGATCGCCGGAGCGGATGCGCGGCGGCACGAAGGGCGTCACGCCAACTCTATCCGCCGCGCGCCGCTTCTCTTACCGAAGATATTTCATTGTCGATGCCAAATTGGAATACAGGGTTTGTCGGTCACGGCCTCACGATTCGCACCCTGGCCGAGGCGCTGCGGCCCTCGGAATCGATCACCGTGATCTGGGTCACGCCGGGGCCGTCGGGTCGCCAGGTCTGATCCTTGGCGAAACGGTCGATCGGCAGGGGCTTGCCGTCGATCAGCCAGCGCAATTGGCCCGAGCCGCCATCAGCTTGCAGCGGCACGATCGCGTCGTCGGCGCCGAGGTCGATCACCGCTGATGACGGCGGGTAGAGGATGCGCGGCGGCTTGCTCATCGGCGTAGAGATCGTACCCGTGGCGGGTCGGGTCGGCGGCGCCGTGGCGGCCGTCATGCGCGCGGCGGAACCTTGGAAGCGGCGCAGCGCCGGCGGCAGATCGGCGTTGCGCGCCACCAGCAGGGTATCGGCCGGCGGCTGCGGGCGCGTCGCCAGCTCGCCGGGCAGGCGGTCGAACATCTTCAGCAGGATCGGCAGCGCGGTCTCGCGACCGAAGGCGCCGGGACGCGGCGTGCCGTCGGGCTGGCCGACCCAGACGACGACGGTGTAGGCGCCGCTATATCCGGCCGCCCAGGCATCGCGGAAGCCATAGGACGTGCCGGTCTTGAAGGCGATCTGTCGGCTGCCGGTGCGGCGGCCGTCATAGGAACGCGGCAGCGAGGCCCAGCCGTCGGGCATCGGCGCGTTGGCCAGCGCGTCGGTGATCTGCCACGCCGCGGCGGCGCCGATCAGGCGCATGCTGGGCGTGTCTTGCTCGTCAGCGATCAGACGCGGCTTCACCACGACGCCGTCGTTCGCCAGGCCGGCGTAAAGCGTCGCCAGCTCCAGCGGCGAGAGCGCCACACCACCCAGGCCGATCGCCAGCGACCCACCGAGATCGCCGGTCCTCGGCAAAGCGGGCGACACGCCGGCCTGGCGCAGCATCGCCAGGAAGCGCTGGGCACCGATGCGCTCGAGCATGGCGACGGCGGGCACGTTGAGCGACTGCTGCAGGGCATGGCGCACGCTCACCGTACCCTGGTGCCCACGGTCGAAGTTGCGCGGCATCCACTCGCCGAAGCGCAGCGGCACGTCGTCGATCAAGGTATCGGGATGGGCGACGCGATCGTCGAAGGCGACGCCGTAGATCAGCGGCTTGAGCGTCGAGCCGGGCGAGCGGCGCGCGCGCACGAGATCGACCTGGCCCTGGCGGCCAAAGAAGCCGCCGCCATGCCAGGCGGCGATGCTGTGGCGCTTGTTGTCGATGATGACGATGGCGATGTCGGCGCCGTCGCCCAGCCGCGCGCGCTCATCTGCGGCTAGGCGTGTGGCGGAGTCCTGGATCTCGCGGCGCAAGGTGGTGATAACGATGGCGCCTTTGGATGAGCGCGCGGCGAGGTACTGGGCCACGTGCGGCGCCACGAAGGGCATCGCCAGCCGGCGATCGGGCGCTGCGGCCTGCGTTGCCTGATGCGCCACGGAGGCCGGGATCACGCCGCGCTCCAGCGCGCGGGCCAGCACCACGTTGCGCGCAGACTGGGCGAGGGCGGGGCGCCGATCCGGCCGGCGGCGTTCGGGCGACTGCGGCAGAGCCACCAGCAAGGCGGCCTCGGCGGCGGTCAGCCGCTTGGGCTCCTTGCCGAAGTAAGAGAGCGAAGCGGCGCGCACGCCCTCGATGTTGCCGCCGAAGGGCGCCAAGGTGAGGTAGATCGAGAGGATCTCGGCCTTGGAGTAGCGCCACTCCAGCTGTAGCGCCCGCGCGCTCTGGCGCAGCTTGGCGCCCAAGGTGCGGCGCGGGCCGCGATCCTGCTCGAGCAGCCGGGCGGCCTGCATCGAGAGCGTCGAGGCGCCTGAAATGATTCGGCGATGGCTGATCCATTGCTCGGTGGCGCGCAGCATGGCGATGGGGTCGACGCCGGTGTGGCTGTCGAAGCGCTTGTCCTCGTAGGACTTCAGCAGGGAAAGGTAGAGCGGGTCGACATCGTCGACCGTGGCCTTCAGCCGCCACTTGCCGTCGGCGGTGGTGAAGGCGCGCAGCAGGCGACCGTCGGCATCGCGCACCTCGAGCGAGCGGGCTTCATAGCGCGACAGGTCGGGCGGGAAGACGCGGTCGAGCGTGAGCAGCGAGGCGGCGGTGGCGAGACCACCAAGCGTGACCGCGATCGCTGAGCGGCGGAGGAAGCGTCGCAATTTCCCTTCCCCCGGAGGGGGAAGGTGGCGCGCGTCAGCGCGACGGAAGGGGGATGTTGAAGACGAATGCATGAGTCCGTCTTCGGCATCCCCCATCCGCCCTTCGGGCACCTTCCCCCTCCGGGGGAAGGTATTCAGCCAGTTACGCACGATCTTACCGGCTGAGGATCGTCACGCGTTGGGCACTCGTGCGGGCGAAGATCTCGGGGTTGTACATGTCCTCGATCTGCGTGGCCGGCAGCACGTAGCTGCCCGGTGTCACCGCGCGTACCACGTAGGCCAAGCGCATCAAGCGGCCGCGCTTGGGCGACTCGTCCTGCCACCACGGGCGCCAGCCGGCCGGCCAGTCGCGCGAACCGAACTCGAAGGCGGCGAAGAAGCGATCGTCGCGCGCCTCGGTCGAGGACGGCTTGCCCAGCCGCGCCATCCACTTGTACTCCTCGGTCAGCACGCTCTCGATCTCGAAGCCCGCCGGCAGCAGATCGAGCAGCGCCATCTCGTGGTAGGTCTGCGTCGTCGAGGTGATGTCGATCATCACCACGACCCTGTCGTTCTGGCGCACGCGCGACAGGTCGGCCATGCCGCCGCTGAGCGTGCGGAACTCACGCTCGATGATCACGCCCTTGCTGTCGGCCGGCAGCGGCTGCGCCGGCACGCCGCGTGCCGAGACCATGGCCCAGGCATTGCCCGGTGCCACGTTCTTGATCACGAAGCCGCGCGCCAGCGCGTCGCGGTCTAGGTTGTAGGCGACAGCGGTACCGGCTTGCGGCTTGACCTCCTTGCCGTCGACGATCAGGTCGAGCGGGCTGGAGCCCTGCAGCTCGGTGGCGCTGGCCAGCAGCATCCAGGCCTTCTCCTGCGTCGTCGTGCGGCGCACATCGACACGGCTCTGCGCGGCGAGCTGCATCGACAGGCGCTGTGCGGCGGCGCGCTGGCCGATCTCCGGCGCCAGCGCCACCAGGGCTGCGATGTCGCGCAGCGCCGTGCCGTAGTAGTCGTGGTCCGGCGCCGTGCCGACCTTCTCGAGCGCGACGCGGAACGCCGCCTCGGCGCGACCGCGTTCGCCGACCAGCGACAGGGCGGCGGCGAGATGGGCGTGCGACAGCGCGCCGGTCATCTTGTCGGACGACGTATCCTGGAAGTAGCGCACGCGGCCGGCGTCGGAGATGCCGGCGCGGCCCAGCAGGTACCAGGCATAGGCCTGGGCGTTGGGCGCCATCTGCGGCGCGTAGCGCTGCACCCACTGCAACGAGCGACGCAGCTGCGCTTCGGGCACGACATAGTTCTTGTCCCGGGCGCGCAGCAGGAAGTCGACGCTGTAGATCTGCAGCCACTGGTCGGCCGGCCCGCTATAGACGCTCCACATGCCGAAGCCGCCATCGAAGGTCTGACGGTCGAGCACGCTGTAGACCGCCTCCTGGATGCGGCGCGGAATGGCGCGGTCCTCCTTCACGCCGCCGAGATAGGCGACGTCGTTGAAGTAGAGCAGCGGCAGGGCGCGGCTGGTGGTCTGCTCGAGGCAGCCATAGGGGTAGCGGTCGAGCGACTGCAGCAGGGCGGCGACGTCGAAGGTCCGCGTGCTCGACAGCGCCACCGACGCCATCGCCGTGCCCGGCAGGAAGCCGGACAGCAGCTCGCGATCGATGCGCAGCTCGTTGCCCGATGCGATCTGCTCCATCGACTGGCGCGTGATCGGCGCCTGCGGCGCGCGGGTCTCGATGTCCCAGGTGCGGCTCACCGAGAAATTGCCCGGGCCGGTGATCGCCATGGTGACCGAGCCGAGGCCGACCACGTCGCCGGCGACCGGCACCACGTACTGCTCGCGGCGACCGGCAGGCAGCGTCACGACTCGCGTGTCGTCGCCGGTGAGGATCACCGAGCCCGTGGTCGTGACCTTGACCGTATAGTCGCCGGCCTGGCCCTCGACGTTGTGCAGCGAGATCGTCGCCTGGCTACGGTCTCCCGGTGCCAGGAAGCGCGGCAGCACGAGGTCGCTGGTCAACGCGTCGCGCACGAACATGCGGCCTTCGGCGGCGCCGACGCGGGTCTTGTCGTAAGCGACGGCCATCAGGCGTAGCTGACCGCTGAAATCAGGCACGTCGAACTTGATCTGCGCGGTGCCGTCGGCGCCAAGCTTGACGATGCCCGAGAACAGCGAGACCACCTTGATCGGCACGACGTCGAGCCCGACGCCGCCCGCGGCGTCGCCGCCCTCGCGCAGCCGGCCGACGCCGTCGGCCTTGTCGTCGAGCAACTTGCCGTAGTCGTCGCGCATGAAGATGCCCAGCATGCGCTTGCCGAAATAATGCTCGACCGGCTTGGGCGAGCGGAAACGCGTGAGCTGCAGGATGCCTTCGTCGACGGCGGCGAGGGTGACGTAGACCTCACTCGTGCCGGCATTGGCCACCTTGACCGGCAGCGTGATCGAGGTACGGGGACGGATGCGTTCCGGCGCGTCGATCGCGACCTGCAGCGAGCGAGTCGCCGGGTCGATGCCCAGCCAGGCCAGGCCGACGGCACGCACCGGCGCGCGCTCGGCGCGGTTCAGCGGTCGATAGGCGGTGACCAGCGCATAGGCGCCGGCACCCCAATCGCCTGACACGGGAACCTCAACGGTCGTGCCCGCGGCAGAGACCCGGATCAGGCGCGACTCGACGATGCGGTCGTTGGCGACGACCAGCAGCGCCTCACCGTCGAACGGCGCTTCGACGCGCAGCTTGGCGACATCGCCGGCGACGTAGGCCGTCTTGTCGGCGGTGACGGCGGCGGTGTCCGGGGTCTCCTTCTTGGCGACCTCGGCGCCCCAACCGGCGTAGAAGCGATAGACCGTGCGGTTCTCGCCATTGGTGAGGATCAAACGATAGCCGCCCCAGTTCACCGGATGGCGGATCGTGCCGGCCTTGCCGGCCTCGGTGTCGAGCGTGCCCTGGGCGACGACGGCGTCGGTCACGTATTCGCGCCAGCGCCAGGTGTTGTCGTCGCGGTACCACTGGAAGCGGCGGTTCTCCTTCACCAGGCGCCACTCCAGCCCCTTGGTGCCGACGCGGGCGCCGTCGGGATCCAGCGCGATGATCTCGAACGCCGCGTCGCGGCCTTCCTCGGCACTGGCGCCGGTGAACAGCGGCTTCACACCGATATAGAGGTTGCGCAGTCGGACCGGGATGGTGAGCTGGTCGCCGGTGGCACGGCCGCCGGGCTCGAGCACCGACACCTTCAGCTCGCCCGTCAGCGGCGCCATCGGCACCTCCTTCAGACTCACCGTGGTGCGGACCTGCGAACGGCCGCGCTCGTCCATGTTGGCGAGCTCGAGCTTCTCCAATTCAGGACTGATGCGCTCGTCGACGTCGCCGAAGCGGAAACCCACTTCCTTGGGGAAGGGGTTGGGATCGGCCTTGACCGTCAGCTCGGCCTCGCCTTCGAGGCCGGCGGCCGGCGCGCCATAGAGGAAGTCGGCCTGCACATCGACCTGGAAGGCGGTCGCGGCTTTCAGCACCGTGGCGCGGGTCGAGATCTGCACCTTGAGCTTCTGCGGGATGAAGTCCTCGACGCTGAACTCGACGCGGCTGACCGGCTCGGCCTTGGGATCGAGATAGGCCGCGACCGACCACTTGCCGCGCCGGGCGGTGCGGGTCAGCTCGACCGGGAAGTGCAGGCCGCCGGCGGCCTGCGCCTGCAGCGCCTGGCGGCGGAACTCCACGCCGTCGGGACGGCGCACGATCATGGTCACCGGTACGCCCTCGACGGCGTTGCCGGCGCGATCGCGCAGCAGGGTCATGACGTTGACCGTCTCGCCCGGGCGATAGATGCCGCGATCGGTGTAGATGAATCCGTCGACCGGACCGGGTGTGACGCGGCCTTCGACGCCGCGATCGGAGAAGTCGAAGGCGGCCTTGGTCAGGTCGAGGTGGTTGAAGTCCGAACGCGCCTTGTCGAAGGCCATCAGCGAGATCGGCTCGATGGCGCCCGCGCCGGCCAGCAGGCCACCGGGGAACACGACCTTGCCCGAGGCGTCGGTGGTCAGACGGGCCAGCTCGTCGTTGTTGCGCGCGATCAGCGAAAGCTCGATGCCGGCCAACGGCTGGGCGGTGTGCAGCGAGCGCACGAAGACCGTGAGTCCGTCGCGGGCGCTGAAGCTGGTGATGCCGATATCCGAGTCGAACAGCCACTGGGCGGCGAAGCGCTGCTCGTAGCGCTCCTCGTTTTCGTCGGACAGCAGGTGTTCGAGCGTGCCGTCGGCGGCGTTCCAGGCGACCACGACATAGGCGCCCGGCTTCCAGTCCTTGACCATCTCGCGGATCGGGATCGCGGTGGTGACGGCGGTGTTCTGGACGTTGCGCACCTCCATGCTGCCTGTCCACATCAGCGCGCCCTGTGATTCGCGGAAGGTCCTGAGATTCCAGGGTGTCATCACTTTGCGGTCGGTGGCCGCGTCCTCGTCGTCGGACGACTCCGAGAACGCGCTCTTGCTCAGGCGTGGCAGCAAGCGCTCGCCGATACGGTAGAGCGCGACGTTGACCTTGGAGACGTTGACCGTGGTGACCGGCAGGCCGGCGGTCGACTGGCGCGGCAGGATGTGGCCCTTGCCGGCGAAGGAGACGACGGGCGGACGCTCGCCGAAGGCGACGTCGACCTTGTCCTCGGCGAGGATCTTGTTGCCATTGGCGGCGGGCAGGCCGGCCTTGATGGTGACGGCGTAGTCGACGCCGTAGGACAGGCCGCCGATGCAGATGCGTTCGCGGGTGACGGTGATCGCCGCCTTGGTCTCGGGCTCGATGGCGACGAAGTCGGCGTACTTCACCCGGGCGGTATCGTCGAGCGCCTGGCTGAAATGCAGGCAGGCCTCGGGCGCGCCGCGATCGGCGGTGATCGTGGTGCGGACATGGCTGAAGGGCGCCGGCGCTGGCGGTGTGGCGGGCGACTTGGGTGCGGCTTGCTGCGGCGCGGGCGCCGGCGCCGGGGTCGGAGCGGGCGG
>JALHMM010000018.1 GCA_022844045.1 Reyranellaceae bacterium | reverse complement strand
TCGCGCAGCGCCAGTACCGCGTCGCCCGTCAGCGGCTCGCGGAACAGCGCCAGCGCGGCGCGCAGGCGGCGCAACGCCACGCGGCTGCGGTGGATACCCACGGGCTCGCGCCCGCTCAGCACCAGCTCGCGGCTCGCCAGCAGCTCGGCACGGGCCGAGCGCAGCGTGGCGCGCACAAGGTCGTGCACGGCGGGGCTATAGACCGGCTCGGGGGCCGCCACCTCGTCCATGGCCGCAGGGTGCCCTTGTCACGGCGGCCCGATCAACCACGATCGCCCGCTTGACGGACGGTCGCGCGATGCTCGGTCGAGCGATTCAGCTACGTGATCATCCCCTCATTTCGCACAGCGCCCGACTCCGGTTGCGTCGCGCCGGGTGATCCCCCACTCTGCCGGCCAGCGTAAAGAGGAAGCGGTGATGACCTGCGATCCGGTCGCCTTCAAGAAGGGCATGCGCCACCTGGCGGCCAGCGTGACCTTGATCACGACGCGTCACGCCGGCGAGCGCGGTGGGCTGACGGCGACCGCGGTGTGCTCGGTCTCGGCCGATCCGCCGCAGCTGCTTGTCTGCGTCAACCGCTCGGCCAGCGCGCATCCGCTGATCGTCGCCAGCCGAAAATTCTGCGTCAATGTGCTGGCGCCTCAGCATCGCAAGATCGCCGAGCGTTTCGCCGGCATGGACGGCGTCGAAGGCGACGCGCGTTTCGACGGGCTGGGCGAGTGGCGGACAATGATCGGCGACGTGCCAACCCTGCTCGGCTGCCCGGTGACCTTCGCCTGCGAAACCGTCAACACGATGGTGGCGGGCACGCACACCATCGTTGTCGGCCAGATCTCGGATGTCGCGCTGGATCCTGCGGCGGTCGCCTTGCTCTACGCCGACGCCACTTTCGTGCCGGCCGACGTGCTGCGCGGCGTGGCGCCGCCATCCTGAGGCCACCCTCCCAGACGCCCCGCTTCGACACCGATTGAAGCGGTTGCGGATCGTCGTGGCGGGGCCGTACTCCAACAGACAGTCGTGCCCGCGCGCGCCCGTGCCTGCGCAACGTGAATCACGCCGACTACTCCTCGGGGATCGCTAACTGAGCACGAACCCTGGTGCCAGCTGCGGAGGCACACAACTAAGTGCCAGGCTCTCGGTTCGTGTCACGGGTTCGATCTGTCCCTGAACTGCTTCGGCGTCTCTCCGCCAACAGGTGAAGCGCGCAACCCCACCACGCTCGGCAATGCGAGGACGCCGCCCGTGCAGTGGCAACGCAGCAACCGCTTAGCACTAGGCTTCCATCTGTCAATTTGGCGACGGTGCTATTTCTGTGACAAGACAGTCCAGCGAACCTTCAACGACGAAGGGTTCTCGCCCCAAACTTGCCAAAAACAGAGTTCAATCCGCTTGTGTCCCGGGACCGAAAGGCCCGTTGCCAATCTCAAGCGTCTGCGCCGGCTGACGGCCGGGCAACCGAGGCATGTCGATTGCATTGTAGCGAAACAGTGTCCCGCGCCCAATCGGCGGGACGCCGTAGCCGCAGCATTGACAAGCATATCGACGGGAGCAGTGATGGCACATACGGCGCAACTGACGTGTTTGATTGGCGTAGCGCTGATGTTTCTCACGGGCTGCGATGGTGTGGCCCGACCCGATTTCGGCCGGCCGACGGTGCAGTCACCGTTCGCTGCGCCGCGCCCGGCCCGAGCACCAACGTCCACCACTTCACCAGCAGTGCGCCCGAACGTCGCTGCCGCCGCTGACCCGAAGATCACCGGCTTCAGACAACCAACAATGCCCGACAAGGAGGAGATCGTGTCACAGCCCCTGAATCTGGTTGGCCAGAGCGAGGGCGACATTCGTGCGCGTTTCGGCGCGCCAGTAAGCGAGGAGGATCGCTCACCAGGAAAAACCTGGCGCTACAGGTACGGGCCATGTGCCCTGGATGTGTCCCTTTATCCCGACATCCAGACCAGAAAGTTCACAACCCTTGCTTATGAGGTCAGGAGCGATGACAACTCAGATCAAGCAAAACAGCTCTGTATTGGACAACTCCAGTCTCGCGGCCGGATTCGCTAATGTCGACGAGTCGGCCGGCATCATCCGGCTGATCTTCGTCGACGACGACGACGATTATCGCGAGGCGGTCGGCGCCGAGCTGGCCGAGCGCGGCTTCTTGATCAGTAGTTTCGCCGACGGCGCTTCGATGCTCGAGTTCCTCGCCGGCGGCGGCTGCGCCGACATCATCGTGCTCGACTGGAGCCTGCCCGCGATCTCGGGCATCGACTTGCTGCAGAAGTTGAAACGCAAGGGTGTCGTTGTGCCGGTCGTGTTCCTTACCGGCCGCGGCTCGCTGGCGCACGAGAACATGGCGTTCGACCGCGGTGCGCTCGACTTCATCGACAAGACACGCGGTGTCGAAATCCTCGCCAAACGCCTGCGGCTGATCGTCGAGGCCGGCAAGCGGCCACCGGCCGCCGAGCCTGGCGGCGAGGTCCTGCATTGCGGCCGGCTGATGCTGAAGCCGCATGTCAGCCGGGCCTACTGGGACGACGTCGACGTCAACCTCACCCTGACCGAGTTCAACATCGTACGCCTGCTGGCGTCGACTGTCGGCGCGCACGTGACCTATCGCGCCGTCTACGACTGCATGCACTACGCGGGCTTTATCGCGGGGAGCGGCGAGGATGGCTATCGAACAAATGTCCGATCCTCAATCAAGCGGATACGCAACAAGTTCCGCGCCATCGATCCCGACTTCGCCGAGATCGAGAACTTCCCCTCGTTCGGCTACCGCTGGGGTCGAGCGCCGGCCAACGCCTGAGGCGTGGGCCTGGCTCAAGAAGGCATGGCCTAAGGGGACGTGGCCCAAGAAGACCTGGCCCGAGTGGCGTGCTTCGGCACGCCGCTATGGCGCATCACTGACGCTGAAGCTGATCGGACTGATCACGATCTGCGCCGCGCTGCCGGTGTTGCTCTACGGTCAGTTCGAGACCGCCGACCGACACATGCGCGACCTGGTGACCCGCTCGGTCAAGGATCGCAGCGCGCTGGTGGCGCAGGCGATCACCCCTCTGCTCGCCCGTAGCGATCCCGTCGCCAATCCGAATCTGGCAAGCGAGCTTCTGAAGTATGCCACCGAAGGCACGGTGCTGAAGCTGCTGTTCCAGCCGGCGCGCGCCGAGCAGGGCAGCGGAATCTTCTTCGTCGCCTCCGCGCCAGCGATCCGCGCCGACCAGCTGCAGGCCGTTCTCGACCAGTTCAGCCAGCGCGGCATCCTCAAAGGCCTGTCGGAGGCATGCACCGCCGACCTACCCGGCGAGATCAGCTACAAGCAGCCAGACGGCTCGGTCGAGTTGCTCACGTCGCTGGTGCCGGTGCGCACCGAGCGCGGCTGCTGGGTACTGGTCTCGACCCATAGCACGTCGGACTTCCTGCGGACCTCGATCGGCCGGTCCTACTGGGAGACGCGGCCGGTGCGCATCGCGGCCCTCATCTGCGTCGTGTTGATCGCGCTCGCGGTACTGACGGCGCTCAGCATTCGCAAGAGCCTGCGGCACTTCCGGGAAGTCGCGCACGAGGTGCGCCAGGGCCGCATCGGCGAAGGCGCCTTCGCCAAACGCAACATCGTGATCGAGCTCAGCAGCGTGGCACGCGACTTTGATCGCCTGGTCGAGGACGTGCATCGCGCGGCGCGCGACATCAGGCAGTCGGCCGAAGACAACGCGCACTCCTTCAAGTCGCCGCTGGCCACGATCCGCGCCTCGCTCGAGCCGGTCCGCCGCGCCATGCCGCCCACCGACCAGCGCGCCCGGCGCGCGCTGGAAATCGTCGATGCCTCGGTCGACAGGCTGACGGCGCTGGTGGCAGCGGCGCAGCATCTCGACAACAACGCGGCCGATATGATCGCGGCGCCGCGTGCGTCGATGAACCTGGCCGAGATCGTCGGCGAATCGGTGCTGCATTTCCGCGAGCTGATGGCCGGCCGCAACGTCCGCCTGGTCCGAAGGCTGGAGCCGAGCGTGAAGATCCGCGCCGCCGAGGGCATGCTCGAGATCGTGCTGCAGAACATCCTCGAGAACGCCATCAGCTTCACGCCGCCGGGCGGCACCATCGTCGTGACGCTCACCCAGAACCAGAGTGCCATTGAGCTGCGCGTCGACGACGAGGGCCCCGGCATCGATCCGCGCAAGCTCGATCGCGTCTTCGAGCGCTATTTCTCGCTGCGCCCGCGCCAGTCCATCGATGAACAGGTCGACGCGGCGGGCCATGCCGGGCTCGGCTTGTGGATCGCGCGCCGCAATGTCGAAGCGCTGGGAGGCACGGTCGTCGCGGCCAATCGTCTTGGTGGCGGTCTCAGCGTGACGATCACGTTGCCTCGCAATGACATCTGAGCGCGGCGACCACAGTTTGAACACTGGAGACCGATGACTGGCGTTCCTAGCTTGCGCCCCACGGGGTCAGCGACGGAGCACACGAGTCATGGACACCATCGCCAATCTCGCGCGCTTTCGCGAGTCGGGTTCGGCACAGATCCATCCGGTCATTCTGTCCGGCGGCTCGGGCACGCGGCTTTGGCCGCTATCGCGCGCGGCCTATCCCAAGCAGCTGCTGTCGCTGGTCTCCGACCGCAGCATGCTGCAGGAGACGGTGGCGCGTAATCAGAACGACGTCGGCTTCACCGGCCCGCTGGTGATCTGCAACGAGGATCACCGCTTCCTCATCGACGAGCAGCTCAAGCAGATCGGCGTCAAGCCGCAGGCGATCCTGCTCGAGCCGGTGGCGCGCAACACCGGGCCGGCGATCACGGCGGCGGCGCTGTGGCTACTCGACAAAGATCCCGACGCGCTCATGCTGGTGCAGCCCTCCGATCACGTCATCGCCTCGCTGCCGCGCTTCCACGACGCCATCACGCATGGTCTCGCCGCGGCGCAGGCCGGCATGCTGGTCACCTTCGGCATCAAGCCGACGCGGCCCGACAGCGGCTATGGCTACATCCAGGCCGGCGATCCGGTGAACGGCTCGGTCGAGGTGCTGGCTGTCGAGCGCTTCGTCGAGAAGCCCGATCGCGCCACGGCGCAGCGTTTCGTCGATAGTGGCGTGTTCTTCTGGAACAGCGGCATCTTTCTGTTGGGCGCGCGCGCTTTCCTCGACGACCTGGCGCGGCTCAACCCGGCGATGCTCGAGGCCTGCGAGAAGGCCGTCCGCGCGGGAAAGCAGGATCTCGACTTCTTCCGCCTCGATGGCGGGGCTTTCGCCGAGGCGCCCTCGATCGCCGTCGATCGCGCCGTGATGGAGCGCACCGAGCGCGCCGCCGTGGTCCCGGTGGACATGGCGTGGAGCGATGTCGGCTCCTGGCAGTCGCTGCGCGAGATCAGCCAGCCCGACGACGACGGCAACGTGCTGCGCGGTGACGTCGTGGCGAGCCGGGTGCGCGGTTCCTACATCCACTCGGACGGCAGGTTGGTGGCCGCGATCGGTGTCGAGAACGTGGTGGTGGTCGCCACCGACGACGCGGTGCTGGTGGCCGACGCCGAGATCGCCGGCGAATTGTCCGAAGTCGTCGAGATTCTGCGCCAGCGCAACCGGCCGGAGCCGTTGACGCATGTCACCACCTACCGGCCCTGGGGCTACTACCGCAGCGTCGACGCCGGCCTGCGCTACCAGGTCAAGCGCATCATGGTGAAGCCCGGCGCGCGGCTCAGCCTGCAGAAGCACTTCCACCGCGCCGAGCATTGGGTCGTGGTGCAAGGCACGGCGCTGGTGCAGCGCGGCGAGGAACGTCTGCTGCTGCGTGAGAACGAGTCGATCTACATCCCGATCGGCACCGCGCATCGCCTCGAGAACCCCGGCAAGCTGCCGCTGCAGCTGATCGAGGTGCAGTCCGGTCCCTATCTCGGCGAGGACGACATCGTGCGCCTGGAGGACCAGTACGGCCGCGCCTGAAGCCGCGCCGATGTCCCGCTTTGGTCACACCGACTGCGCGCCCCGGATTGCTAGACATTCGTTTCAGCGGCGCGCTGCCCGCCGGGCGCGCGACCATCACTCAGCGCGACAGGTGGTGAGATGACGAACAAGGTCGTGAACGCCCTTTCGATTTCCCGTCGTGGCTTGCTGGTCGGTGCGGTGGCTCTGGCCGCCTGCGACACCGACGATACGCCGATCGTCGCCGCCGACAGTGGCGATGCGATCCAGTTTGCCGGCGCGCCGGGTAGCGGCGAGGACGTCGCCGCGGGCAGCTATCGTCTCAACCCGGGCGACAAGATGCGCATTATCGTCTACGGCCAGAACCATCTGACCGGCGACTATGCGCTCGACAATGCCGGCGTGCTGTCCTTCCCGCTCGCCGGCCAGATCAAGGCGTCGGGCATGACCCCGGGCGAGCTCGAGCGCACGATCAAGTCGAAGCTCGACCCCGACTACATTCGCGGCGCCAGCGTCAGCGTCGAGGTCGCCAGCAAGCGGCCGTTCTACATCATCGGCGAGGTGCGCAACCCCGGCAGCTATCCCTATGTCTCGGGCATCAGCGTGTTCAACGCGGTCGCGTTGGCCGGCGGCTACACCTACCGGGCGCGCGAGAACTCCTTCTACATCAAGCGCACCGGCAAGGACGGCCAGATCGTGCGCGTCGCCGCCACCTCCAACACGGTGATCCGGCCGGGCGACACGATCCAGGTGCGGGAACGGTATTTCTGATGACGGATGTGCAGCGTCGCCCATATCACCTGCCGCAACGGCGCGTGGCCCGCGATCCGGCGGCGAGGCGCCGCAGCCTCATCGCGGACACCGCGATCCGGCTCACCGCGCCCGAGCCGGAGGAAGGCCTGCTCGAGACGCTACGCCGGCTGTGGCGCCAGCGCCGTATCGTGCTGGGTTGCGCCGTCGTCATGGGCGCGGCCGCCGCCGCCATCGCCATGTCGCTGCCCTCGCGCTATGTCGCGGAGGCGCGCGTGCTGGTCGGCATCCAGGGCCCGCGCGTGTTCAATATCGAGGCCGCGGTCAACGATGTCAGCCCGGATGCCGAGCGGGTGCAGAACGAAGGCTTTATCCTGCAGTCGCGCATCCTCGCCAAGCAGGTCATCGACCGCCTGAAGCTCCAGGACAATCCCGAATTCAACCCGCCGCCCAAGCAGCCCGCAGGCTGGACGCGCGTGCTCGATCCGGCGCGTTACCTGCCAGCCGACTGGATGGCATGGATCGACGCGCAGCGGCCCAAGCAGCCGCCCAAGCCGGTCGAACCCGACGTCGCCAGAGCGCAGACCGAAAACCGCACGATCGATATCCTGCTGGCCCAGGTCAACGTCTCGACCCTGGGCCGCTCGCATGTGCTGAGCGTCAAGGCGGAATCACTGAGCCCCGGCACCGCCGCGTCGATCGCCAATGTCCTCGCCGAGGTCTATCTGGACAGCCAGCGCCAGGAAAAGATCGCCTCCATGGGCCGCGTCGAGAAGTTCCTGATGACCCGTGTCAACGAGCTGCGCGAGCAGGTGCGCCGCTCCGACCAGGCGGTCGAGGACTACAGGCGCGAACACGGTCTTTACAAGAGCGGCTCGAGCGGCAGCGTCACCACCCAGCAGTTGAGCGAGCTCAACACCCAGCTGCTGCAGGCTCAGACCGCCAAAGTCGAGGCCGAGGCGAAACTGCGCGAGGCGCAGGAGCTGAGCCGCGGCGGCCTGGGACGCGAGAGCGTCCCCGATGTGCTGAAGTCGCCGCTGATCGCCTCGCTCAAGCAGGCCCAGGCCGATGCTGAGCGCAAGGCCGCCGAGCTATCGGCGGCCTATGGCGAGCGCCACCCACTGATGCGCAGCGCCCGCGCAGATGCCGGCAATATCGCCGCCCGTGTCAATGCGGAGATCGCCAAGACCATCGACGGCCTGGCGCGCGAGGCGCGTCAGGCAGCGGCGCGTTACGAAGCATTGAACCAGAACTTCGAGCGCCTGAAACGCACCATGGGTACGGTGAACAACGCCTCGATCCAGCTCGAGGCGCTGGAGCGCGACGCCGCGGTCACCCGCGGCCTGCTCGAGGCCATGCTGCAACGGGCCAAGCAGACCATCGGCATCGAGGACTTCCAGCAGGCCAATGCCAAGCTGGTTTCGGCCGCCAGCCCGCCTGAGGCGCCGGCCTATCCACCCAAGATGCTGATCGCCTTCCTTGGCACCTTGGCCGGCCTGTTGACCGGCGCGGCGATCGCGCTGTTGCGCGAGGGCAGCGACCGCACCTTCCGCCGCGCCGACCAGATCGTCGCCGCCACCGGCCTGCCCGTGATGTCTGTCGTGCCGCATCTGCCCGGGCGCACGCCGGCGACCGTGCATGTGCTACGTCAGCCGGTGTCGGCCTATAGCGAGGCGCTGCGCCGCCTGCAGATCGGGCTCGAACTGTCGGAGACCGCGGAGTCACCCAAGACAGTGCTGTTCAGTTCGGCGACACCGGCGGAGGGCAAGTCGGTGATGGTGGCCTCGCTCGGCCGTCTGCTGGCCAGCAACGGAAAGCGGGTGCTGCTGATCGACTGCGACTGGCGGTGTCCGCGCCTGCACCAGACCTTCCGATGCTCCAACCGCGTCGGCCTGGTCAGCGTGCTGGGCGAGAAGGACACGGCGCTGACCGACGCCATCCATCACGACTCGCTGTCGGGCGTCGATGTCATGCCGGCCGGCAACTGGAACCCCAGGCAATCGCATCTGATCAGCTCGGATCGCATGCGTCACATGCTGGCTGCGCTCGAGCCCGACTACGACTTCATCCTTCTCGACACGCCGCCAGTGCTGGTCGCCGCCGAGGTGCTGGCGCTGTCGCGGCTGGTCAACAAGGTGGTCTTCGTCGTGCGCTGGGGTCACACCAGGCGCGAGGCGGTCATGGAGGCGCTCAAGCAGATCATCGAGGCGCAGGGCGATGTTGCCGGCGTCGTGCTCTCGCGCGTCGTCGCCAAGCAGTACAGCCGCTACGCTTACGGCATGTCGATGCACGAGTATGCGCGCCCAGAGATGGCGAGGATCACGTGACGGCGGCAAGCATGGCGCCACCGTCGCAGATCCTCTTCGTCACGCGTTACTACAGGCCCGAGCTGATCGGCTCGGCGCCGTTCACGGCCGACATCGCGGAGTTCCTCGCCGATGCCGGGCGCGATGTCACGGTGGTCACCGGCCTGCCGCACTATCCGATGGCCGAGGTCTTCCCCGACTACCGCGACGGCGCGCGCCTGCGCGAGGTATTCAACGGCGTGAAGGTCGAACGCGTGCCGAGCGGCACACCCAGGCGGGCCTCGGCCTCGTCCCGCATCCTCAACGAGATTGGCTTCCTGCTGCGTGGTCTCGCCTCGCTGGCCAGCGGACGCTTCGCCCGCCATCGTGTCGTGCTGGCGCTCTGTCCTTCCGTGCTGGGCGTCGCCCTGGGCGTGGTCGCGCGTCGCCGCGGCGGCGTCTGCGTCGCCATCGTGCACGATATCCAGTCGGGTCTCGCCGCCGGCCTCGGCATGGTCAAGGGCGGCGGCATGGCGGGTGCGATGCGTGCCTGCGAGCGCTTTGTGCTCAACCGCGTCGACCTCGTCGTCGTGCTGTCGGCGGAGATGCGCGACCACCTGCGCCAGATCGGCGTCATCGCGCCGATCGAGGTCGTGCCGCTGTGGGTCGACACCGACCGCGTGCGCCCGGCTAGCGTACCGGCGCCGGGACCGCTGCGGGTGCTCTACAGCGGCAACTTCGGTCGCAAGCAAGGCCTCGGCCAGGTCATCGCCCTGGCCCAGCTGCTGGCGACACGCCGACCTGACATCGAGATCATCCTGCGCGGCAGCGGCAGCCAGGTCAGCGCCCTGGCCGCGGAGATCGAGCATCTCGGCCTGCGCAACGTGCGACTCACCGAGTTGCTCCCACACGAAGGCCTGGGCACGGCGCTGGCCGCCGGTGACGTGCACCTCGTCCCGCAGAACCCCGACGCCGCGGCTTTCGCGGTGCCATCGAAAGCCTTCAACATCATGGCCGTCGGCCGTCCTTTCGTCGCCACCGCGCTGCCCGGCACGGTGCTGTGGCGCCTGCAGGAGGCCACGGGCGCCTTCCTCTGCGTGCCGCCCAACGATCCGGAGGCCTTCGCTGACGCCGTGCTGAAGCTCGCCGACGATCGGCAGCTGCGCGATGAGCTCGGTCGTCGCGGCCGCCATTTCGTCGAGCGTCATTGCGCCAAGCCCAAGGTGTTGGGCGATTTCGTGACTCGGCTCGATGCCCTCTCAGCCAGCACCTGAGGAGCGGGTCGCCGAGGATCGGACCCCCGACGACCGGGTCCTCGTCCTCGAGCCCGACAGCGAGGGCCATTCGCAGGAGTGGCTCGGCCACCTGATCGATTTCGTCGCGTCAGGCGACACGCATCGGCTGGAGATCGTCGCGTCCGCCGCGTTGTGCGAGGCGTTGCGGCCCGCCATCACCGACGGCGCGCATCGCCGCATTTCGCTCTCGCCCCTCTCGCCGGACGAACAGCGCCTGTGCACGCATCGCCGCCTGGCGGTATCCGGCTTCGCGCGATGGTGGGTGATGCGCCGGCGCCTCAGGCGCAGCGGCGCGCGGGCAGGCTTCTTCCTCTCGATCGATCATCTGTCGTTGCCGCTGGCTTGCGGCCTGGGCCTCGGCGGCGCGCGCGTGTCGGGCATCCTGTTCCGGCCGTCGGTGCACTATGCGGTGCTCGGTTCCTACCATCCGACGCGGGCCGAGCGGCTGCGCGACCTGCGCAAGGCTCTGCTCTACCGCTTGATGCTGCGCAACAAGGCGCTGCGATCGATCCTGTCATTGGATCCGTATTTTCCCGGTTACGCCATGTCGCACTACGGTCATGGCGAGAAGGTCCAGACCCTGCCCGATCCGGCGCATGAAGCGAGCGACGCGGCCGCCGACCTTGACCGGTTCGCCGGCTACGCGCCGCAGGGACGCATCGGCTTGCTGCTGTTCGGCTATCTCGCGCGCCGCAAGGGACCTCTCGAACTGCTCGACGCGCTGCGACGTCTGAAGCCCCAGACCGCCGCGCGCGTGGCGGTCATGCTCGCGGGCCGGGTCGATCCTGAAATCCGCGCCGAGCTCGATCAGCGATGCCAGACGCTGTCGCACGCTCAGCCCGCGCTCTGGCTGCAGGTCGCGGATCGACGTCTCGAGAGCGCCGAGATCGATTCACTGATCGAGAAAAGCGGTGTCGTGCTGGCGCCCTATCAGCGCTTCGTCGGCTCCAGCGGCGTGCTGCTGTGGGCGGCACGCGCCGGTCGTCCGGTGTTGACACAGGATTTCGGCTTGCTCGGCCGGCTGACGCGCGATCACGGCCTCGGACTCGCCACAGACTCGTCCGATCCCGGCTGTCTTGCGCTTGCCATCGAAAGGATCGTCGAAAGCGGTACCCAGGCGCTGTTCGATCCCGCCGGCGCCAGACGATTTGTCGAGTCGCGCACGCCCAGGCACTTCGCAGCCATGGTGCTCGATGGCGTCGCCTGACGCCTCAACTTGATCACAAGACCCTCGCGGCTCCGATATGGAGAATCCGCCGCGTCGCAGCGTTCTCCTCTGAACGCAGCCGAGGAGCACCCACATGAGAAACAGCGTCGCGCAACGTGCGCAGGTCATCGATGACCTCGCGGCGGAGCGTATCGAGGAAGTCTTCGCCAGTCGCAAGCCCGTGTCGGAACCGATCGTGCGGCGCATCGTCGGCGTCTTCGATGGCGTCTCGATTCTCACCGCCGGCGTGGTTGCCACGCACTGGGGCGCGCAAGGCCTCGACTGGCAGATGCCGAGCCTGGCCGTGCTGCTCGGCACACTGCTCGGTGTCAACTTCCTGCATTTCTTCGGGGCGTACGGCTTCGACCGTTTCGCGCGGCTCGACGACGGTGTCTCGCGCGCGTTGCTGGCCTGGACCCTGACGCTGGGCACGCTCGCTGTCGCGGCCTATGTCGCGGCGCCGATAGGCGGGGCCGGCAGCGCGTGGTTCATGCTGTGGTTCGCCGCGGGCTTGAGCCTGCTGCTGCCATCCAGGCTGGTGCTGTTCCATCTTGTACGCAAATGGCGACGCGAGGGCCGGCTGGGCGAACTGGTGGCGATCGTCGGCGCGGGGCCGATCGCCCAGCGCCTGCTGCGCCACCTCAACGAGTCGCCAAGCTCGAGCATGCGCATCGTCGGCGTCTACGACGACGACGCGCGCTCTCTGCCTGAGCGCTGCATGGGCCATCCGATCCGCGGCACCATCGACGATCTGGTCGACGACGCGCGCCGCCTCGGCATCGGCACGGTGATCGTCGCCCTGCCGCTCGCAGTCGACCGTGCGCTCACCGACACAATGAACAAGCTCAGCCTGCTGCCGGTCGACGTGCGGCTCTGCCCCGACGCGTTCGGGTTGCAGCTTGGCCAGATCCAGGTGAGTCATATCGGCGGGCTGACTTTCCTCAACGTGCTGGACCGGCCGCTGCGCGATTGGCGGTGGATCGCCAAGGAGATCGAGGACCGGATGCTGGCCGCGATCATCCTGACCCTTATCTCGCCTGTGCTGCTGGGCGTCGCCTTGCTGATCAAGCTCGACAGTCCCGGCCCGGTGTTCTTCAGGCAGAAGCGCTACGGATTCAATAACCAGCTGATCGAGGTATGGAAGTTCCGCTCCATGCACCACGCCGCGCAGGACACCAACGCCGAGCAGCTGACACGCCGCAACGATCCGCGCATCACCCGCGTCGGCGCCTTCATCCGCCGCACCAGCATCGACGAGCTGCCACAGTTCATCAACGTGCTGCGTGGCGAGATGTCGATCGTCGGCCCGCGTCCGCATGCGTTGCGCGCTAAGGCCGGCACCCTGCTCTACCAGGACGCCGTGCGCTACTACGACGCGCGCCACCGCATGAAGCCCGGCATCACCGGCTGGGCCCAGGTCAATGGCTGGCGCGGCGAAACCGACACCGTCGAGCAGATCCGCAAGCGTGTCGAGCACGACCTTTACTACATCGACAACTGGTCGATCCGCCTGGACCTCAAGATCATCGCTCGCACCATGCTGGGCGGCTTTAAAGGGCACCATGCATTCTGAGCAGCAACCCCGCGCGCCGCGCTGCCTGTGGCTGACGCTGTCCGACCCGGAGCCTCGCCACAATGGCCAGTACGTCTATTCCGGCGGCCTGATCGACGCCGTGATCGAAGCCGGCGCCGAGGTCGAGGTGCTCGGCCTGGCGCGGCCCGAATCGCAACGTAGCAACGGCTGGCGCGAGCCGCATGTCGTGTGGTGGCTGCCGGCCGACCGGCCGCTATCGCGGCTTGCGAGCCTCACATCGCGCCTGCCGCACATGGCGCATCGCTGCGTCAACGCCCGGACACGGCGTATCCTCGATGATCTGCTGGCACGGGGCGGCTGGGACGGCATCGTCTTCGACAGCATATGCGGCGCCTGGGCGCTGCCGCGCATACTCAAGCACTATGTCAATGAGCCTGACCGGCCGAAGCTGGTCTATGTCTCGCATAACCACGAGGCGAGCCTGCGCAGCCGAGTGGCCGACAGCCAGGGCCACTTCCTCAAGCGTCAGGCCAGCAGGCTCGACGCCTACAAGGTCGCGCGGCTGGAGCGCAGCCTGGTCGAGGCGGTCGATGTCGTGACCGCGATCACGCCCGAAGACCTCTCGCTCTACCGCGAGAGTCACCACGACAAGCCGATGGATGTCCTGACGCCGGGCTATCAAGGCCGGCGCGTCGCGTCGCGATCGATCACCCGCCGCCTGCCACGCCGCGCCGTGATAATCGGCAGCTTCGACTGGATCGCCAAGCGCATGAATCTCGAGGAGTTCGTCGCCATCGCCGATCCCATGTTCGCCGCGGGCGGTGTCGAGCTGCAGGCGATCGGCAGCGCCGAGGCGGCCTTCCTCGAGAAGTTGCGCCGCTCGGTCAGCGCCAGCAGCTTCACCGGCACGGTCGACGACGTCACCGGCTTCATGAACGACGCGCGGATCGCCATCGTGCCCGAGCGCAATGGCGGCGGCTTCAAGCTCAAGTTGCTCGAGTATGTGTTCAACCGCATCCCGGTGTTCGGCCTGGCCGAGGCCTTCGCCGGCGTGCCGCTGCGCCATGGCGAGAGCGCCATGATGTTTCCTGATCACGCGGCACTGGCCAAAGGCGTGCTTGAGATGATCGACAACGTCGACCTGCTCAATCGCCTGCAGGAGCGCGCCTACCAGGTCTGCAGGGACCGCTTCGACTGGTCGACCCGCGGCCGCCAGATCCTCGCGGCAATCGGCTGAGCCATGACCAGCGCCGACTCCGAACGCTCGCTGGACTGGATCGACACGAGCCTGCTCGTGGTCTTTCTGGTCGGCTTGTATCTCGGTGTCTCGCTGCCGATTACCTCCAAGATCCCCTTGACCTGCGCGCCTTCGGGCTTCGCCGGCCTGGCGATGCTGTGGCGCCGTCGCGACCAAATCCGGCCGACGCATCTCGCCGGGCTCTTCGGCGTCATCGCGCTCTATCTCGGCTCGATCTTCACCGCCGCCGACTACAGTTTCCTCGGCAAGCGTGCCACCGGGCTGCTGCAGCTCACGTACTCGCTGATTATCGGCTACGCGCTCTTCCTCACGATGGTGCAAGGCCAGCGCAAGCAGGTCGCGGCCATCCTGCTTGGCTTCTGCGTCTTCATCATCGTCGGCTGCCTGCTGGAGAGCTATGCCGGCCTGCGGCCGATCAGCGACTGGGTGCGCGAGAAGATCTTCGAGTCGGCCTACGTCTACGACGCCGACCTGCGCGACGAGATCCTCTATGGCAAGGTGCGGCCCAAGCTTTTCACCTCCGAGCCGTCGGCGGTCACCTTCAGCTTCACGCATTTCTGCTCGATCTGGCTCGTGACGAGCCCATGGCGCTACAAGATCGTGGTCTATGCCGGGCTGGTCGGCGCCGCCCTGATCGTCATGCCGGGACCGACCCTGGTGCTGATGCTGCTGCTGGCGATTCCCTACTTCATCTTTCTGTCGGGGACGGTCGACGGCGTGCGCCCCGGCTCGGCGGCGACCCGCTTGATCGGCGCGCTGGCGCTGTCGGCGATCGTTCTCGGTGTCGCGGTGTGGATCGGCAACATGTTCTTCGCCGAGCGCTTGAAGGAACTCGCCGACGGCAAGGACGCCAGCTTCTTTTACCGCTTCACCGGCCCGATGCTGGTGGCCTTCGAGATGTTCGACAAGTATCCCTGGGCTGGATCGGGGCTCACCGGCGAGCCCTTCATCGCGGACGACGTGATCAACGTCTACATGAACGCGCCCGGCTTCCAGGCGGCGTGGAAGATCCCGAAGATCGGCGACGTGCTCACCAACTATTTCTGGCTGCACTGGATTTACCTCGGGCTGATCTGGGGCGCGGTCATCTTTGCCGGTATGTCGGGCTGGCTGCGCATTCTGGGCGTGCCCAGCGTGCTCTATTGCTGGACCTGCTGGGCGATCCTCGGCCAGGCTTCCGGCGCCTATGTCGGCCCCAAGACCTGGGCGGTGCTGTTCACCGCCGCTGCCGTTTCGATCATCGCCACGCGCCCGGCCCATCCGCGTCCTACCGAGTTGCCGGTCTATCCTGCCCTGCTCGCCAACCGCAGGCGGGCCGCGTGACTGGCCGCGTGACTGGCCCCGACGCCGGACGGCGCGCCGCACTGATGGGTGCCGGCTTGGCGCTGTCGACCTTGCCTTTGGCCGCGCTGGCGCAGCAGCCGACACAACGCCCGGCACCACCTCGTCAAATGCTGTCGGTGGTGGCGTTCGGCGCGATCGGCGACGGCTCAGCCGACGACACCGCCGCACTGCAGTCGGCGGTGGACGCTGCCTTCGCGCCGGGCGGACCGGGGTTCCTCATCATCCCGCCCGGCACCTACCGCGTGAGCCGCACGCTGCGCATACACACACGGCAGGGCGAACGTGGCGACATCACTCGCAACCACGGCATCACCGGCCATGGCGCGCGGCTGCTGTCGACGATTGCCGGCGGCGGCAACGTGCTGGAGTTCATCAGCCACTCGACCGTGCGCTTCCTGCTGATCGAAGGCCTCGACATCCTTGGCAGTGGCCGCGAGGGCGACGGCATCCACCTGGCGTGCGAGCACAAGGAGCACTTCCTCTACAATTTCTGCCTGCGTGACGTGACCGTGCAAGGCTGCGGCGGCGACGGCTGCCGCATGATCGGCAACGTCTTCGAGGGCCAGCTGATCAACTGCTATTTCCGCGACAACAAGCGCAACGGCCTGACCCTTGGCCATGGCATGAAGGCTGGCATCCTCTCGGCGATACATGCCTTTGGCTGCGTGTTCGGCCAGAACGGCCAGTTCGGCGCCGCCATGGTCAACGGCTGCTACGACGCGGGATTCCATGGCTGCTACTTCCTGCTCAACGGCAAGTATGGGCTGGTGGCCGAGAACGGTTGCACGCTGCTGGCTCATTGCGGTTTCGAGAACAACCATGAATCGGCAGCGAGCTTCGAGGCCGGCGGCGCCGGCATGATGCTGCAAGGCTTCGCCACGCTGATCGGTTGCACCGCCTACTCCATGTTCAAGCAGCAACGCCTGCTGCAGGCCTATGTCGTCGGTCAGCTGGTGATGATCGGCTGCTCGGGCAGCGGCGATGCGCGCGCCAAGGGCGCCGGGCTGGCGCGCATCGGCGGCGAGAAAAGGGCGCGCGCCACCATCATCGGCGCCAGTGGCGCGATCGAGTACCAGAACGGATTCGAAGGACTGGAAATCGGCGGCGCTTCAGGCGGCGTTGGCCTCAGCGCCGCCTGGAACGGTGCCAACCTCGCGCGACTAGGCGACTACCGCCTCTGGGTCGATCGGCGCGGCCGGTTGCGCCTCAAGAAGGGGGCGCCGTCTGGCGACGAAGACGGAACGCCAGTGGGTGCCTGATCAGCGCCATAAGCTCGCGCCGGGTCTCCGGAAATGCCAGCAGAGTAACCGCCATCGCGCCGAGCGCCGTGAGCGCCACCCACGCGACCCCGCTGACACTGACCGCGACGTCGGTAAGATAGAATCGGCGTAACGCCCATGCGCACGCGGCGGCAATCACAGCGGCAACGATGGCCGGCAGCACGGCGGCGTAGACATCACGTTGCGTCACCGGGCCCTGGCGCGTCGACAGCCAGAATGCCATCGGCGTGCGCACCACGAAGCCGATCACGGCGATCGCCGCCGCCACACCCACGGCGCCCGACACAAGGCCGAGCAGGATCGAGACGATGCAGATCGCCGAATCGATCAAGGTGGCGCGCAGCATCTCACCCGTACGGTCCTGCGTCAGGTAGAGCAGGCTGACGGCCATCAGCACCGGCAGATAGGTCGCCGAGATGGCGAACCACTGCACCAGCGGGACTGCCTGACTCCAGCTCGGGCCGAACAGGATCTGCACGACCCAGTCGGCGGTGACGCAGATCACGGCGAAAGGCGGCATGGTCAGCAGCGCCAGCTTCTGCAGCAATTGCCTGAAGGCGCGCCGATAGGGCTCGGGATGGGTTGCCAGCCGGCTGAGCGCCGGCATGCCGACGGCATAGACCGGCGCGTTGATGCTGTTGATCGGCAGCAGCAGCAGGCGCGTGGTGCGTTCGTAGAGGCCAAGGATCGTCGGTCCCCACAGCCAGCCGATCAGCACCTGATCGACACTGCGGGTCAGTGCCGAAGCCAGCCCGCTGCCGGTGACCGCGGCGCCGAAGCGCAGTAACCCGCCCAGTCCGCTGGCCCCCGCCGGCCGACCGGGCCGCCAACGGCAGACAATCCAGCTGCCAACCAGCAGTACACCAGGGCTCACCAGGCGCTGCGCCACCAACGCCCACAGCCCCGCCCCGGCAAAGGCCAAGCCGATCGCCACGGCGAAGCCGGCGAGATCGGCGCCGACCTCGATCGCGGCGATGGCGCCGAAGCGCATCTGGCGGCGCAGCAGCGCCCAGTGCTGCACGGTGAGCCCGCTCATCAGGAAGCCCAGCGCAAGCCATTGCGTCACCGGCGCCACCACAGGCTGGCCATAGAAGCGCGCCAGAGCGGGGGCGGCCAGGAACAGCGCCAGCGCCAACGCGGCACCAGCGGCGGTGTTGATCCAGAACAGGCTCGAAATCTGCGCCTCGGTGAGGTCGGCCTTCTGGATGGTGGCCGACGACAAGCCGAGATCCTTGGCCAGGTCGAGGATCACGCCCAGCGCCGCCACCATCGCCAGCAGGCCGAAGGTTTGCGGCGGCAACAGCCGCGCCAGCACGATGATGGCGCAGGCCTGGACGAGCACGCGCACGGCCTGCGCCGCCATCATCAGCGCGCCGCCACGGCGCGAGCGGCGACCGAGATCCGTGACGAGATGGTCCGTCCCGAGCTCGCCCTCAGGCGACGGCTGCTGGCCGCTGCTCGCGGACGATATGCTCAACGTACCACCGATATGTTTGTTCGAGGCCCTGGCGCAAAGGCGTACGCGCCTGCCAGCCCAATTCGCGCAGGCGCGATACATCCATCACCTTGCGCGGCGTGCCGTCGGGTTTCGATGTGTCGAAGCGGAGCCGGCCACGGAAGCCGACCACCTCGCAGACCATGGCCGCGAGCTCGCCGATCGGCAGGTCGATGCCGGTGCCGATATTGATGATCGGCTCGTCCGAGTAGTGCCGCATCAGGAAGACCAGCCCGTCGGCGAGATCATCGACATACATGAACTCGCGCAGCGGCCGGCCGGTGCCCCAGACCTCGAGGCTGGGCGCACGCCGTAGCTTGGCGTCGTGTGCCTTGGCCATCAGCGCCGGCATGACGTGGCTGCTCATCAGGTCGAAATTGTCGCCCGGACCATAGAGGTTGGTCGGCATGACCGAGATGAAGTCGCTGCCGTGCTGGCGCCGGTAGGCCTGGCACAGCTTGATGCCGGCGATCTTGGCGATCGCGTACCACTGGTTGGTCGGCTCCAGCGGCCCCGACAGCAGCGCGTCTTCGGAGATCGGCTGCGGTGCCAGCCTGGGGTAGATGCAGGACGAGCCCAGCATCAGCAGCTTCTCGACGCCGTGACGGCACGCCGCCTCGACCACGTTGGCGGCGATCATCAGGTTGTCGTAGATGAACTCGGCCGGCCGACTGTCGTTGGCGTAGATGCCGCCGACCCGCGCCGCCGCCACGAACACCGCCTCGGGCTTGCGTTCGCGCATCCAGCGTTCGAGCTGCTCAGGCGCGCGCAGATCGACCTGGGCGCGCGAGGCGCTGAGGATCTCGCAGCCCTCGTCCTGCAGACGCCGGACGAGCGCGCTGCCCACCAGGCCGCGGTGACCCGCGACCCAGACGCGCTTATTGCGCAGCGTGTAGGAGGTGCTGTTGTGCATTGATGTCTCCCGCTTCGCGAAGTAGGGCACGGTCGGACTGGACCATCTCGGCGACCAGCTCCTTGAAGCTGGTGCGGTGACGCCAGCCCAACCGGCTATGCGCTTTCGATGGATCGCCCAGCAGCAGATCGACCTCGGTCGGCCGGCGATAGGCCGGATCGAGCGCCACCAGCACTTTGCCGCTCTTGCGACAGCAGCCGGTCTCCTCGCCGTCATTGCCGCGCCAGACGATGGGCCGGTCGACCTGCTCGAAGGCGAGCTCGACAAACTCCCGCACGGTGTGCGTCTCGCCGGTCGCCAGCACGTAGTCGTCGGGCTTGTCCTGCTGCAGGATCAGCCACATGCCTTCGACATAATCGCGCGCATGGCCCCAGTCGCGCCGCGCGTCGAGGTTGCCCAGGAACAGCCTGTCCTGCAGGCCGCGCTCGATCGCCGCCACGGCGCGGGTGATCTTGCGGGTGACGAAGGTCTCGCCGCGGATCGGCGATTCGTGGTTGAACAGAATACCGTTCGACGCATGCATGCCGTAGGCCTCGCGGTAATTCACCACGATCCAGTAGGCGTAGAGCTTGGCCACCGCGTAGGGGCTGCGCGGATAGAACGGCGTGACCTCGCGTTGCGGCGTCTCCTGGACCTTGCCGAACAGCTCCGACGTCGAGGCCTGGTAGAAGCGCACGCGGTCTTCCATCTTCAGGATGCGGATCGCCTCGAGCAGGCGCAGCGTGCCCAGCGCGTCGGTGTTGGCGGTGTATTCCGGCGTCTCGAAGCTCACCTGCACGTGGCTCTGGGCGGCGAGATTGTAGATCTCGGTCGGCCGATGCTCGTTGATCAGGCGTAGAAGGTTGGTCGAGTCCGTCATGTCGCCGTAGTGCAGGAACATCCGCACGTCCGCCTCGTGGCGGTCGCGATAGACGTGGTCGATGCGCTCGGTGTTCAGCGACGAGGATCGTCGCTTGACGCCATGCACGGTGTAGCCGCGTGCCAACAGGAAATCGGCCAGGTAGGCGCCGTCCTGGCCGGTGATACCGGTGATCAGGGCGATCTTGTCGGACATGCGAAGGTACCTTTCTCTTGACTCAACAAAAACCAACACGCTCGGCGACCCGGTCCCAGGAGTAGTTGCCGAGCACGTGGCGCTGACCCGCGATCGCCATGCGCTCGAGCCGCGCCGGGTCGGCGACGGCATCGAGGATGGCGTGCGACAGCGCCTCGGGATCGGCGTGCTTGACCAGGAAGCCATAGCGGCCGCCGTCGACGATCTCCGGCAGGCCGTTGCGATCGAGCCCCAGCACCGGCGTGCGCGACACCAGGGCCTCGAGATAGACCTGACCCCAGGGATCGTTGAGCATCGGCTGGGCCAGCAAGGTCGCGTCACGGAAGAGACGCTGCAGCTCCGCCCAAGGCAGATGGCCGTGGAACTTGATCGCCGGATGGTCCGGGACGAAGGCCTTGCTGCGGCGGTCGCCGACGATGGTGAGCGTCAGATCCGGCCGCCGCTTCAGCGCCAATCGGAACGCCTCCAGCAGCAGGAAGCCGCCCTTGGCGCGGAACAGGTGCTTGGCGACGAAGAGCAGCGATGGCTTCGAGAAATCCTTGCGTCCGTCATGGGGCTCGATCGCGCCCATGCCCGAGCCGACCGCAGTGACGCGATCCGCCGGCAGGCCGTAGTGACGGATCAGATTATCGCGAACATAGGCGCCGAAGGTGAATACGTGCGTCAGTCCACCCAGCGATTCTCGCTCGCTCTTCTCGAAGGCGGCGAGCGCACGCGGCTTGAAGCGGTCGAGATCGCTGCGGTTGGGCATGGCCAGCGCCCAGCTGTGATCGCAGTACAGGTAGTGCTTCACGCCGCGCGACAGGTCGAGCGCCGGCAGATCCATGCTGCCGGTGTGCAACACATGCTCGATGCCCCGACGCTCGGCCTCGCGCGCGACCTGCCCGGCCAGCCTGTGGCGCGAGCGCGCGCTGCGCAGAAGGTGCTCACCGTCGATCGGTCGCCCGTGACCGCTCAGCACATCACCGGCGGCGACGCTCAGCTTGCCGAACAGGCCGAGATGCGGATGGATGCCCTCGACGGCGATACCGATGCGTTCGAGCGCGTCGGCGAGATTGGCCGGCGCGCCCGACCACGAGCGGCGATCACGCGGATCGCCGAACACCGAGGTCATCGCGATGCGCTCGAAGCGCAGCGCGCGCTGGTCGCGGAGTTGGGGCACGGCATTCATCGCGCCAACAGAACCACTCAGGCCCGCGCAGGGACCAGTGATCAACCTGTGACCCCCGGAATCGCCGATGGATCGCCGCGGATTCGCGCGATTCCACCGACACAGTTTGATCACACTGTGGCAGCGAGCAGTCGGCCGATACTGCCGCCATGGACGACGACGCAGACCGCCTTTTCTTCTTCTGCCCGGACATCACCGACGCCAGTACCGTCAAGCGTGTCCAGCAATTCATCGAGCATGGACTGCGGGTCGTCGTCTTCGGCTTCCGCCGCGAGCGCTACAACAACGGCTATGAACCACCGTGGCGCCATGTACTGCTCGGCATGACCGCCGATGCGCGCTACTGGCAGCGCCTGCGTGCCCTCATCGGCGCGCTGCCGGTGATCTTCGCGCAGCGCCGATGGCTCGGTCGCGCCTCGTTGTTCTATGCCCGCAATCTGGATCAGCTGGTGCTGACGATGCTGGCGCGCATGATGTCGGGCAGCCGTGCGCCGGTCGCCTACGAGGTGCTCGATATCCAGCCGGCGTTGATGGGACGCAATCCTCTCGCCGCCCTGTTGCGTTTCGTCGAGCGACTGTGCCTGCGCCACGTGCGCCTGCTGGTGCTGTCTTCGCCTGGCTTCCATCGCAGCTACTATTCGATGATGCAGAAGTATCGCGGAGAATGGTTCCTGCTCGAGAACAAGCTGCACGCGCCAATCCCGGCCGCCGCCGGGGTGCGCGAAAACCCCCGCTCCCACGACGGCAAGCGCCCGTGGGTGATCGGTTATTTCGGGCTGATCCGCGGCGAGGCGACGTTCGACCTCATGACGCGCCTGGCCGCGCGGTTGGGCGACAAGGTGCTGTTCAAGTTCCGCGGCGTGCTGACCACGGTCGACGAGGAGCGCTTCCGCCGCGCCCTGCTGCAGCATCCCAACATGGTCTATGACGGCCCCTACCGGCCGCACGACGACCTGCAGGACCTCTATGGCGACGTCGATTTCGCCTGGGCGCTCGACCTCGAGAACGCCGACCATAATTCGCGCTGGCTGCTGCCCTGTCGCTTCTACGAGGCCGGACATTTCGGCGTGCCGTGTCTGGGCGTGCACGGCTTCGAGATCGGCGCCCTGCTCGAGGAACATCGCATCGGTTGGACCTTCGGCCGGCCGCTCGAGGAGCAACTGGTGCGCTTCTTCCAGGCGCTGACGCCGGCGGATTACCTGAAGGTGCGCGGTCGCCTGTGCGGCCTGCCGCAGAGTACCTTTGTCGCCGGCGAGGACCTCACGCGGCTGAGCGCGATCCTCTCGCGCCTCGCCACCGGCACGGCCGACGCGGCCGAGCGCCGGCCGCTCAGGCCAGGCGCGGTCGCGACCGGGCCTGCCCGACCATCGCGGCGTTGACCATCACGCAGTCGAACTCGACAAGGCGCAGCGCGCGGTCGCGGCTGATCGGATAGAGGCCGGTGATCTCGAAGCCGCGTTCGTTGAGATAGCGGATGGTATCCATGTAGCTCGGCATGCTCTTGTAGATGCCGATCACCGAAGCCTCGGTCTGCAGCGCGCTGATCGAGGGTAGGCTGTCCTCGGCGCCGTGCAGCACCTCGATGTCGTAGCCCTGGGTGTCGATCTTCAGATAAGGCCGGAAGAAGCCGAGCTGCTGGCGTAGCGTCGGCAAGATCTGGTCCAGCGTGCGCACCGCCACCAGCTCGGTGCGGCAGGGGACGTTGAGATCGCCGTAATCCTGGACGTGCGTATTGTCGGGCTCGAGGAACGAGCTGAACTGGTCCGACGCCATGACATTGATCGGCATCGCCCCGCTCTTGGCACCCAGCGCATAGCCCTCGACATGCCAGTCGCGGTCCTCGCGCGCGCGCTGGCGCAGGATCTCGATGTGCCGACCGACCGGCTCGAAGGACACGATCGGCCCATCATAGAGCACGCGATCGCGCAGGAAGTCGCGGTACTGGCCGACATTGGCGCCGACATCGAGCACGCAATCAATCCGCTGACTGGCGAGCAATTCGCGCAGGTGCAGGGCGAAGTCGCGCTCCTTCATCTCGCGCAAGGGCACGATGTCGTAGCCGAAGGAACGGCTGACCTTGAGGACTGAGTCCCTGACGATTTTCAGCATGACGACGGCTTCCTACGCGACCCGTTTCCACGATGCCCAACAGCATTCGCCGTCACAGCCCGCAGCGGAAGTGACTATTAAATGTCCGACGATGCCAATTCTGTCGTCACGACCAATGTGGACCCTCGGATCAGAACTGCGCGCCGCCGCGCAGCATGAAGATGTTACGACCGAAATCGAGACCCGCCAGGTTGGAATCGCGGTTGGTGTACTGGTAGGTCGGGCCGACGAAGAAGTTCTCGGTCGGCCGATACTGCACGCCGATTTCGAGCGCCAGGACACGATCGTTGCGCGCAGGCGTGCCGGGGACCGCGTTGTTGAGGCGATAGTCGTCGAAGCCGTAAGCCGCACCGGCGTTGACGCGGATGTTGGGGCGGAGGCGGTAGTCGACATTGACGCCCAGCACCGTCGACCAGTAGCCGCTGTAGCCGCCGGAATTCGTCTCCTCGATCGTGCGCTTGACATAAGGCTTGATAAGGAGCGGCTGGTATGGGTTCCACGTGCCGGACAATCCGAACATCGCGCCCCGGATTTCGCCCAGACGTGCGTCGCGATAGTCCTGCGCGCGGAAGCCGCCGAAACCTTCAAGCTGCGTGATGCCGCCGAGATCGACGGTTGCGCCGACGACGATTTCCCAGCCAGCAGAGCTGCGCTCAAAGCCGAGATTGTCGAAGCGTGATTCGTAGCGCCGCTGGTTCAGGCCGCCCTGGATCCAGACCTCGGTACCCTCGAGGAATTCGTAACCAAACCGCAAGCTCTCGGTGAACTCGTTGCGGTTGCGGTTCTCGTTGTTGATGACCCCCGGGAGGTTCAGCGTCTTGTTGTTGGTGTACGCGAGATTTTGCCAGCGGCCGTCGAGCCGGACGAAGAACCGATTGAATTTCTGGTAGTAGCCGAGATTCACCGCCGTATCGGAGAAGCGGTTCGGCTCCCGCCCGACGAGATCGTTGGGCGTACCGCGTTCCTCGTGTCGCCGACTGAAGGACGCGCCGCCATAGACGTTCCAGTTGCGCTGGATGTCCAGGCGGCCGGTCGCGCCAAAAGAGAAATCCTGGAAGTTCTCGGCGCTGGCGCCGTGATAGAATCCGAACGAGCCAGCCGCGAACAGGTTCAACATGTGGTTGTTCCAGTTCGAGCGCAAGTCGACGCGGGGATTGACCACCGTGATGAACCTGCCGGTCCGGTTGTTGGTCGTGGCGAAGACGTTGTCGTTGTACATCTCAACCAGTTCCAGGGTCGGAAACAGAAGGAAGCCGCCAAGCCGAATACCCGGGGGATCGTAGTTCTCGCCGGGGCCGGGCTGGACGGTGCCCGGCCGGCTGGGTGTGGGCTGCTGCGCCAACGCCTGCGATGCCCAAATTGTCACCAAGACGACCGCCGAACAGCGGACCACGAAGGCGCACACCGTGTGAAGCGAGCCGAGACTCATGGCGAATACCCCGCTCATGCGGTGCCTCCCTCTTCTGCGTGAGCTGATCCTCCAGTATGGGTCGAACATCTGTCACGTAGATTTTCTGCATCGCCATGACATTGTCGCGCTCAAGTCTATCGCGGGCCGGGAATTGCGACGGTTCAACGTAACAGGCCTCATGCGGAAGCTCGGAGGAACTGGCCGAACTCAATGAGTCTGACCACGAGCGAGACGGCTTTGTCCGAGGTACGTTGTCTGCGCTTCAGCGCCACGGCTTGACCTGGATCGGGAGCTCGGCTTGTCGATAGCCGCATTCGGCGCGACCAGCGCGTGGTCGCCATGGCGGCGTCCCTGAATGACGCTGCCGCGTCCAGCGATGTCATCGATTTTTCTTCCGGGACCACCACGGTCCGCGCCTTGATCCTTGCCGTGTGCCGCAGGCTGTTGAAGGTCAGCTGAGAACCGACGCGCGGACCTTCGCGACATGTGCACGATCGGCCTGCTCAACGCTGATCCCGGGCCAGCCGGGACCGGCCTCCGCTTGGGCGACCACCAACTTGAACTCCACGCCGACCATAGATCAGCGGCTTTCCGCCTCGCGCCTATCCGTCGTGCCGAATAACTTGATCCACATTGCCTTTCCGACTACGTCTCGCACCGCGTCGGGGGCTGCGTTTCGATCGAGTTAGAGTCCGTCACGGATGTTCAGGAATAGGCCCGGGTATCTCGCCATGGGGTGAGGGTGTCTTCGTGTATAGGAAATGGCATACGAGTCTCGATTCTATATGCGGAATTGTATACACGGCTATGGCTTAACCATCTGATATTTCCAGAAGCGCTTATCTATGGGGCGTAGCCAAGCGGTAAGGCAGCGGATTTTGATTCCGCCATTCCCAGGTTCGAATCCTGGCGCCCCAGCCAACCTTCCATACGAACCATTCTCCGTTCGTATGGCCCGCGCAGATAGTGGCGCGATCTCCGGGAGTTAGGCGCTCGAATGGAGTCGCCGCCGGTGGCACCAGAGAGATCGATTGTGACCCGGTCACGGCCCAGCACGACACGAGCAACCCTGGCTGCGACTACCTCGGACGGTCTCACTGCACCGGTCAGGTTCTCCCCCGCCTCCCGGCTCCACGCCAGTATTCGATCTATGGCCAGTCCCGCGATCGCTGCCGCAGCCACGCGCGGGATCGATCCACCGGCCTGCGCCTGTACTGCAATAGCGCCTAGCTTACTTGGTAACGACAGATGGGGCCCCGCTTCCAGGTATGGGAGGGGCTCATGAGGTTACCGCGATCATCGTAAAGCTGGCCCGTCAACAGGCTGCTGCCAGCCGCTGCGGACCGACTGGTCCCCGTTCACCTTGGCGATTGCGCTTCAGCATTGCCTGAACCTCGTCCCAGAGTGCTCTTTCAAGGATCGGCACGTGCAGTCCGGCGTGCTCTTCTCCCCGATGGACAATCCTGCCGACGTAGATCGACTTGCGCAGGAGATCGATCGCGCGAACGAAGCCGACGCAGAAGCCGTATGGCTCAGCGAGGATCGCCTGCATTGCGATCCCCGGCCCGACCTTCGCGACTCAGGCGAGGTGGCCCGCACGCAACCCGACCTGCCGCCCCAGGCACTCGAACACCGTCCGGACGATTCCGTCGGCGTCGAGCCCGGCCTTCGCATACATCGCGGCCGGACTGTCCTGATCGATGAAGACGTCGGGCAGGACCATGGGCCGGACCTTGAGCCCGCCGCCGAGCGCGTCATGCTGGCTCAGCAGCTGCAGGACATGGGATCCGAAGCCGCCGATCGCGCCTTCCTCGATCGTGACGAGGACCTCGTGCTCGCGCGCCAGGCGCAGCACGAGATCGGTGTCGAGCGGCTTGGCGAACCGCGCGTCGGCCACCGTCGTCGACAGGCCGAAGCGCGCGAGCTGCTCCGCGGCCTTGCAGCATTCGGCGAGCCTGGTCCCCAGGGAAAGCAGGGCGACGGTAGTGCCTTCGCGGACGATCCGCCCCTTGCCGATCGGCAGCGGCACGCCCTTTTCGGGCAAGGTCGCGCCGGTGCCGTCGCCGCGCGGATAGCGGAAGGCCGACGGCCGGTCGTCTATCGCCGCCGCCGTCGCCATCATATGCACGAGCTCGCACTCGTCGGCCGGCGCCATCACCACGAAGCCGGGCAAGGACGCGAGATATCCAACGTCGAACGAGCCGGCATGGGTCGGTCCGTCCGCGCCTACCAGCCCGGCGCGATCGATGGCGAAGCGCACGGGCAGGCGCTGGATCGCGACGTCATGCACAACCTGGTCATAGGCGCGCTGCAGGAACGTCGAATAGATCGCCGCGAAAGGCTTCATGCCTTCGGTCGCAAGACCGGCCGCGAACGTGACCGCGTGCTGCTCGGCGATGCCAACATCGAAGAAGCGATCCGGAAAAGCCCGCTTGAAGGCATCCAGGCCGGTGCCGCTCGGCATCGCCGCCGTGATCGCGACGATCCGGCGATCCCGGCTCGCTTCGGCGACGAGGGCATCCCCGAACACCTTGGTATAGGCCGGAGCCGAAGCCTGAGCCTTGGCCTGCTTTCCGGTCACCACATCGAACTTGACCACGCCATGGTATTTGTCCTCGGCGCTCTCGGCCGGCGCGTAGCCCTTGCCTTTCTGCGTCACCACATGGATGAAGATCGGACCGTTTGGAGCGTCGCGCGCATTGCGCAGAACCGGAAGCAGATGTCCGAGGTCGTGGCCGTCGATCGGCCCGACATAGTAGAAGCCGAGTTCTTCGAACAGCGTGCCGCCGGTCCAGAAGCTTCGTGCGAAGGTCTCCGTCTGGGCGGCACGCCGGGCCAGCCGTTTCGGCAGCTTGTACGTGACCTGCTTGGCAATCTCGCGCAGCGACAGGTAGGTGCGCCCGGACAGGACCCGCGCCAGGTAGGCAGACATGGCGCCAACGGGCGGCGCGATGGACATATCGTTGTCGTTGAGGATGACGATCAGCCGCGCATCCATCGAGCCGGCGTTGTTCATCGCCTCATAAGCCATTCCCGCCGACAGCGCGCCGTCGCCGATGACGCAGATCACGTTGTTCTTGCGGCCTTCAAGGTCGCGCGCCACAGCCATGCCGAGCCCGGCGGATATCGAGGTCGAGCTGTGCGCCGCGCCGAACGGATCATAGGGGCTCTCCGCGCGCTTGGTGAAACCCGACAGGCCACCGCCCTGGCGCAGCGTGCGTATGCGATCACGACGGCCCGTCAGGATCTTGTGCGGGTAGGCCTGGTGGCCGACATCCCAGATCAGCCGATCCGTCGGGGTGTCGAAGACATAGTGCAGGGCCACCGTCAGCTCGACGACGCCAAGGCCGGCGCCGAGGTGCCCGCCGGTAACGGAGACGGCGTCGATCGTCTCCGCCCGCAGCTCGTCGGCGAGGCGGCCGAGCTCGCTTTCGCCGAGCTGACGAAGATCCGCGGGTTCGATGATCTGGTCGAGTAGTCGGGAATTCCTGGTCATGAGGGTACCCCGCACCGATTTGACTACGCCGCCTGCCGCAGCCCGAGCGTCGACCAGATGGCGGACAGCGATGACACAAGATGGTCGATGTCGGCATCGCTGTGCAGCGGCGATGGCGTGATGCGCAGCCGCTCGGTGCCGCGGGCGACCGTCGGATAGTTGATCGGCTGCACGTAGATGCCGTAGTCCTCGAGCAGCTGGTCGCTGATGCGCTTGCAGAGCACCGGATCGCGCACCATGACGGGCACGATGTGGCTTTCGTTGCGCAGGTACGGCAAGCCCGCCGCGTCCAGGCGGCGACGCAGGCTGGCGACCCGCTGTTGTTGCTGCGCGCGTTCCGCGCCACTGACCTTGAGGTGACGGATGCTCGCCAGGGCGCCGGCCGCGCTCGCCGGTGGCAGCGCCGTGGTGAAGATGAAGCCGGAGGCGAAGCTGCGCACGAAGTCGCACAGCGCCTCGGACGCGGCGATGTAACCGCCGACGACGCCGAACGCCTTCGCCAGCGTGCCCTCGATGACCGTCAGTCGGTGACTCTGACCGTCGCGCTCCGCCACGCCGCCGCCACGCGGACCATAAAGGCCGACGGCGTGGACTTCATCGAGATAGGTCATCGCGCCGTACCGTTCGGCGACATCGCAAATCTCCTGGATCGGCGCGATATCGCCATCCATCGAGTACACCGACTCGAACGCCACGAGCTTGGGCCGCGACGGATCGAGATCAGCCAGCTTGCGCGCGAGGTCCGCCGGGTCGTTGTGCGCGAACACCCGGGTCTCGGCGCGGCTATGCCGGATTCCCTCGATCATCGAGGCGTGGTTCAGCGCATCCGACAGCACGACGCAGCCCGGCATGCGCGACGCGAGCGTGCCAAGGCTCGCCCAGTTCGACACATATCCCGACGTGAACAGCAGCGCGCTCTGCTTGCCATGCAGATCAGCAAGCTCGCGCTCCAACAGCACATGATAGTGGTTGGTACCGGCGATGTTTCGCGTACCGCCCGCGCCGGCGCCGCAACGATCGAGCGCCTCATGCATGGCGCCGAGGACCAGCGGATGCTGCCCCATCCCGAGATAGTCGTTCGAGCACCAGACCGTCACGGGCGCCTGGCCCCGGTCGCAATAGTGGGTGGCACGGGGAAAGGAGCCCGCCTGGCGCTCAAGGTCGGCGAAGACCCGGTAGCGACCTTCGGCATGCAGCCCGTCCAACTGCCGGCGGAAGAAGGCTTCATAGTTCATGGTCGTCCCCCGTTGATCGTCGGAACAGAAAAGACAAGGACAGGCTGCGTCGCGGCGATGAAAGGCTGCGGTTTCGCCATCGCGAGGTGATCATCGACCGGCTGATTCACAACGCGCGGCGAGGCCGGAGCGGCGACCATCTCAGGCTCCGCTCCTTCACCGCCGGCGACGCTGCGGCGCCTGGCGCGGAATCCGGCCCACAACCTGGCGACAGGCAGCGGCAGCACCATGAACCAATGCTCCAGAACGGCGAGCGCCAGGAGCGATGCGAGCAAAAGCTGAGCCGTCGCGTCGAACGGGCCGGTCTCCGGACTGAGCGCCGAGCGCACCAGCACGAAGACCACGATCGAGGACACCGTTACCGCCACTGGGAAAAGGTAATTCATCGACCTGATCCGGAAGTACGTCGCCACGTGTCGCAGATGATGCGGCAGCCAGTCATCGTGCAGGAAGGGCACGCCCAGGAAGAGATTCAGCTTCGCGCTGAGACGCATCGTCCAGAGGACGACAAAGGTCCAGAGTCCGACCTGGTTCGCGCCGCCAGCGGTCGCGATGACGATCGCGACGCCGAGCGCGAGCAGCTGAAGCTCATGGTATAGGATGACCCCAATGGCCGCGCCGACGCGCTTCCAGCCACCAAGACCCGCGGGACAAGGATCGATGCGCGGTCCGGCGGTAACTCCCGTGAGAAAGCAGATCTCCTGCCAGCCCCAAACGACGATCGCGCAGGCGAAGGCCGCATAGGCATTGCTCACCGTCGCGTCCATCGAGCTCGCCGACAGCCCCCAGAGCGCGGCGGCCGTCAGCAGCGTCACGCCCAGCAGACTCCAGCGATGCGTGCGCCGCGGCAAGGTCACGAGGTAAAGCACGATCCCGGTGCTGAACCACCAGACGAACAGCGCGTACAGGACAGGCAGGGCGACTTGAAGCATGGACGCCGATACCCCGCTACCAGGCCGGTTGCAGGCGGACCTGCTCCGGCAAGGGATGTCGCTTGGCGGGTAGAAGGTAGAGTCTGACGAACGTCGCCGCGACCGCCGCTGTCAGCGCCAGGCGCTTGGCGCGACCCGCGAGCCCACCCTCCGCGCGCGCCGCCGAGATCGCCTCGGACAGCCGCCAGAGACGATCGAGGCCAGCGCGAAACGCCGGGTTGTCGAGATCAAGTGTCACCGGGAAGACCTGCCGGGAGATCTCGGAGGTGATGCGGAACACCTCGAAATCGTAGTCGGTCGGATCCATCCCCAGCGCCGAGTGAAACAGCGGCCGAGAGTGGTCACGGACATACATTGTGGCGAACACGGCGAGCACGAAGAAGCGGATCCAGAGCCTGTTGACGCCGGAGAGAAGGCTCGGGTTCGCGCGCATCAGGAGCGCGAAAGCCTCGCCATGGCGGAACTCGTCGTTGCACCACTTGTCGAACCACTTGAAAATCGGATGAAAGCGGCGCTCGGGATGGCGTTCGAACTGCCGGAAGATCGTGATGTATCTCGCGTAGCCGATCTTCTCCGACAGGTAGGTCGCGTAGTAGATGAACTTCGGCTTGAAGTAGGTGTACTTCTTCACCCGCGTCAGGAAGCCGAGGTCGACGCCGATCCCGAAATCCTTGAGCGACTCGTTGATGAAGCCGGCATGCCGCGCCTCGTCGCGACTCATGTAGCTGAAGAGCTCGCGGACATCTGGATTGGTCGATCGCTTCTTGATCTCGGCATACAGAATGCAGCCCGAGAATTCCGCCGTGACCGAACTCACAAGAAATTCGATGAACTCCTCACGAAGGTCGTTTGGCAGCCGCGACAGATCCAGGTCGAAATTCTCGTTTCGAACAAAGTGCGACTTGTTGGGGTCGCGGCGCATCTCGGCAAGGAGTTCATCCCACTCGCGCCGCACGGGACCGACATCGGTGCGATCGAGCTCCTTGAAATCGGTCGTATAGAACCGTGGACTGAGAACGGTGTCCTGCCGCGCCAACTCGGTCGTGGCGTTGGAAACGGACTCGCGGAGCATGGCGGTCATCGGTGCCTCCCGATCGAGAAGCCAATTTCATAGAGGTCGGTCAGCCCGCGATAGGCGATCGAACGGACCCACAGGCGCTCGATCCACGACGAGCGCGCGATGGTGGCGACGCGTCTCACGACCATCCGCTCACCATGGGCCACCTTCATTGGCGCCGCATGAATAACCACCTGATCGCCCGGGCCAATGTCCGGCTCGCCGTCGAGATCGACGTGGGCGTGCAGGCTGTCGGCCGTATGCTCGATATCGATGGTGCAGCCGACATCGAGCGTGCGGCGCGCGTAGAGGAAGCCACCGATCATCGTGTCGTTCCCTTGCTCGCCAGAAGAGCCGCGAACGCCGCGGTGTTCGTCGGACCGAAGGCTGTCAGGTCGATGACCCGACTGGTCACCGGATCCTCGATGGTCAGCCGTCCGTCGGCCCACCGGGCCAACCGGAAGGCCGGGCCCGCACCGACGCCTTGCTGCCGCCGCTCACGCGCAAGGCCTCGCAGCGCGCCACGGATGAAACCGTTGGTGGCCGGCGCGACCACCGACACGACCTCTTCGGTGGCCACGTCGAGTATGACGATCGAGCCGTCGCGCCGGTCGGTGAAGCGCAGATCCCGGCTTTCGACGACGGCGGCATCGCTGACGACGCGCACCGTGCCCACGCCCGTCATACGAGCCACACCGGCAAGGGCGATCGAGACCGCGATCATGACCCCGGCGCCGATCAGAATGCCACGGGGGATGGGCCTGACAGTGTGGGAATGGCTCATGACTGGGCCCTCCTCACGCAGCAGCCGCCGAGGCCGGCACGACCGGCGTGGGCCGTCGATCCGGTTCGCGCGCCGCGTCTGTTATCGGCTGCCGAGCCTGGGCAGCATCGCCCGAAATGGCTTGCGCCAGGATACCCGCGACCCGCTCACAGTCGGGTACGCACCGCAGCATCGGCTGAGGATGTCGGATATGCCACGGCCGCACATGTGGCCAGAGCACCAGAAATGCCAGTTTGTAGCCCTTCATGATCGAAGCCGGGAGGTCACCGGATCCGTCGTGATGCCGCCGCATCCCGATCGACTCGATCGCCTTGAAGGGAATGTTGATCGTGATCGGCAGCGCAACGCCAATCCGCATCACGACGCGCTTGCTGGTGATCGAATAGACCGTTGTGCGCGCGATGAGCCAAGCCAGCAAGGCAAGCGGTACGACGGCGGCCAGCGTCACCGGCAGGATCCAGGCCGCGCCGACCAACGCCTCACCGAGCTTCCGATCGTCGGCCCATGCCGAGACAATCGACCAGATGGCAAGAAGGCCGAAGTACAGGACGACCTTCTTGAGGTGAAAGGCGCGAACCGCCAGCGACCGCCAGTCGGGGCCACCCTGCCAAATCAACGTCTCGCCCGCGGGCAGGTGCTCCGGCAACCCCCGGACGGGCTCGAAGTCGTAGTCGCCGCTCATAGGAGTGGCCCCAGCCTGGACGGAGTGGCGTACAGATTGCCGCTCGCATAGTAGGCGCTGATGCGATCCTCCTCACGCTTGGTGACCAGGTCGGGGTTTTTCAGCCCGGGCACGTCGGCGAACTGCGCCGCGAGGATCGACTTCACGGTCACCTGTCGACGGCCATTGATGCGCGCAAGCGTCATCGGGAGAAGGACATTGCGCGGGCCGGCGATCTCGACCTCAAGGTAGCGAATCTGAGGTTCGGTTCGATCGACCCATACATCTCGCACGGTGCCGGCCACCACGCCGTCGGCTCCGAGCACATCCATGCCAACAGGGCTATCGTCAGGGCGCGCGGCGACGTGGTCGCTCGCCACCCGCGTCGGCACGACGCTCGGATGGCCATCGATCGTTAGCTCGGGCACGTCGGCGCGCGCGGCATAGGCGGCGGGCCCGACTCCATCGACCATCGGATTGCCGGTCGGTTCGAGAGGTGCCCCAGGCCATTGACCGATCGGGGTCGCGAGGATCTCTCGGTCATCGACCTTGCCGCTGGGCGCGCTGGTGCTGCCGCCATGGGGCAGGAGGAACGTCTTGGGCGCCGGCATCGCCGGAAATCCCTGCACCGTGATAAGGCCGGAGCGATCGGACTCCAGCGGGTATCCTTCGCGTTTGTCCTCACGGCGCAGATAGAAGATGAGACCGGCGAGGAATAGCCAGAACATGTAAAGGGTGACCAATGTGAGGTCGATGGAGCCGATGATGGAGCCTTGCATGACGGAAGACCTCCCGACGGATTGAAGCTAGCCAGGCATCTCGGCGAGGCCGAACCTGGATGAACCACCTTGCCGCCGCTCCCGGTTCCGGCGGCTGGCGAGCGGACCCAGCGCGACGAGAGCGCAGAACAAGAGAGCAATCTCAATATGGTAGACGACGCTGTAGCCGACTGACGGGCCAGCCATCGCCGGACCAAGCGTACCGTTCGCGGCGAGAGCGGAAATCACATCGCGCACGAGGCCACCCAAGGCGATTCCAATGCCGGCCGCCGACGCCTGGACGGCACCCCAGGCGCCGAGGATCAGCCCGCCCTGACCGTCGCGCGCCAAGTCCATGACCGCTGTCAGGGTCCCGACCGCGAAGAGGCCACCACTGAAGCCGATGAGCGTCGTGCCGAGCAGAAACAGGAGCAAGGACCCGAGTGGCGCGGCGAATATCACCAACGAGAACGCGACGATGCCCAAGACCGCGCCGTAGCCTGCCAGCCGATAGGCGCCGATACCGCGCGCAAGCAGCCTCGACGCCAATGCGAGGCCAGCCAAGGTTCCAGCTGCAAGGAACGCCGTGAGTGCTGTGGTCTCGCCGACCGACATCTTGAGGACCTCGCCCCCGTAGGGCTCGAGAAGGATATCCTGCATGCTGAACGCGGCCGTCCCCAGCCCGACGGCAACCAACGAGCGCGCCGAAAGCCCTTTGGCACGTAGCGACTTCAACGCATCGCGGAAAGCTGGACGCTCGCGATCCGGCAAGGTGACCGACGGCCTTCTGGGTTCCTGCTTCCAGAGCGCGATCGCATTGAGCACGAAGGTGATCAGCGCGGCGCCCTGGATGACCTGGATCAGCCGAATCTGGTCGAAGTCCGCAAGCGCCGCGCTGAACGCCAGAGAGCTGCCGACCATGCCGACCAGCGACAGGACATAAAGGAACGCCACGACGCGCGGACGCGATTCATCCGGTGCGAGATCAGTCGCCAGCGCCAATCCGGCCGTCTGCGTCGTATGCAGCCCCGCGCCGACGAGGAGAAACGCCAGCGCGGCGCCCGCCTGCCCGATCCACGCCGGACCGTGGGTGTCACCAGACAGGACCAGCAGCGCGAACGGCATGATGGCGAAGCCACCGAACTGCAGCATGGTGCCCAGCCAGATGTAGGGCACGCGCCGCCAACCGAGGAAAGAGCGATGCGTGTCCGACCGGAAGCCCACAAGTGCCCGCAGCGGTGCGAACATCAGCGGCAGAGAGATCATCAGCGCCACGAGCCAGGTCGGCACCTGAAGCTCGACGATCATGACCCGGTTCAGTGTGCCGTTGAGCAGCACCACCGCCATGCCGACCGACACCTGGAACAACGACAAGCGCACCAGTCGCCCAAGGGGCAGCTCGACCGTCGCCGCATCGGCGAACGGAAGGAATCGCGGCCCGAGCGCGATCCATATCCGAGCCATCCTCTGGTTGATCTGAGTCATGCCGGCAGAACCTCCATGGCTTGGGAGGTATAGAAACCGCTGGCGATCCGCTGCGTCCGCGCGGCCCGCCACGAGCCCACCGCCGAGTCGTCACCGATACGTCGGTGGATCACTCCGGCGGCAATCGGTTCGATCGCGGGCGCGCGATCGCCGCGCGGAAAGCAGCGACCGACAGCGTGCATCAAGGCAAGCGCGGGGGTCCGCGGCGCGAAGGTGAAGATCAGGGAGCGATCGGTGCGCTGCGCCAGACTGCCGATCGCGCGCACCATGTCATCGGCACGATAGTGTATCAGCGAGTCCATGGCGACGACGTGGTCGAAGCGTCCGAGCGACGTGCCCAGCATGTCACCCACGGCGAAGCGGACGGACCCGGCCATCGGACCTGGCATCATGCGCTCCTGCGCCAAACCGACCAGAGTCGGCGACAGGTCTACCGCGACGACCTCGGCCCCCCGCCGCGCCAATTCGACCGCCAGCGCCCCCGTACCGCACCCGGCGTCGAGTACCCGTCTGCCGCGCAGATCGACGGGCAGCCATTCGAGAATCGTGGCGCGCATCCGGTCACGCCCAGCCCTGACCGTGGCGCGAATCCGTCCGACCGGCGCATCCGACGTCAGCCTCGACCAGGCGTCGACGGCGGTGCGATCGAAGTAGGCTTCGATCTGACTACGACGCTCGGTGTAGGATGCGGAATCCATCAGTCGAACCCCAGCAGATCGAAGATGTCGCGATCCTTCATTGGCGCGACGAGAAGCGGCTCGGTTCCCGCCCACAGCGTCGCGGCGAGGCGCAGATACTCCTGCTGGACAGCCCGTACCTCGGGCGAGTCCTCCATCTCGAACAGCGTCGACTTCTTGAGGCGACTGCGGCGAAAGACGTCGTGATCCGGGAAATGGGCGATCGTCTTCATGCCGACCGCGTCGTTGAACTTCTGGATCTGGTCGGTGTCGGCGCTACGGTTGGCGATCACGCCGGCGACCCGAACCTGGTAGTTCTTCGATTTCGCCTGGATCGCGGCGATGATGCGGTTCATCGCGAAGATCGAGTCGAAGTCGTTGGCCGCCACGACGAGGGCACGGTCCGAATGCTGTAGCGGCGAAGCGAACCCGCCACAGACGACATCGCCGAGCACGTCGAAGATCACCACATCGGTGTCGTCGAGAAGGTGATGCTCCTTGAGCAGCTTCACCGTCTGTCCGACGACATAACCGCCGCAACCGGTGCCGGCGGGCGGCCCGCCCGCCTCGACGCACATCACGCCGTTGAAGCCCTCGTAGACGAAATCCTCGATGCGCAGCTCCTCGGCGTGGAAGTTCACCTGCTCCAGGACATCGATGACGGTCGGCACCAGCCGCTTGGTCAGTGTGAACGTAGAGTCGTGCTTGGGGTCGCAACCGATCTGCAGGACACGCTTGCCAAGCTTGGAGAAGGCCGCCGACAGGTTCGACGATGTCGTGCTCTTGCCGATGCCGCCCTTGCCGTAGACCGAAAAGACCTTGGCGCTGCCGATCGTCATGTTGGGATCGAGCTGAACCTGCAGGCTGCCCTCGCCGTCCGGCGGCCGGCTGCGACGCCCTTCGGCATCGGCCCTTGGCTTGAGAACTACCGTCATGCCGCCACCTCTCGTTCGACAACACCCTCGAGCCGGTCCTCAAGCTCGGCGCCGGCCTCGCGCAACGCCGACAGGACGTGCTCGTCCGGTGTCCAATACTTGCGGTCGTTGGCTTCGAGCAGACGGCTGGCCACCCTCGCCGAGGCTGTCGGATTGAGCCGGGCGAGCCGGTCGCGCATCTGCGGATCGAGCATGAAGGTCTGCGTCAGCTGCTGGTAAACCCATGGCGCGACCTGACCCGTCGTCGCCGACCAGCCCATCGTGTTGGTGACGTGCGCTTCGATCTGCCGAACGCCTTCGTAGCCGTGCTTCAGCATGCCCTCGTACCATCTCGGATTGAGCATGCGCGTGCGGGTCTCGATCGCGACCTGTTCCGAGAGTGAGCGAATGGTTCCGTCGCCGCTCGTCTGGTCGCTGATGTACACGGGGGCGGCCTCGCCACCTTTCGCGCGACGCACGGCGCGGCTGATGCCGCCCAGCGTGTCGAAGTAGTGGTCGATCGACGTCACACCCAACTCGACCGATTCAAGGTTCTGATAGGCGAGGTCGACGTCCGCCAGCACGCTCTCAAGCAGCGCCGTGTGCTTGACCGGGCGACCTGACCTTCCGTAGGCGAACCCCTTGCGCTTGGCGAAGGCGTCGGCGAGCTCGTCCTCGTTCTCCCACCGCCCGCTGTCGACGAGAAGATTGACGTTCGAGCCGTAAGCGCCTTCGGCGTTGCCGAACACACGCAAGGCGGCGGTTTCCAGATCGCAGCGGTGCTGCGCCTGATAACGTAGCGTGTGCTTGCGCACGTAGTTCGTGTCGGGCGATTCGTCCGCCGACGCGGCGAGGAACGAGGCTTCGGCCAGAAGCTTCGTCTGCAGCGGCAGTAGATCGCGGAAGATTCCCGACAGGGTCACGATCACGTCGATGCGCGGACGACCGAGTTCGGCCAGCGGGATGAGTTCGGCGCCGGCCAGGCGCCCGAAGCTGTCGAATCGCGGCCGCGCGCCGATGAGGGCCAGCGCCTGGCCGATCGGACCGCCTTCGCTCTTCAGATTGTCGGTGCCCCAGAGCACGAGCGCGATCGACTCGGGAAAAGGCAACCCATCGTCACGATGCCGATCGAGCAACCTCGCCGCCTGGCGCGCGCCGTCGGCCACTGCGAACGCGCTCGGAATGCGGAAGGGGTCGAAGCCATGCACGTTGCGACCGGTTGGCAGGATGGCGGGCGTCCGCAGCAGATCGCCACCCGGCGCCGGGCGCACGAAGGCTCCGTCGAGCGCGTGCACGATGGCGGGCGTCTCGTGGTCCTCGCGCAGCAATCGGTCGGTCGACGCGAGTTCGCGCAGCATCGCGGCAGCGCCGTCGTCGCCGCGTCTGCCCGCCGCCGCCAGCGCCGCTTCCGGAGAGGCGCCGCGGACGATTGCTTCGATAATCGGCCGATCGGGGTGCGCGCCATGCGATGCCTCGGCTACCGAGAGCAGCATGTCGACGCGTTCCTCGATCGTCGGCGCTTCGCCAACGACGTGCAGTCCGTGCGGGATAAGCGTCGTCTCGAGCTCGAGCACTTTGCGGCCGAGCTCCGCCACATCGATGCCCCTCTCCGGGCTCGGCTCGGCGGTCGTCAGATCGAGCGCGGCCGCCTGCGCGTGGACCAAGGCTGCCAGTTCATGGCGTTCGCCATCCGCCTCCGGCGGCAAAGCCCGCCAGCGGTCGATCGACGCCTTGAGGTCGATCAGGCCACGATAGAGGCCGGCCTGGGCAACTGGCGGCGTCAGGTAGCTGATCAGAGTGGCCGCGGCACGGCGCTTGGCGATGGTGCCTTCGGACGGATTGTTGGCCGCATAGAGATAGAAGTTCGGCAGATCACCGATCAGCCGGTCGGGCCAGCACGCCCCCGACAGCCCGGTCTGCTTGCCGGGCATGAACTCGAGCGCGCCATGGGTGCCGAAATGCAGCACCGCGTGCGCCCCGAAATCCTCGCGGATCCAGCGATAGAACGCTGAAAAAGCATGGGTCGGCGCGAAGCCCTTCTCGAACAGAAGGCGCATCGGATCGCCTTCGTATCCAAACGCCGGCTGGATGCCGACGAAGACATTGCCGAAGCGTTCGCCCAGAACGAACAGCGACGCGCCGTCGCTTTGCTGGCGCCCCGGCGCGCTACCCCATTGCTGCTCGATCTCTCGCAACCATCGTTCGCGCCGGACATGGTCACTGGCCGGAATCCGCGCGTGGACATTCGCCAGAGAGCCGAAACGCGCGGCGTTGCCGCCGATCACGGCCTGTCGCAATGCGTCGGCGTCGGCGGGAAGATCGACCGCGTAACCCGCCTGCTTGAGGGCTACGAGAGTCCGATGGAGCGACTCGAAGACCGCGAGATGCTGCGCCGTTCCGATGTTTCCGCCATTGGGCGGAAAGCAGAAGATCGGGATAGCGAGCTTGCGATCGGCGCGCGCGGTGCGTCGCAGGGCGACCAGCTTCTCGACCCTGGCGGCGAGCATGTCCGCGCGCTCGGGGTGGACGCGCATGTCGTAGCCGGATTCGCCCGGGCGTCCGGCCGAGCGCCCGCCGAACACCATCGGACCTGTCGATCCATCAAGTTCCGGAATCGCGACCATGATCGTCGATTCCACCGGTAACAGACCGCGATCGGAACCCTCCCATTGCTCGACCGTCTGAAATTCGAGGGGATGCGCCGCGATATACGGCACGTCGAGGGCCGCCAGCATCGCCTCGGCGGCCTTGGCGTCGTTGTAAGCCGGCCCGCCAACGAGCGAGAAGCCGGTCAGGGAAACGAGCGCGTCGATGGTCGGGCGGCCCTTGGCCGTGAAGAATTGTTCGACGGCCGGCCGCACATCAAGACCGCTGGCGAACGCTGGTATAACGCGCAGGCCGCGCGCCTCCAGAGCCGAGATCACGCCATCATAGTGGCCGGCGTTTCCGGCCAGCAGATAGGAGCGCATGACCAGCAGCCCGACGGTGCCCCGACAATGACGCGGCGCCGCGGGAAGCCTGTCGACGCGGTCGGCTATCCGACCCTTCATCGCGGGATGATAGACGCCGATATCAGGATACTCCGCCGGAGCGGCAGCCTTCACCGAGCCGCGCAGGCCGCGGCGCGGACCGTCGGCATAACGCTCGACGAGTAGCCGAACCATATTGGCGATGTTGGAGTCGGATCCGGCGAGCCAGTACTGCAGCGTCAGGAAGTACGCGCGCAGATCCTGCGCCGTACCCGGAAGGAACCGCAGCAGCCGCGGCAGCCGCCGCAGCATCTTCATCTGGCCGTGCCCGCTCGAGCCAGCGCCCTTGCGGTTGCCGCGCAAGCGCTTGAGCCAGGAGAGCGCCCCCAGAGCCTCGCCCGACATGCTGAACTTGCCGATCCGCGTCAGCCGGACCACCTCGCCCGCCGACATGCAGCACACCATGGCATCGCACTTGTCCCGACGTTCCATGAGCGCGGGCAGGACGGCGCGGATGTGATCGTCGAGGAACAGCATGGTCGCGATGATGATGTCGGCCTTGGCGATCGCCGACAGGCATTCGCCGAGCGCGGCGTCGTCAGAGCCCCATTCGTCGGCGGCGTGGATGGCGAGGTCGAGACCCGGCAGTTCTTGGCGCATCGATGCCGACGCGCGCGTCACCGCGCCGGACAGGTGACTGTCCATCGTCAGGATGACGACGCTGACAGGCGTCGGGTCAGCGACCGAAATGCGCTTTGGCATCGTACAAGGTCTCGATCGTGATGGTTGCCACGCCACGTTCGCCGGCAAAGCGTTCGGTGTTTCGCCGCGCCTTGCCCCGTACGAAGAACGGGATCTTCTTCAGCTCTCGTTCCGCCTCGGATGTCCAGGGAAGGGCTTGCCCGAGACCGGTCGGGGCGACCGGCGTCACCGCTTCGGGTTCCCGCGCCTCGGTCAGGTCGCCATGTTCCGACCCCAGATGCGAGGGCGCGGCGCCGTCGTGGAACTCGAAGTCTTCGCGGAACATCGTCAGCAGATGCTCCTCGAGGCCCATCATCAACGGATGGATCCAGGCGTCGAAGATCACGTTGGCGCCCTCGAAGCCCATCTGCGGCGAGTAGCGGGCGGGAAAGTCCTGAACGTGTACCGGCGACGAAATGACTGCGCAGGGGATACCGAGGCGCTTGGCGATGTGCCGCTCCATCTGGGTGCCCAGAACCAACTCGGGACGCAGTTCAGCGACGCGAGCCTCGACCTCCAGGTAGTCGTCGGTGATCAGCGCCTCGAGACCGAGCTCGTCCGCTGCCGCGCGAACCTCGCGCGCGAACTCCCTGCTGTATGTCCCCAGGCCGACCACGGAGAAACCGAGCTCACGCGTCGCCACGCGGGCCGCGGCCACGGCGTGCGTGGCGTCGCCGAAGATGAAGACGCGTTTGCCGGTGAGGTAGGTTGAGTCGACGGACTTCGAGTACCATGGCGAACGCGAGCCGGAGTCTTCGAGCACCGATGTCGGATCGTGGCCAATCAGGGCTGCGACCTCCGCGATGAACTCCCGTGTCGCGCCGTCGCCGATCGGTACCGTCTTCACGGTGGGCATGCCGAACGATTTCTCGAGCCAGGACGCGACCGCCATCGCGATCTCGGGGTAGAGCACGACATTGAAGTCGGCGTCGGCAAGACGGGCGATATCCGAGGGGCTCGCCCCGAGCGGCGCCACGACGTTGACGCCAACGCCCAGGCGCTCCAACAACCCGGTGATTTCGCGAACGTCGTCGCGATGCCTGAAGCCCAACGCGGTCGGCCCGAGCAGATTGCAGAGCGGCTTCGCGCCAGCCGTTCGCCGGTTCGCGCCGGCGCCCGCCTCGGGCGGGCGGACGAGCGCGCGGGCGATCCGATAGAACGTCTCGGACGCGCCCCAGTTCTCCTTCTTCTGATACGCCGGCAACTCGAGCGGAATGACCGGGATCGGCAGGCCGACGGCGCGCGCCAGGCCACCTGGATCGTCCTGGATGAGTTCGGCGGTGCACGACGCGCCAACCAGCATGAGCTCCGGACGGAAGCGCTCGAAGGCGTCGCTCACTGAATCCTTGAACAGCGTGGCGGTGTCGCCACCGAGATCGCGAGCCTGGAACGTCGTGTAGGTGACGGGCGGCCTGCGGTCACGACGTTCGATCATCGTGAACAGGAGATCGGCGTACGTATCGCCTTGCGGCGCGTGCAGAACGTAGTGGACGCCGCGCATCGCCGTGGCGATTCGCATCGCACCGACATGGGGAGGAGCCTCGTATGTCCAGACCGTCAGCTGCATCGCTAGGCGCTCAACTTCAGGCGTCGTTGGAGGGGGCGTGCGAACAGCTCCGCCAAGTCGGCCGCCTGTTCGTAACCTTGGATCGGCGTGAAGATCAGCTCGATAGACCACTTCGTGGTCATGCCCTCCGCTTCCAGGGGGTTGGCGAGACCGAGGCCGCAAACGACGAGGTCCGGTTTGGCGGCGCGGCATCTGTCGAGCTGGTTGTCGACATGCTGGCCTTCGATCACCGCCGTGCCCGGCGGCAACAGATCGAGCTCCAGCGCCATCAGATGCCGGTTCAGATAGGGCGTGCCGACCTCGACGAGCCGCATCGCGAGCTCGCGGGACAGGAAGCGCGCGAGTGGCACTTCGAGCTGGGAGTCGGGAAAGAAGAACACGCGTTTGTCGCGAAGCTCTCCCTGGTACCGCGCCAGCGCCCTGCGCGCACGTTCACGGCTGATGGCCGTCACCGAGTCGAACAGCGCGGCGTCGACGTTCCAGGCGGCGGCGGCGGCGGCGAGCCATTGCGTCGTACCCTCGACGCCGATGGGGAACGGCGCCGGAATACGAACGGCGCCGCGGCGCTCCAGGGCCTTGGCCGTGTCGGTAAGGAAGGGCTGCGCGAGAATAAAGCGCGTTTTCGGCCCGATCGCCGGCAGGTCCGCCGCGCGGCGCGCCGGCAGGAAACTCACAGGCGAAATCCCGAGCTGCCGAAACAGCCGCCCGAACTGATCTTCGACGACATCGGCGAGAGCCCCCACGACCAACAGCGCCGGCGGCACGTCCGCAGCCGCGTCCGGCAGTTCCGGAACAAGCGACGCGAGGCAGGCATCCTCGCCCTGCGTAAAGGTCGTCTCGATACCGCTCCCCGAATAGCTCAGGATTCGCACTTCAGGCGAAACACGGCGGGAGAGCCGTGTCGCCGCCCGCGCGAGGTCCAACTTGATGACTTCCGAAGGGCAGGAGCCGACAAGAAAGAGCAGCCGGATGTCTGGCCGCCGCTCGAGCAGTCGCGTGACGACCCGGTCAAGCTCGTCGTTCACGTCGGCGAGGCCCGCCAGATCGCGTTCTTCGATGATCGCCGTTGCGAACCTCGGTTCGGCGAAGATCATCACACCGGCAGCCGACTGGATGAGATGGGCGCAAGTGCGCGAGCCGACGACGAGAAAGAACGCGTCCTGTATCTTGCGGTGAAGCCAAATGATGCCGGTCAGGCCACAGAAGACCTCGCGCTGGCCGCTTTCATACGAAACGACAGGACCGTCACCGGGCGCCGGCGAATTCCGTGGTCCGGTGACGGCGGGGGTCATCTGGCGATTCCCGTCGAAGTCAGGCCGCTTCGCGTAGCCCCGCTCTGCAGACGCGCCGTCCGCAGTTTCAGAAGGAACTGGGTCGCGTTAACCAGGTAGGAAGCGTAAGCCAGAAGCGCGATCGTCATCTGAAGCGGCACGTCGGCGTCGAACGCGAGGGCGAAGAGGTAGGCGGTATGCAGCGCCAACACGCCGATGCTGACAACGTCTTCCCAGAAGAACGGCCGGGCGAAAAGATACCGGCCAAAAACCTCCCGCTCCCAAATTGAGCCGGTAACCATGATCGCGTAGAGGATCAGCGTCTTGGCGACGATCGACGTCGTGGCGGCGAACAGTCCCTCGCCCGTCGATAGGTAGAAGACGACCAACCCGAGACTAACCAGAAACACCGCGAACTGAACGGGCGCCAGGACGCCCTGCACGGTCGTCCACGGTGAGGCGTCCCGACGGCGGCGTTCTTCTGCCGTGTACAGCGGGGGTGGGTCTTGCGCTAGGCCCCTCGGAGCGGGGTGCGCGACCGAACTCGTGCCGGCGACCGTTGCCCACGGCGCGCAATCGAATTTATCCACAAATCTGTCAACAATGACAAACCAAGCGTACGAGTGACTTGACACATTGGATTTTGGACACTCGGATGTTGGCCGGGAAGCGCGCAACGATGATGAGGCGGCCGCATCGTCCGATATTCGAGAGTTTCTGGTCTCTTTCGTTGTCTGATGCATTGCGCAACTCCTGACGCGAATGCCTTCGTTGATAGAAAGCCTAGGTCGCTGTTCGAGGAGTGTCAACCTAGATCAACGTAAACTTCAGTTGACGATCACATGGAAGTGGATTTAGCCTTCTGGGAGGGAGCAGTCCATGACAGGTCATTTGAGAGAACGACTTGAGATGCGGGGCTTCGAACTCGAGTCGACCGGTCTCGGCCAAGATGACAGCCAGGCGGGAATCGCCGGGCTGAACTCGCCGCCGAGGAAACAGCGGGAACGGCGACTCATTAAGCCGGCGCACGATGTGGCCAGCGTGGTCGAGTTGGAGATCATCCCGCGGCTTGTCTCAGCCATCCGTAGTGTCAGGACCCCAGCGAGCATCGACGCGAAGGCCGCGACCACGGAGGTCGACGACTTCGCAAGACTGGTTCTGGGCGGCAGCGTTGCCGAGGCGTGTAGCCGGGTCGAAACGATGCGCTCACAAGGCCTGTCGCTGGAGCAGATTTATCTCGATCTGATAGAGCCGGCGGCGCGGCGGATGGGGGACTACTGGAAGGACGACGTTTGCGACTTTGTCGCTGTAACGCTCGGCACTCTGCGACTGCAGCAGATCCTCCACGAGTTCGGCCTGGCGTTTCGTGGAGAGGTCAAGCCCCGCGAGCACGGTCATCGCGTGCTATTGGTGCCGGCCCCCGGGGAAGAGGCCAGTTTCGGGCATTTGATCTTCGGTGCGTTCGGACTCGTGCTGGCCGCCGAGTTCCTCAGGCGGGACGGCTGGGACGCCTATCTGGGCTGCTCGGCATCGGGCGCCGAAACCGTGGGTATCGTCCGCCGCGAATGGTTCGACGTCGTCGAAATCTCGCTCACTCTCGAGTCGCATCTCGACGATCTTGCGGCTGGAATCCGACAGATCCGCAGGGCGTCGCGAAACAGGACGATCGGCGTGATCGTCAGCGGCCCCGCGTTTCGCGACCATCCCGAGAACATCACATCCGTCGGAGCCGACATGTCGGCGACCGACGGACGAGACGCCGCAATTCAAGCCGACAACCTGATGGAACTACAACGACGAAAACGACCCTAATCCGTTCGTGGCGGGCGAGCGACCCACACAGATACCAGTCGACACAACCGGTGCGTGACAAGGACCGGGACAAGGAAAGTCGGGAGGAGTGCGGCTCTGGCGAAGAAGGATCATGTCTCTCGTGAAGGCTTTCAAGGCCCCGAAGAGGTTTCTTGCCCAACTCGACGCGGATGCTGTTGCGGCGATTGTCGCGGCGGCGGCGGACGTCGCGATGGTCGTCGACCAGTCGGGCGTTATCCGGGATATCGCGTTCAACAATGACGAGTTCGCGCATAGCTTCGCGGGGGTCTCCAGGTGGCCCGGCAGCACCTGGGTCGATACCGTAGCGTCCGATAGCCAAGGGAAGGTTGAACAGATCCTGCGGGAAGCGGCCTCGGGGCAGGCACCGCGTTGGCGTCACGTAAACTATCGCGGATCGGCAGAGGCGGCCCCCCTGCCGGTGTTGTGCTGCGCGGTTCGCGTCGACAAGCAAGGGCTTCTGGTCGTCTTCGGACGGGACTTGCGGTCCGTCTCCGCCTTGCAGCAGCAGCTTGTGGACGCACAGCAATCGATGGAGCGCGACTATTCCAGACTCCGTCACGTCGAGACCCGCTATCGGCTCCTGTTTCAGATCTCTTCCGAGCCCGTGTTGATCGTCGACGTCTCCACTCTGAAGATCATCGAATCGAACCCCGCCGCCAGCCATCTGTTCGGCGCGATCGGAAAACGCCTCGTGGGCCGTCCGTTCATCTCGGCATTCGACCGAGACAGCACCCAAACGATCCAGAGTTTTCTCGCGGGCGTGCGGGGCGCGGGGAGGACGGATTCGACCAAGGCGAAGCTCCAGGGCGTCGAAGGCGAGGTCATGGTCTCGGCGTCTCTGTTCCGACAGGACAAAGCCTCGCTGTTCCTCGTGCGGCTCGAGGCGGCGCAAAACGCCGATGCGTCTTCGACGCTGTCGGCGACCAAGGCGATGCTCGTCAAGCTAGTCGAGAGCGCGCCTGACGGTTTCGTCGTAACCGACCTAGAAGGCCGGATCCTGGCGGCCAACGAGGCCTTTCTCGAGATGGCTCAGCTCGCCAACGAGAAACAGGCGGTTTCGGAGTCGATCGAACGCTGGCTCGGCCGATCGGGCGTCGATCTCGGCGTACTGATACTGAACCTCAAACAGAGGGGAACCGTACGATTGTTCGCGACGACGCTGCGTGGCGAACACGGCGTCCAGTCGAATGTCGAGATATCGGCGGTCTTGGTGAAGAACGAAGACGGGCAACGCTTGGGCTTCACGATCCGCAACGTCGGCGGAAGACTGAAGCCAGAGCCACCGATGCCCCGGGGGCTGCCACATTCGGTCGAACAGCTGACAGCGTTGGTCGGACGCGTGTCGCTGAAAGAGCTCGTCCAGGAGGCCACTGATCTTATCGAGCGTCTCGCGATCGAGGCGGCGCTGCAGCTGACACGCGACAACCGCGCGTCGGCCGCCGAGATCCTCGGCCTCAGCCGCCAGAGCCTGTATGTCAAGCTGCGCAGGTACGGGCTCGCGCCAGCCGTCCATAGCGAAACGCACGATTGAGGCGATCTATGGCTCGGCCCCAGGCATCCGCGGTGCTGGAACTCCTGAAGCCGGTGACCTGGTTTCCGCCGATGTGGGCCTTTGCTTGCGGAGTCGTTTCGGCGGGCCCCTTCACGGCCGACAAGTGGCCGGCGATCGTCGGCGGTGTGCTGTTGGCCGGTCCGCTGGTTTGCGCGACCAGTCAGGCGGTTAACGACTGGTTTGATCGTGACGTCGACACCATCAACGAGCCGCACCGACCGATTCCCTCGGGCCGCATCCCTGGAAACTGGGGGCTTCGCATAGCCATCATCTGGACCGCGCTCTCATTGGCCGTCGCCGCGCTTCTGGGAACCTACGTGTTCGTCGCGGCGGTCGGCGGTCTCGCACTAGCCTGGGCGTATAGCGCCCCACCGCCACGCCTGAAGCAGAACGGTTGGTGGGGTAACGCCGCATGCGCCGCGTGCTACGAGGGCCTCGCCTGGCTAACCGGCGCTATGGTCGCGACAGGCGGGGCCGCGCCGGACGGACGCTCGGCCGCGCTGGCCATCCTCTACAGCGTGGGCGCGCATGGAATCATGACGCTGAACGACTTCAAGTCGATCGACGGCGACAGCCGCATGGGTATCGGCTCTCTCCCCGTGCGGCTCGGCCCGACGAACGCAGGACGCGTCGCCTGCGCGTTCATGGCGGGCTCGCAGATCGCGGTGGTCGGACTGCTTGCGGCATGGGGATACTTGCCTCATGCGGCGACGATCGCCGCTCTTCTCGCAGTTCAGCTGTTTCTGATGAAACGTCTGCTCGACAATCCGCGTGAGCGGGCGCCCTGGTACAACGCGACCGGCGTGACACTTTACGTGATCGGCATGCTGATAAGCGCTTTTGCCATACGACCCGGCATCGCGGGGGGGACATGACAGCCGAGTCCCTGGCATGGTTGGGTATCGTTCGCCTCGGTCTGGTCCAGACGGCGTTGGGCTCGGTCGTCGTTCTCACCACGTCGACACTCAACCGCATCATGGTGGTCGAGTTGGCTTTGCCGGCGATGTTGCCCGGCTTTCTTGTCGGGCTCCACTACGTGCTACAGGTCTTCAGGCCCCGGCTTGGCCATGGATCCGATGTCGGGGGGCGACGCACGCCGTGGATCATCGGTGGTATGGCGCTTCTTTGCGTCGGCGGCGCCACGGCATCCCTGGCCACAGCGTGGATGAGTTCGAACCTTGCGGCGGGCATCGTGCTTGCCATCGTCGCGTTCTTGCTGATCGGTATTGGCGTCGGCGCGGCCGGCACTTCGCTTCTCGTGCTCCTTGCCAAGCGAACCGATGAGCGCCGCCGCGCCGCCGCGGCGAGTATTGTCTGGATCATGATGATCGGTGGCTTTGTTATCACCGCCATGGTCACGGGACAGCTGCTCGATCCGTTCTCCCCTGCACGGCTTGTCTGGGTCGCCACCGCTCTGTCGGCGGCGGCGTTCGCCCTTTCGGTCCTGGCGGTTTGGCGGATCGAGCCGGACTACGCGCGCCCAAGCGGAGACGAACGCTTCGCGAGCGATCCGCAACCATCATTTCGCGCTGCCATGTTGGACGTCTGGTCGGAGCCGCGGGCGCGACGGTTCGCCGTGTTCGTGTTCCTCTCCATGATCGCATACAGCGCCCAGGATCTGATCCTCGAGCCATTCGCCGGCCTCGTCTTTAGCCTGACACCAGGCCAGACCACGCAGCTATCCGGTATTCAGAATGGTGGTGTGCTGACCGGGATGCTGCTTGTCGCGATCTTTAGCAGCGGCATTGGCGTTCCACGCATCGGTTCTCTGAGGTCTTGGACAATCGGTGGTTGCCTCGCATCTGCAGTGGCTTTGTGCCTGCTGGCGACAAGCGGCGTCGTCGGACCGCCATGGCCGCTCCGACCGACAGTTTTCGCGCTGGGTGTCGCCAACGGTGTCTACGCGATCGCGGCGATCGGCTCGATGATGTCGCTGGTCGGCGCGGGACGCGCCAATCGCGAGGGCGTGCGGATGGGTCTGTGGGGTGCCGCGCAGGCGATCGCCTTCGGAATGGGCGGGCTGCTCGGGACTCTCGCGAGCGACGTCGCTCGCTACCTGCTTGATTCGGCAGCGGACGCCTACGCCGTTGTCTTCATCTGCGAGGCCGCGTTGTTCGTCTTGTCGGCCGTCCTCGCGACCCGCGCGGCCACGGCGTTGACCAGCTCGTCTCACACAATGCGGCAGGACAAGGCGACACCTTTCGTCGGCCCGCTGAAAGAAGGGCGATCGGCATGACCCAGTCGACTGTATATGACGTCGTCGTTGTCGGTGGCGGGCCCGCCGGAGCCACTGCCGCAACCGAACTCGCGCGACAGGGACGCAGTATCCTGCTGCTGGACAAGGCCGGCAGGATCAAGCCCTGCGGTGGCGCGATACCGCCCCGGCTTATCCGCGACTTCGCGATTCCCGATCATCTGCTCGTGGCGAAGGCGGCGGGCGCACGTATCGTTTCGCCTTCCGATCGCCGCGTCGACATGCCGATCGAAAATGGCTTCGTGGGCATGGTCGATCGGGACGTGTTCGACGAGTGGCTGAGAAATCGCGCCGCTCTCGCTGGCGCCACGCGCATGGCCGGCAAGTTCGAAAGTGTGATCGGTCGCAAGGACGGCTTGATTGAGATCGAGTATCGCTGCGGGAGGTCTGGCGACGAGCCGGCAGGTACCGCCCGCGTCCTCGCCCGGGCCATCATAGGTGCCGATGGCGCGAACTCCGCCGTCGCCAAACAGTGCGTCCCGGGGGCCGAGCGCGTACCCTACGTCTTTGCCTACCATGAGATCGTGCGCTCACCTGCCGGGATCTCGGCGGATTTCGATGGCAGCCGTTGCGATGTCTACTACCGAGGTTCGCTATCGCCTGACTTCTATGGCTGGGTTTTCCCTCACGGCGATACCACGAGCGTGGGCACGGGGTCGGCTCACAAGGGTTTCTCCTTGCGAGGCGCTGTCGGCGAACTGCGCAAATGCGCAGGGCTGGAGGGCGCGGAGACGCTGAGGCGCGAAGGCGCGCCTATCCCGATGCGCCCACTGCGACGCTGGGATAACGGCAGGGACGTGTTACTCGCGGGTGACGCGGCGGGCGTCGTCGCACCCGCCTCCGGCGAGGGCATCTACTATGCCATGGCATGCGGCCGGTTCGCCGCAGAGGCCGTGGACGCATTTCTCGAGACCGGCGACGCGCGCGAACTGCGCAAGGCACGCAAGGAATTCATGAAACTGCATGCCCGAGTGTTCTGGGTGCTCGGAATCATGCAGCGATTCTGGTATCGGAGCGATCGCCGTCGCGAGCGATTCGTCAGCATCTGCGGCGATCCCGATGTCCAGAAACTGACCTGGGAAGCCTACATGAACAAGAAGCTGGTTCGTGCGCGACCGGTCGCCCACATGAGAATCTTCTTCAAGGATCTGGCACATCTTTTTGGGCTCGTGCGCCCTTGACGGCCAAGCGATCTAGTCGCCGTCTATTGCCCTTCATCGCGGGCGCGGCGGCGGCCGTCGCCCTGGCGGGGCTGGGCGCGACCATGACCGACCTCGGACCTTGGTATCAGAACCTGCGCAAGCCCGACTGGCAGCCGCCGGACTGGCTATTCGGGCCGGCGTGGACCGTCATTTTTGGCCTGACAGCGCTCTCCGGGATCGTGGCCTGGAACACCGCGCCGGATCGGCGCACCCGTGAAGCGATCATCGGGCTGTTCGCTTTGAATGGAGTCCTGAATATTCTCTGGAGCGCCCTGTTCTTCCGCCTGCGGCAGCCCGACTGGGCGCTTATAGAAGTCGTCGCTCTCTGGCTATCCATCGTCTGGCTCATCATCGGCCCGACGAGACATTCGAGCACCGCCCGCTGGCTGCTATTGCCCTACCTCTGCTGGGTCGCCTTCGCGGGATTCCTCAATCTCGCCATTGTTCGGTTGAACGGACCCTTCTAGAAAGGCCTCAGGTCGTCCAGATCACTGGGTGGGCTTCGAGAACGTCTTCAAGAAGGCGATAACGTCCCTGCGCTCGGTCTCGTTGGGAAGGTTGAAGACCATCTTGGTCGACCCGGTGGCGAGCTGCGGCTTACCCTTGTCCGTCAGGAACTTTTTCAAGAACGCATTGGGATTGGCCAGATACGAAAAGAGCTGATCCTCGGTCCAGACAAGCCCATTTTCGCCTGCGGCCTTGTTCAGCGGCGAATACGCGAAACCCTCGATCGTACCCGCCGGACGTCCTACGACCCCCGTCAACACTGGCCCGACAAGGTTCCTGGCGCCTTCCCCGACTCGGTGACAGGTCATGCATTTCCCAAAGACCTTGGCGCCTTTCTCGGCGTCTCCCTGCTGCGCTTGAGCGAAGTCTGCAGACCCGATAAAGGCGCCGACCGCGAGCGCCAACAATGCCACGGCTTTCATGCTCACAAGCTCCCTAACTCCTACCCGGCGACAGACAGGCGTCGAGCAATGTTGACGCTTAAGTGTCGCCCTGCCACGTCAATATCGGCGAAGGTTGAAATCATGACAAGTCATGTTGACGTGTAAGGGTCAAAATACCCTTGTCTCGCCAAAATTGAGTGCAGAGTCATTTTGACTGGCAATTTTGTGCTTTTCGGCTTATCTGATAGACAGGTGGGCGTTACAGTTTGTCATGTTTGGATTGGAGACGCTGGCCAGACTTGTCACCCAAGAAAGCAGTCCGACAAGCTATGAGCGCTATCTCGATCACCCAACCTGACGTCACCTTGCTCCTCGACATGGACGGAGTGATCCGAGAGGCGACGCTGGCTGGCGCCATTTCAGGCGAACCGATCGAGAGCTGGTTGGGACGGCCCTGGGTCGACACAGTCTCAGATTTTGGCGGCGACAAGATTCGCCGCATGGTCGACGACGCCAAGGCCAGTGGCGTGTCCGCCTTCCGCCAGGTCATGCAGCGGTTTCCGAGCGGCCTTGAACTGCCTGTCGAGTACACAACGCTCATGCTCGGCGGGCGTGCCGGATTGATCGCGATCGGCAAGAACCTCCAAGCGGTCGCCGAACTCCAGTCGCGCTTGATCGCCGCGCAACAGGCTATGGAGCGCGACCACTGGAAGAGACGCGAAGTTGAGACCCGCTATCGCCTGCTTTTCGAGAATTCGAACGAATCGTTTCTGATGATCCGGGCTTCGAACCTTCGGATTGTCGAGGCAAATCCCGCCGCAGTGCAGGCTCTGGGACTCTCCTCCCAGGATCCCGAAGCCCTTAACGGCCGCGAATTCCTCCAGGAGCTCGTGCCCCAAGAGCGCGAGCCGTTCCAGACGATGCTCCAGCGGGTCCGCGAGCAGGGCAAGGCGCCTGGGCTGCTCATCCATGTCGGGCTCGATCGCAAACCGTGGATGGTGCGCGCGTCATTGATCGCGGCGGAGGCCGGGCAGGCTTTTCTTCTGCAGCTGGCGTCTGTGGGATCGGCGCCACCCGACCGCCGCGGCAAGGAAGCGGTGTCGATCGAAGAGTTGATTGAACACGCCCCCGATGGCTTCGTCGTGGTCGATGACGAGGGCCTGATCCGCCGCACCAACAAAGCTTTTCTGGAGCTGGTAGAACTCGGCGCGGTGGGATCTGTGGTCGGCGAGAGCCTGGCTCGGTGGCTGTGGCAACCGGGCGCCGATCTCTCGGTGTTGCTGGGGACGTTCCATCGTCATCGCGTGGTACGCCGTTTTTCGACGACGATACACGGCGAGCTGGGCACGGAAACCGAGGTCGAAGTGTCGGTCGCTGGAACGGCCAATCTCGAATCGCACTACATCGGCATGATCATTCGCGATGTCAGCCGCCGGTTGCAGCCCCCCCCCAACGATTCGCGTTTGCTGTCGGCGCTCGGTTCACTATCGGAGCAACTCGGTCGGGCTCCCCTGCGCAAGCTGGTCGACGACACCGTTGGGGTCGTCGAACGATACCATATCAAGTCGGCCATCGAGACAGCCGACGGCAACCGAACCGCGGCCGCTGAAATCCTTGGTCTAAGTCGGCAGAGCCTTTATGCTAAGCTGAAGAGGTATGGCCTCGAACAACGCAGCCGAGCGGACTCCGACACCGGCGACTGACCGCGGGGGGCGTTTGACGTGACCGCCCACCCATCGCCCACACCTGCCTTCGGGCACGCGGATCTCTCCAACTGCGAACGTGAGCAGATTCAGTTCGCGGCTTCGATCCAGCCGCATGGCGCATTGATCGTCGTTCGCGAGGCGGATAGCGTCATCGTGCAGGCCAGCCAGAACGCCGGGCAATTCCTGGGTATCGGCGACAACTTCATCGGTCGCTCCCTGGGGAGCCTCCCTGGCGATCTGGCGTCGCGGGTCGAGCCTCACCTTCGCGACTCTCTCAGCACAATTCCGCGCGCCGTGCGCTGCCGCGTTGGACAGCCCGCGAGCGAATTCGACGGATTGCTGCATCGACCGGCCGACGGCGGCCTCATCATCGAATTGGAACGCGCAGGCCCACCCGTCGACCTGTCGCGACACCTCGACAGAGCCGTGCAGACGGCTCTCACGGCGCCTTCGCTGCGGGCTTTATGTGACGCGACCGCGAAGATCTTCAAGGACCTCACAGGCTATGACCGGGTGATGGTCTATCGCTTCGACGATCAAGGACATGGAGAAGTCTTCTCCGAACGTCGGCAACCGCAGCTGGAAGCCTATCTCGGCAACCGGTATCCGGCCTCGGACATTCCCCAGATCGCGCGTCGGCTCTACGAGCGCAATCGCGTGCGCGTCCTGGTCGATGTCGGTTACGAGCCGATACCGCTGAGCGACAGGCTGTCGCCGATTACCGGCCGCGACCTCGACATGTCGATGTGTTTTCTGCGCAGCATGTCGCCGATCCATATCCAATACCTGAAAAACATGGGCGTCAAAGCGACGCTCGTGGTTTCGCTGATGGTCGGCGGGAAGCTCTGGGGCCTCATCGCCTGCCATCACTACGCTCCGCGGTTTGTCCACTTCGAGGTCCGCGCGGTCTGCGAACTTCTTGCCGAGGTGATAGCGACGCGGATCGCCGCGCTCGAAAGCTTCGTGCAGGCACAGGCCGAACTCTCGGTCCGGCGCCTCGAGCAAAGGATGATCGAGGCGATCTCGCGCGATGGCGACTGGAAGCTGGCGCTGTTCGACGGCACGAAGTCCCTGCTGCAATACGTGGGTGCCACGGGCGCGGCTCTGCTGTTCGAAGGAGAAGTGCATACCGTCGGCGATGTGCCGGGAACGCAGGAGTTGCGGGAACTTGGAACCTGGCTTGATGGCGAGAGGCGGAAGCGAGGGGCGGTCATCGCGACCGCGTCGCTTGGCATCGACGAGCCGCGGTTCCTGCCAATCAAGGCTTCAGCCAGCGGTGTTCTCTCCACCGCCGTGTCGAGCTCGCGCGGCGAGCATCTGGTCTGGTTCCGGCCCGAACGCGTTCGCACCGTCACGTGGGGCGGCGACCCGCTCAAGCCCGTCATCATCGGCGACAATCCAGCAGAGCTGTCACCGCGACGCTCATTCGCGCAATGGCATCAGCTGGTCGAGAACACCTCGGAACCATGGACGCCGGCGGACCTCGGTGTGGTGCGACTGATCGGAGAAACCGTGTCAGACGTGGTTCTCCAGTTCAGGTCGGTGCGGATGCTCATCGCCCAGAATCAGCTCGAGCATGCGAGCCGTCAGGTTGAACGATCCGAGCTGCCCGTCATCATCTCTGACGCGCGCGGCCGCATTCTGCTCGCGAATGACGCCTTTGAGAGGCTGCTGCCGGTTCCTCGTCCGCGCCTGCAATGGATCGACGATCTTCCCGCCATGTTCGCCGAAAGCGATGGTGTGCGCCGACGGCTTCGCGACCTGCTGACGCAACGCGGACCATGGCGCGCCGAAGTCCGGCTGGAGATGTCAGACGGCGCCACGAAACCGCTGCTCCTGCGAGCCGATCCTGTGTTATCGCCGCCCGACGTCGTTCTGGGTTTCGTTATCTTGCTAACAGAACTCACTGAACGCAAAGCGGCGGAGGCCGCGCGACGGCGTTTCCAGGAAAGCATCATCGAGAGGCATCACGTGACGAGCGTGCGCTTGGACACGACAACGGATCTTGCGTTCCAGAACCTACTGTCATCGATCGTGGACAATGCCCAGCTTGCGGCGCTCGAGATCACCGACGGCATGGATTTGGCTCGTATGCCGGAAATGCTGGAGAGCGTGCATACGTCGGTCACGAGAACGGCCGAGATTCTTGAGCTATTGCTCTGGCATGCCAGCCGGACGTCAAAGAAAGGGCTTTGACGTCGGGTCCGCCGCTTCAGCGCGCGATGCCGGCCAAATGTATCGCCCTGGAAAGCTCGATGTTCAGACGGAACGCCATCGCCGCTTCTTCGACGACGGCTACGACATCGACAACGCTCGTCGCCGCCGCGATCGCCGCATGCAGGCCCGATTTGAAGACCGCGATGTCGGCGATGGCAGGAAACTCATAGAACGACAGTGCATCCGGCCCGAGCCCAAGCGACCGCTCTAGAAGTCGCTTTAGAATCTGCCCCCCGCTGAGATCACCCAGATAGCGCGTATAAGCATGCGCTATCAGCCTCTCCCCGTTGTCGGCGGCGGCCTGCGCCACGCCAGTCGCGTAGTCCCTGCCCGACGGCAGCAGGGCGACAGAATGACTCCAATCGGGACCAGCCAGGGCCAAGAGATCCCGTTCAATGGCCGCGCAACGGTACAACGACGACCACCGAACACGATCGAAGACTGGCGACGCTCCGTGCCGATCCAACCCCCGCTCAAGTTCCTGATAAGCGGGCAGTAGATTTCGAAGAAGCATCGCATATCCGGCTCGACTTCCTCGACCTCGAAGGAGTTCCGAGACGAACCCGGATCGTTCGGCTTCGGCGTGCAGCGCCCGTGTCCGCTCCCGCAGCTTGGCCAGAAGACTCGCCGCCCCGATCGTCGGGCCAGTGCCGACAGAATCCGGCGGCGAATCATCCAAGGGGCGTTGCCTACTGTCCGTCATGTGTCGAGCCAAGATGCCAACTCGTTCGACGGTACCAGACGACACAACTGACGCCAACACATGCCGACAGCCGCCGATAGAACGGACAGATCCAACGTCGCCTCGAGTATGCGTCTTCCCGATCACCACGCGCGATCGGCGACCGTTCCAGGCGCCCGCTACTAACGCCGCGCCAAGCCGTGCTGGATCCCCCACTCGTACCAGTTGTCGACGACCGTGCCTGTCAGGAGAATGCCTATTCCTCCTGTCAGGGGGCAGAGAACCGCAAACCACCAAGCCCAGCGGTGAACGGATTCCATCGTGGCGTTGAAGCCCATGGTCCAACGCCAGAACAGAGCCGCCCGTTCGGCGGCGGTCCCTCGATCGACCACCTGCTCGATCTCGCGCTCGCCACCAAACCGGCTGACAGCCAGAATCGTCGCGCCGTGCATCGCGAACAGAAGCGCGGCGCCGTAAAGGAACGCGATCGAAAGCATGTGGAACGGGTTGTAGAACAAGTTGCCGTACTTGATCGAAAACGCACCCGTCCAGTCGAGGTGCGAGAATATGCCGAACGGCACAGCCTCACTCCAACTGCCCATCAACAGGGGGCGGATGAAGCCTAGAACGAGATAGAGCCAAATGGCCGATGCAAAAGCCCAGGCGACGTGCGTGCCCATGCCCAAGGCGCGGGCACGCCGATACATGCGCACCCACCACAGAAGGATCGAAAGCGTCAGGAACATGCCGGCCATCAACCACCATCCGCCCTCTTTCAGGGGCGGAATACTGATGCCGTGCTCCGGCGCCGGCGGATCGAGCGTCAACCAGAAGAACTGCCGCAAGAACTGGATAGGATCCCAGTTCACCGACGCAAGCATGTTGAGGCCGATGATCTCGATCGCGATGAAGCCGCAAAACAGCGAGGCTAGGCCCGTCCATCCGAGATAGATCGGACCGATCTGCGCGTCGCCAAGCCGACCGATCCAGTGCACGAAGTATGGCGTTCCCCGACGTTCCGAGTTGCCTTGCGGCAAGGGAACGCCTGGATACGCGGGAGCGCGGATCTGAGCGCGCGTGAAGATGTTCTGATACTCGGCCATCGGAATCTCCTCGCGTTAAGACCAGATTGGCAGCTTGAGCCACCAGTCCCACCATTCGGGCCAGCCCAGGGTCCAGAATGGTCCGCTGATGATCATGCAGACAGCGCTCCAGAACCCGGCCGAGAGGGCGAGGAACAGGCCGAGCCTATGGATGCCCAGGGTTCCGATCGAATAACCGATCGTGTCGCGGAAGAATGTGTTCTCGTGCTCCGGCGTCTTGACCGTTTCGCCCTTCGGCGGGTTGACGGCGGACAGCACCAGCGAACCATGCAACGCCAAGGCGAGCGTCGTCGTGAAGAAGAAGCTCACGGCGATCATGTGCGCCGGATTGTAGTGAAAGTTGAGATACTGGTAGCCGGTGTTCGACACCCAATCGAGATGGGTGATGATACCGTAAGGGAAGCCGTGCCCCCAGGCGCCCAGCATCACCGGCCGAATAACGACCAAGGAAACATAAGCGAAAATTGCCATACCGAAAGCGAAGGGCACATGCAGCCCGATGCCCAGCTTTCGGCAGATCTCGACCTCGCGAAGTGCCCACGACACAAAAGCCCCGATCGCGGCTATCGTGATCAACTGCCACAGGCCGCCCTCCTGAAGAGGCGCCAGGGACAGCCCATACTTGACATCGGGCGGATCAATGCTGATTTGCCACGGGTTCCAGGTGGGGCCGAGCGCCGCACCCCATGCGATCAGTGCGATGCCCACGAACGAGAAAAAAATCGTCGTGACACCGAAAAATCCGACGTAGAACGGTCCGACCCAGAAGTCGAACAGGTCACCACCGATCAACGTACCGCCGCGGACCCGGTATTTCCGTTCGAAGCTAAGCATCGCCATGGCCGGTTCCCCCGAGCGCGATCACGCGACCACGCTCACCTTGAAGTGACAGGGAAGGCGGACGAGGCAGGGCCTGCGCCCGCGCCTCGCCCGTCGTCGTTGTGTAGTCCTACTTGGTAGGCGTCACCTGGGCCGCCGGAGCACGCGTCGCGCGTGAACCTTCGAGCCAGTTGAAGCGGTCGGTGCTGAGCAAGATGAAGTGAATGACCAGCGCCAACCCGAACAGGAACGTAAACAGTGCGATCAGCGTGCGTCGCGGATCGAACATAAGCCAGAGTCGATACATGCGATCCTCCCTCTATAGGAGGTAGGTGAGCACTGAAGCGACGGTCGTTGTCGCGCCGTCGACCAGTGAGCCGTAGCCTTTTGCGGGCGGCAGCCAGGGGCGCCACATCCAGGCGAGGATGTGAGCAACCACCGCGATCGCCGTGAACCCGATGAAGCTACTCATGAAAATCCCGTGGAACTCCTTCGCTTCGCGCTCGGAGAGTCCCGATAGGGAACCACCTCTCGTTTCGACATTTGCCATCTATGCATTCTCCATGAGATTGGCCCTGAGGCCGTTACCGCACCCGACCCGCGCGGCTGGGGTACTCAAATGGATCTCGATGGCTGTCGTCATGCTGCCCGTCCTTCGGCCAGGCCGGAACCCACGGCGGCGATACACGCCATGGTGACGCGATCCCCTCCGACCTTGCGTGCTTCTCGCTCCGCGGCTTCGCGCATCCGCTTGGCCGCCGAGATGCGAACCAGAACCGGATGGTCTTCGAGCATCTCATCGAGCCGGCGCTTGGCGTCGTCGTCCCAAGGAAGCTCGCGGTGGAGACGCGCCGGAGTCGCCTCTACCTTGTCGAGAGCACTGGCGAGCGGAAGGATGTTGAACAGCGCATCGAACAGCGCGTTGCAAACCTCCTGGACGATGTAAGTGGCGCCGGCGTAGCCCATGAAAGGCGTGCCGGTATGTCGCCGCACGATCGCGCCGGGGAAGGAGGCGGGAATGAACATCGCCCGCCCACCGGACTCGGCGAGATACATCCGCTCGTTGAAGCTGCCAAACAGAATCAGCGGTGGCTTCTCGCGGATCGCTTGCCTTACGGCCTCATTGTCCGGCTTGACGCCCGGCCGCCGGGCGAATGAGAACGCGCACGGCAGCCCCATCTCCTCCTCGAGGAAGTGCCGCACGCCACGAGCATAAGTCTCGTTGGCGACGATCGCGAAACTCGCGGTGCCGAAGAAGTCCTGCGTCACGGAGCGCCAGAGGTCCCACACCGCCTTGATCGTGGTGTGCTTCTCGCGCGTTATGAAAGGTTCGGGGTCGAGCCCGAGGATTTCACCCAGCTTGCGCAGGAACTTGGTGGTCGAATGCAGGCCGATCGGCGCTTGCAGGTAGGGCCGTTCCATCGCCTCGCAAAGCATCCGGCCGAACTCGCGATACATGCAAACGTTCGCGTCCGCATCGCCCAGGCGGACGACGTCGGCCAGATGGCTCCCGAGGGGAAACACCATGTTGACTTCGGCGCCGATGCCCTCGACGAGCCGGCGTATCTCGGCGAGATCGGAGTACGTGTTGAAGTTCCCGTATATCGGGCCGATGATATTGACCTTGGGCTTCTTGTCGGGCGCGCGTGGCTTGAGCTTTGGCGCCCGCTTGGGGCCATACTCCTTCCACAACCAGAACATCGCGCGATTTGCGCTCTGCCACTGATCCTCGTCGATCGTGCGCGGAAGGAATCGCTGGATTCCGGTTCCTTCCGGCGTGACCCCGCCGCCAATCATCTCGGCGATCGAACCCGTGACCACGACACTCGGCAAAGTCGGATCGAGCGTCTTGTGCGCCCGCCGCATCGCCTGCTCCGTGCCGTGCTGGCCAAGCTCGTCCTCGGACAGGCCGGTGACCACGATGGGCAGCTCATGCGGCGGTAAGGCGTCCGTGTAGTGAAGAACGGCGGTGACCGGCAGATTCTCGCAGCCGACTGGCCCGTCGATGATCACCTGCAGGCCCTTCACCGCGGTGAACACGTAGACGGCACCCCAGTATCCGCCAGCCCTGTCATGGTCGAGGATCAGCATCACACCGGCTCCTCGGTCTTCTTCCTGTCGGCCTGAAGCCGCTTCTGGAAGCGGGCCCGGAACTCGGGCCGATCACGTGGCAGATCCTCCCAGATCCCCGCCGTCGCGTCGGTTCCAACTCCGGCGAAGAAGGCGTTCATCTCGTCCATTCGCGACTTGCCGGCGACGGCCGCGTTGACGACCTGCGCCAGAGAGCCCGCGCCCGCCGGACCCATCAACGGCCGGGCCGAGATGAGGTTGGTGAAGTAGAGAGCAGGCGTCGCCAACTCCTTCGCCTTCTGCACGACCGGCGTCGTGCCGATCGCCACGTCGGGCTTGAATTCGAGCATCGCCGCGATGTCCTGCTCCAACGAGGCGCGAAACTGCACGTGCGCACCTTTCGCTTCGAGCCATTGCCGATCGCCGTCCGACAGCGCCGTGCGCGGGCAGGCCGTGCCGACGTAGCGCACATCCGCACCGCTCTCGATCAGCAGTCGCGCGACAAGCAGCTCCGAGCCCTCGTAGCCCGACAGGGTTATGCGAGACCGGATAGGCATCTTGGCAAGAGCGCCACGGATGGCCGGCAATACAGCGTTTTTCGCCGCCTCGATCTTCTGCCGCGACGTACCGCAGGCCTCGCCGACGCCTTCGAGCCAGGTGGCCGTGCCGTCGAGGCCGACAGGCGCCGATGCCACGATCTTGCGACCCGCCGACTCGAACTCGCGGAACGTCGCCGTGTAGTGCGGATGGATCGCCGCGACCGCGGCGCAATCCAGCGCGGCGTAGAGTTCACGCCATTCGCGCGTCGGCACGACCGGCCCGGCTGCGAGGCCCATCGGCTCGAGCATCATGCCGATGCCGATCGGATCCACCGGGAACATCTCGCCGACCAGTGTGATCGTCTGCACGTCGGAACGTCTGGAGGCCGGAGCCTGGACCGGGCCCTGCTCGGCTTCCGCACGGGCGTACTTGAGCATCGCGGCCGCCAGCACGTCCTTGGCTTCGGCATGCGTCGGAACACCGAAGCCCGGAACGTCGATACCGACGATCCGGACCCCATTGATCACCTTTGGCAGCAGTTGCAGCGGCACGCCCGAGGCCGTTGGCACACAGAGGTTGGTGATGACGATCGTGTCGTAAAGCTCGGGATCGGCGAGCTTGAAGACCGCGTCGCGGATGTCTTCGAACAGTTTGCCGGTCACCAGCGTCTCGGAATTGAACGGCACGTACCCGACCGAACGGCGGGCGCCGTAGAAGTGGGACGTGAACGTCAGCCCGTAGACGCAGCACGCTGACCCGGAGAGTACGGTCGCGGTGCGGCGCATACGCAGACCGACGCGCAGCGAGCCGAACGCGGGGCACATGCTTTGCGGCTGATCGTGCGGGCCGGTGGGATAGTCCGCCGCATACCTCGCCAGCGTCTCGCTCTTGCCCGCGGCCGCCGCGGCGTTCTGCATCTCGGCTTTGCCCGCATGGCAGCCTGCACCATCCGTCGGCAGGGCGCGTGCGCTCGCCACACCGTCGTGGACGGTCGCGGGCGATGCGCCGACGCCGGTACCAGGGGATGATGGATGTGCGGCCACGTTGATACTGCCTCCTGCGTCGCTCACACCGTGTCGTAGACGACTTCAAGCGACGGCTTCTCGATGACTATGCCGCCGCACATGTCCTCCGCGGTCGCGGGCTGCAGCACCACGTTGCGGCCGACAGCCTCGCCCTTGAAGAGATCGAGCAGACCGTCCTGGGTCAGCGGCTTGGGCCGCATCGGCGGCGCTTCGGCGACATTCTTCGCCAGCTCCTCAAAAAGCGGCGCCCACTGCGTTCCGGGGCGCCCGATGATCTCGTAGTTGGCGCTCTTGCGGCGGATATCGTCATGCGCCGGAACCGACGCGAGGACGGGGATCCCGGCCAGCTCTGCGAAGGCATGAGCTTCACCGCTGCCGTCGTCCTTGTTGACCACCATGCCGGCGACGCCGACGTTGCCGCCGAGCTTGCGGAAATACTCGACGGCCGAGCAAACGTTGTTGGCGACATAAAGCGATTGGAGATCGTTCGAGCCGACGACGATCACCTTCTGGCACATGTCGCGCGCGATCGGCAGACCGAAGCCGCCACACACGACGTCGCCCAGGAAGTCGAGCAGGACATAGTCAAAGCCCCACTCATGAAAACCGAGCTTCTCGAGCAGCTCGAAGCCATGGATGATCCCGCGACCGCCGCAACCGCGGCCGACCTCGGGGCCCCCGAGCTCCATGGCGAAAACACCGTCGCGCTTGAAGCAGACATCACCGATCTTGACGTCCTCGCCTGCGGCTTTCTTCTTGGAGGAGGTCTCGATGATTGTCGGGCAGGCACGGCCGCCGAACAGCAGGGAGGTCGTGTCGCTCTTGGGATCGCAGCCGATCAGCAGAACCCGCTTGCCCTGCTGCGCCATCATGTATGACAGGTTGGCCAGCGTGAAGCTCTTGCCGATGCCGCCCTTACCGTAGATCGCGATGACCTGGGTTTCGCGCGTCGGCGTCGCTGTCGAAACCGGGTCGGGCTCTATCGACGCCTCGGCTCTCAGATGATCCCGGAGATTGATGGTCGGCTGGGCGTTCATACGCAGTCCCTCCAATCGAGGATCATCTTGAGGCACGCCGGGTCGCCGAACGCGGTTCGATAAGCGGCGTCCGCCTTCATCGCGGAGCTGCGATGCGTGATCAGCCCATCGAGCGACAGCGCGCCGGTTTCGATCAGGGTCTTGACGGCGTGCAGATCGGGCGGCTGCCATTCCGCGGCGACGCGGATACGGGCCTCGCGCATGAAAGCGCCCGGAAAGTCGAACCCCAGGCGCTCGCTGTAGAAGCCGGCGAGGACGACCTCGCCGCCTGGCGCGAGCCGGGCGAACAAACCGTCGAGCACGGACGCGTCGCCGCTGACGTCACAGATGACGCGATAGTCGCGCCGCGGATCGGTGTCCGGATCGACCACGCTGTAGCCGACCGCACCATGGCGTCGTTCCGGGTTTCGCTCCCAGACCACCGGCGGCGGCGCACCCGCCACCAAAGCGAGCCGCGCCATCAGACGTCCCAGCACCCCGTGCCCGACGATCAAGTCCGGTTGAGCGCTGCCCGCCTTGGCGGTCACGTGATAAGCGGTGGCGGCAAGCGCGATGAGCACGCCCTGCTCGCCAAGGCTCTCATCGATCGTCACCGCTTTCTCGCATGGCACGACCACGCGCGCCGCAGCGCCGCCAAACAGGCCGCGGACCTCGCCGAAGCAGCGTGCGCCGGGAACAAAGACGCGTTCACCGATGCGGGAGTCCAGTCGGCGACTACCGGCCGACGTGATGCGTCCGACCGACTCGTAGCCGGGGACCAAGGGGTAGCCCATGCCCGGAAACGACGGCATGCGGCCGGTCCACAAAAGCCTCTCGGTACCGGTGCTGATGGCGCTCCATTCGATGTCAACCACCACCTCGCCGTCACCGGGCGGGGGCAACGGCAGATGACTGAGCACGAGGTGCTCGGGCCTTTCGACGACTACAGCGAGCGTCTTCATGGGGCAGCTGGTTTTGGACTATCGAAGTGTCATCGTAACTTGACTATCCAAAGTGTCAACTAAATCTAACACCTGTCCACCGCCGTCGACCGCCTGGCCACAATGAGGCGTGTCAGCATCGGCTGACGGGTACGCATAGACTCGATGTCGCGAAATCCCGCCGCCGCGAGGAGGTTCGAAATCTCGGTCGGCTGACGCGGACGGCCGCTGCCCATGGCCATCAGGTAGAACGCAAAATAGGCGTCGCCAACTGGGTCGGATCCTCTGCTGGCGGACATCGGTTCGGCGACCAGGAGCGTTCCACCAGGCGGCAGCGCGGCGTGGATGGCGCGCAAAATGAGGAGCGCCGACGGGTCGTCATGGTCGTGCAGGACCCGGATCAATGACACGATGTCAGCGCCGGACGGCAACCGATCACGACGGAAATCACCCCCAACTGCGACAGCCCTATCCACAAGCCCCAAGGCTGCGAACCGAGCCTCGGCCCGGGCAGCAACGGCGGGTAGGTCGAAAAGCAGCAACTGGAGCCGCGGTGCGCGCGCCGCGACGGTCGCGAGAAAAGTGCCTTCGCCGCCACCGACATCCAGCAGACAACGGTGCCGCGCGATCGGATATGCGTCGATCACGTCGTCGGCGAGCATGGCTTGCGAGACGGACATCAGGGAACTGTAGGCGGCGACGTCCGCGGCCGACGCCGCGCCCGGGGTTTCAGCCTCGGCGTAAGGCCAGAAACGGCCGATGGACGTCGCGCGTCGCTCTCCCCGTAGCAGCGCGACCGGATCCTGGAGGTCGCCGTACAGGAGCGCGTGATGCTCGACCATCGCGGCGATGCCGGGATTGCCCACGATCGCCGCACCAAGGGCACCGAGACCGAAACGCGACCCTGTTCGTCGCTCGACAAGTCGCAGCGACACGGCCGCCGCCAACAGACGGTGCGTCGCGGCGACGCTCATCGACAGACGGACCGACAGCGCATCGACCGTCATGGGCTGCTCTCGCAGCACGTCGAACAGCCGGACCTGGACGCATGCGAAGAGGACCTGTGAATAGACGAAGCCCGCGCAGACATCGAAAAGCGCGCGCGCCCGTCGCCGGGCGATCGGCCTAGTCAAAGGGAAACCCGCCGCCCAGCGCTGGAACCGGCGGCTGGACAGAACGCCGTCGCGAAGCGCGAGCAACCGGTCAAGCCAGGAGGGCGACCGGGCGTTCGCTTCTGGAATCAGCGACCGCCCGAGCGGGTCAGCGACAGAGGTGGGCTCAAGCGGCACGCTGCGCCATCTTGCCAGGTACCAATCTCTTCGCTTCGCGCATGATCAAGGTGCGAAGCTCGACTTCTCCTTGGCACGACGGAATGGAAACGATCGCATCACCCACCAATTGCCCGAGCCGGTGGACCGCACCTTCGACACCCAGCTCGCGCACCGCGCTGGGCCGGCTGAGAGCGGCATCTCGCCCGGACGGCTTGCCCAGCTCGGCGGATGTGGCGGTAGCATCGCGAATGTCATCGGCGACCTGGAAGGCTTCGCCGATCTTCTCGCCGAGCCTGCGCCACGGTGCCGGTTCGACATCGGCGGCGGCGGCCCCAGCCATCGTTGCGGCGGCGAACAGGGCGCCAGTCTTCAAGCGGTGATAGTTGGCGAGATCGACAAAGGGCTCGCACTCCCACGCCTGCCCCGCGACGATTCCACGGGGTGTTCCCACGCCTTCACTTACGCTTAGTAGAACCTTGCCAAGGCGCTGCGGAGCCGGCGCGATCCGCGCCAACGTCTGAAAAGCGAGCACGATCAGCGCGTCGCCCGCCAGGACGGCCAAGCCTTCGCCAAACGCCCGATGCACGGACGGAAGTCCGCGCCTTATGTCGGCGTCGTCGAAGCAGGGCAGGTCGTCGTGTACCAACGACGCGCAATGGAGCAACTCGATCGCCGCCGCCGCCGCTGTCGAGGTCTTGGGATCGCCATCGCCGCAGGCCGTGGCCACGGCCAGGCAAAGCCGCGGACGGATGCGCGCTCCTTTGGGGAAAACGGCATGACGCATCGCCGACACCAACCGAGGCGGACAGCCGGGCTTATCGGCATGCTCGAGTGCGTCGACCAAGGCCTGCTCGATCTGGGTGGTGACGTCCAACGAACCCTCCAAAGCCGCAGACTGTAATGCTTGATTGTCACCGTCAACTGTAACGTACTATAGACACTTCGCAAGGCAACTCAATCGCGTTTGTGGGGATTGCGAGCCGTGGGAACGAACCGCGTGGTGGTGGTCGGCGCCGGTATCGGCGGACTTGTCGCGGCGCTGCTGCTCGCGAGCAAGGGTGTAGCCGTGACCGTCGTGGAGCGGTCGGCAACACCAGGCGGCAAGATGCGACAGAGCCGCATCGGAGCGGCGAGCATCGACGCCGGGCCGACGGTGTTGACCATGCGCGCTGTGTTCGAAGAGATCTTCGCCAGCGCGGGCGCGCATCTCGCCGATCACGTGAAGCTGACGCCGCTGGACATTCTCGCCCGCCACGCCTGGGGCCCTCACCACAGACTGGACTTGTTCGCCGATATCGAGCGGTCGGCCGACGCGATCGGCGCCTTTGCCGGCCCCCCTGAAGCGACGCGCTACCGCGCCTTCTGCGAGCGGGCGCGACGGAGCTTCGAGGTTCTCGATGATGCATTCATCCGCGCTTCGAGGCCCAGTGTGTCTGGACTCATGATGAACGCCGGCCTGCGCGGCGTCGGAGCGCTCCGGCGCGCCTCGCCGTTCTCGACGTTGTGGACCGCGTTGGGCGAGCACTTCCACGATGGCCGTTTGCGTCAGCTTTTTGGTCGATACGCGACGTATGGCGGCGCTTCACCTTTCTCGGCGCCAGCGACGCTGATGGTCATCGCCCATGTCGAGCGGCAGGGCGTCTGGCTCGTCGAGGGTGGCATGTACCGGATCGCCGAGGCCATCGAGCGGATCGCGCGTTCGCTGGGTGTAGCGTTCCATTATGGCGTGGAGGCGCGGGAGGTACTTGTCTCCGGCCATCGCGCCGCGGGCGTGCGGCTGGCGGACGGCGAGCGGATCACTGCCGACGCGGTGATCATCAATGCCGACGTCGCGGCAGTCGCGAAGGGGTTGCTTGGCCCGGCGATCGCCGCGACCGTTCCTCCTCAGGCGGCCCATGCGCGGTCCCTCTCGGCCGTGACCTGGGCGATGGTCGCCAGGACTGAAGGGTTCCCGCTCCTCCACCATTCGGTGTTCTTCTCGAAGAACTACCAAGCCGAGTTCAACGACATCTTCCGCCGCGGCCGACTGCCGGAAGAACCGACGGTCTATGTCTGCGCGCAGGACCGGACCGATCGCGAAGAGACACAGCCGGCCGCCGATGAGCGTCTGCTGTGCCTCGTCAACGCGCCGCCAAGTGGCGACCAGAATCTCCCCACACCCTCGGAGGTCGACGCATGCGAAGAGCGGACATTCCGCTTGCTCCGGCAAGCGGGCTTGCAGGTCCATCGTCGGAGCGAGGCGACGGAGCGCACAACGCCAGCGGCGTTCGAGCGGCTGTTTCCCGCGACCGGTGGCGCGCTCTACGGACAGGCCCAGCACGGATGGATGGCGTCGTTTCGCCGCCCGGGAGCGCGCACGAAGATGCCCGGGGTCTATCTAGCGGGTGGCAGCGCGCATCCTGGTCCGGGCTTGCCGATGGTGGCGCTGTCGGGCCGGCAAGCGGCGGCTTCGCTGCTCACGGACCTCGCTTCGACCGCGAGGTCGCGCCTGGTGGCTATGCCTGGTGGTACATCGACGCGCTGAGCGAGGATGGGCGCACCGGCTTGGTGATCATCGCGTTCGTCGGCAGCGTTTTCTCGCCCTACTACGCCAGCTCGCGTCGCCGTGGCGACGGCGACCCGCTTGATCACTGCGCGTTGAACATCGCGTTGTATCGTCCGGGCGGGAAGCGCTGGGCGATGACGGAACGACGACGACGCTCCGTCGAGCGCACGGCGGACACCCTGGCGATCGGACCAAGTTCGCTATCGTGGAACGGCCAGGCGTTATCGATCTCGATCGCGGAAACGACGGTTCCTTTTCCTTCCCGTCTGCGCGGCCGGATCAACGTGTTTCCGATGGCGGTCGCCGATCGAACCTTCACGCTGGACGTCGATGGCAGGCACCGCTGGCAGCCGATCGCGCTCCGCGCCCGTATCGAGGTCGAGTTGCAAAGCCCGGCGCTTCATTGGTCGGGAACAGGCTATGTCGACAGCAATCACGGCGACGCGCCACTCGAATCGGGCTTCTCCAGCTGGGCGTGGTCGCGCGCTCCGCTTCGTGACGGCACGGCCGTCTTGTATGACCTGAAGCGGCGTGGCGCCGATCCGCTCTCGCTGGCTCTGCGTTTCGATCGACATTGCCGGGTAGACGAGTTCATGCCGCCGCCCGAAGTCCATTTGCCAACGACGGCGTGGCGCGTGGGCCGCACGACCAGGGTCGACGAGGTAGGGCATGCGACTGTGATCCGGACGCTCGAAGACGCCCCGTTCTACGCCAGGTCGGCCATTGCAACCCGACTCCTCGGTGAGCCCGCGATCGGGGTGCATGAATCGCTGTCGCTTGACCGCTTCAGTACACGCTGGGTGCAAGCGATGCTGCCGTTTCGCATGCCGCGCGCGTGGGGCTGACGACTAACCGGCGAATCACCGGCCTTCCGGCGGCTCATCGCTCGCCGCCAAGCGCTTGTCCTCCTCGGCACGACGCTTGTCCAGGCGCCGCGTGTAGAGCTCTACCGCGCCCCATGCCACGGCGAACATCAAGACAACGAACATCTCGATCAGGCCGAGCCATTCGGATTCCACGATAGAGTCTCCCGCCAACATGACGACGACGGCGATCGAAGATACGTCGTTCGCGACTCCGGCTGGGGCCGGTCGAATAGATCGATCGTCCGGTGGCCGTCCCGTGTGGATCCAGCCGATCCGATCCGTATGCCGGTAAGCGAACAGGCGTGCCGCGCCGTTCGCGCACCACTCACCCGTTGATCGGGATACCGGCCGTGATGGCGGCACGTGCGATGATATCCGAGAACAATTCTGGCCGTTCCTCGTGGCCAAGGTGACCAAGATTGCGCAGGTATGTCACCTCCGAGCCGGGGACAGCGTCACGCACCCGAAAAGCGTCCTCGGCGGGAACGGCGCGGTCGTCTCCGCATGCGACAAGAAGGAGGCGCGGCTTGAAGAGTGGCAGATCCCGTTCCAGCGCGTGCAGATCCCAGTTCGCCATCATGCCGAGCGCACCTGCCAGATGCGTCGGGCTGGCGAGCAACCTGCTATAGAACTCGACGCCCCGCGCATCGGGGATTGATCCTGTACTGCGAAGCAGGCGTTCGACCGGCGAAAGGCGACGCGCTCCAAAAGCGAACATGCGAGGCACCAGCGGATTGAGCGCCAGCAGCTTCGCCAAGGGCGAGTAGAACTGACCGGCGATGCCGCGAAACGGCAGAAGCGCGCCGTTCAAGCTGACCATGGCCTGTGGCGCGATGCAGCCGTCTATGTTCATCCGGGCGAGCACCGCGGCACCGGCCGAGTGCCCGACCACCAATGCCGGTTCCGCACCGAGTGTTTTCAGAAGACTTGTGACCGCCGCGGCCATCCCGGCCATGGACATCCGACTGGCCCCGGACGATCCGGTAAAGCCGTGTCCGGGTAATTCAGGCGCGATCACGGCGAACCGCCTCGCCAGCAAGGGCGCCAGGTCGCGCCAAGTGTGCGTGGCGGCGCCCGTGCCGTGCAGGAGGAGAAGCGTTGGTCCCGCGCCCATCTGCTGGACATGCCAGCGCAGCCCAGAGGAGTCGACAAAACGACTGAACTCCCGGTTGGGCCAGTCCGCGCCTTCCCTTTCCCAGGAAAGCGTCTCGCTCACGGTGACACGTTCCCAGCCATGAAGGATTCGTACGCCTCGATGAACGCGCTCCTCACTTCGAAATGCGGCATCGCGCCGGTCTGGAACACGCGCAGCGACCAGTTGGGTTTGCCTCCCACCGCCGTGGCGTTGGCGTAATCGACGAAGTCGCCGCGCGTCCCATGGACAAGCCATACAGGCAGCGTCAACGCATCGTAGATTGGCGCGATATCGCCGCTGAAAAGAAAGCCGCTCACGAAGAGATACGGTGCATGCCGCGCACCCGGTTGCCGGGCGGTCACGAAGTCGTAGTCGGCAAGTCCTTCATCGATGTCCGCCGAACCCCATGTCCGCCGAAGAAAATAGCGGATGCTCGCGCGCGTCGTTAGTGCCCGATAGATCAGTCGGCTCCACAGCGAGAATCGCAGAAACCGCAGCACAGACGGCCGCCCCCGCGTGCTGCCCGGTGGGCCGTCGCGCGGCGTTCTGCTGCTGAAACCCGTAGGGCTTACCAGCGCGAGGCTTTGAAAGACCTCGGGTGCCTCGGCGGCAGCCCGCGCCAAGAACTCCGACGACAGCGACACGGCCAGCGCATCGATGGGCACACCGCCGTGAAGTCGCCCGATCTCCGCCGCCATCGCCTGAATCGCGTCTGTCATGATGCGCGGCGTGTAGAACTCGTCCCGCCGTTCGGAGAAACCGAAGCCCGGCAGCTCCAGCGCGTATACTGGGCGGGTTCGCTGAAAATGCTCGTACAGCGGCTTGACTTCGTACGCCGAGCCGGCCGCATTGATACTGTGGATCAGCAGCAGCGGCCGCGTACCAGTGCCGGGATCGACCACGTAGTAGCTGAGCCGCCGCGACCCCGACTGGAGATCGCGTCGCTCGCCGGGTACGGCCGGTGGCAGGCCGGGTTTAGGGTCAACCGGCATCAGCCAACACCGCCGCCTGAATCGCGCGAGACAGATCCCTGGAGTTGGCGTAGGGCAGCGGCAGGTAGCTTGCGGCCATGTCTTTGGCGAGTTGTTCCGCCTGAACTTGCGGACGCGGCGACGTGTCAACGATCAGCGTCCGCACGCCAAGCAGGCGAAAGGCGCGCGACGCCGCGGTCGCTTCCGCCGCCGCAAGAGCCACACCGGGCTTGCCCTCACGCGTGATGTTCGCCCGGCCATCCGTAAGAAGAACAACAACTGGCGACCGCCCCTTCTTGACAATCGAACCGGTCATCAGTGCGGCCATGTCGATCGCGGCCGCCAGGGGCGTGCCGCCGCCACCGGGGAGACCGGCCAGACATCGCTTGGCCCGGACAAGCGATCGTGTCGGCGGCAGCACGACCTCGGCACTACGACCGCGAAAGGAGATCAGGGCCACCTCGTCGCGCCGCACGTAGCAATCGGCCAGCAGCAGTTCGACCGCCCCCTTCGCTTCCGCCAGCCGGTTGGCCGCCGACGACCCCGATGCGTCGACGACAAAGACCGTCGTCGTCGCGGCATACCGCTTGAAGCGCGTGACCCGAAAGTCCTCTCGACGTATCTCGACCCGGTCCGGCCGACCAACTGACGCGTCTGTCCTTTGAGGCGTACGGTGCCGAAGCGGCTGCCACGGCGCGGCCGCGCGCAGCGTCTCGACAATGTTGATCCGGGATCGTCCACGGGGCTCGCCCGGCCGGGTCCCAGCAGGCCTTCCGCGTTGCTTTGACGCCGCGACCACACCCGCCCGGCCAGGTGCGGATAGCCGGGCGGCGGCGGCGCGCGAAGATCGCAGGCTATCGAGAATCTGCGGGGGCATCGCCGCCTTGGCTGCGTCGAGAATCATGTTACGCAGCGCCTCGTCCGTGGCGGGTGAAGGATCTTCCCTCGGACCGCCCTCGTCCGCCGTCGCGGCTTCGGCCTCGTCCGACTGTCCATCGTCGCTCTCCTTCGGCGGCTCTCCGGCCGGCAGGCTGATCGCACGTGGCGCAAGGACCAAGCGACCGGCGATCGCCGCGTCGACATCCTCGATCCGCCGTCGTCCGTGCAACGCGGCGCTCGCCCGCGCCGCTCTCACGGCCAGGAGGGGTGCGCGAACCGACGCGATACCCAGCGCCATGGCCACCTCGCAAAGCGCCGCGACGATCTCGTCGCCGCACGCGACACTCGCCAGGTCTCGCCGTGCTCGCGCGATGTCGGAAGCATCGCGTTTCGAGCCGGAGGCATCGCTTCTTGCCGCATCGTCGAAGTCGATATGGAACGCCAGGCGATCCCGCAACGCGTCGGCCACCTGCTCGTCGTCGGCGACGCCCTCGTCGAACAGGGTCAATCCAAACCGCGCCGGCGGCCGCGCGGTTATGCCATCGCGCTCGACGACGACACAAGCCAGATCAAGCGCCGCCGTCAGGTGCGCGACAGTGGACGATGCCAACCTTTCCGCCATCGACACGACAACAACTCCACTGTTCGCGTCCGCAAGCACGCCGCGCTCGACGATGGGCCGCTTCGCCTGAAGCGTGGCCGCAAGGTCGAGGCCGCCAAGCAGACGGTCGTCGGTGATGGTCGGCGGAACCCGCCGAACCGGCGCATCAGCCGGCAGCATGGCGTACAGGTCTGCCAGCCACTGGTCCCGGGCCGGCCCCCACCGGGCTCGCAGCACCACGCCGCCAACACCGGCCGGATCGACGGCGAAAAGCGCGGCGGCGAGGGCGGCATCCGACTGCACGGTCATGCGCCAAGAACCTCTTCGATCGCCCGTTCGACCCTGACGCTCGAGCCCGCGTCGTCGAGCGGGTCGCGGCGCAGCCGGTGGCGGAGCGCTGATGGCGCGATCCTGCGCAGGTGGTGGCGTTCGAGAACCGAATCGCCATCGAATGCCGCCACCGCGCGGCCCGCCCTGACAAGTGTCAATTCACCACGCGACCCATCGATTCCCAACTGCATGCAAAGTCGCGCCGCGGTTTCGATAGCCGAATCCGGGCAGTCGACTTCGGGCAAACGACGGCGCGCAGCGACGATTCGCTTGCGCAGCCTCGCGGCATCCTTCTGCCATAGCGCGGCGAAGGCGGCTGGATCACGCTCGAAATCGTCGCGTCGACGCACGACGCTCACCCGTGTCGCCAGATCGTCGGGCGACTTCACCTCTACCGAAAGGCCGAAACGATCCAGAAGCTGCGGCCGAAGCTCGCCTTCCTCGGGATTGCCTGTCCCGACGAGCACGAACCGCGCCGGATGGCGGACACTGAGGCCCTCCCGCTCGACGATGTTCTCGCCCGATGCCGCCACGTCGAGCAGAAGATCGACGAGGTTGTCCTCGAGCAGATTGACTTCATCGATGTACAGAAATCCCCGATGCGCCCGGGCAAGGATGCCCGGTTCAAACGCCTTGATGCCTTGCGTCAAAGCCCGCTCAAGGTCGAGCGCGCCGACCACCCGGTCCTCCGTCGCACCCAACGGCAGGTCCACGACCGGCACCGGCGCCAAGATGCCCTTGAGCTTCCCAAGACCGGCTCTCGACTGGCACTCCGCGCACAGCTTGGCGACGTCATCGGGATCGCAACCGTAGCGGCAGCCTTCGACGACGCGCATCCTCGGCAGCAGGGCGGCCAGGGCGCGAACAGCGGTCGACTTGCCGGTGCCGCGGTCGCCGAAAACCAGCACGCCACCGATCGTCGGGTCGATTGCCGCCGTCAGCAGCGCCAGTTTCATCTCGTCCTGACCGACGATGGCGACGAATGGAAAGGCAACGGGCATTTTCAGGCGCCGCCTGTCCATTGGTCCGTTTGTGACAACTGCCGCATCGTGTACCGTTTCTGAATGTTGCGCCGAACCATCGCCGTCGCGTCCATCATAGCAATCGCGTTGGCCGTCTGGCAGATCGCTTTGGCCGAAACCGGCCTGACGGTCGTCCGGCAATACATTGGCACAATTCCACTGACGGTGTTCAGGCCAGCCGCCGCCAAGCCGGTACCGGTCATTGTCATCTGCCACGGCTTCGCCGGCTCGCAGCAGATGATGCGGCCGTTCGCTGTCACCCTCGCCCGCAACGGCTATCTCGCGGTGACATTCGACTTTCCCGGCCACGCTCGCAATACCGCGCCGCTGCCAGGCGGGATGAACGATCATGAAGCAAGCGGGCGGGCGCTGCTGGCGAGCTTGCACGAGGTGGTTTCCTTCGCCCGCGGCCTGCCTGGCAGCGACGGCCGCGTGGCCCTGCTCGGCCATTCGATGGCCTCCGATACCGTGGTTCGGTATGCGCGAGACAACACGGCCATCACGGCGACGATCGCGGTCTCACTGTTTTCCCGCGACGTGACCGCGACCAGCCCGCGCAATCTGCTGGTCATCGACGGTGCCCTCGAGCCCTCCTTCCTGCGCGACGAGGGCTTTCGCGTGGTGAGCATGGCCGCCGGCAAACCAGCCGAAGAGCGCGTCACGTACGGCAGTTTCGCCGACGGAACCGCGCGCCGTATGGTCCTCGCCGCCGGCGCGGAGCACATCGGCGTTCTCTATGCCCGCGACAGCATGGTCGAAGCCGTGGCCTGGCTGAACGGAGCAACTGGCCTGAAGGAGACGGGATTCTCCGACCGGCGCGGCCCCTGGCTCGGCCTGCTCTATCTCGGCATCGTCGCGCTGGCGTGGCCGCTATCCCATCTGCTGCCGCGGATCGTATCCGGACCACCGCCGATCGCACTCCGCTGGCCGCGACTGCTCCTGATCGCGGCGATCCCGGCGGTCCTGACGCCGCTGATCCTCTGGCAATTGCCGACGAGATTTCTGCCCATCCTGCTGGGCGACTATCTGGTGCTGCATTTCGGGCTTTATGGCCTTCTGACCTTCGCAGCCCTTCGTGTCAGCGGCTCGACGCGACCGCTCGCCGCGACCGCGACGGTCGACTACAGGCGGTTCGCCGTCGCGGTTCTGGCGACGTGCGTCTATTGCGTCGCGGCGATCGCCGTGCCGACAGATTGGTTCGTGACCAGTTACCGGCCGACGCCGGACCGCCTTGCCCTCGTCCTCGCCATGCTTTGCGGGACATTGCCGTACTTCGCCGCCGACGAGTATCTGACCCGCGCCGGAACACCCCGACGCGGCGCCTATGTGATGACCAAGGTGTTTTTCCTGGCATCGTTGCTGCTGGCGGTCGCCCTTAACCTTCAGAAACTGTTCTTCCTCCTGATTATCGTGCCGGCGATCCTGCTGTGCTTCGTCGTTTATGGCCTGTTCGGCACGTGGATATATCGGCGAACGCGCCACCCGATGATCGGCGCCCTGGCTGTCTCTCTAGCCATCGCCTGGGGCATCGCCGTCACGTTTCCCCTCGTCAGCCGCTGACAGGCACGCCCCTCAGCGGCGCCAGCGGCGGCCCAGATCCACCAGGTGCGCGACGAAGCCCGCGGCCAGCCAGACGGCGGTCCAGACCCACGACGCGCCGGTCATCGCGCTGCGCAGCGCGAGCAACAAGAAGGCGCCCGCGAGCAGCACGCCCACCATGTCGCCCGCGGCCACGCCACGCCCGGTTCGCCGGTGGTATGCGGCCAGGGCGATCCCCTCGATCAGCATCAGGGCGAGGATCAGGTCGACGATCCTGCCATTGGCGAAGAAATCGGCTATTTGCGTCTCTCCATCAGGCGCCAGATCATCGGCGTGAAGATGAGTTGGATCGCCAGATCCATCTTCCCACCGGGGCAGACGATCGTGTTCGGACGCGACATGAAGGAATCGTGCAGCATCGAAAGCAGGTAGGGAAAGTCGATGCCGCGCGGGTTGGCGAAGCGAACCACCAGCAGGCTCTCATCCGGCGTCGGCACGTGGCGCGAAATGAACGGGTTGGACGTGTCGACGACGGGGACGCGCTGGAAGTTGATATGCGTTCGCGAAAACTGCGGAACGATGTAGTGCACGTAGTCATGCATCCGCCGCAGGATCGTGTTCGTCACGCCCTCCGTCGTGTAGCCGCGTTGAACCTTGTCCCGATGCAGCTTCTGGATCCATTCCAGGTTGATGACCGGTACCACGCCGATGCGCAAATCGACATGCCGGGCGACGTCGACCTCGCCATCCACGACGGCGCCATGCAGCCCCTCGTAAAACAGCATGTCCGTGTCGCCCGGCAGGTCTTCCCACGGCGTGAAAGTGCCGGCGGGCCGGCCGTGCCGCGCGGCTTGCGAATCATCGTGCAGATATGTCCGCGTCCTGCCGCCGCCGGTCGCGCCATAGTCGCGGAAAAGGCTTTCGAGCTCCGCGAACAAGTTCGCTTCCGGCCCGAAATGACTGAAATGCTGATTCCCTTCCGTATGCGCTTCAGCCATCCGTCTCTTCATCTCGACGCGATCGTACCGATGAAAACTGTCGCCCTCCACGAACGCCGCCTTGACGTTCTCGCGCCGGAAGATCTGCTCGAAAACACGCATCACCGATGTCGTGCCGGCTCCTGATGACCCGGTCACGGCGATGATGGGGTGACGCGTCGACACGAGATTCTCCGCCCCTAGGAAGTCACGCGGAAGAGGCCGCGCTCGGCGAACAGCGGCGCGTCGTAGCGACCTAAATCATGGTCGCTGTGATAGGCCTCGATGCGTTCCACTTCCTCGACTGAGCCGACGACCAGTGACGTGCGATCGTCGATGGCTTTCGGCTCGATATCGAGGAGCCGCGCCACGCCGGTGCTGGCTTTGCCTCCGGCCCGCTCGATGATGAAGGAGATCGGGTTGGCTTCGTGAAGAAGTCGCGGCAACTGCGCTCCGCCGCCGGCACAGACAAGGATGCCGTCGCCCATAAGGATGCGATGCGCCTCGGCAACGATCGATCCCAGCCAATGAAGCCGGAAGGCCGCGCCGCGCGGACCGTTTGCGCCGGCCAGGCATTCATCGACGTACCGTCGGATCGCAGGGCCCCAGACACGTGTGTGGGAGGCGTCGATGGCGATCTCGCGCGTCGTCGGCGGAATGCGAATGTCTGCGCGCTCCAGAAAAAAAGTGCCCCGCTGCCTGTCCAGCACGAACGCATGTACGCCCGAGCCGAGAGCGAGAACAAGCACGATCGAGGGTCCGTAGATCGCATAGCCCGCGCACAGCTGCCTCGACCCACTCTGCAGAAAATCTCCGCCCGCCGCATCCGGGCGTGCCCCGTCGGCCGACAGGACCGAGAAGATGGTGCCGTGTACCCCGTTGGCCTCGACGCTCGATTCACTGTCGACAGGAAGCAGCGCGACAAGATGGCTTCCCCGGCGGATCCCGCAACGTCTCGACCCGCAATCGCCGTCCAACCCCTCCCGAACAACGAACTCGTCCGGCTGGTCGAGGGACTCGCCGACGGCGTCGGCCGCACGCTGCCCGATCGTCCGGCACAAGCTCGCCAGGTCGAGCAACAGCTCCCTGAGCTCGACCGGAGAGACGCGGTCGGGGAAGCGCTCCTGAGCGAGAAACTGGTCGAGTGTCTTGCGATCGGCCGCCACGACGTGCTCCCGGGGCGCCCTTGGCCGCTCCCGTCCGGACGCCGGATCTATTCCGGCGGCGCCTACAGAACATCACGATGTGGAGGCGTGCAAGGCTCCCGCTTCAGGGCGTGCTCCTGCCGCAACGCCGACAGTTCGTTGAGACCGAGCCAGGGCGCGCCGCCGATCCGCGCCGCGGCCTGCGCGTCGAGCTTGTGAGCCGGATCCCCGAGATGGGGAAGCACCAGGTCGGCGCGGGACAAATCCTGGCCTGCCGTCCATGGACTTGGCGTCGCAACGACAAGCACACCCGCGGCCCGCGCCGCATCCACACCGTTGGCCGAATCCTCGAATGCGACGCAGGCTTCGGCGGGAACACGCAGCATGCGCATCAGCATTTCGTAAACGTCCGGATGCGGCTTCTTTCTGGCTCCCATATCGGCGTTGGCGATCGCACCGACCTGCAGCTTCGTTGCCGGTCCGAATGTCGCCGAGAGCATCGCCGAGACATTGACCCACGCGGAGGTCGACGCGAATCCGATCTTCAGGTTTGCGGCCGTCGCCTCCTCGACCAGCCGCACGATACCGGGCCGCGGCTGCAAAGAACACTCCTCGAGACGAACGCCGAACTCACGGGTCTTCGTCTGGTGGATGAGGGGTATCAGCCGACGAAGCCGCTCCTTCTCGCCGGGCGCCTCGTCGAGCCTCTCGATGTGGAACGCGATCCGGTCCTGACCGCCGGAAACGGCGAGCAGTTCGGCATAGTAGGCCGAATCCCAGGTCCATTTGAGGCCGGCCCGCAGAAAGGCCTGGTTGAACGACTGCCGATGCAGTTCCTCCGTGTCGGCGATCGTACCATCGACATCGAACAGCAGCGCTTGCAGCTTGGTCATTCTGGTCTTCCCTTCGCTCGGTGTGCGGTCACGCGGCCGGGCCGCTTTCGAGAAAGACGCGGCTGGCGCGGAAATCTTCGGGCCCGATCGTGGAGAGCGCGGCTGGCGACAGCGGCGCTTCGCGACGCTCGAACAGGCGGTTGGCGTGGCGCAGCCTTGCCCTGTCGAGCGCGTTGCGGATCGATCGCGCGTTGGAGAAGTTCGGCTGTCGCCGGCGCTGCGCGATGTACTCCCTGAGCACCGGGACCGCCTGGGCGCTCAGCGAGTATTGCATCCGCGCCAGCATGAGAGACGCGATCTCAAAAAGCTCATCGTCGCAATAGTCGGGAAAGTCGACGTGATGGGTAACCCGCGACGCCATGCCGGGATTCGAGGCGAAGAAGGCCGACATGCGATCCTTGTAGCCCGCGAAAATCACCACGAGATCGGCGTGTTGCGTCTCCATCACCTGCAAGAGGATCTCGACCACCTCCTGGCCGTAGTCGCGCTCGTTCTCCGGACGATGAAGATGATAGGCCTCGTCGATGAACAGCACACCGCCCATCGCCCGCTTGACGACATCCTTGGTCTTCGGCGCCGTATGGCCGATGAACTGGCCGACCAGGTCGTCGCGTGTCACGGCCACGAGCTGTCCTTTCCGCACGTACCCCAGGCCGTGCAGGATCGCCGCCATGCGCGCGGCGACGGTCGTCTTGCCCGTGCCCGGATTGCCCGTGAAGCTCATGTGCAATGGCGGCGAGTCAGCCTCCAGGCCGATCGTGCGCCGAAGCTTCTCGACAAGCAGCAACGCGGCGATCTCGCGAACCCTGCGCTTCACTGGCGCGAGCCCGACGAGATCGCGCTCGAGCGATTCGAGCACAGCGGGCACGTTCGACTCCCTATAGAGCCGATCGAGATCCAGGGTCGGTTCGTCGTCCGCCGTCATGCTGGGATGTCCTGGGTGTGACCAGCGATCACCGGCCGCCGCCCGGCGTTCTCTCGGCGCGCTCGACATGCGTCGCATAGCGAATTGAACGACCCGCTGACTCGCCGCGCTCCAGCCTGAAGCTGGGTTCGACGCTCGGCCGGTTGACGATGAAGGATAGACGGACCGTCTCCCAGCCGCGCCGGGCATCGAAAGCGTTGACCTTCACATACTTCTCGGGATGCGCCGCGCGGCAGGCGTTGACGTCGAGCATCGCCGCCGACGCATCGCTGAGGTCGAACATCGGCATCGACCACATCTCCCAGTAGGTATTGCGCGGATGGGGGTCATCTGTGAACTCGATCGATATCGCCCAGCCTTGCCGCAGGCAGTATTCGAGCTGGGCCGAGATCTGCTGGTCGCTGAGATCGGGAAGAAACGAGAAAGTACCCTGGCCAAGGCGCATGGCGGCCACCTCACGCTACCGTCGCGACGGGGACATAGTCGGGCGTGTCGGTCGACGTGTAATCGAAGGTGACGTCGCCCCAGGTATCCAGCGCCGCCCTGAGGGGCCGGCAGTGGCGGGCGGCGGCGGATAGGATATCCGGCCCCTCGGTCCACAGATCGCGTCCCTCATTGCGGGCGAGGATCATCGCTTCGAGGGCCACGCGGTTGGCCGTCGCGCCGGCCTGGATACCCATGGGGTGCCCGATCGTGCCGCCGCCGAACTGCAACACCACGTCCTCGCCGAGATAGCCGAGGAGCTGGTGCATCTGGCCGGCATGAATGCCGCCGGACGCGACCGGCATGACCTTGCGCAGACCTGCCCAGTCCTGTTCGAAGAACAAGCCGCGCTGGAGGTCGACCGGATTGTGGTCCTCGCGCAGGACGTTGTAGTAGCCTTGGACCGAGTTGGGATCGCCCTCCAGCTTGCCGACCACAGTGCCCGCGTGGATGTGGTCGACACCGGCCAGCCGCATCCATTTCGAGATGACGCGGAACGATACACCGTGGTTGCGCTGCCGCGTGTAGGTCGAATGACCGGCGCGGTGCAGATGCAGGATCATGTCGTTGCGGCGCGCCCACTTCGCCATGGACTGGATGGCCGTGTAGCCGATCACGAGATCGATCATCACGATCACGCTGCCGAGTTCCCGGGCGAAGTCGGCGCGCTCGTACATGTCCTCCATGGTGGCCGCCGTGACGTTGAGATAGGTCCCCTTGATCTCGCCGGTGGCGGCCTGGGCCCGGTTCACCGCCTCCATGCAGTAGAGAAAGCGGTCGCGCCAGTGCATGAAGGGCTGGCTATTGATGTTCTCGTCGTCCTTGGTGAAGTCCAGCCCGCCCTTCAACGCCTCGTAGACCACGCGGCCGTAGTTCTTGCCAGAGAGCCCGAGTTTTGGCTTCACCGTGGCGCCGAGCAGCGGGCGGCCGAACTTGTCGAGGCGTTCGCGCTCGACCACGATGCCGGTTGGCGGGCCGCTGAAGGTCTTCGCGTAGGCGACAGGGATGCGCATGTCCTCGAGCCGCAGCGCCTTCAGCGGCTTGAAGCCGAAGACGTTGCCGATGATCGACGCCGTGAGGTTGGCGATCGAGCCCTCCTCGAATAGATCGAGGTCGTAGGCGATATAGGCGAAGTACTGACCCGGCGAACCCGGCACCGGCTCGACCCGATAGGCCTTGGCGCGATAGCGCTCGCACGCCGTAAGGCGATCGGTCCACACCACCGTCCACGTAGCGGTCGACGACTCTCCAGCGACCGCCGCGGCGGCCTCCTCGGGATCGACTCCGTCTTGTGGGGTAATGCGGAACAGGGCTAGCACCTCGGTATCGACAGGTTCGTAGTCGGGCTGCCAGTAGCCCATCTGGGCATACTTGAGCACACCCGCGCGGTACCGTTCGCGGGGCTCGCCGCCGTATGCCGGCGTTGCGGACGTAACCACCTGCCGCCTCCTCCGATCTGAAGCGGCTCTTGACTACGCCTCGCTTTTCATAAGGAATAATTAAACATTGATATTATGAGCATAAGCTAATCGAAATATGACGATCTTCGACCGCGTGACATTGCGTCAATTGAGAATCTTCGACGCGGCGGCGCGGCACCTGCATTTCGCGCGCGCGGCCGCGGAGATTCATGTCACACAGCCGGCCATCTCGATCCAGCTCAAGCAACTCGAACACATCGTCGGTGCGCCGCTGTTCGAGCAAATGGGCAGGCGCAAGCACCTCACGCGCGCCGGCACGGAGCTGGCGCGGCACGCGCGCATCGTCCTGACGCAGCTCCGTCAGGCGGACGAAGCGCTGCGGAGGTTGCATGGCCCAGCAGCGGGGAATCTGGATATCGTGTCGACGACGACAGCGGAATACTTCGTGCCCAGACTCCTCGCGGCTTTCCGCAAGGGCCGGCCCGGTCTTTCGGTGCGCCTGACGGTCAAGAATCGCGACGCCGTCATTCGCGACTTGGCGGACAACACCGTCGATCTGGCCGTGATGGGAAGGCCTCCGCCAGGACTTGATACGACCGCGGTCGCGTTCGCCGGACACCCGCTGTCTATCGTCGCGGCGCCGGATCATCGGCTTGCCGGCCGCCGACGCATGCGGCTGGAGGAACTCGCCGAAGAGTCTTTCCTGGTCCGCGAATACGGCTCGGGCACGCGCGACGCGATGGAACGAGCATTCGCGATGAAGCGCTTCCAGGCCGCGGAGATGATCGAGATCGGCCCCAACGAAGCCATCAAGCAAGCCGTCATGGCCGGCATGGGCTTGGGGTTCCTATCGTTACATACGATCGGCTCGGAACTCGCGGCATCCCGGCTTGTCGTTCTGGCGGTCGCGGGAATGCCCGTAATGCGGCAGTGGTACGCGATCCATCGCAAGACCAAGCAGCTGTCTCCCGCAGCGGCGGCCTTCAAGACGTTCTTGCTCCAGCACGGAGCGCAGCAGCTCAACACGTCGATAACACGACTGTGATCCGTCTGGCCGGCGGCGGCGTAGTCTTCAATGGAGTGGTTCCGGACGGCCTGCGTCAACGCGGCCGTGGAGGAAGCGCATGCTGCACGCTCTGATTACGTATTTGACCGTCCTGGTGGTCTTCACGGCGGTTGACCTTTTGTGGCTCGGTACGGTCGCCCTGAATTTCTACAAGAGGGAGATCGGAACGCTGCTTCTCGAGAAGCCGCGCGTAAAAGTGGCATTCATCTTCTATGCGCTTTATGCCGTCGGCATCGTGGTTCTCGCTGTGCAGCCGGCAATCGATGGCGGCCAGTGGCACATCGCGCTGCTTCTGGGCGCCGTGTTCGGCGCGTGCGCGTATGGCACTTACGATTTGACCAACCTGTCGACGCTTCGGCACTGGCCGCTGCGTCTCTCGCTCGTCGACATGGCATGGGGAACTTTGATGACCGCCATCTCAGCACTCGCCGGCTTCTTTGTGGGGCGCCTGAACCTTGCGGGATCAGTTTAGGGGACAGCGGCGGGCGAAGTCGCTCCCGATGTGGCGCCACCCAGTCATCAGTTGAGGGAATCAAGCTGGTTGGGGAAGAAACCGCGAGGTCCAAAGTCGTCGGACACAGTGTGAAGGCCACGCCGCCGAAGCGAGCGAGCCTGGTCAGCTGGGCGCACACGACGGTGGCGCGCAGCCGGCCCGGGGGGTGGCGCGATCGGCGCGATGGGGCTTTTCCGCCGTCGCCGCGCCCGCTACAGGAGTGATCATGAGCAAGCCCGTCCTGCGCCTCGGCACGCGCGGCAGCCCGCTGGCCCTGGTCCAGGCCAACCAGGTGCGCGACGCGCTGATGGCGGCGCAT
>JALHMM010000017.1:61969-84242 GCA_022844045.1 Reyranellaceae bacterium | reverse complement strand
GCCACTCCAGTGGCGCGTCGGCCGATCGACAAGACGCGCCACTGGAGTGGCGCGCCCCGACCTGGCAGCGACTTTCATGGCGTTCGGGCCGCGCCGCTCAAGCGGCGCTCATGATGCGTCGCTGGAGCGACGCGGCCCGAAGACAGCCAACAATCCACACGCGATCACCCTGCGGCACTCGGGATGACGGATGTTTGAGTTGTCGCTATTCACGCTGCGGCTGAGCCGCGCGTGCGTGCTTGCGGTACCAGCCGTCGCCGGCGCTGATGGCGCGCTGCTGGCGCCGCGCCTCATCGGCTTCGGCCTGCGTTTCCGCGCGCACCACACCGCGTAGCGCCGTGGCTGAGCGGCGAAAGGGGATCACCTGCACCAGCGGCAGGCCTTTCTCCAGCGTATAGCGGCCGTCGGCGGCGGTGACGAAGAACGGGAAGTTGATCTCGGCGCCGTAGCGATCGGTGTCGACGACGCCCGACACAATCTCGATCACCGCGTTGGGCCGGTTCAGCAGCGGCGTGAACAGGCAGCTCCAGCCCTTCGGCGTGCGGATCTTCCAGTGATTGTGCAGCTTGCAGGGCGGCCGCGGCTCCGATGGATGGCCGGCCACCTGGTAGGGATGGTGGAACGTCACCATGCTGCGGTCGAAGTCCCAGCCGGCGTTGACCGCACGGCCGCCGTCGCTGACCTCCAGCCGCACGGACGCGGCCAGCGGAATGATCCAGCCCAGCGCCATGGCGTCGAGGAACGGCATGCAGCGCTTGATGGTGATGGCATGATCGGTCGCCGAGACGCGGTCGCGATCAACAGGCGGCAGGCGCTTGAGCCAGTCCGGCTTGTAGTCTTGCGCCGGGAACGGCTCGGCGATCACGCCGCGATCCTCCGGCGCGCAGAGAAACTCGATCGGACCGTCGCGCCCCCACATCGACGGTGCTCGCCGTCAGTTACGCCGTGGCGGCGCGCCCAGCGGCACTTGCAGCTGGAATTGCAGCGACGGCGGTGGCGCGTGGTAGTAGCCGCGGCGGCCGTCGTCGCGCCACTGGCGCTCCTCCGAGTACCCGCCACGCCGGCCACCCTCGGACCAGTAGTGGTCGCGCCGATGGGTGTGCACGCCGTCGCTCGAATTGCTCGAGCTGTTGGAGCTCGAGTTGCCGGCGACCATCACACCGCGCACTACATCGGCCGGCGCGGGCGGCAGGGCGAGGATGCGCGCGGTGGTGGGCGACGCGCCGCTGGAGTCGCGCGAGGCCGACGCCTCACCCGATACGGCGAACAGAGCGCCCGCCATACCGGCGAGGCCGCTTGCGAGCCTGCGAAACATGCTGCCCTCCCATCACGTCAGCTCGGAGCGAGCTTGCTGATGAGTATGAGGTCGATTGCGACGACATTGCGTCGCATCGGTGGCCGACGGGGGGCGGTTCAGAACTCGCGGCGGATGATGAAACCGTTGGACACAGTGTCCATGCCGATACTGGGATAGTAGGTCATCGGATCCGGCGCCGACAGCAGCAACAGCATCGCTTGCGGCCCGATGATGCGCTTGGTCTCGTAGAGCAGCGCTTTGCCGATGCCGCGCCCCTGCCACGCCTGATCAACCGCGAGATCGGAGAGATAGCAGCAGTAGGAGAAGTCGGTCAGCGAGCGCGATACGCCGACCAGTGCGCCGGCACCATCGCGCGCGGTGAGCACGAGGTTGGCGTGGCGCAGCATCTCGGTGAGGCGGCCGGCATCGTCGAGCGGTCGGCGGATGGTCGACTTGCGCAGCACGTCGGCGAACTCCTCGACGCCGAGTCGACCCTCTTCGCGCGCGATGGTGATGCCCTGGGGCGGCTTGGCTTCCTTGGTGAAGTCGCGCGCCAAGGCGCCCTCGGGCGCCTGCAGAGCGCGGGGTTCCGCCTGAGCCTGCGCGACATGCGCGCGCCCGCGCCAGACGTTGCTCCAGTAGTCGATGACCTCTGGTTCCGATTGACCCATCGCATAGGCGGGCGAGAGGAGTGGCGAGACCTTCGAGACGCGGATGACGACGAAGCGACGGACAGGAGGCTGCCGGCCGGCGCCGACGAGATTGGTGCCGCGAGCGAGGAACAGGGCAGCCAGCGACTCGAACTCCGCGCCGCCATCGACGACGCGCGCCGTGCCGGCGAGCCGCCAGCCCTTGCGCCGGATCGGGTCGACGACATTGGCCTCGACCGCCGGCCGCGTCGCGATGTTGGCCAGCGTGCGCGGCGAGGCGAGGTCGCAGAAGGCGAGGTGATCGTCATCCACCGTCGCCAAGGTCGCCTTGGGCGAGAGATTGGGCGTACCATCGTCGTTGACGCTGGCGACATAGGCCATGCGCTCGCTGTCGATCTCGCGTCGGATCGTGTCGCTCATCTTGCCCATTGGTTCGCCCCGGTCTTCTGTCTTCGAGCAGACCGTACAGCCGCCGCGATGGCCCCGGCCGATGAAAGCGTCGCGATTGTCGCGAGAGTGCGCGCCGATGAGTCAACATGACTACCTTCCCCCGCTGGCGGGGGAAGGGAGAGATGCCTGTCTTAAGCGGGATCCTTGCCGCGGAGCCGCGCGACTTCGGCCTCGAGTTCCTTGATGCGCGCGGTGAGCTGGTCGATCGCCGGCGCGATCTCGGCTTCGCTGTAGCGCGCGATGATGTGCTGCTGGCAGTTGGCGTCCCAGGCGGTGAGCTCGAACAGGATCGCGCGCTCGATGCGCGCGCTGTAGCCGGGCATCGCCAGCAGCTTCAGGAGCGCCTCGTTGCCCTCGACGATGCGCGCGCGGCCCCACAGCTTCACGCGCTGCTGCGTCGCGTGGTGCAGCAGGAAGATATGCGCGCGGTCGTTCTCGGCGAGATTGCCGACCGTGACGTACTGCCGGTTGCCGCCGAAATCGGCGAAGCCCAGCGTCTTCTCGTCGAGCGGTTTGAGGAAGCCGGGCGGTCCGCCACGATGCTGGATATAAGGCTGGCCGTCGGCGGTCGCGGTGGCGAGGAAGAAACTGTCGATCTGCGCCAGAAACTGCGCGAGATCCTTGGTCACCACCGTGCGCCACGGCCGCTCGCGCTCGGCTCTCGCCATCAAGGGTCGCGAGCCGAGTCGGGCCTGCGCGGCCTTGACCGAGGGCGTGAAGGCGACGTCGCTGGGATGGCCCGAGGGGTTGGGATTGCCTGAGGGGTCGGCGTCGTTCATGCGCCGCAGTACCAGACGTGGCGTGGCATCACCAGCCGAGCGCGCTCACTTCAGCGTGCGCGGCAGGTCGGCGCTGCCCGGCACGACCGAGTCCTTGAGCAGGATCCAGGTCTGCAGCGCCTTGGCGCAGAGCGTGCCCGACTCGGTGTAGAGCGCGGTGCCGGAGTAGAGCTTGCGGCCGTCCTCGCCGATGCGCCAGCCGACGACGACGCAGCGTTCGCCGGCGCGCGGCCTTTCGAGGATGCTCGCGGTCAGCCGGCCGGTGAGCGCCGGCCGCCAGTCGCCCGGGTCTTGCGCCGCCCAGGCGCCGGGGCAGTCAAGCGTGCCCCAGACGAATTCGCGGGCAATGCGACCCTCGGCATCGGCGTGCCCGGCATGCGCGTGATAGAGCGACCACGACAGGCCGCCGCCATTCACCGGCCCGCCCCAGACGCGCAGGCCGTCGCCTTCGGCGCGACCGCGACCGCAGACGATGCAGTCGTAGAAGCTGCTGCCCTCGGGGCTGCCGCCCGCGTGCCAGATCGCTTCGGCACGCGTCCAGTCGACATCGAAGGGCGGCGGATCGATGTCCAGCGGTGCGCGACGCGCCTCGCAGATCAGCGTCTGGCCATGTTTCAGAGTAAGGCGATCATCGCCCTGACGCTCGATGTCGAGCGGGATCTCCAGCGGTGCCGGCGCGCGATACGTAATCTCGACCGGATCGCGCTCGTTCGCTGCAAGCCGCGCCGCGAGCACGCCACCGACATAGCCGCCATTGCCCGTCAGGCGCGGCCCCGAAAAGCGCCTGTCGATCGTCAACGTTTCACCCATCCCCAACTCCCTTTCGCGCGGCGAACCTGCCGTGCGTATTGGCCGGACGCAACCCTCCGCTCTGCGTCATTGTCTTCACGTCCTCGCTGCGCGTGCGGAGGGGCGATCCACTCATACCTTCCCCCGCTGGCGGGGGAAGGTGGCGCGAAGCGCCGGATGGGGGTGGCTGTCGAAGACGAAGGAAATGTCTCAGGACAGATCTCGTCTGGCCGCGAGAGCCACGCTCATCCGTCAGCGCTGCGCGCTGCCACCTTCCCCCGCCAGCGGGGGAAAGTAAGGAGTGCGCTAGAAAGATGCGGAGTCGATGAGTCCGAGCAATCGATGGCTGCCCGTGGGCCTTGTCGCGCTTTGCTTCACGCTCGGTGTGGCGACGCGCAGCTTCAACGACTCCTTCGCGGTGTTCGTGCCGCGGCTCGAGCAGGCGTTCGACGCGTCGCGCGCGTCGATCACCGGCATCTACAGCGTGGCCATGATCGCCATCGGATTCTGCGGGCCGTTCACCGGGCTCTTCCTCGATCGGTTGGGTCCGATGCGGCTGGCGTTGTTCGGCCTCGCCGCGGCGGGCGGTGGCGCCGTTCTCGCGTCGCAGGCCAGCGCGCTGTGGCAGCTTTATCTTGGTCTGGGCGTCGCCATCGGCCTGTCGGGCGCCGCGATCGGCGGCGTCTTTCACGCCGCGGTCCTCGGGCGTTGGTTCTCGACCCGGCTGGGCACGGCGCTGGCGGTGGCGTGGTCGGCCTCCGGCATCGGGCTGATGATCCTGGCGCCGTTGGCCCAGGCGCTGATCGAAGCGCGCGACTGGCGCTTCGCCTATCTCGCGCTTGGCTGCGGCGTGCTGGCGGTGATGGTGCCGGTCCTCCTGCTGCCGTGGAAACGCGTCACAGCAGGCGATCCGGCCGTGATTTCCCTGCGCCGCCCGGCGGGAACCAGCGGGCCGACATTGAGGCAGGCGATGCGCGAGTTGCCGTTCTGGGCGCTGGCGCTGTCGTTCACGCTGACATCGGTGGCGATCTTCAGCCTGGCGCCGCAGATCGTCGCTTATCTCGGCAGCCGCGGGCTCACGCTGTCACACGCGGCCAATGTCTGGGCGGTCACCGGCCTGATGATGCCGCTGGGCATGATCGGCTTCAATTGGCTGGCCGATCGCGGTGGGCGCGTGCTCGGCGCGGCGGCGGCCTACGCCTGCTCGGCGCTGGGCGTGGTGGCGCTGTGGCTGGTGCAGGGACCGGACGACTGGCTGTTGCTTGCGGCCTTCGTCCTGTTCTTCGGCAGCACATCCGGCTCACGCGGGCCGATGATCACCACGCTCGCTACCCTGCGCTACAGCGGCGCGCATCTCGGCCGCATCCTCGGCTGCATCACCATTGGCATGGGCATCGGCGCCGGGCTGGGCGCCTGGATCGGCGGCCTGCTGCTCGACCACACCGGCGGCTATGGCGCCGTCATGGTGATGTCGATCGGAGCACTTGCGATCGCCGCCGCGGCGCTGGTCTTCGAGGCCAACAACCGGGAGAGGATGCGTTGACGCACGCTGTCATTCCGAGCGCAGCGAGGAATCTAGGGTCAGCCTAAATCCCTCGCTCCGCTCGGGATGACAGGAGCTGGTCAGAGAATCGCGGCGTGCACGAAATTGGCGACGAGGTCGAGGCGTCGCGTGTGCCAGGGATCGGGGATGCGATTGTTGGTGATGTAGGCGAAGGACACGCCGGAGTCCGGATCGGCCCAGCAATAGGACGTGCCGACTCCGCCATGGCCGAAGGTGCGCGGCGAGGCGAAGCTGCCCAGGCCGCGAATGGTCTCGGTATCGCCACGCACATGCGGGCCGATGCCGCGATGCATGGGCATGCCCATGTATTCATCGACGCGATCGCCGGTCCAGTTGCGGATGGCGTATTGCAGCGTGCGCGGCGAGACGATGCGCGCGCCGCCCAGGGTGCCGCCGGCCAGCATCATCTGGTAGAGCGCGACCATGCCGCGCGCCGTGCCGTAGGCACCGCCGCCCGGCACGCCGGCGCGGCGCCATTCCAGCGTGTTCGCCTCGGCATCCTTCTGTGCGGCGCCACCTGCTGGTGGCGGCACGTGCATGTCGGAGATCCGCGCCAGCTCCGAAGGCCGGCTCACGCCCATGAACAGATCATTGCCCAGGCCGATCGGCTCGATGACGTTCTCGCGGATGAAGTCGCGGAAGTCCTGGCCGGTGACGGCCTCGATCACCACGCCAGCGGTCCAGTGCGCCGACAGGCCGTGGTAGTGGACCTTCGAGCCCGGCGTCCATTCGAGGGTGAAGTCGCAGACGACCTTCTTGAGCTTCTCGTGGTCGTCCCACGCTTCCTTCGGCACCACCGCGTTGGGGAATCCGCTCTGGTGCGTCATGAGCTGCAGCAAGGTGACGTCGCGCTTGCCGTTGCGGCGGAAGTCGGGGACGTGATCGCTGATCTTGTCGGCGAAGCGCAGCGCGCCGCGCTCGGCCAGTACCCACAGCGCCGCGGCGCAGATCACCTTGGTGTTCGAATAGAGCAGCCACAAGGTCGAGTCGTTGGCCTCGCGCGGCGCCGGATCGGTGATCGCGTTGCCGAAGCTGCGCACCAGCGCCAGCTTGCCATGCCGCGCCAGCGCGATCTGGCAGCCCGGGTAGTAGCCATCGTCGATCTGCTTGTCGATGAAGGCGATCAACGCCTCGATCTGCTCCATGCGGAAGCCGAGCGTCGCCGGATCGGCCGGCTGCATCGGATAGGTCATTGGTGTTTCTCTCCCCTTCGATTTCTTTACCTTCCCCCGGAGGGGGAAGGTGGCGCGCAGCGACGGATGGGGGATGTCGAAGACGGACTCCTCAGTTCGTCTTCGACATCCCCCTTCCGCCCTTCGGGCACCTTCCCCCTCCGGGGGAAGGTAGAGCGAGCCTCAGTCGTCGTGACAGCCATGCTAACTCTGCGCCAGCCCGCGTAACGCCATGCCGATCACCTCGTCGGCGCGGGCCCAGACCATCTCGGCCCAGCGCGCGCCGGCTGGATAGAAGCGCTCCCGCATATAGGCCTTGAAGGCGCGGCCCTGCGCGGAGTTCAGGTCGCCGTGGATGTGCAGCCAGTTGTCGCGCCGTACCGCCTCCAGCACCTCGTCGACCGGATAGGTACCGTATTCCAGCGCGATGCCGCAGAAGGCGGCGTAGGGCGCTTCCTGCGGGAAGGCGTCGAGTACCGCGCCGGTGACGATGGCCGAGGTCGAGCTGCCGTCTTCGGTCGAGGTCATCTCCTGGCCGTACCACTTCTTCGCCAGCGCGAAGGCCGCGCTGCCGGGCGGCGAGACGTTGATCATCTCGCCGTGGCCGAACGGGCCCAGCCCGGTGTGGAAGTCGATGCAGCCGATGATCTGCGTCTGGCCAAGTTCCTCACGGATCACGCGGCGGATGGTGTGGTTGGTCCAGGTCGGCTTGTTGCCACCGAAGAACAAGCCCTGGGGATGCGTGTACTGCCCGGCGCTGACCGCCGACTGGAAGCCGAAGGCGCCGTGCTGCTGGGCGAAGGCGTCCATCACCCTTTTGCTCTCGGCCAGGCTGGCCTCGTCGTAGCTGGCGGGCTTCAGCGCGTCGGCGAGCTCGATATAGCCGGCGTTGACCGGGTAGGGCTTGGCGTGGTCGACGAAGTTGCGGTTGATGTCGACATTGTCCTCGTTGACGCGGCGGATCCAGGCGAAGCCGTGCGGGTTGACGCCATGGATCAGGAGCGCGCCGGTATCGGCGGGCAGCGTGGCGGCGCGGCCGGCGCGCAGCCAGTTGATCATCGCGCCGCTGCCGCAGTAGCCCTCGACGCCGTGGGTCGCGGCCATCAGTACCAGCATCTTCGGCGCGTCATCGACGCCGTAGCGCGCGACATCCATGAACAGCCGCCCGCCATCGGGACCCAGGGTCGGATTGCGCAGCGAGCGCAGGCCACCGCCGGTGGCCGCGACGGCGGCGCAGAACTTCTCGCGCGCCTCGGCATAGCTCTGGGAGAAATGGTCGGCGACGGAACGCATGGGGACGCCTGTGGGTGCTAGAGTGGCGCCATCGTAGCGGGGAGAGGGGATCGCGCACCATGGCCTTGGTATCGGGGGCGTTCATTTCGATCGACGAAGCCCAGGCGATGGTGTCATCAGGCGGACACTTCTCGCCGTGGATCGCCGATCTCGGCCTGCGCATCGAACGCATCGACAAGACCGGCGTGCGCGCCCGCCTGCCGCGCTCGGCGCGCATCCAGCGGCCCGGTGGCGTGGTGATGGGTCAGGCGTTGATGGCCGCCGCCGACACGCTCCTCGTGCTGGCCTTCAGCGAGGCGCTGGGCCGCAAGCCCAGCATGGCCACGGTGTCGCTGACCACCAACTTCATGCGCGCCGCTGTCGACTGCGACGTCATCGCCGAAGCCCGGCCGCTCAAGCTCGGCCGCTCCACGGTGTTCGGCGAGGTGGTGTTCTACGCCGACGGTGACGCCCAGCCCGTCGGGCAGGCGACGGCGGTGTTCGCCGTGCTGCCGGACGCCGCCGCCACGAAGTTCAGCGCCGTCGGTACGCTGGCCGGAGGCTAGGTAGCGATCAGATCTTTTTCATCAGAAAGATGCGCTGCGCGGTTCCGGGATAGTTCGGCAGCGATCCGAAGACGCGATAGCCGAGCCGCTCATAGAAGCCCGGGGACTGGAATGTGTATGTGTCTACCCAGACGCCGACACAGCCACGCGTCCGCGCGATCGCCTCGGCCTTCTCCACGAGCTGTCGCCCGAGACCGCTGCCGCGAAGATGCTCGGCCACGGAAAGGACCTCGATATACAGCCACTCCCAATTGCTCTGGCCGATGAGCCCACCGACAATCCGCCCGTCCTCGCGCAGCAGAAGGAAGATGGGCTCCGGACGAAACTGAAAGCCACGCGCCGCGCTGAACTCGCCGAGGGGTGCGATGATGGCCGAGCGTTGATCCTCAGTGATCTGGCTTTCCACATGTATGACCGCATCAGCCATGGCGACGCCCCTCTCCGCGGCTTGACCTGACCACTTCCTAGATCCTGTTGTTATGCCGAGCGCATATGGCCTGAACGGCCACCAACCTCGTGCTGAGGAGGCCGCGCAGCGGCCGTCTCGAAGCATGGGCAACAGATACCGCGTGTGTTGCCCACCCTTCGAGACGCGCCCGTTGGGCGCTCCTCAGGGTGAGGCCATTGTCGCGCTCGATGACCTAGACGCCGAGATCGCCGCCCGCGGCCGCGGCCGTCGTGCCGTCGCGGCGGAAGGCCTTGATGACGTTGCGGCCGACCTTCCACTTGTGGACCTCGTCCGGCCCGTCGACCAGACGCTGCGAGCGGATCTGCGTGTACCACTTGGCCAGGATCGTATCCTGGCTGTAGCCCAGCGCGCCGTGCAGCTGGATCGCCGTGTCGACCACCTTGTGCACCATGTGCGCCAGGAAGACCTTGGCGATCGAATTCTCCTGCGCCAGGTCCATGCCCTTCTCGGCCTTGTAGGCGATGTGCAGCAGCATCAGGCGGGCCATGTAGAGCTCGCTGGCGCAGTCCGCGAGCATGAACTGCACGGCCTGGCGGTCGGCCAGCAACACGCCGAAGGTCGAGCGCTCGGTGACACGCTTGGTCGCCATGTCGAGCGCGCGCTGCGCCTTGGCGATGTTGTGCATGCCGTGGCGCAGACGGCCGTAGGCGAGGCGATGCTGGCCCATGTTGAAGCCGTTGCCTTCGCCGCCCAGCAGGTTTTCGGCCGGGACCCTGAGATCCTTGATCTCGATCTCGGAGTGACCACCGGAGAGCTGGTCGTAGTGCGGCCCGGTGATCGCCATGTTGGGCACGTTGCGCTTGATCTTGTAGCCGGGGTTGGGCAGCTCGACGAGGAAGGCCGAGTGCTGCTTGTGGCGCGGCGCGTCGGGGTCGGTGCGAGCGATCACGAAGGCGATGTCGGCGACGCTGGCCGAGGAGGAGAACCACTTTTCGCCATTGAGGACATAATTGGCGTTGCCGTCCTTGACCGCCGTGGTGCGCATGCCGGTGGCGTCGGCGCCGGCGGCCTTCTCGGTCATCGAGAAGCACACGCGCTTCTCGCCGTTGAGGATCGGCTTGAGGAACTTCTCCTTCTGGTACTCGCTGCCGTAGGCCAGCAGGGTCATCATCGAGGCGTCGTCCGGCCCCTGGGTGTTCATCGACAGCGCGCCGAGGATGCTTTCGCCCAGCTCCATCTGCACCAGCGCGTTGGCCAGGGGCCCCAGGCCCATGCCGCCGTGCTCCTTGGGGATGAACGGGCACCAGAGGCCCTGGGCGCGCGCCTTCTTGCGCAGCGGATCGAGCACCTCCTTCAGCGGCTTGTGGTCGAGCTCCTTCTCGGCCGGGATGCACTCGTCCTGCACCCACTGACGCACCTTCTTGCGGATGGCCTGGGCCTCGGCGGGAATCTCGAAATCGATCGACATGGCGTTTCCTCTCTTCTGGATGCCCGACTATCGCACGAAAACGCTAGGATCGAGGGCGGACAGGGGAGGGTGGCGACATGGCGTTCCGGATCGCGGATCGGTGGTTCGAGTTCCGCCGCATCGACGACGACATCACCCTGATCTGGGAGCCGTATGTCGTGCCGCTGATCCGGTGCAACATCTGGCACGTTCGCGGGCGGGATCGCGATCTGCTGATCGATACCGGCCTGGGGATGGCGAGCCTCAAGGCGGCGGCGCGGCATCTGTTCGAGAAGAAGCTCACCGCCGTCGCGACCCACGCGCACTACGATCATGTCGGCGGGCTGCATGAGTTCGATGACCGCGTGATCCATCGTGCCGAGGCGAAGCGCGTGGCCGATGGCAGCGCCGCCTCGCTCTACGGCAGCGTCAGGGATGACGCGTTGCTCGAAAGCATCCGCGCCGCCGGCTACGACATCCCGCCCGAGCTGTTCACCGCTCTGCCGCACGACGGATACGACCCGGGGTCGTATTCGGTGCTGCCGGCGCCGGTGACCCGCGCGGTGGACGAGGGCGATGTGATCGACATCGGCGACCGCCGTTTCGAGGTCCTGCATCTGCCCGGGCACTCGCCGGGCAGCATCGGCCTGTGGGAGGCGGGAAGCGGGACGCTGTTCTCGGGTGATGCGATCTATGACGGGCCTTTGCTCGACGAGCTGCCGGACTCCGACATCGCGCTCTACATCTCGACCATGAAGCGGTTGCGGCAGCTTCCCGTGCGCGTCGTCCATGCCGGCCACGACCCCAGCTTTGGCCGCGAACGCCTGCAGGAATTGTGCGACGCCTATCTCGCGCGGCGCGCCTGACGGCCAAAAAGCGAAGCCGACCCCGGGGGGTCGGCTAAGCCTTTGGCGTCATTGGTCGGAGTGAGAGGATTCGAACCTCCGGCCCCTAGCTCCCGAAGCTAGTGCTCTACCAGGCTGAGCTACACTCCGGCGGTGGGCTGCGCGCCGTCTCAGGCGCGAAGCGGCGCGGGTTATAGCGCCCGGTTGTGGCCCTAGCAAGGCCGCTCCGGCATGCCTGCCGGCGCCAAGCTGGCGCCTTGTCGGCCCTGCGCGTGGCACCTAACGTCGCGCCGGACAGAATCGCCCAGAGGAAACCGTCATGACCGCGCCCGATCGCCTGCGTGCCTTGCTGAAGAAACCGGACTTCGTCGTCATGCCGGCGGTGTGGGACGGGCTGACCGCCAAGCTCACCGCCGGGGCTGGTTTCGAGACCGCGTTCCTGTCGGGCTCCTGCGTCGCGGCCAGCCGGCTGGGCGGGCCCGATCTCGACCTCGTGTCCTTCGGCGAGATGTTCGACTCGTTCAACATGGTGCATGGCGCGGCGCCCGATCTGCTGGTGCTGGCCGACGGCGATCATGGCTACGGCAACGCCATGAACGTCCAGCGCACGGTGCGCGCCTATGGCCGTGCCGGTGCCGCCGCCGTGCTGATCGAGGACAAGATCACGCCGCGCGCGCTGACCTCGGCCGGCAAGCCCTGCCTGCCGCGCCAGGAGGCGCGCATGAAGATCCGCGCTGCGGTCGAGGCGGCGAAAGACTCCGGCATCCTCGTCCTGGCGCGCACCGATTGCCGCCCGACGCAGGGCATCGACGAGGCCGTGGCGCGCATCGAGATGTATGTCGAGGAAGGCGCCGACATCCTGTTCCTCGATTCGCCGGCCGACGACGGCGAGATCAAGCGCGCGGTGGCCGCCGCCAAGGGCAAACCATCCTTCGCCGTGCTGTCGCCCGGCGCGCCACGCTCGACGCCCTCGCAGACCGAGGCCGCCGCGCTGGGATTCAAGATCGGCACCTATCCGACCGTCATGCTCTCGCCGGCGACGGCGGGCATGAAAGCCGGCCTGGCGGCGCTGAAGGCGGGCGGCGCGGCGGCGCAGAGCGCGCTGCCACCGCTGGAACTGCGCGTGACCCTAGGCTACGACGACTACGACGTGCAGGCCAAGCCGTTCGTGCTGAAGGCTTAGCGATCGAAGCGATCGCGCAGGCGCAGCCAGGCGCCGCCGGCGGCGACGTACACGCGACGTAGCCGGTGGAAGGGAATTGTGCGCAGCGACGTCACCGGCATCGGTGACGCTTCGGGGTCGGCGCCGTCGAGCAGATCGGCGAGCACCGGCCCGATGGCGCAGCACCACGCCACGCCCTTGCCGTTGCAGCCGATATGGGCGAAGGCGCCGTCGCCCAGCGCGAAGATGCGCGGCAGGCGGTCGATGGTGATCGCCACCTGGCCGCCCCAGCCGTGCTCGATCGGCCGGTCGGCCAGCTCGGGATAGAGCCGGCCCAAGGTCTCGCGTTGCAGGTTGAAGTCGCCGCCGTGCTTCGGCGCCGAGGCCTTGCCCTTGCCGCCGATGATCAGCCGGCCGTGGCTGTCGCTGCGGAAGTAGCGCAGCACGCGACGCGTGTCGGAGACCGACTGGCCCTGCGGGATCACGCGCGCATTGCCCAGCGGCGCGGTCGCGATCTGGAAGCTCCAGACCGGCAGGGACGCCTCGCGCAGAGTCGGCCAGACATCGCCCGTGAGCGCGTTGGTCGCCATCAGCAGGCGCGGCGCGGTGACCGAGCCGTTCGGCGTCGTGACCCGCCAACCCGCGCCATCGCGCGCGATCGCCGTCGCCGGGCTGTCGCCATGGACATGCACGCCGAGTTTCATTGCCGCGCGCGCCAGCTCGCGCACCAGCGACAATGGCTGCACCGCGCCGCCGCCTTCGTGGATCCAGCCGCCGATATAGGCCTCGCTGCCGACAAGCGCGCGGAACTGGGCGCGGTCGAGCATGCGCGCCGGTGCGCCGGCTGTCTGTAGCCCCGCGACGCGCTGGCGCCCTTCGTCCAGCGCCGTTTCGGTGTCGGCGGCCTGGATCCAGCCTGTGCGCACCGGCTCGCAGTCGAGGCCCAGCCGTTCGATCAACGCGAAGGCGTTGTCGGCGGTCTTGGCGCCCCAGCGGTGCAGCCGTTCGCCGCGCTCGCGGCCATAGGCGTCGACCAGCTCGTCCGGCAGATGCCGTGCGCCTGGAATCACCTGGCCGCCATTGCGGCCCGACGCGCCCCAACCCGGCTCGATTGCCTCCAGGACCCGCACCGTGCGGCCGCGCTCGGCGAGGCTGATCGCCGTCGACAGCCCGCTGAAGCCGCCGCCAACGATCACCACGTCGGCTTCGACCGCTTCCTGGAGCGGCGGCGTCGTTGGCGCGGGACGCGCGGTCGCGCCCCACAGCGAGGCCGACAGCGGCGGATGCGCGTCGGTGCCGTCGATGGTTGGTGCCGCGGTGTGTGGCATCGGCTTGAAATGCACTTTCGCATGAAAGATGGAAAGGGCAATGTCGGCAGGGCCGGCGTTGGGGAGGAATGACTGACATGATCGAGCCCTGTCCCCTGATCGAGCTGTCAGGTGCGCCGCACGAACGCGGCCGCGACTACGGTCGCAAGGCGCAGGCGCGCATCGCCAAGGGCATCGCGCACTATTCGGGGCAGCTCAAATCGCTGTCGATCGGGCCAGCTGAGATCAAGGGACTGGTGCACGACTATCTGCCGGTGATCGAGGGCTTCGACCCCGGTTTCGTCGTCGAAATGCGCGGCATCGCCGAGGGCGCAAACGTCTCGTTCGAGGAGATCGCGCTGCTCAACGCGCGCACGGAAATCCTCAAGATGGCGTCGCGCCCCGATCTGCGGGCGCGTCTTCAGGCCTCGCTGGCCAAGGACGAGCCGGATGGCTGCACGGGCGTCGTCGTGCTGCCTGGCGCGACGCGCGACGGCCGGCTGATCCACGCCCAGAACTGGGACTGGAAGGTGGAATGCGCGGAGACCGCGGTGGTGTTGCGCATCCGCCGCGACGATGGTCCCGATGTGCTGACCTTCGTCGAGGCCGGCGGCCTGGCGCGCAGCGGCATGAACTCGGCCGGCATCGCGATCACCGCGAATTATCTCGAATCGGACCGCGACTACGGCCAGGTCGGCGTGCCGCTGGCGCTGATCCGCCGTAAGGTCCTCGATACCGAGCATGTCGCGCTGGCGATGCGCGCGGTCTACGCGACGGAGAAATCCGCGTCGAACAACATGATGGTCAGCCACAAGGAAGGCGTGGCGATCGACTTCGAGTGCGCGCCGGACGAGACCTTCCAGGTCCATCCCGAGCGCGGCCTGCTGGTGCATGCCAACCACTGGCAGAGCCCGGTGGCGCTGTCGAAGCTCAAGGACTCCGGCATCGCCAATACGCCGGACAGTCTCTACCGCGACATCCGCGTGCGCGACCTGCTGACGCCGCAGATCGGCGCCATCACCACCGACAGCGTGAAGGCGGCGCTGTTCGACGATTTCGCCTCGCCGTGGTCGGTGTGCCGGCCGCCGCGGCCGGGCGTGACCAACAACCTCAGCGCCACGGTGGCGATGATCGTCATGGAGCCGGCCAACGGCACGATGGACGTCGCGATGCTGCCGGCGCTCAACCGCAACTTCCAGCGTTTCAGCCTCGACAGCGCGGCCAAGCTGCGCGCGGCATAGGGGGACGACCATGAGGGCCATTCTCGCGGCGGCGCTCGCGCTGTCGATCGGCGGCGCCGGCGCCGAGGCGCAGACTTTGCGCGCGCGCCTGAACTCCGACATCCGCTCGACCGATCCCGGCGGCAGCCTGCGCGACGAAAACACCGACACTGTCATCCAGCACATGGTCGAGGGGTTGGTGGCGTTCCGCGAGAACGCCGCGGTCGGCATGCTGCTGGCCGAGAAGGTCGACATCTCGGAAGACGGCAAGACCTACACCTTCACCTTGCGCGAGGGCGTGCGCTTCCACAACGGGGCCACGCTCACCAGCGAGGATGTGCTGTGGTCGTGGAAGCGCTACCTCGACGCGGACAGCAAGTGGCGCTGCAAGCCCGAGCTCAGCGGCGGCGTCGCCAAGATCACCGACGTCGCTGCGAAGGACGCGCGCACGGTGGTCTTCACCATCGACCGGCCCTCGGCGCTGTTCCTGGTGACCCTGGCGCGCCCTGACTGCGGCGGCTCGGGGATCATCCATCGTGACTCGCTCGACGCCGAGGGCAAGTGGAAGGCGCCGGTCGGCACCGGCCCGTTCCGTTTCGGCGAATGGCGGCGCGATCAGTACATCGAGCTGGTGCGCTTCGACGGCTATGCCCGCCGGGAGGGGCCGCGCGACGGTTTCACCGGCGGCAAGGTGGCGATGGTCGAGCGCGTGCGGTTCAGCATCATCCCGGATCCGTCGGCGGCGCGCGCGGCGCTGCTGAGCGGTGCACTCGACGCCACCGGCATCTCGACCAACGAGTACGACGACATCAAGAACCGCAAGGAGGTCAAGGTCAGCGCCGGTCCGACCATGGCCTTCGCCGCGATCCTGCTGCAGACCAAGGATCCGCTGCTCAAGGACGTGCGCATCCGCCGCGCGCTGGCGCTGTCGATCGACACGGCGGAAATCGCCAACGCCGTGACCTTCGGCCTGGCCAAGCCCAACAACTCGCCGGTCGCGCCGAGCAGCCCGTGGTGCAGCAAGACGCTGGCCACCGGCTTCAAGCGCGATATCGCGCAGGCCAAGAAGCTGCTCGCCGAGGCAGGCTACAAGGGCGAGACCATCAAGCTGATCGCCAACAAGCGGTATAGTGCGATGTTCGACGCCGCCGTGCTGGTGCAGGCCATGGCGTCCGAGGCCGGCATCAAGATCGACGTCGAGGTGCAGGACTGGGCCAGCCAGCTCGACCGTTATACTAAGGGCGACTACCAGGCCCAGTCGTTCGGCTACTCAGCGCGGCTGGACCCGGCGCTGAGCTACGAGGTGTTCAGCGGCCCCAAGGCGACCCAGCCGCGCAAGGTCTGGGACGATCCCAGGGTCGAGGAGCTGGTGCGCGAGTCCATGCGCACCGGCGATCAGGCACGACGCCAGGCGATCTTCGACGAGCTGCACAAGAAGCTGATCGAGGACGTGCCGCTAATCGTGCTGTTCAATCCGGTCGAGATCGGCGCGGTGCGGGCCAATGTCGAGGGCTATGCCGGCTGGCCGGCCGGCTTCGCGCGCTACTGGGGTGTGTCGCTGAAATAGCCTGAAGGCGGCGGATCGCGGCCATGCTGGGGTATCTCGCCCGTCGCCTCGCGATGACGATCCCGACCTTGCTGCTGGTCTCGGCGGCGGTGTTCACCTTGGTGCGGCTGATCCCCGGTGATCCGGTGCAGCTCATGTTGGGCGACGCCGCCGACCAGGCGCAGGTCACCGAGCTGCGCCGCGCGCTGGGCCTGGAGGAGCCGCTGCCGGTGCAATTCGCGCTGTGGCTCGGCAAGGTAATGACCGGCGATCTCGGCAAGTCGATCGGCAACGGCCTGCCGGTTCTGCCGATGATGCTCGAACGCTTCCAGGTCAGCGCCACCATCGTCGTGGCGGCCGTGCTGCTGGCCGTGCTGGTCGCGGTGCCCGCCGGCCTGATCGCGGCGTGGCGGCAGAACAAGCCGCTCGATCTCGTGATCGTCGCCGGCGCCACCCTGCTGCTGTCGATCCCCAGCTTCTGGCTCGGGTTGCTGCTGTTGCTGCTGTTCGGCCTGAAGCTCGGCTGGCTGCCGGTGGTCGGCTACGTGCCGTTCGGCGAGGACTTCGGCAAGGCGCTGCTCTACATCGTGCTGCCGATCGCGACGCTCACCATGATCGAGATCGGCGTGCTGATCCGCATGGCGCGCGCCAGCGCCATCGAGGTGCTGCGGTTGGACTACGTCACCCACGCGCGCGCCAAGGGCCTGACCGAAAGCCGCGTGCTGGCGCGCCATGTGCTGCCCAACGCCTTCGCGCCGACCTGGACCTTGATCGGCCTGACCATGGGCAACCTGCTGGGCGGCATCGCCGTGCTCGAGACGGTGTTCACCCTGCCGGGCCTCGGCCGTCTGCTGGTCGATTCGATCTTCGCGCGCGACTACCCCGTGGTGCAGGGCTGCCTGCTGTTCACGGCGCTGATCTATGTGCTGGTCAATCTCGTGGTCGATCTCTGCTATCCGCTGTTCGATCCACGCGTGTCGGCGGAATGATCGCGTGCGCTTGAGATTGAACGCCCTGATCGGCGGCGTGATCATCGGCACGGTGGCGATCACCGCCGTGGTGGCGCAGATCTGGACTCCCTTCAATCCGCTGGGCGTGAACCTGCGCCAGCGCCTGAAACCGCCATCCGATCTCTACTGGCTGGGCACTGACGAATTCGGCCGCGACGTCGCGAGCCGCTTAATGGCCGGCGCCGGCACCAGCGTGATCGTGGCGCTGGTCACGGTGCTGTTCGCGGTATCGCTGGGGGCGATCCTCGGCGTTGTCGCGGGGTATATCAGGGGCTGGACCGACCGTGTGCTGATGGCCGTCAACGACGCGCTGCTGGCCTTTCCCGGCATCCTGCTGGCCTTGGGCATCATGGTCGTGGTCGGTGCCAACAAGTGGGGCATCGTGCTGGCGCTCGGCCTCGCCTATGCGCCGTCGGTCGTGCGGGTGGTACGCGGCAGTGTGCTGTCCATCCGCGAGCGCGAGTATGTCGAGGCCTCGCGCATGATCGGCAATGCCGAGCTCGTCTCGATGTTCCGGCATGTGTTGCCCAACTGCGTGGCGCCGGTCGCGGTGCTGTCGACGAGCATGTTCGGCTGGGTGCTGCTGTCGGAAAGCGCGCTGTCGTTCCTCGGTCTGGGCGTGCCGCCACCAGCGCCGACCTGGGGCAACATGCTGGCCGCCAGCCGGCCCTACATGGAGACCGCAACCTGGCTGGGCATCGCGCCCGGTCTATGCATCGCCGCCACCTTGCTGGGCATCAACCTGCTGGGCGACAGCCTGCGTGATCGGCTCGATCCCCGGATGGCGCAGGCATGAACCGGCTGCTCGCCATCGAGAACTTGAAGCTGCTGGCGCCCAGCACCGGCACGATGGTCGTCGACGACGTGTCCTTCGCCATCGATCGCGGCGAGTTCCTGGCGGTGGTGGGCGAGTCGGGCAGCGGCAAGACCCTGGCGGCGCGCGCGGTGATGGACCTGCTGCCGATGGGCATCGAGCGCGTCGGCGGGCGCGTTGTGCTGGAAGGCGAGGATCTGACGCCGGCCACGCCGGCGCGTCTGCGCGAGCTGCGCGGGCCGACGATGGGCATGGTGTTCCAGGAGCCCATGGTGTCGCTCAATCCCGCGATCACCATCGGCACGCAGATGGCCGAAGGGCTGAAGCTGCATCGCAAGTTGCCGCCGGCGGAGATCCGCCGCCTGTCGCTCGCCATGCTCGAGCGCGTGCAGATCCGCGATCCCGAACACTGTCTCGCCGCCTATCCGCACGAATTCTCCGGCGGCATGCGCCAGCGCATCATGCTGGCCTCGGTCATGCTGCTGAAGCCGAAGCTGCTGATCGCCGACGAGCCGACCACGGCGCTCGATACGCTGGTGCAGCGCGAGGTGCTCGACATCATGGTCGGGCTGGCGCGCGACGAAGGCACGGCGGTGATGCTGATCACCCACAATCTCGGCCTCGTTGCCCGCCACGCCCAGCGCGCGGTGGTGATGCAGCGCGGCAGGTTGGTGGAGGAGGGCAGCTCGACGCAGATCCTCTCAGCGCCGCGTCATCCCTACACACGCCAGCTCGTCGAGGCCCTGCCGCGTCGCGGTGCGACCGGCGATGCGGCGTCGGCGGGTGCCCCGGTGATCGAGACGCGCAAGCTGGATGTGACGTTCCCTGGCCGCCGGCGCCTGTTCAAGCGCCAGCCCGACGTGCATGCGGTGGCCGGCGTCGATATCTCGATCCATGCCGGCGAGACGGTGGCCGTCGTCGGCGGCAGCGGCTCGGGCAAGACCACCTTGGGCCGCGCCATTCTGCGCCTGCTGCCGGCCACCGGCGGCAGCGTCCTGTATCGCGGCGAGGACGTGCTGGGCGTGCGCGGCGCGGGTCTGCGCAGCTTCCGCATGGGCTGTCAGCTCGTGTTCCAGGATCCATACTCCTCGCTCGACCCGCGCATGCGTGTGGGCGAGATCGTCGACGAGCCGCTGAAGCTGCTGCCCGACATGAGCCAAGCCGACCGCGAGACACGCGTTGAAGAGACGCTGGCCGAGGTCGGCCTCGCCGGCTTCGCGCGCCGGCTGCCACACGAGCTGTCGGGTGGCCAGCGCCAGCGCGTCGCCATCGCGCGCGCCATCGTTCGCCGGCCGGACTTTGTCGTCGCCGACGAGCCGGTCTCAGCGCTCGACATGACCATCCAGAAGCAGGTGCTGAGCCTGTTCCGCGCCCTGCAGCGTGATCGCGGCTTCGCCTGCCTGTTCATCAGCCACGACCTGGCGGCGGTCGAGGAGATCGCCGATCGCGTCGTCGTGATGCAGGGTGGCAAGATCGTCGAGCAGGGATCGCGCGACGACATCTTTGATCGGCCGCGGCATCCCTATACCAAGGCGTTGCTCGAGGCCTCGCCGGCGCTCGACGTGCCGCCCCTGGAGGCTTGAGTGACGAAGCTGGGATTCTACGACATCGGCGCCACGCCGTTTACCGCGCTGCAGGCCGACCAACGAGTCAGCTACTGCCTCTACGTGCCGGAATCGCTGGAGCAGGATCAAGACCGCTCCGATGTCCGGCTGATCGTCGCCATGCACGGCACCGGCCGCACCGCGACCGCTTATCGCGACGGCTTCGCGCCGTTGGCTGAGCGCACGCGCTCCATCGTGCTGGCGCCGCTCTTCCCCGTCGGCCTGATCGAGCCGGGCGAGCTCAGCAACTTCAAGCGGCTGAAGTTCCACGACATGCGCTTCGACCTGCTGCTGCTGTCGATGGTCGAGGAGGTGCAGAAGAAATACGGCATCGACACCAGCCGCTTCCTGCTGTTCGGCTTCTCCGGCGGCGGCCAATTCGTGCAGCGCTTCCACCTGCTCTATCCCAACCGATTGGCGGCGGTGACCATCGGCGCGCCGGGCAACGTCACCCTGATCGATGAGACACGTGACTGGTGGGTTGGCACACGTACACTCAAGCAGGAATTCGGCGTTGGGCTCGATCTGCCGGCGATGCGCAAGGTGCCGGTGCAGATGATCGTCGGCTCGGAGGATACCGAGACCTGGGAGATCACCGTGCAACCCGGCAGCTCGGCGTGGATGGAGGGCATCAACGATTCGGGTGTCACCCGCATCGATCGGCTGGCGACCCTGAGGGCGAACTATGAGAAGCACGGAATCGCCGTGCGTCATGACATCGTCCAGGGTATCGGTCACGAGGGCTGGAAAGCGATGACGCCGGTGATCGACTTCTTCGAGGGCGTGCTGAAGGGCAAGTAGGGGGCGACATGACGGATCTGTGGAAGCTCGACGGCGTCGAGACGGCGGCGCTGATCCGCGCGAAGAAGGTTTCGGCGCGCGAGGTCGTCGCCGACACGCTGAAGCGTCTCGATGTGGTGAATCCGACGATCAACGCCATCACTTTGGCGCTGCATGAGGAGGCGATGGCCGCCGCCGACGCGGCCGACAAGGCGCTGGCGCGCGGCGACGCCGTGGGGCCGCTGCACGGCGTGCTGGCGACGACCAAGGTCAATCTCGACCAGAAGGGCTGCCCGACCGATGGCGGCGTCGTCGAGCACAAGAACCTGATGGCGGAGCGCGACAACCCGGTCATCGCCAACATGCGCGCGTCAGGCATGATCATCATCGGTCGCACCAACGCGCCAGCCTACTCGATGCGCTGGTTCACCGACAACGAGCTGCACGGGCGCACGCTCAATCCCTGGAACAAGGACCGTACCTGCGGCGGCTCCAGCGGTGGCGCGGCCTCGGCGACGGCGGCGGGTATCGGCGCCATCGGCCAGGGGAACGACATCGCCGGCTCGGTGCGCTTTCCCGCTTATTGCTGCGGCCTGGTGGGATTGCGGACGACCTACGGGCGAGTCCCCAGCTTCAACTTCACCTCGACGGCGCGCCGGCAAGTCTCGGCGGCGCTCATGGCCGTGCAGGGGCCGTTGACGCGCACGGTGCGCGACGCGCGCCTGGCGTTCCAGGCGATGTCGGTCGGCAGCCCCTACGACAATCGGTGCGTCGACGTGCCGTTCGAAGGGCCGCCGGTGAAGAAGCCGATGCGCGTGGCGATGGTCGTCGATCCTGGCGACCGCGGAGGCATCGCGCCCGAGATCGTCGCGGCGATCCGGCAGGCGGCGGCGTGGCTGACCGAGGCCGGATACATTGTCGAAGAGATCGCCCCGCCGGAGTTAGGCGCGGTGATCGATCTGTGGGCCCAGCTCGCGATGGACGATGTCATCGCCGGGCTCGAGCCGATGGTCGAGAAGTATGGCGACCACGGCATCCGCACCTCGCTGGGCTTGTGGCGCAAGGCGTTTCCCGCCAGCGGGCCGAAGGAGATGATCGAGGCCATGACGGAGCGCGACCGGCTGCTGCGGCTGTGGCAGCTCTTCCTGGAGGAGCGACCGCTGATCCTCACGCACAGCTGCGCCGAGCTACCGTTCAAGGTCGGCCAGGACCTGGTGGATGTGCCGACCACCGCGCGCATGATTCACGCGCAATCGACCGAGCTGGCTGTGCCGGTGCTGGGGCTGCTGTCGATCGCCGTGCCCACGGGCGTGGCTGGCGGCGTGCCGGTGGGCGTGCAGCTGATTGCTGGCCGCTACCGCGAGGACCTCTGCCTGGAGGCCGCCGAGGCGATCGAAGCGCGCGCCGGTGTGCGTACCCCGATCGATCCGTTCTTCTCCTGATCGATCTCGCGGGATAACAGCCCCGGTTGTCTTCGGGCCGCGCCGCTCCAGCGGCGCGCATGACCGGCCCGAACGCCATGAGAGTCGCTGCCCGGTCGGGGCGCGCCACTCCAGTGGCGCGTCTTGTCGATCGTCCGCCGCGCCACTG
>JALHMM010000017.1:0-61959 GCA_022844045.1 Reyranellaceae bacterium | reverse complement strand
GTGGGCCCCCCCCCCCCGGGGCGCCCCGCGCCCCCAGCCTCGAGAACCAGATGCGATAACCCTCGGTCAATCCCTGAGGATCGTCGCCTCGAGTGGCTGGCGGCCGCGGATCATGTCGGCGGCCTTTTCGGCGATCATCAGCACCGAGGCGTTGAGATTGGCCGAGGGCATGGTCGGCATGATCGAGGCGTCGACCACGCGCAGCCCCTCGATGCCGCGCACCCGGAGCTGATCGTCGAGCACGGCGGTGGGGTCGCTTTCCGGCCCCATGCGGCAGGTGCCCATGAGGTGGAAGGTCGTGGTGCCGCGTTGCTTGGCGGCGTCCATCAGCTCGTCGTCGGACTGGACCTTGGGGCCGGGGAAGATCTCGTGGTCGTAGTATTGCGCCAGCGGTTTCGACGCCAGCAGGCGGCGCGCCAGCTTCATGCCGGCGAGCAACACGTGGCGGTCGCTCTCGGCGCTGAGGTAGTTGGGCTGGATGATCGGCGCCTGCAACGGATCGCTGGAGCGAATGCGGATATAGCCGATGCTGTCGGGGCGCTGCTGCCAGGACGCGACGGTCATGCCGGGCTCGTTGTCGAGCTTGGACTGCACGCCCTCCTTGTAGCTCGCCGGCGTGAAGGTGAGCTGCAGGTCGTGATTATCGACGCGCTCGTCGGACTTCCAGAACACGTACACTAGAGTCGGGTTGAGCGAGAGGATGCCCTTGCGGGTGAAGGCGTATTTCAGCACCTCGCCCACCAGGCTCAGCCCGTGCGAGCGCTCGTTGATCGTGCGTGCGTTCTTGACGCGGGCGACGAAGCGCGGCGCGTAGTGGTCGCGAAGGTTCTCGCCGACACCCGGCAGGTCGTGCTTCACCGCGATGCCCAGCGACTGCAGCAACGAAGAGGGGCCGACGCCGGACACCTGCAGCAGTTGCGGGGAGTTCACCGTGCCGCCGCACAGGATTACCTCCTTGCGCGCGCGCACCTCCACGGGTGCGCCGCCGCGGCCACCCTTGAGGTAGCGGATGCCGACGGCGCGCTTACCCTCGAAGATGATCTCCGTGGCATGCGCGTGCGTGCGTACCGTGAGGTTCGGCCGCTTCATCGCCGGATGCAGGAAGGCGCGCGCCGAGCTGAAGCGGCGGCCCTTACGGATCAGGCGTTGGACATAGCTGACGCCGGCCTGCGAGGCGCCGTTGTAGTCGGGGTTGCGCGGGATGCCCATCTGCATGGCGCCCTCGACGAAGGCCTCGCAAAGCGGATCGCGCCAGTCGAGATCGAGGATGTCCAGCGCGCCGTCGCGGCCGCGGAACGTCGCGTCGCTCTCGCCGATGCGCTTCTCGGTGCGCCGGAAGTACGGCAGCACGTCGGCGTAACCCCAGCCGCGATTGCCGCGCTGCGCCCAGCCGTCGAAATCCATGCGCTGGCCGCGATTGTAGATGTGGCCGTTGATCGAGCCCGAGCCGCCGATCGTCTTGCCGCGTGGTGCCGCGATCGCGCGTCCGCCGGTCCATTCGCTGGGCTCGGATGTGTAGAGCCAGTTCACTTTCGGATTGACCAGCGTGTACATGAAGCCGGCCGGGATATGGATCATCGGATGCCAGTCGCTGGGCCCCGCCTCGAGCACGCAGACCGTGGATTTTTCATCCTCGCTCAGCCGGCTGGCCAGCACGCTGCCGGCCGAGCCGGCGCCGACGATGATGTAGTCGAAACTATCCATTGCGCGGCATCCTCCGATGCCAGCGCTGTAGCGCGCCCGTCAGCCGGCGTCCATCGCCTCAGGTGCCGCAGAAGGTCTGGTAGACGCGCTGGCCCTCCAGCGGTGGTTCGGCGTAGGCGGCGAACTCGGGCCGCTCCTCGAACGGCCGCGACAACACCACCAGCAGCTCCTCGAAGGGCTCGAAGTCGCCATGCTGGATCGCCGCCGACAGCGCCGCCTCGACCCGATGGTTGCGCGGAATGTAGGCGGGGTTGACCGCCCGCATCGCGGCACGCCGAGCCGCGGGATCGCCGCTCAGCCGTTGCCGCCAGCGCACCGCCCAGGAATCGTAGGCTGTGGGATCGAGGAACAGGTCGCGCACGCCGCGATCCGCATCGGGATCGGCGGCCGCGTCGCACAGACCGCGGAAGGTCAGGGTGAAGTCGGCGCTGTTGGCGGCCATGGCGTTGAGCAGATCCTGCGCCAGCTTTTCGTCCTCGGGCTGGGCGTCGCTCAGGCCAAGCTTGCCGCGCAGGCCGGAGAACCAGGCATCGGCGAACAGGCCGGAGAATTTCTGCAGCGATTCGTTGGCCTGGGCCAGCGCCTGATCGTCGTCCTCGGAGAACAACGGCAGCAAAGTCTCGGCGAAGCGCGCGAGGTTCCAGACGGCGATGCGGCCCTGATTGGCATAGGCATAGCGACCGCCCTGGTCGATCGAGCTGAACACCGTGTTCGGGTGGTAGGCGTCCATGAAGGCGCAGGGACCGTAGTCGATGGTCTCGCCCGATATCGTGGTGTTGTCGGTGTTCATCACGCCGTGGATGAAGCCGACATTCATCCAGCGCGCCACCAGCGCGGCCTGGCGCGCCAAAACGGCCTCGAACAGCGCGCGGTAGTCGCCAGCGGTTTCAGGGTAGTGGCGGGCGATGACATGGTCGGCCAGCAAGCGCAACGCCTCGACGTCCTGGCGCGCGGCGAAGTACTGGAAGGTGCCGACGCGGATATGGCTCGAGGCGACGCGGGTCAGTACGGCGCCGGGCAGGGCCGTCTCGCGCAGCACCGCCTCGCCGGTCATCACGGCGGCCAGCGAACGCGTGGTCGGGATGCCCAGGGCGTACATCGCCTCACTCACGATGTACTCCCGTAGCACCGGTCCCAGCGCCGCGCGGCCATCGCCGCGGCGCGAGAAGGGCGTCGGGCCCGAGCCCTTGAGCTGGATGTCGCGGCGCTGACCTTTGGTGTCGACGACCTCGCCCAGCAGGATAGCGCGGCCGTCGCCCAGCTGGGGCACGAAGTTACCGAACTGGTGGCCGGCATAGGCCTGCGCGATCGGCTCGGAGCCTTCGGCGATGCGGTTGCCCGCCAGCATTTCCACCGTGGCTGGGCTGGTCAAATGACGCGGGTCGAGACCGAGCTCGCGCGCCAGCGCCTCGTTGAGCTTGATCAGGCGCGGCGCCGCCACCGGGGTCGGCGGCAGGCGCGCGTAGAAGCGCTCCGGCAGCCGCGCGTAGCTGTTGTCGAAGGGCCAGTGGATCGTGTCGAAAACCGGGACGCCAGTATCGTTCGCCATCGTTTCGCCTGTCGGGCCAAGCCTTGCGCTGGCAACCTATCACCAATGATTCCCCGCGGGCAGCGGTTCCCACTACAGTGCGCCCAGGAGGATCAGGCCATGAAGTTTAGCTTCACCAGCGAGCAGGAGGAATTCCGCTCGATTCTGCGACGGTTCCTGGAGGGTAAGTCACCCACCAAGGAGGTTCGCCGCCTGATGGAAACCGACAGCGGCTGGGAGCGCGATGCCTGGAAAAAGATCAACCAGGAGATCGGCTTGACCGCGGTGGCGATCCCCGAGGCCTATGGCGGGCAGGGTTTTGGATGCTCGGAATTGTGCATCGTCCTGGAAGAGGCCGGCCGCACCGTGCTCTGTGCGCCTCTCTTCGCTTCGACCTTCGCCGCCTACACGATCCTCGACGCCGGCGACGAGGCGCAGAAGAAGGCGCTGCTGCCCGGCATCGCCTCGGGCGAGACCGTCGCGACGGTGGCGTTCACCGAGGAAAGCGGCAACTGGGATCCCGAGAGTGTGCGGATGACGGCGACGGCTGCCGGCGGCGGCTACAAGCTCGACGGCGTGAAGAGTTTCGTCCTCGATGGCCACACCGCCGATCTCATCGTCGTGCTGGCGCGCACGACGCAGGGCCTGTCGCTGTTCACCGTGCGCGGCGACGCGGCCGGGCTGCAGCGCAAGCTGCTGAAGACCATCGACACGACGCGCAAGCTGGCGAAGCTCAGCTTCAAGTCGGTCGACGCCACGCCGCTGGGGCCTGTGGGCGGCGCGGCCGCGCCCTTCGCCACGACCCTGACCCGCGCCGCGGTGTGCCTGGCCAACGAGATGGTGGGCGTGGCCGAGAAGCTGCGGGAGAGTGCGCTCGACTACGCCAAGATGCGCATGCAGTTCGGCCGGCCGATCGCCTCGTTCCAGTCGATGAAGCACAAGCAGGCCGACATGCTGGTCGATGTCGAGTTGGCCAAGTCGGCGGCCTACTACGCGGCGGCGGCCGTCGATGACGGCGACGCCGATCTGCCGGCGATCGCCTCGCTGGCCAAGGCCTCGGCGTCCGAAGCCGTGCTGCAGACGGCGATCCACACCATCCAGATCCACGGTGGCATCGGCTTCACCTGGGACAACGACTCGCATCTGTGGTTCAAGCGCGCCAAGAGCTCGGAGGTGATGCTGGGCGACGCCGCCTATCACCGCGAGCTGATGATGCAGCGCTGGGCAGCCTGAGGGAGGACGGAATCATGACCGACGTCAACGAAGCCTCCGTCCGCGCCGAAGTCCGGGCCTGGCTGGAGAAGAACTGGGATCCCAACCTCGGCCTCGTCGAGTGGCGCAACAAGCTGTGCGATTCGGGCTGGGGCGCGCCGCACTGGCCGAAGGAATGGTACGGCCGTGACCTGCCGGTCGGCCTCATCGCGGTGGTCGACGAGGAATTCGCGCGCATCGGCGCCGTGGGTGTCGCCAAGGCCGGCATCCGTACGCTGGCGGCCGCGACCATCCTCGCGCACGGCAGCAAGCTGCATAAGGAAAAGTTCCTGCGCCGCATCCTCACCGGCGAGGACACCTGGTGCCAGCTGTTCAGCGAGCCGGGCAGCGGCTCGGATCTCGCCGGCGCGGTGACGCGCGCCGATCTGAAGGGCAACAAGTGGGTGATCAACGGCCAGAAGGTCTGGAACACCAGCGCGCACAAGGCGCATTGGGGCCTGCTGCTGGCACGCTCCGACTGGGACGCGCGCAAGCACAAGGGCCTGACCTATTTCATCATCGACATGAAGCAGCCCGGCGTGCAGGTCCATCCGCTGAAGCAGATGAACGGCCATGCCTCGTTCAACCAGGTGTTCTTCACCGACGCCATCGTCGAGCCGGAGTTCATGCTGGAGAATACCGGCGACGGCTGGACGGTCGCGACCACGACGCTGATGCATGAGCGCCGCGGCGCCGACGGCATGCGCTCGCTGGCCAGCGGCGCCGGACGCCAGGGCCGCATCTACGAGGAAGAAAAGGCCGAGATCGCCACGACGATGGAGCCCTACAAGTGGTATCCGCAGCGCGCCGGCCGCGTCGATCTGGTGATGAGCCGCGCGCGCGAGACCGGCGCGATCAACGATCCCGTGGTGCGCCAGGAGATCGCCAAGTTGCTGATCATGTCGAAATCGGCGGAATGGACGGCGCGCCGCGCGCGCACCGCGCAGGAGCAGGGCCGGCCACAGGGGCCGGAAGGCTCGCTGGGCAAGCTGATCGCCAGCCACGTCGCGCGCGCCGCGGCGCGCGTGCACACCTCGATCACCGGCGCCGCCTCGCTGCTGAGCGGCGAGGATGGCCCGCTCAACGGCACGATCGCGGAGATCCTGATCTCGGTGCCGGCCTGCTCGATCGCCGGCGGCACCGATGAGATTCAGCGCAATATCATCTCCGAGCGCGTGCTGAAGATGCCGAAGGAGTCGAGCATCGACGCCGAGAAGCCGTTCAGGGATGTGCCGCGGAACATAACCTCGGCGGCGTCATAGCCGCTCCCCCGTCGTCCTGAGCGCGGCGAAGGACCTGGCGGTGGTCACCACAAAAGCAAGCGGCGCCGGAGGCCATCCGGCGCCGCAATTCATTGATCATTCAACCGCGAGGTCCTTCGCTGCGCTCAGGACGACGGAGTGACCCAACCCGTCATCCTGAGCGCAGCGAAGGATCCCGCGGTGATTCTATCGGTCGCGAAAGCCGCTGGAGGTCATCCGGCACCGCAACTCTTTGGTCGTTCGACCGCGAGGTCTTTCGCTGCGCTCAGACGACAGTTGTGGCCTCAGAACGTCTCGACCCAGGGACGCAGCTCGACCTCCCACGTCCACGCGCTGCGCGGTTGTTGCAGCACGTGGAAGTAGCTGGTGGCGATGGCGTCGGGGTCGAGTAGCGAGTCCGGGTTGTTGGCCGGATCGGTACGCGCAGCCGAGCGGATGCCGCCATCGATCACGAAGTGCGCGACATGGATGCCCTTGGGCGCCAGCTCGCGCGCCATGCTCTGCGCCAAACCACGCAGCGCGAACTTGCCCATCGCGAAGGGCGCCGATAGCGGGTAGCCCTTGACGCTCGCCGAGGCGCCGGTGAGCAGGATCGCGCCGTGGCCCTTGGGCAGCATGCGTTTGGCCGCTTCCTGCGAGACGAGAAAGCCGCCGAAGGCGCTGATCTGGATGGCGCGCTGCACGTCGGCGGGCACCAGCTCGGCCACCGGCCCGCGAGCCCGCGCCGAGGCGTTGTAGACGACCACGTCAGGGCTGCCGTTCGCGCGCTCGACATCCTGGAAGAGTTTCGACACCTGCGCGGCATCGGTGGCGTCGCAGGCGAAGGTCGCGGCCTTGGTCTCGGCCGCCAGAGCGGCGAGCTTGTCGGTGTTGCGCGCGGCCAAGGCGACACGCATGCCCTCGCGGGCGAACAGGCGGGCCAGCGAGGCGCTGAGCCCTGGACCGGTACCGACGATCAGAGCGGACGAATAGCCGGGCATCGTGTCCTCACAATCCGAGATAGGAGCGGCGCAGGCCGGGATCGGCGGCGAGATCCTGCGCGGGCCCGCTCATGGCGACAACACCGTTCTCCAGCACATAGGCGCGATGGGCGATGGCCAGCGACTGCACGACGTTCTGCTCGACCAGCAGGATGGCGAGGCCGTCGGCGTTCAGCTTCTGGATCAGCGCGAACATGGTCTCGACCAGCAACGGCGACAGGCCGAGCGACGGCTCGTCGAGGATCAGCAGCTTGGGCTCGGCCATCATCGCGCGGCCGATCGCCAGCATCTGCTGCTCGCCGCCCGAGAGCGTGCCAGCCTTCTGGGTGAAGCGTTCCTTCAGGCGCGGGAAGATGTCGGTGACGCGCGCCAAGTTGGCGGCGCGCCGCGCGCGGCCGCGGCGGTAGCTGCCCAGCTCGAGGTTGTCGCGCACGCTGAGATTGGGGAAGACGCGCCGGCCCTCAGGCACCTGGATCAGGCCGGACTCGACGATGCTCTGTGGCGAGTCACCCGAAATGTCGCGGCCCGCGAAGACGATGCGGCCAGCGAAGGGCCGGTACAGTCCGCTGACATTGTTGTTGAGCGTCGACTTGCCGACGCCGTTGCTGCCCAGCAGTGCCACGATTTCGCCGGAGTCGACGCGCAGGTCGACACCGCGCAAGATCTCGACGGCGCCGTAGCCGGCGCGCAGGCCGCTGATCTCAAGCATGCGCGCTCATCCGCTCGGCGGCGCCACGGCCGAGATACGCCTCGATCACCTTGGGCTCGCTGGCGATGGCCTGCGGCGCGCCGTCGGCGATGATGCGGCCGTCGTTCAGCACGTAGACATGCTCGGCCAGGCTCATCACCGCCTGCATCACGTGCTCGATCAGCAGGATGGTGACACCGTCGGCGCGAATGGCGCGCACGATCTCGACGATGGCCGCGACCTCCGTGGGATTGAGGCCGGCCATCACCTCGTCAAGCAGCAGCAGCTTGGGCGCGGTCGCCAGCGCACGGGCGAGCTCCAGGCGCTTGCGGCCGGCGACGGTCAGGTCGCCCGCCGGCGCCTCGAGGCGATCGCCCAGCCCGACGCGGCGCGCCACGTCAGCGGCGCGCGCCGCGGCCTCAGCGCGGTCGGCGGTGCGCAGATAGGCGCCGACCATGATGTTCTCGATCACGCTCAGCCGCGCGAAGGGCTGGGTGATCTGGAAGGTGCGCACCATGCCGCGCTCGCACAGCAGGTGCGGCGGCAGGCCGGTGATGTCCTGGCCCTCGAAGCGCACGCGTCCGCCATCGGGCTTGTGAAAGCCGGCGATGGTCGCGAACAGCGTGGTCTTGCCGGCGCCGTTGGGGCCGATCAGGCCGACGATCGCGCCCTGATTGACATCGAGCGAGGCGCCATCGACGGCCTTCAGGCCGCCGAAGCTCTTCATCAGGTCGCGGACCTGGAGCATGCTCAGCGCCGCCGTCGCAGCAGGCCGGTGAGGCCATTGGGCAGGTAGGCGACAATGACCACGAGGATCAGGCCGTAGACGATCAAGGCCAGCGGCTGGGCATTCTTGATTCCGGGCACGACATTGCCGAGGTCGCGGGTGATCTCGCTCACGAGGTGCAGCACGCCCGAGCCAATCAGCGGGCCGAAGATCGTGCCGGCGCCGCCGATCATGCTGACCAGCAGCATCTCCACCGATTTCTCGACACCGAAGGCGATCGAGGGATCGAGGTAGAGGTATTTCTGCGCGTAGACCGTGCCGCCGGCGGCGCACATCGCGCCCGACAGCGCCAGCACGCGCACCTTCTCGCGAAAGACGTCGATGCCGAGCGCCATCGCCGCGTCCTCGTTCTCGCGGATCGCCGCCAGGCGCGCGCCGAAGCGCGAGCGCGTGAGCCACCAGGCGATCGCCAGCCCGATGACGCAGAGCACGAGCGCGAGGTAGTAGAACCACATCGGGTCGCGGAACTGGAAGTTCTCGGGCCGCTGATCGGCCTTGATCAGGATGCCTAGGCCACCGCGCGTCTGCGGGATCGAGTTCGCGACGATGCGGAAGACTTCCGCGAACGCCAGGGTGATCAACGCGAAGTACGAGCCGCGCAGCCCGGCGCGGAAGCTCAGCATGCCGATGAAGGCGCCGACCAGTCCCCCCGAGGCGATCGCCACCGGCCAGGCGAGCCACGGGTTCCAGCCATGGGTGACGTGCAGGATGGTCGAGACATAAGCGCCAGTGCCGAAGAACACGACATGGCCGAACGAGGTCTGGCCGGCATAGCCGCCGGCGATATTCCAGCTCTGGCCGAGGAAGGCGGCAAACAGGATCAGGAAGGCGATGTTGATGGCGTAGTTCGAGCGCGTGATCAGCGACGGGCCGCCGAACAGCAGCGGATAGAGGATCGCCAGCAGCAGGCCGGTGGCGCACCACAGCATCGTGCGGCGGCTCATCAGCGACCCCCGAACAGGCCGGTGGGCCGCAGCAGCAGCACCAGGATGAAGACCAGCGGGATAGCGATCTGGCCGAGCTGCTCGCCGAAGCGCAGACCGCCCAGCGACTCGACGATGCCGATCAGCAGCCCGCCGATCAGCGCGCCGGCGAAGCTGCCCATGCCACCCAGTACGACTGTGGTGAAGGCGATCAGCACGAAGGCGTGGCCGGAGGAGGGGCTGACATAGAAGAACGGCATCAGCAGGCAGGCTGCGGCGCCGAGGCAGGCGATGCCGATGCCGTAGGCGATGGCGAAGATGTTCTCGACATCGATGCCGACCAGCCGCGCGCCCTGGCGTTCCTTGGCGACGGCACGGATCGCCTTGCCGGTGTCGGTGAAGGCCATCCACAGGCCGAGCAGGGCGCAGATCAGCAGCGAGGCGAGGAAGGATACCAGCTTGGGCAGCGGTATCAGGGCGGGACCGAGCTCGAGGAAGCGGCCTGCGTAGGAGACGTCGATGGTCTGGGTGTCGCCGGTGAAGAAGAACAGCGCGGCGTTGTCGGCGACGATCGACAGGCCCAGCGTGATCAGCAGGATGTTCTCGTCCTTGCCGTGGGCGAAACGGCCGATCACGCCGCGATAGAGGAGGTAGCCGAACACAAACGCGCCGGCGGTCACCAGCGGCAGCGCGGCGTAAGGATCCAGTCCCAGCGGCTTACGAAACAGAAAGTACACCGCGTACATCGCCAGCATCAGCAGGCTGCCATGCGCGAAGTTGATGATGTGCAGGACGCCGTAGATCAGGGTGAGCCCGACGGCGACCAGCACATAGACGCCCCCGGCCATCAGGCCGTTGACGATGCCCGCGAAGACGATGTCGAGGCTCATGCGACGGGAGCCAGCGCACCCACCTCACCCTGAGGAACGCCCAAGGGGCGCGTCTCGAAGGGTGGGCGACGACCGGGTGTGTGGCCCATGCTTCGAGACGGCCGCTGGCGCGACCTCCTCAGCATGAGGTCGAGGCTCAAGTGAACTTCGGGCGCGGGAAGACGGCCTTGGCCGAGGCAAACTGCTCGGGCGCGATGACCTCGATCTCGCCCTTCAGCGATTGCATCACCGCCGGCAGGCCACCCTCGTTCTGTCCGTCGACGAACTTGGTCGGCCCGTAGGGCATCAGCTCGGCCTTGAAGGTCGAGGCGGCCAGCGCCGCGATCAGCTTCTCCTTGTCGGCCGACTGGGCGCGCTCCAGCGCATCGGCCAGCAGCATGACGTTGGTGTAGGAGAGATAGACCTCGAAGGTGAACAGCGCGCCGCCGGCCTCGACCCGCTTCTTCAGCGCCTGCGCGGCCTCGCTGCGCGGGTTGAACCAGTGATTGGTGTCCATCATGAATTGCGACACGTCGGGCATGTCCTTGACGAACTTGTAGTTGAAGCCGCCGCCCAGCACCGAGAACATGCCCTTGAGCTCGACCTTCTGCTGGAAGAGCGTGCGCGCCAGCAGCATGTACTCGTTGCCGTAATTCGACATCATCACGATGTCGGGCGCCATCGAGCGGATGCGCAACGCGATATTGTCGAAGCTGCGCGTCGGGTTGTCGTGCGGGACCAGCTCCTTGGCCTCGATGCCGATCGACGGCAGCTTGCCGGCCAGCAGCTTGGCGGTGCCGGTGCCGAACTCGCCGCTCTCGTGCACGATCACCGCGGTCTTGGCCGGGCCGCCGGCGCCCTTGTTGATCGCGCCCAGGGTGGCGATGCCGTCGTCGACGCACTTGCCGAAGCCGGGCTTCAGCCGGAACACGTTCTTCAGCCCGCGCTTCACCAGCTGGTCCGAGGCGCCGACGTCGATCAGGAACGGCGTGTTGTACTTCGCCGCCGCTTGCGTCGCGGCGATGCCGACCGGGCTCTGGAAGCAGCCGATGAAGGCCGAGGCGCCGGCCTCGTTCATCTTCTCGACCTCGCTGACGCCGACCTCGACCTTGGACTGGCTGTCGCCCAGCAGCGCCTCGAGCTTGGCGCCGCCCATCGACTTGATGCCGCCGGCCTTGTTGACGTCCTCGATGGCCATGGTGGCGCCCAGCCGGCTCTGCTGGCCGTTATAGGCGACGAAGCCGGTGACGGGATGGATCAGGCCGACCTTAACGGTCTTGGCCTGCGCGCCGAGGATCGCCGGGAAGCCGGCGAGACCAACCGACAGCGCACCGGCGCCGCCGACGAACGAGCGGCGCGAGACGCCGAAGCGAGACTGTTTGCGAGCCATGGAAACCCCCTGCCGAGCGCGACACAGCAAGACGCTACGCCAGCGCGCTGAACGGACGCAACAGAAGGTTCAGGCGATCATCGATCAGGGCCCAACAGCTAGGGCCAAGTGCCCTCGATGATCTTGATCGACTTGGCGCGGATATACGTTTCGGCCTCGCTCTGCGAGATCTCGAAGGGATCGTCGAACAGGCAGGTCAGGCGGTAGGCGCCCGACGGCGTCCGCCGCATGGTCCAGTCGCCCTCGTTCACCGGGAACCGCACGCCATCGACGCGCCGGCTCACGATGCCCGAAATGCTGACTTTCCAGACCGTATCCGCCACGTCAGCGATCTCCCGTCTCCGCCATCGATTGCATCAGCGACGCGCTTCTCGCGCCCCGCAACCATCCCGACATGCCCCCTTTGTCGACCGCACCCTACGGCGCCTGATGGGGTGACGCAATCGCGCTTCAGTCGTCATAGGTGAGCAGGGACTCGACTGGAATGTCGAGCCGGCCGCGACCTTTGAGGAATGTCAGCTCGATGACACAGGCCGCGGCGGGCACCGTGGCGCCGATATCGCGCAGCAGGCGGACCGCGGCGTCCATCGTACCGCCGGTGGCCAGCAGGTCGTCGATCAGCACGACGCGCTGGCCGGGCCGCACGGCGTCGTCGTGCATCTCGATGGTGTCGTTGCCGTATTCCAGCTCGTAGGTATGGCTGGCCTTGGAGCCGGGCAGCTTGCCCTTCTTGCGCAGGATGACGAAGCCCAGGCCCAGCGCGTAGGCGACCGGCGCGCCGAAGATGAAGCCGCGCGATTCGATACCGGCCAGTAGGTCGGGCTGGTGCTTCTTCACCGCGTCGGCCAGCAGGTCGACCGTCTCGCGCCACGCCTCGGCATGCAGCAGCAGGGTGGTGATGTCGTAGAACTGGATGCCCGGCTTGGGGAAGTCGGGAACGGTCCGGATGTAGCTCTTGAGGTCCATGGCATCGTCTTGCAATGCGTCGAGCCCTGCCGCAAGCCCTTCGTGCGCCGATGCCGGGTTTGCGTCGGCCGGTACATCGCGTACGATCGGCCCAGCATCCCAGATTCGGAACACCATCGTGAGCAACAAGCGCCTGCGGATCGTTACGCTGCCCGGCGACGGCATCGGCCGGGAGATCGTGCCGCCGGCCGTGCATCTCCTGGGCATCATCGAAGCCGCGTTGGGTGGATTCAAGCTGGAGTTCGAGGACCGCCCCGACATGGGCGCGCGGTACTTCCAGGAGAGTGGCCGGGATATCTCGCCGGAAGCCTTCGAGGCAGCGCGTCAGGCCGATGCGATCTTGATGGGGGCGATGGGCTGGCCCGCTGTGCGTCATGCCGACGGCACCGAGATATCGCCGCACCTGAGGCTGCGCGAGGAGTTCCAGCTCTACGCCGGCGTCAGGCCCATCAAGGCGTTTCCCAACACGCCCCGGCGGCTCCTCGACGAGCGCGCGGCGAACATCGACATGGTGATCCTGCGCGAGTCGACCGAGGGCTTGTTCTACACGCACGGCAAGGGCGAGGTGATCGACGATCGCGAGGCGCGCGAGACACTGCGCATCACGCGAACCACGACCGAGAAGCTTTGTGACACCGCTTTCCGCATCGCCCGCGGTCGCAAGCAGCGAAATCCGGCGAAGGGGCGAGTCACTTGCGTCGACAAGGCCAACGTCTTCCGCGCCTTCGCCTTCTTCCGCAAGATCTTCGACGAGCGGCGCGCGCGGTTCCCCGACATCCAAGCCGACTACAACTATGTCGACGCCCAGGCCCTCGACTTCATCCGCCGGCCCTGGGATTTCGACGTGCTCGTCATGGAGAACATGTTCGGCGACATCCTGTCCGATCTCGGCGGCGGCCTCGTCGGTGGCATGGGGTTGGCGCCCTGCGCCGAGCTTGGCGACGAGCACGGCCTGTTCCAGCCGGCGCATGGCAGCGCGCCCGACATCACGGGCCAGGACAAGGCGAATCCGACCGCGACCATTCTGTCGGCGGCGATGATGCTGGACTGGTTGGGCGAGCGACACGGGGTCGAGACGCTGAGCGAGGGCGCCGCGCTGTTGCAGGACGCGGTCGAAGAGGGCTTCGCGACGCGCGCGCTGCGGCCGATGGAATTCGGCGGTGATCAAGGGCTCAAGGCGGCGGTCAAGGCGGTCACCGATCTGCTGACCGCGAAGCTCGCCGCGCGGCGGCCGGTGCGCGCGCCGGCGATGTGAGCTGATTCCCGGCAATCGCGGAGGACACACGTGGCGAAGATCGCGGCCGTCGAGGCCGGGCACTATCGGATCCCGCTCGACGTGGCGCTGTCCGATTCGACACACGGCGTCATGACCGCGTTCGAGATCGTCACGGCGCGCGTGCGGGATGCCGATGGGGCCGAGGGCGTCGGTTACACCTACACGACGGGGCGCAACGGCGCGGCGATCCATGCCACCTTGGCCGGCGACATCGCCGAGATCGTGACGGGCGAGGACGCCGATCTCATCGAGGCGATCTGGACCAAGGTCTGGTGGGGGCTGCACTACGGCGGCCGCGGCGGCGCCGCGGTGCTCGCGCAGTCCGCCCTGGACATCGCGCTGCACGACCTGAAGGCGCGGCGGGCCGGGCTGCCGCTGTGGAAAATGCTGGGCGGCAACGATCCCAGGGTGCCGTGCTATGCAGGCGGGATCGATCTCGATCTCGACGTCACGGCGCTGCTGAAGCAGACCGACGGAAACCTCGCCAAGGGCTTTCGCGCGATCAAGATGAAGGTCGGCCGCGAGCGCGCCAGCGAGGACGTCGTAAAGGTCGCGGCGATGCGCAGGCATTTGGGCGACGGCTTTCCGCTGATGGTCGACGCCAACATGAAGTGGACGGCCCACGAGGCGATCCAGCGGGCGCGTATGCTGCAGCCCTACGATCTGGTGTGGCTCGAGGAACCGACGATACCCGACGATGTCGCCGGGCACGGGCGGATCGCGCGCGAAGGCGGCATACCGATCGCCACCGGCGAGAACTTCCGTACGCTGTGGGAGTTCAAGCAGATGATCGCGGCGGGTGGCGTGTCGTATCCAGAGCCCGACGTGACGAATTGCGGCGGCGTGACCGTGTTCATGAAGGTCGCCCACCTCGCCGAGGCCCACAACCTGCCTGTGACGTCGCACGGCGCGCACGACATCACCGTCCATCTCCTCGCCGCCTGCCCGAACCGCAGCTATCTTGAGGCGCACGGCTTCGGCCTCGATCGCTACATCAGCCGGCCGCTTGCCATCGTCGACGGCTGCGCCATCGCTGGCGACACACCAGGCCACGGCGTCGAGTTCGACTGGGCCGGCCTCGCGCGGCTACAGCGTTAGGCCAGTGAAGAGCGGCGGCGGCGCGGCACAAAGGTTCACAGCCGACGCGACGGCCGCGTCGAGGCGTAGACGTAGATCGCTATGCCCGTGATCGCCGCGCGCGGTATCAGGCCGTGCGAGGGCATGCGGCTGTCGATCGAACGGTCGCGCGCGTCGCCGGCGACGTAGAAGTAGCCCGGTGGCACGGTGACCGGCACGCGCTGGCAGAGCGGGTCACGGAAGTTGTCGAAGGTGACGTGGAAGCTCTTGCCAGCGAGCTTTTCGGGCATCACCCATAGCGGTGTGCGGATGCCGGGATTTTCGCTTCGCACGCGATCGCCGGCGCGCGCCGGCCGGCCGTTGACCGTGACGCCGCACTCGACGAAGGCGATGCGGTCGCCTGGCACGCCGACGATGCGATGGACGTAGGAGGCGGTGTCGTCGGGGCGAGCGTGCCGCATCCTATAGATCACGATGTCGCCGGCACGCGGCTCGCGCAGCATCGGCAACACGCTGTTGATCAGGATGCGATCGCCGAGATCGAAGCCCGGCCGCATGCTGCCGCTCTGGATATCCTGGAAGCTCGAGACGAAGCGTCGCTTGGTCTCGGCGATCGCCACGCCGGCGGCCAACGCCAGGACCGCGGCGACGACGGCGGGCAGGGTCCGGTGCCCCGCCAGCTCGCGCAGCCCCGCGCCCAGCCAGATGACGACGGCCAGCGAGATCGCCGAGAAGAGCAGCGCCGCCGGCACCTCGATGGTCGAAGACTCCAGCAGCAGCGAGCGCAGGCCAAGGATGGTCAGGAGCGCCGGCGGCATCACGGTGGCGACATGGCCCATCACATAGGCCCACAGGCGTGCGATGACCATTGGCCGGGTCGGCGCGCCCAGTATCGCCATCACGATGCTGATCACGACGACGCCCGCCAGCCAGATCACGACCTGCGGCGCCAGGATGTTCCACGGCAGGTAGGGCGTGACGGCGTCGTCGAACAGCGACGCGCCGGCGAACAGCCACAGATCGAGCGCGCCAAGCAGGACCATGCCGACGCCGAGGATTAGCCACGGCGAGCTGAGCCCGCGATCCTCGCCGATCGCCGCGTGATAGACGCGGTCGCGATCACAGTAGATCGAGCGATGCGTGCGCAGGAACCGGCCGATCATCTCCCCCCGCGCCCCCAGGCGACGGGCGATATCAGCAGGTTTGTGCCCGTTCGGGCAAGCCGGCCGGCGAGAGCGGCGTTGGTGTTAGCCCGCCAGCGTCGAGTAGGTGGCGCGGCCGACGGCGACCAGGGCCTTGCGGTCGTCGTAGACGTCGACATCGACTACGCCGACGCTTTTGCCGGCGCGGCGCACGCGCGCGACCATGGTCAGCGACGTCTTGATCGCCGGCCGCAGATAGTCGACGCGGAAGTTGATCGTGGGCAGGCCACGGCGCAGAGCCATGACCAGGGCGTAGTCGCCGACGGTGTCGATGATCGCGGCGATCGGCCCACCATGCCATTGGCCAGTGCCGGCGCCGCGCTCGAACTCGGGGCGCATGGCGCAGGTCATCGTCACCTGCTCGCGCGCCGCATCGGCTTCGGTAACCCGCAGGCCCATGAACGAGATGAACGGCGACTTGTCGAGCATCGCCTGGATTTCGGCGCTCGTCAGCGGCGTGAGCGTCTCGCTCATGGTGCCACCACGATCTTGCCGAAGACCTCGCGGTCCTCGATGACCCGCAGTGCCTCGCGCGCCTGCTCGAGCGGATAGACCTTGTCGATCAGCACCTTCAGCTCGCCCTTCTGCACCATGTCGAGCAGCGTGATGATGTCCTGGCGCATCCAGCCGTTGGAGCCCAGGATCTTGAGCTCGAAGGTCCAGATGAAGCGGATGTCCTCCTGGGGCGAAAAGCCCGCCGTCGCACCACAGGTCAGCAACCGGCCGCCGACCTTCAGCACCTTCAATGACTTCACCCAGGTGTCGCCGCCGGTGTAGTTGACGACGACGTCGATGCCCTGGGTGGCGCCGGCGCCGCGCCGCGTCGGCTTGCCGTAGTGCTTGTAGACCTCCTGCTGGAAGTCGTGGGTCACGTAGTTGATGGTGCGGTCCGCGCCGAGTTCCGCGAGGCGTTGCGCCTTGGCGTCGGTACCGGCGCAGGCGATAACATGGGCGCCGACGCCCTTGGCGAGCTGCAGACAGCACACGCCGACGCCGCCGGATGCCCCCAGGATCAACACCGTCTCGCCCTTCGCGACATGGCCGTTGGTGCGCATCATCCGCAGCGCCGTGCCGTAGGCGACGGGCAGCGCGGCGGCGTCGGCGAAGCCCACGCCCTCGGGAATCTTGATGAGCTGATGCGCGCGCGCCCGGCACAGTTCGCCCAGCCCGCCATGCACGGTTTCGCCCATCAGCCCGCCTTCGACGCGGTTGATCGGATCGACCAGCACGCGGTCGCCCTTCTTCCAGCCCTCGACGCCCGGCCCGATCTCGGCGATCTCGCCGGCGACGTCGAGACCCATGATCGCCGGCATCGGCACCTTGATGCCGGGCATACCGCGCCGGGTGAAGACGTCGTGGTAGTTCAGCGACGAGGCCTTCACCGCCACGATCACGTCGCCCTCGCCGGGCTTCGGATCGGGGAAGTCCTTCTCGAAGACGAGGCGGTCGGGGCCGCCATGCTCGCGGACGACGGCTGCTTTCATGACTCGATGGTCTCCTGCTCGGGAATGCGTCGCGCCAATGCGCGCTTGTCGATCTTGTTGGTGCCGGCCAGCGGCATCTCCTCGACGAAGAATACGCGGCGCGGATGCTGGTAGGCCGGCGCGTTGGCAAGGGCGTAGGTCTTGACCGCCTGTTCGTCGAGCGCGGCGCCCGCGGCGGGCACGACGAAGGCGACCGGCTTGTGGCCTTTCAATTCGTCGGGCACGGGCAGCACCGCGGCCTGGTGGATCGCGGGATGGCGTTCGAGCATCTTCTCGACCTCGCCGGGATAGATGTTCTCGCCGCCACAGACGAACATGTCGTCGGCGCGGCCGACGAAGAAGAAGAAGCCGTTCTTGTCACGGCGGAAGACATCGCCGGTACGATAGTAGCCATCCGCCGTCATCGCCTTGGCGGTGGCCTCCGGCAGGTTGTGGTAGCGCGTCATCAGCGCGCCGCAGGCCATTTCCAGCACGCCCTCGTCCTCGACGACCTGTCCGTCGCGCACCAGCCGCAGCTTCACATCCGGGTGCGGATAGCCAGTCGAAAGCTCGGGCTGCGGCACACCGCCTGGATGCGGGCCGAAGACGACCGGGCCAGCCTCGGTCGTGCCGTAGCCGTTGCTGATCTGCGCGCGGGGGAAGAGGGCGCGCACCTGGTCGATCAGACCCTGCGTCAGCGGCGCGGAGCCCATGCGCACGGCTTCCACCGCAGACAGATCGGTGCGCGCGAGCAGTTCCTTCTCGCGCAGCATCATCGCGATCATGGTTGGCACCGAGGTGAGGAACGCCACGCGATGCTTGGCGGCGGCATCGATGTAGCTGCGCGTCGTGAACTGCGGCAGGAGCACGATGGTGTCGCCGTGACTGAGCGTCGTCTGGCACATCGCCAGGCCATTCATGTGATAGAGCGGCGCCGCGACCAGCGCGCGGGCGCCCAGCGGACTTGGCCGGCGCACGCGGCGGCTGATCGCCCACAGATGAGAGTAGTGCGACAGCACCACGCCCTTGGGCTTGCCGGTCGAGCCTGATGTGTAGAGAAACATCGCCGGCTCTTCCGGCCGCATCGTCGGCGGCTTCATCGGCGCGTGCGCCAGCAGCGCGGCGAAAGCGCCGCTGTCGACATCGATCTTCGGCACCAAATCCGGCGCCAGCTTTAGGCGTGTGGCATCGCCAATCACCAGCTTGGCGTCGCAGTCGCCGACGATGTAGGCGACGGTCTCGGCGGGCAGCTTCCAGTTCACCGGCACCGAGACGAGCCCGGCCTGCATGGTGCCGAGGAAGGTCAGGAGGTATTCGGCGCGATTGGCCGAGAGGATCGCGACGCGCTCGCCGCGTTTGTGGCCGCGCGCCAGCAGGCCGGCGGCGATGGCGCCGCTCAGCCGCACGATGTCGCCGTAGGTGTACTGTCGCTCGGCACCGTTGCCGCCGGCGTCGATCAGCGCGATGCCATCCAGGGCCGCGCGCGAGATCGCGTCGCCCTGGTTGTCCCAGAGGATGGCCGGGTCGCCCATCGTCATTCGACGAACTCGAGGACCGCGTTCATCGCCGCGGGCGCCGGCACGACGATACGGCCGTCGCGTGTGACGGACTCGATGCCGCCGGTTTTCAGTGCGTCAGCCGCCTTGCGCAACGAGAGGGTGCGCAGCGTGAGCCCGGCCATGTAGGCCGGCCGACCCTCGGCGGCGGGCACGGCGTCGCCGAACGCGTCGCGCAAGGCCGCCTCGGTGACGATGTCGAAGCGCGAGTTGCCGACCACCACGCTCTTGCCGCCCTTGATATCGCGGATGTTCTCGGGCCCGAACATGTCGGCGTAGAGCTTAGCGCCTTTGGCCGGATCGGGCTCGACGATCAGCGCGCGCGCCACGGCCACCGTGCCGTTGGCGTGATGCCGCCACTCGTCGCGCCACACCAACTCGCGGGTGAAGTGGTGGCAGTAGTAGACGCGGCCGTAGGGCACGACACCGGCCTTCATGCGCACGGTGCGAAAGCGCGCGTCGCCTTGGCCGCCGCTGTACTTCACCGGCCGCGTGAACTCGACCGGCGGATCGACTGGCACGCCGGCTTTGACCAGCGCCGCGTAGGTCGCCGCGGAGTCCTCGGCGCCGAACACCAGTCCGTTGAGGCCGTACGCGTAGTCGAGCAGATCGAGCCGGCCCGACGTCGCGCCTTTGGGAATCGCGATCAGCTCGAGATAGTCGGTGCCGAACATCGCCAGATGATTCATCGAGCCCAGCGAGTGATAGCCGCGCTCGGTGAGCGTGAAGCCGATCCGCCGATAGATATCGGCGGCGCGATCCATGTCGTCGCGTGCGTTGATCACCACGTGATCGAGTGTCGCCACGGGCAAGGTCATATGATGGTCCCCCTGAGGTCCGGCGAACGATAGCAGCTAATGCCGGCGCTTCAATCCGGCCAATAGCCTGCGCCAGGCGGCGATTTCGCGGTCAGGCCGGAACAGTGGCGCGCGACGCGCCAGGGCCTTTTCGAGCGACGCGACGAAGCGCGGCTCGCGCTCCACGCGCAGCAGCAGGCGTGCCAGGGCGCGCGTATCACCGACCGGGAAGTAGCCGGGATAGTCGGCGCCCAGCAGCCCGACATTGCCGTCCATGCGCGAGGCCAGGATCGGCGCGCCTGTGACCGCCGCCTCGGAGATCACGTTGGCGCCGCCTTCGCTCAGCGAGGAGATCACCATGGCATGACTGCGCGCCAGCAAGCCGCGCACGGACGCCGCCGGCACGTCGTCGCGCCAGGTGTAACGCGGGTTCACGTCCATCTCGGCCCGGGCGCGCGCCGCCCATTGTGGCGTGTAGGCGCGGCCGACCTGCTCGATGCGCACGCGGCTGTCCTCGGGCAGCAGCCGCGCGGCTTCGGCGGCGCGCAGCGGGTCCTTCACCGCCCGTAGATGGCCGATCACCGATACGACGACGGCGCGAGCGCTGGGGCGGCGCCGGCGCGGCGGTGTTTCTGCAGATTGGTGGATAACGACTAGACGCTCGCGCAGTCGCTTGGGCACCACGCGCCAGACGAGATCGTTCAGGGCGACTAGGCGGTCCGACGCGCCCATCGCGCGCAGCGTCGTGTCGTGGTCGGATTGGAGATACTCGTAGATGTCGGTGCCGCTCAGCTGCAGGATCACCGGCCGCGTCGGGCACGCCGCCTTGAAGCGTGCGATGGCGGCGGCGCTGCGCCAGGCATGCACCGCCACCATCAGGTCGGCGGGTCGGCCATCGTAGTCGTACGCAACGCGCACGCGGTGGCCGAGGTGGCGCAGGATGCGTGCCCAGCGTCGAGCGGCGACATTGTTGCCCGTGCGTTTGGTCGGGCCCTCGGGTGTGATAAGGACGATCTTCATGGATGATATCGAACGGCCGACCAGTGGCGCGAACGCCGCCCAACTCGTGGCGGAACTGCGCGAAAGCCGTCAGCGCTTGCTGCGCCTGACCGAGGATCTGTCATCGCAGGAATTGATGGGTCCTCGGTTGGACATCGTCAATCCCGTGCTCTGGGAGATTGGCCATGTCGCCTGGTTCCACGAGTACTGGACCTTGCGCCAGACGCATGGCCGCGCGCCGCTGATCGAACGCGGCGACCGCTTGTGGGATTCGAGCAACGTGCCGCACGCCACGCGCTGGCAACTCGACCTGCCCGATCGCGCCGGTACCTTCGGCTACCTCCGGGACGTGCTGGCGTGCCAGGAGGACATGCTGGGCGGCGCGACGGACAAGGCCGCACGCTACTTTTACGAGCTGTCGATCCGGCACGAGGACATGCATGTCGAGGCGCTGACCTACTCACGCCAGACGGTGTCCTATGCGCCGGCCGATGGCTTGGCTGGATCGGTGCGGCCCAATGCGGGCGCCTTGCCCGGCGATATAGCGGTGCCCGGCGGCACGTGGCGGCTGGGCTCGATCGCCGCCGACGGCTTCGTGTTCGACAACGAGAAATGGGCGCACGACGCCGTTGTGGCGCCATTCAGGATCGCGCGCGCGCCGGTCACCAACGCCGAGTTCGCCGCCTTCATCGAGGCGGGCGGCTATCGCGCCCGCGAATTCTGGAGCGAGGCGGGCTGGGCGTGGCGCGAACGGCGCAACGCCGAGCGGCCGGTCTACTGGCAGCCCAAGCGTGATGGCGTGTGGAGCGCGCGCCGCTACCGCGCGATCGAGGAACTGGCGCCGCACGCGCCCGTCGTGTTCGTGAGCTGGTTCGAGGCCGAGGCGTGGTGCCGCTGGGCTAACAGGCGTCTGCCGACCGAGGTCGAATGGGAAGCGGCGGCGGTCGGCGAGCCGACGGCGGACGGCGCCTCTCTCGCCGATACACGCCGCCGCTGGCCGTGGGGCGATGCGCCACCTGCGCCGTCGCGCGCCAACCTCGACTTCGCCGTCGACGGCCCTGTCGATGTCGCGGCCTGCGGCGACGGCGACAGCGCCTTCGGCTGCCGCCAGATGATCGGCAATGTCTGGGAATGGACAGCGTCGGACTTCCTGCCCTTCGCCGGCTTCTCGGCCGATCCCTACAAGGATTACTCGCAGCCCTGGTTCGGCACGCGCAAGGTGCTGCGCGGCGGCTGCTGGGCGACCAGCGCGCGCATCGCGCGCCCGGCCTATCGCAACTTCTTCACGCCGGACCGCAACGACGTCCTCGCCGGCTTCCGCACCTGCGCGTTGTGAAGCGCGGCCGGGGAGAGCGCCATGATCGTCGACTGCCACGCTCATATCTTCGCGCATTGGATCGGCGCCTGCGGGCACGAGTCGCGTGAGGTCCACAAGCGCTATCTGCAGCGCGTCGTCACCCGCACGGTGGCGCCGACCTTCCGGCTGCGCGATGGCGCGCGCGCCGACAGCAAGGCGCTGTTTCGTGTCGGCGACGAAAGCTGGTCCGGCCTCGCCGACGTCGATTTCCGCGTCGGCCGCTTCGGCCAGCTCGAGTTCACGCATAAGGGCGAGGATTACGGCGTCCAGTACATGCCCGTGGGCATGCAGGAGATGGTGGCGCCGCCCGAGCTGATGCTGGCGCAGATGATGAATGCCGGCGTCGATCACTGTCTGCTACAGGCCGGCGGCGGCTACGGCGCGATGAGCGAGATGAACGCCTTCGCCGAGCGGCAGTATCCGGAGCGTATGACCGGCCTGATGCATGTCGACGACGCGATGGCCGGCCAGCCCGCCCAGCTTGCCGCGATCGACCACGCCTTCGACGTGCTGAAGCTGCGCGGCCTCTACTTCAATGTCGATTCGATGAGCCGGCACGGCTTTCCCTGGCCGCTTGACGCGCCACAGATGGAGCCGTTCTGGGACAAGCTCGCGCGGCGCGGCATCGTGCTCTGCCTCGAGTTTAGCTCCGGCCCGAGCTACGACATGGCCGGTTACATGGCGCACGTCACGGCGTTCGGCCGCGTGCTCGATCGCCATCCCGGCCTGCGCGTGCATCTGGCGATGAGTCCACCGGTCGCGTACTTCGCCAAAGGCGGCCGCTACGAATTCCCCGACGAGCTACTGCGTCTCTACCGCCATGAGACGCTGATGCTGGAGGTCGTGTTTCCGATTACCTATGGCGGCGTCTGGGATTATCCCTACCCGGAAGCGCAGGCGTTGATCCAGAGCATGCGCGACCAGCTCGGCGCCGATCGGTTGGTCTGGGGCTCCGACATGCCCAATGTCGAGCGCTTCTGCACCTACAAGCAGTCGCTCGACTACATCAGGCGCTATTGTCCGTTCCTGAGCGCGCGCGAGAAGGATTTGATCCTGGGCGACACCTGTGCGGCGTTTTATGGCATCGGCAAGGGGAGGGCGTGATGGCATCCACGACACCGTCGAGTGCGATCAGCGCGCATCTGGTCGTGCGACCGGACTGGCTCGCCAAACGGCGCGAGTCGGCACTCGAGGCTGAGCTGCCGATCATCGATCCGCACCATCACCTGATCGATCGGCCGGAGAGCGGCACGTATCTGCTGCGCGACATCCTGGCCGACATCGACAGCGGCCATAACGTCGTCGCCACCGTCTATCTCGAGTGGCTCTCGATGTATCGCGCCGGCGGGCCGGTCGAGATGCGGCCGGTGGGCGAGATCGAGTTCGCCAACGGCGTCGCCGCGATGTGCGCCAGCGGCGGTTACGGCGCGCCGCGCGTCTGCGCCGGCATCGTTGGCCACGGCGAGCTAACCCTTGGCGCGCGCGTGGCACCGGTCCTGGAGGCGATGATCGCCGCGGGCAACGGCCGCTTCCGCGGCATCCGCTTCATCAGCGCCAGCGATCTCGATCAATCGCAATGGGGCTCCGTCGTCGGCCGGCCGCAGGGCTGGCTGCTCGACAAGACGGTACGCGAAGGCTTCGCGCAACTAGCGCCGCTCGGGCTGAGCTTTGACGCCTTCATGTACCACCCGCAGCTCGGCGATCTGCTCGACCTGGCGCGCGCCTTCCCGCAGACGCCCATCGTGCTCAACCATGTCGGCGGCGCGATCGGGTTGGGCCGCTACGCCGGCCAGCGCGACGCCGTCTTCGCCGACTGGCGAGCGAAGATCCGCGCGTTGGCGTCGTGTCCCAACGTGCACGTGAAACTGGGCGGCATGGGCATGAAGATGTTCGGCTTCGACTTCCACCAGGGCGCGCTGCCGCCCAGCTCGGAACAGCTCGCGGCGGCGTGGCGGCCCTATGTCGAGGCCTGCATCGAGGCCTTCGGCGCCAACCGCGCGATGTTCGAGAGCAACTTCCCGGTCGACAAAGGCTCTTGCAGCTACGGCGTATTCTGGAACGCCTGCAAACGCCTGGCGCAGGGCGCCAGCGCCAGCGAGAAGGCCGACCTGTTCCACGGCACGGCGTCGCGGTTCTATCGGCTGGGTCTGTGAGGTCTCAAGCCTCGAACAGCGCGCTGATGCGATCCAACGCGTCGGAAGGCAGGGTGGCGTAGCGACGGTCCATAACGGCGGCCTGGCCGAGATAGGCCCAGTAGAGGAATGCCGCGCGATGCGTCGCGTGATCCGCCGCGACGCCGGCCTCGACCAGCAGTGCCGCGATTCGCGAGACGCGTTTTGTGTCGACTGACGCCACAACGGCGGCGACGGCGCGGTCCTCGGCGGCCCAGGAGCGCACGGCGCGGTCGAGCCGGCGGCCGCTGGTGAAAGCGCTGCGCATCAGCTCGTGTAGCAAGCCGGGCTCGCCCTTGCGGGCGTCGAGCGACTGGATCACCTGGTCGGTCGAGTGCTCCTGCCAGCTTTGCAGCAGCTGATCCCGGAAGTCGGCGATATCCCGGAAGTGCCAGTAGAAGCTGCCGCGCGAGACCTTCAGCGCGCTCGCCATCGGTCCCACCTTCAGCGCATTGGCGCCGTCGCGCGCCAGCGTCTTCAGGCCGTGGGCGATCCAGTCGGCTTTGCTCAGGCGATCGGTCATCCACTTACCATACACATGTGTATTGACAAGCCAAGCGGCGCATCGCATGTTCCATACAGAGGTGTATGGTCATGGACTGGCGAAACACGGCGTTGGCGGCGGCGGGACTCATCGGCGGCGCGGTGGCGATCATCCACGGCGTCCTGACTCAGCGCCTGATGGTCGAGCCGCTGGCGGCGGCGGGCGGGCCATTGCGCGGCCCGATCAAACGAATCGTGCCGGCGCTACTCCAATTCAGCACATTCAACTGGTTCGTTGGCGGGTTGGCCTTGCTCGCCGCGGCATATGCCCTCGAGCCGCAGGCGCGGCTTGTGACCGGCCTGCTGGTCGGCAGCTCCTATCTCTACGCCGCCGTCGGCAATCTATGGGGCACGCGCGGCCGCCATCCCGGCTGGGCGCTCTACACGATCGCGCTGGCGCTGATCGCGTACGGTCTCAGCGCACCTTGAGCACCAGCTTGCCCTTGAGGTGACGCGCGGCGCTGACCTTCAGCGCTTCCGAGGCCCTGGCCAGATCGTAGAGCGTGACCACCGGCGCGCGGATGGCGCCCAGCCGGCGCAGCTCGACGATGCGCTCGAGATGCGGGCGGTCGCGGCCGACGGCCGGGCGCAGCCCGGTGACGTCGGTGCGATCGGATGGCGGGGCCTTGGCGCCTGAGGCGATGAAGGCGGCGCGTCCACCGGGCTTGAGCACGGTGTAGGAGCGCGTCGCGACATCGCCGCCGACCGTGTCGAACACCGCGTCGCAGTTCTTCACCGCCTGCGTGAAGTCCGTCGTGTTGTAGTCGATGACCTCGTCGGCGCCGAGCCCGCGCAGGTAGTCGCGGTTGGCCGCGCTCGCCGTGGTGATCACGCGCGCGCCGAGATGCTTGGCGAGCTGAATGGCGAAGCTGGCGACGCCGCCCGCGCCGCCCTGGATCAGGATGGTCTCGCCGGCCTTGAGCTTCAGCGTGTCCTCGACCGTGCACAACGCGGTCAGCCCGGTGAGCGCCAGCGCCGCGGCGTCGACATGCGTCATGTCGGCCGGCTTCTGCGCGACGATGGCGCCGCCGATGGCGATCTTCTCGCAGTAGGTGCCATCGCGGCCGGTCTCCAGCACGCCGAACACCTCGTCGCCGACGCGCAGATCGTGCACGCCATCGCCCAGCGCGGCGACCACGCCGGAGAAATCGCGGCCCAGCACCAGCGGGAATTTCGGGCTGCCCGGATACTCGCCGGCGCAGACCTTGGAGTCGGCGCCATTGATGCTGGCGGCGACAGCGTCGACGACGATCTGGCCGGGCGCAGCCACCGGATCGGGCAGGTCGCCGTAGGTCAGGACCTCGGGTCCACCGAACTGGGTGATGTAAGCGGCTTTCATGGTGTGGAGATCCTATGCTGTGTTTCTACCTTCCCCCGGAGGGGGAAGGTGGCAGCGCGAAGCGCTGACGGATGGGGGATGTCTCAACGCGTTCGGTGTCCGTCTTCGGCATCCCCCATCCGCCCTTCGGGCACCTTCCCCCTCCGGGGGAAGGTAGTTGGTGCGGCTACCGCATCTTCAGCGCCCACTCGGTGTACTTGGTCGCCTGCTTGTGCAGGTCGGCGTAGTATTTGGCGTACTCCGCGCCCACCATCGGCTTGAGCGCCAGGCCGGCGGCGTCCATCTTGCTCTTCATGTCGGGGCTATTGATCGCCTTGAGCAGCGCGCCTTCGAGCACCTTGACCACGTCGGCCGGCGTGCCCTTCGGGACAGCGACGCCGCGCGTCGAGCTGGAGACGATGGTCGGATAGCCGAGCTCCTTGGTGGTCGGCACGTCGGGTAGGAAAGGCGAGCGCACGTCGTCGGTGACGGCGAGCCCGCGCACCTCGCCCGATTGCACGCGCTTGACCACGCTTCCCACGTTATCGAACGCGACGTCGACATGGCCGCCCATGACGCCGGCGAGCTGCTGCACGCCTGAGTCGAAATGCACGATGCGGAACTCGACACCCGCCGCCTCGTGCGTCATCAGGATGGCGAGGTGATCGTCGCTCAGGATACCGGTCGTGCACGCCCGCACGGTGTTCGGCGCCTTCTTGGCCGCGTCGACCAGGTCCTTCATCGTCTTGAACGGGCTGTCGCCCTTGACCCAGATCAGGCCGGGGTCGAGCACCTGATTGGCGACCGGTATGAAGCTGTCCATATTGAAGACAGCCTTGCGCTCGGGATCGAGCACGATGGTGTTGACCGCCGGCAGGTTGATGAAGCCCAAGGTGTAGCCGTCGGGCCGCGCGCGGGCGATCTCGGTGAAGCCCAGCTGGCCGCCGGCGCCCGCCTTGTTGACCACGGTGACGGTCTGGCCGAGCTCCTTCTCGGCCGCGGCGGCGAGCAGCCGAGCGCCGACATCGGTGCTGCCGCCGGCGGCGAAGGCGACGACGAGCTGCAGCCCGCGGCTCGGGAACTTGCTCTGGGCGATCGCGGGGCTGGCGATGGCGGTGGCGGCGGATGCCGCGAGCAATGTGCGACGACGGATGATCATGGTGTTTCCTCCTGTTGATCTGGTTCCCTCTCCCCGCTTGCGCGGAGAGGGAGATTGAGCCTCACTCGATATCCGACTCCCTCAGCTTGGAGAAGGCGCGCGGGCGCAGCAACATCGTGGCCAGCACGAGCAGCGGAATCGCCAGCAACGCCAGCGCCACCGGGCGCTCGAAGAAGAAGGCGAAGCTGCCGCCCGACATCTCCAATGTCGTGCGCAATGATTTCTCCATCATCGGCCCGAGGATCAGCGCCAGGATCGCCGGCGCCAGCGGGAAGTCGAGCTTGCGCAGGATGTAGCCGACGATACCGAAGCCCAGCATGACCCAGACGTCGAACATGGTCTGCTTCAGGCTGTAGGAGCCGATGACGCAGAAGATCAGCACGCCGGCGCAGAGATAGCCGAACGGGATCTTCAGCAGCCGCGCCCACAGCCCGACCAGCGGCAGGTTGAGGATCAGCAGCAGCACGTTGCCGACGAAGAAGCTGGCGATCACCGTCCACACCAGGTCGGGCCGCTCCTTGAACAGGAAGGGCCCGGGCTGCAGGCCGTGGATGATGAAGGCGCCCATCAGCACGGCGATGGTCGGCGAGCTCGGGATGCCGAGCGACAGCAGCGGCACCATGGCGCCGTTGGCGTAGGAATTGTTGGCCGTCTCGGCCGCCGCCACGCCCTCGACCGCGCCCTTGCCGAAGCGCTCCGGGTTCTTCGAGACGCGCTTCTCCAGCACATAGGCCATGAAGGTCGGCACGATCGAGCCGACGCCGGGGATCAGGCCGAGCACGAAGCCGATGCCGGTGCCGCGCGCGATCGCGCCGCGTGATCGGCGCCACTCGTCCTTGCTGAGGTTCCAGTTCTGCAGGTCGGCCTGGATCATGCGCGCCTGGCGCTTCTCGGCCGCGATCAGCAATTCGGCGACGCCGAACAGGCCCATGACGATCGGCACGAAGCCCACGCCGTCGAGTAGCGGATCGATCCCGTATGTGAAGCGCGGCGCGCCGCGCACCGGATCGAGGCCGACCATGGCGATCAGCAGGCCGATGATGGTCATCAGCAGCGCCGCCCACATGTTGTTGCCGGCCAATCCGATCACCAGGCAGAGGCCGGCCACCATCAGGGCGAAGAACTCCGCCGGACCGAATTTCAATGCGAGGGTGGCGAGCGGGGCGGCGACCAGCACCAGCAGCACGGTGGCGACGATGCCGCCGACGAAGGAGCCGATGGCGGCGATCGCCAGCGCCGATCCGGCGCGGCCCTGCTTGGCCATCTGGTAACCGTCGATGCAGGTCACCACCGAGGCCGCCTCGCCCGGCACGTTGATCAGCACCGAGGTGATGGTGCCGCCATACATCGCGCCGTAGTAGATCGCCGCCAGCATGATGATGGCGCCGGTCGGATCGAGGTTGAAGGTGATCGGGATCAGGATCGCCGTGCCGGCCGCCGGCCCCAGCCCCGGCAGCACGCCGATCAGCGTACCCAGGATGCAGCCGGCGGTGGCGTAGAGCAGATAGTTAATGCTGAGCGCGGCCGCGAAGCCGGACATCAGATGGCCGAGGGCTTCCATCGCTAGCTCGTTTTACCTTCCCCCGCTGGCGGGGGAAGGTGGCGCGTAGCGCCGGATGGGGGTGGCTGTCGAAGACGAAGGAGATGTTCTTCAGAGAGCGCGTCTGGCCTCGAGAGCCACCCCCATCCGTCAGCGCTTCGCGCTGCCACCTTCCCCCGCCAGCGGGGGAAGGTAGGAGTGCACGCGACGGCGGTGTTGAGGCCCATGCGCTAGATCCCGAACCGGCCGACGGGCAGCAGCACGTCGAGCCAGGTGGTGAACAGGTAGAACACGCCGAAACTGCCCAGCACCGCGAACAGCGCGATCAGCCACCAGCGCCGCTCGCCGAGCGCAATGGCGAGCGCGGTGTTGAACACCAGCATGGTGATGCGGAAGCCCAGGAGTTCCATGGCGGCGGCGGCGGCGGCGAGCAGCACGACGATGGCGAACCAGCGGCGCGCACCCGGGCCGTGCGGCAGGATGTGGTCCGCGTCCTCGCCATCGGCGGCCTCGGCCGGCGCGGCGGCGGGCTGGGCCACGGTGACGATCAGCAGGCCGATCGCCAGCGCGATACCAATCAGCGCCATCCAGAACGGGAAGAAGCCCGGCCCCGGCCCGAGACGGTCGGTGAGCGGCAGCAGCCAGGACTGCCAAGCCGCGACCAGGCAGAACAGCAGCATCACGCCTGTCGCGACAAGCCGGCCTTGGCGCATCCCGCGCGCTCTCCCTGCGTTCTTTTCGTTCTTCTTGTCGCCGGCAGCATAGCGACAAAAAGGGCGGGCGCAATGTAGCCATCGGAGATATTGCACGATCGATTGCCCTGCGCGGTTCCTTCTTGACGGCGCGAGGGGCCGGTCGCAAATTTGCTCTGTGGCAATCGCGCTATCGTAACGATTTCGTCCACGCAATTTCCGCGTGTTGGCAAGCATCGATAGTGCGACGCCGAGTGACGAACTGATGCGATAAAGCCACGCCGTAGTCGCGATGGCGGAGCGTCGAGCCGAAGCCGCGCCTGTTCGTCGATGCCGTGCCCGACAACGACACCCCTAACCATGGGTGGGTCAGCGCATGAAAATAGATCACACGATCAGGCTGGAATTCCCCCGGCTCTTCGATTGGATCAAGGAGGAGATTCCGCGCATCTGGGACGATCCGGCCAACCGAAGGATTCGGCAGGCTTTCGTGAAATGGGGACAATTTACCGGCCACGAGCATCTGGCGGCGCAGGCGCTGCACTTCAATGGATTGCCGCCAACGATCGACGCGGCGATCATGGATGACTTGGGCCAGTATCGCGGCGAGATACGCAAGCGGCACCTCAACAAGGTGCTCATCGGCCGAAAATGGTGTCGCAAGTTCAACAAGATCGCCAAAGACCGTGATCAGCTCGGTGACAATTGGGACCTGTTCATGAAGGCCAGCATCCTGCATGAAATGGTGCACTGGGCGGATTGGATCGGAAGCCCCGTTGGACAGCACCACGCGCAGCCGAACGCAAATGTCTGGGACAGCGCCCACCAGGTGTGGTGGTACAACGCCGACGTGGGGTTTCAGTTCGAAGAAGAAGCGTTTTACGGCATCTACTCGGAGGATTACGTGAAGTAGTCTCACGCTTCCGACCGGTAGATGATCTGCGAAACGCCGCCCTGCAATCTCGTCGTTCTGAGCGCAGCGAAGGAGCTCGCGGTATCGCGGGCGTGCGCGGCGTGCTTTCGTGCCGCCGCAAGGTCCTTCGCTGCGCTCGGGACGACGGGAGCGTCCGGTCATGAAGACTCAAACGGCTGACGTCGCGATCATCGGGGCGGGGATCGTCGGCCTTGCCTGCGCCTATTACCTCGCGCAGTCCAGACGCTCGCCCAAGGTCATCATCATCGATCCGCTGGCGCCCATGAGCCTCACGTCGGCCGCGTCGGGTGAGAACTATCGCAATTGGTGGCCGCACACGGTGATGACCGCCTTCACCGACTACAGCATCGATCTGATGGAGCGGATCGCCCGGGACAGCAACAACGAGCTGCACATGACCCGGCGCGGCTATGCGCTGGCGACGCGAGAAGCCAATCCCGACGGTCTTCTGCGCCAGCTCCATGATGGCTATGGCGCCGACGGCATCGACAAGATTCGGTTTCACGGAAAAGGCTCGAGCGCGGGATACCGGCCGGCGCTGTCAGCCGATTGGCAAACCGCGCCCGATGGCGTCGACGTCATCCAGGATCGAGCCGCGATCGATGCCCACTTCCCAACCTTCGCCAAGGACATCGCCACCATCCTGCACATCCGCCGCGCCGGCGACATCAGCGGCCAGCAGATGGGCAGCCTCATGACGCGGGCATTGCGGGAAAGGGGTGGGCTCGTCGTACCGGGCCGCGTCGTCGAGGTGGTCCGAGATAGCCACTTTTCCCTCACGATCCAGAGCGAGGGCGCGGTCGTGTCTGTCTCGGCGGATGTTCTGGTGAATGCGGCAGGCCCGTATGTCGGTCAGGTCGGCGGACTCCTCGGCGAGAGCCTGCCGGTGTCAACCGTCTTCCAGCAGAAGATCGCGTTCGAGGACACCAGGGCCGTCATCGCCAGGCACATGCCGTTCTCGATCGATCTCGATCCTCAGCCCATCGACTGGACCGATCAGGAACGCGCGCTGCTCGCGGACGATCCCGATATGGGTTGGCTGACGCGGCCGATGCCTGGTGGCGTTCACTGCCGGCCCCAAGGCGGCGAGCACGGCACATGGCTCAAGCTCGGCTGGGCGTTCAACACGACACCGTCAGAGCCAAGCGATGCCCTGCCGTGCCTTGAGAGCTTCCCGGAAATCGTCCTGCGCGGCGCCAGCCGACTCAATCCCGGTCTCAAGGCATACTACGGTCACCTGCCGTCTCGTCTGTCGCACTACGGCGGCTACTACACGATGACCCGGGAAAACTGGCCGTTGATCGGACCGATGCGGACGCCAGGCGCCTTCGTCGCCGGCGCGCTGTCGGGTTTCGGCACCATGGCTTCGTGCGCGACCGGCGCGCTGATCGCCAAGTGGGTCTGTGGCGAGACGCTGCCGGACTTCGCCCTCGCCTTGAGCCGCAAGCGCTACGAGGACGAAGCGCTCATGAAGGCGCTGCGCAAAAGCGGGAATACAGGGGTTCTTTAGGGGAAACGACCGCCAATCGTTCTGGATCTCATCGGCGGCGAAGAGCCTGGTGGGGTCTCTCGACAGCGGTCGCGGCTGACGGCGCACCGCGGTTGCGACTATGGTTCTCCCATGGAACGTCCCGCTCTGCCGCGTCTGGCCCGGCTCATCGCCGTGTTGGCATCGCTCACGGCCCTGGGGTGCGCCGCCGTGGGATCGATCCCCGTCGGCGCCAGCCCCGTCGATGTGCGGCTGTTGCGGGAGCACGATGACCGGGCAGCGCCGCAGGGTGCGGAGATCCGCGACGGGCGGGCATCGGGTTACGTTCATCTGTCACGCTCTGCCACCGCCTTCGTCGGCAGTGCCTTTGTCGCCTACTCGCCGTCGAGCCTTCTCTCCGCCGCGCACATCTTCTCGAACGGTGTGGAATGGCGACGGGAGCTGAGGACCAGCGCCGACGGCGGACCGGATTTCTCGAAGCTGCGCGTCTTCCTGGATAGCTGCGGCCGTTCCTACGATATCAAGGCGGTGCATCTCTACCGCCCGGGGTCCATCCGCTGGGAGAACGACGCCGCGCTGGTGATCCTGAGCGAGGCCGTTTGCGCCGGGGCGCTGGGCACGCCCGTGAGGACGCTGGCGCCGGCCGACATAGACAGGCTGATCGCGCTGGGCGAGGGGTCGATCAGCCTGCACGCCTACCAACGCCTGAATCGCCGGGCGGTGCGCTTCGACAAGCTCGTCAGCTACGGCAAGGTGCTGCGGCGCCTTCCTGAGGCCGGCGGCGCCAACCTGCTCGCCGTGTCGACCAGCACGTTGAACGGCGCCTCCGGCGGGATGCTGGTCAGCTATGAAACGGGCAAGGCCGCCGCGTTCGGCATGATGGTGGCGGAGCCCGAGGACGCCACGCTGCCGTTCAACATCGCGATCACGCTCGATCGTTCGCTGGAGGCCTGGGCCCGGCGGATCTTGGCGGACTCCGGAGCGCGGTGAGCGCCGCTTCGCTCGCCTCCGCCCCGCGCGTGGCGAGCCCGGCGATGACGCCTTGGTTGATCACCTGGTCGTCATGACAGCGTCATGTCTGCGCTTCTGTTGGTTTGCAAGCACCCGAGACCATGCGCGTCAGGCCCAAGCCAGGACGCCGCAATAGACCAAGCCCGACACTGACCTACTTCGGCTGCGTCGGAACGAGCCCCAGTTGTTGCATGAGGGCGAGGCTGTCCAGCAGGTTCCAGGTCTCAACGATGCGGCCCTCCGCATCGAAGCGATGCATGTCCCAGAATGCCGCTTGAACCTTCCGGTTGGTGGGTGCGGCTCCCATCACCGTTTTGGCGTGCGTCGCTGTCGTCGTGCATCGCCCCACGACCCAGTCATCCTCCGCGACGGCATGCTCGACGACGATTACGAGATCCGGCCAGCTCTCATGCATGGACGACAGGAACCGCTCGATATGCTGGCGTCCCGGCCCGACATCGAGCGACCGCATTTGATGGTCGGGCGCGTAGTAGCGCATGCAGGCGGCCATATCCTTCTGATTGAAGGCGGCTTTTGCCTTCAGATAGCTTTCCTTGTTTCTCGATGAAATCGCCCGCTGGCTTCGCTCCTCCATGGCCTTGTCCTCCCTATGCGCCTTTCTCCCGAGAGATACGCTGCGGTGATCGCGCTTGCGTTGAACAAACGTGCGGATGACAGTTCGCCGATGTCGAGCGCCGGCCTTCAGTTGCCCGCATCTGTGTTCTCGGTGGATGTCGGGCACCTCGCCCTCCATTGCAATCCGGCGCCCTGCGTCATCGCTGGGCGGCGAGGGTCCGTTTCGGTCATCAGCGCCGGCGAGCAGGTTACTGGCGATGTTCTGTTCATCCGGCCCGGCGTCGAGCACAAGGTCATCTGCGCGGATGGCGGCATCAACGTTATCTATCTGGACGGCTTGACCTGGTCGGGTGATTTCCCGTGTGCGCAACGGCTGCGGGGGCCGCTTGCGGACATCGCGGTCGACGCCCTCTTCCAGGAAGCCGACGCCCAAACAGAGCTGCGCGATCGACTGACGTCAGGAGCGCTCCCAATTCCGCGGCAGCTCAGTGTCGTGATCGAGTCGATCGTGGCTGAACCGATGCTGCGATTGTCTCAGTTCGAGTTGGCGCATCGCCTGAAGATGGAGCGAACCGGCGCACTCAGGATATTCAAGGCGGCGACTGGCCTGACTTTTCGTCGATTCAAGCAATGGTCGGCGCTCCAGCACGCCGCGCGCCAGATAGCCGCCGGCGAACTGGTGCGGACAGCCGCCATGGACGCGGGCTTCGCCGACACCGCGCACCTGAGCCGAACCTTCCGCACGTCCTTCGGCCTCACCCCATCGCAAGCGATCGCCGGTGGCGCCCAGGCTGGTGCGAGTTAGTGAGAGTTGGCCCCGACAAACGTGACGGCGTCAATCTTGCCCGATTGCGTTTTGCTAAGCAGCGGAGATTGCGCTTGCCCAGACGGAATCTGAAACAACGCAACAACGCAAGCCTGACACCAAATTTTTGAAACAATGCAAAAACGCAAGCCTGACACCGGATGCCGAATCCCGGTGTCAGGCTTTGAATCCCGGTGTCAGGCTTGCGTTTTTGCGTTGTTACAACAAGACCGGCTCCACGCGTTTCGGGCCAGATCGATCGAGCCGACCTCGACTATCGCGGCCGCTGTAGGGCCGGGCGAGACGATGAGAGCAAGCACGATTTCGTCGCCCTCAATCGCATCGGCCCGCGCTTTGTCGTAAACTCGACCCGCCGTTCAACCATGAGCAACCGATTGAAACCCTCGAACATCCCGACCGGCCGCTTTTCGTGGCGATGGCTGATCTCCAGGGAAGGCAGGCCGGTCGCCGCGTTCGCTTCCCTTGCGATCGTTCTCTTCCTCGCCATGCGCTTCGCGTCCGAACGGGCGGAAGGCGAACAACTAGCCCTCGACAGGATCCTCCTGCTCGCATTGCGTCGTCCAGACGATCTGGCGCAACCGATCGGGCCCGCCTGGTTGCAGCATGTCATGATCGACATGACCGCGCTCGGGAGCACGAGCGTGCTGACGCTGATCGTCGTGCTCGCGGTGAGCTATCTCCTGGCGATCCGGCGGCGGCTGGTCGCGCTCGTCCTCGTCGCGTCCGTCGCCGGCGGCGCGTTGCTGAACGTCTTTCTCAAGATGAGCTTTGCCCGCCCTCGCCCGGACCTCGTGGCCCATCTCGTCAAAGAAACCACCATGAGCTTCCCGAGCGGGCACAGCGCGAACTCGGCGGTGATCTACCTGACGCTCGCGATTCTTCTCGCCAGCACCCAGATCCGATCCCGGGTTCGCTGGCTTATCATCATCTGCGCCCTTCTCATCACCATGATCGTCGGACTATCGCGCGTCTATCTCGGCGTCCATTGGCCGAGCGACGTCGTCGCCGGCTGGGCGGTCGGCGCGACCTGGGCGCTGTTCTGCTGGTTCGTCATGGCCCGCGTCCGCGACCGCCTCGGTGTGTGACGAGTCCTCGGGCTGGCCGCGCAGGAAGGCGATGGCAAGGTCATCGTGCCATCACGGAAATCGTCGTCCACCGCCACGCGCTCGGCCCGCGGGCGGCATCGGGGGTGACTCGCGCTGTCGCTAGCTAAGCCCGGCCTTGCGCAGCCCGTCGACGAACCGATCCATCAGCGCCTGCGTCTGGTAGGGCACGTTGGCGCGGACCCACTCGATCGACAAATTCGGCTGGTCGCGGCGCACGACCGCCAAGTATGCACGGGCCTCCTCGAGCCGCCCTGCCTGGGCGAGGCTCGCGCAGTGCAGCCTCTGGGCGCCCTGGAATCCCGGGCGCAGGCGCAAGGCTTCGGCGGTATAGTGCGCGGCCTCGGCATGGCGTCCCGCCGTGTAGTGGGCGACCGCGATGGCGCCCAGGAACAGCGCCATCTCCGGATCGAGCGGGCTGAGCCTGATCGCTTCCTTGCCGTGCTCGATCGCCTCGCGATCGCGTCCGGCGAAGGCGTAGCCCCGGCTGAGATGGGAGTGGGCGGCGGCCGAGCTCGGATTGAGTGTCACCGCCTGCTTGAACGCCTGGAGCGACTCCTCGGTGCGCCGTTCCATCATCGCCCAGTAGGCGAGCGCGATATGTCCCCACGGATCGCAATCGTCGAGCGCGATCGCCCGTGTCGCGTGCCTGTGACCGGGCCGCATTCCCTGGGCGGCAGCGATCCAGCCCATGTGCGCCGCGAACACCAGGCAGAAGCCGAGCCGCCCATGCGCCGGCGCGTAGTCGGGGTAGAAGCGCACGGCCTGCTGCAGCGGCTTCACCGCGGCCTCGTAGTCGGCGCGCGTCAGGCGCCAGAAATGGGTCTGCGCCCGGGCGACCAGATCCCACGCCCCGAGATGCTCCTGCGAGCGCGCCATCGCGCGTACGCCTTCGGCGGCGAGCAGCCGGGGCTCGATGGCGGCGGCGACACTGCGCGTGATGTCGTCCTGCATGGCGAACATGTCGCCGAGCTCGCGGTCGTAACGCTCGGCCCAGTGGTGGCCGCCCGTCGCGCCGTCGATCAGCTGGGCGGTGATGCGCAACCTGTCGCCGGCGCGCCGCACGCTGCCTTCCAGCACGTAGCGCACGCCGAGCTCGCGCGAGATCCGCTTCACATCGGTGGCGCGGTGCTTGTAGGCGAAGGCCGAATTGCGGGCGATCACGAACAGCCAGCGGATGCGCGCCAGGCCGGTGACGAGATCCTCCGAGATGCCGTCGGCGAAATACTCCTCGCCCGGATCTCCGCTCGCGTTCGCGAAGGGCAGCACGGCGATCGACGGACGGTCCGGCAGCGGCAGCGCGTCGATCGCCTCCTCGTGCACCTCGCCGACGAAGCGCAGGCCTTTGCGCGGCAGTGTCTTGATCAGCCGCTGTCGCTCACCGCTGTCGCCGATCGCCTTGCGCGCGGCGTTGACGCGGTTGAACAGGGCGGATTCCGAAACGATCCGGCCCTGCCAGATCGTCGCCATGAGATCGTCCTTGCTGACGATGCGCTCGCGATGGCGGATCAGGTGAGCGAGCAGGTCGAAGACCTGCGGCTCGACGGCGACCAACAGTGGACCGCGCCGCAGCTCGCGCAGCTCCATGTCGAGCGCACAGTCTTCGAAAAGGTAACGCAAATCCCGCTCCGCTTGCCGCGAGCGACGCGACCACCACGTTAGCATGGCCCCGTCTTGAGGAAAAATGGAGGCAAAGGTGAGGGGCCCGCAAGGCCGCGCCGCCCCGTCCGTGCGAACCTCGACGGCGTTACGTGAGGAGGACGGGCATGAAGATCATGGTCGCGTTGTTCATCTGTGCGCTGGGTGCCCTCTCGACCGTGCCGTCGATGGCGCAACAACCACCGCCGCTTTCGGTAAAGCCGGTGGTCGAGAAGAAGCTCAAGGAACTGCCTGATGGCCCGCTGTTCTGGCGGATCGAGACCTTCACCACTCTCGCCCAGGCACAGGCCGCCGCGGGTCCAACGGCGCTTGCGGCGGAGATCTCCGGAAAGGTCTGGCTGTTCACGCTCGGCGCCAAGAACGGTGCCACGCCGGGCGCCACGAAGATCGCCGAGATCGGGCCGGTACCCATCATCCAGGCGCCGGAGTACCTCCTGCGCATCAACCACGCCAGCGGGCCGCCGGGCGCGCGCACACCGCCGCATTCGCATCCGGGATCGGAGGCCTTCTACGTGCTGAAGGGAAGGCTCGGGCAGAAGACGCCGCATGGCGTTGTCCATGCCGACGCCGGCACCGCGATGAACGGGCACGGCGCCGACATGCCGATGGAGGTCTTCAGCGCCGGCACGACCGACCTCGACCAGCTCGTCATGTTCGTCGTCGACGCCACACGCCCGTTCTCCTCGCCGGCGAGGATGGATTAGGCGGAGTTATCGACGGCAGGCTGAAAGGTCGTGTTGGCTACCGAGTGAACGCAACGAGATGTTGGCACCGCCATGACCACAACGTCTTTCCCCGCGGTCAAGATGGGATACACCGTCGACGTTTACGATCTTCGGCTCGGGCTCACCGTGCCGAAGAAGACCACCGCCGACCTGCTCCTAACGGTTAACCAACTGTTCCCGGTCATCGCCACGTTGGCCACGATACGGGCGTGGGCTTCTGCGCGCCCCATCGGTCTTCTCCGGCTTTTCGGGCACGGGGCTCCGGGGGAAGTGCAGATTGGCAAGGAAGAGTTCTCCGACAGGAACGTCCACCTCTTCAGCACGCTGACCGGCATCTTCGCCAGGGATGCTCTGCTCTCGCTCTACGCCTGCTCGCCGGGCGAGCATCTGAGACCGACGATAGGAAACTCGGTGGGACCCGAAGAAGCGGACATCGCTTCGACGCCGAGCTTCACGAAGTCCGTCGCCCGAGTTTCGGGTGTCCATGTCCTGGCGTCTCGAGACCTTCAGTACTACCACCACGATCCCGTTCGCTTCGGACGGTGGGAAGGGCGGCTGTATGTCGTGAGCCCGATAGGCGACGTCGTGCGGATCCCGAACCTGGGACAGTGGTACGCAGGGACGATCGCGGACCTGAAAAGAGCCAAGCTATCCGACGTCTTGATTGACCGGTTGCACGACGAAGTGGTCAAGGTGCATCCGGACCATGAACCTCGCAAGGACAAGGAGCCAATCTGGCGCGGTATGCGTTTTTGATCGGGGTGCTGTTGTCGGCGACCACAAGGGCTCCGATACCACATCGCGATCGCGCTCGACCGTCAGCCGGATGCCCGGGCCCGGCGTGTCCCGGTGGACTCCGCGCCGCGATGAGCGCTGCTTCGCTCTACCGCACGCCGTGCTTGGCGAATTCCTCGGCGATGCCTGCGCGGATCGCCTTCGCCGCGGCGATGTCGGTGGCGGCGCCGGCCGCGTCGCCCTTGCGCTGACGCGCCAGCCCGCGGCCATACAGCGACAAGGCGTTGCGCGGATCGAGGCGCAGCGCGGCGTCGTAGTCGGCGATGGCGGCGTCGAAGCGGCCGGCGCTGTAGTGTGCCAGCCCGCGATTGTCGAGCGCGGGGACGAAGGCCGGATTCACCTTGATCGCCTGGTCGTAATCCTGGATCGCGCGGTCGACCTGGCCCTTGGCGTAGTAGAGATAGCCGCGGTTGTTGAGCGCGAAGTCGTCGGACGGATTCAGCCTGATCGCCTGGTCGTAGTCCTGAATCGCGCGATCGCGCTGGCCCAGGGCGACATAGGCCACGGCTCGGTTGTAGTAGGCGTTGGCGTGGGCCGGGTTCAGCTTGATCGCCTGGTCGTAGTCCCGGATCGCGCGATCAGGCTGACCCTTGGCGTTGAAGGCGATGCCGCGATTGACGAAGGCGCGGCCTAGCGACGGATCGCGGCGGATCGCCTGATCGTAGTCCTCGATCGCGCGATCGTGGTCGCGCTGCCTTGCGTAGCCGACGCCGCGGTTGGTGAAGGCCACCGCCAGCCGCACGTCAGTCTCGCCGCCGGCCTCGATCACCGCGGTGCAGCCGGGGATGCGCACCGCAGGATTGTTGTCCTCGCAGCGCTTCCAGTTCTCTTCGCGCGTCTGTGCCATGCCCGGTGTCACCATCAGCGTCACCGCTAGCCCCAGCCACGCCGCGTGACGTACGGTCAATGCGCCCGCTCGATCGCAAAGTCGATCGCCTCCAACATCGCCCGCTTCACCGGACTATCCGCGAACAAGCCCAGCGCGTCCCGCGCCATCGCCCCGTAGTGTCGCGCGCGGTCCAGCGTATCGGCCAGCGCGTTGTGCTTCTGTAGCAGCGCCAGCGCCTGCTGCAGATCATCGTCGGTCTGCTCGAGCTTCTCCACGACCCGCTTCCAGAAGGCGCGCTCCTCGGGCTCGCCGCGCAGGAAGCCGAGGATCCCGGCAAGGTGACCTTGCCCTCGCGGAAATCATCGCCCACCGCCTTGCCGAGCTTGGCGGCGGTGCCGCCGTAATCGAGCGCTTCATCGACGAGTTGGAAGGCGGCGCCGTCCTGCGACGACTCGCCCCGAGGTCGAGCCTGGCGACCAACTGGGTCTTGCTGGTGGGCGGCGCCGTCACCGTCGTCGAGGTTTATCACGACCGCAACACGGGTCAGCGCGTGCTGAATGACCACCGTGCCACGGCGGCCCAGCCGAGGACATCAGCCTACCTCGCCCCGCATGCCGGCAACGTCCTCTACCGCCGCATCGGCAGCGACGAGCGGCTGAACTTCACGGTCATCGGCTCGGCCGTCAATGGGGGCAACCGCATCGCCTCGACGTACCGCTCTGTCGACCGCCGCGTCGTGATGTCCGAGAGCTTTGCCTCGGCGACAGCGGATGCGGAGCGTACGCGGTCAATGTCTGTGAGGTCGCTTCGCCCTGGGCGGTGTCAGGTGGACGCGGGAGCTGCTTACGATCGATCCGGAGCTTTGTGACGCTCTGGCATCTGTCATTGGGCTTGGGATGGTTGTTGGTTCCGTCAGTGCACGCGCAAATTGAAGTCCTCGCGCTCTGGTACTGGTCGCTGAGGCGGCGTGCCGGGCTACGGCGAAGAGTGGAGGGCCGATCTCGAGCACGATGCCGATGAGCGCTATCCAGAAAGCGAAGATGCCCGTCCCTGGTTCAAGGTGGCCGGTCAGTAGCAGCCAGGATTGCCTCGCTGCGAGCTGCCAGAACACCAACGTCACGCCTGTCGCAACTGGCCGGCCCTTGTCGTGCTGCGCATGCTCTCGCTTCGGCGGGTTGTCAGTTGCGGACGAGCACCGGGCGGCGCGACAGCCGACGCGATGGCAGGCGCCGACTCCAGCGCAGGCGATTGGAAGTGTGACTTGCGACATCGGTCGCCGGCCATCGATCAGCTACAAGGCGATCCCGACGGAAAGATTTACGTGCCGCCAACGTCGAGCCCGACCACCAGCCGACGCGGACGTCGCGGGAACAAGATGAATCAAGGGTCATTCTGGTTGCAGATACTTTTTCATCATCTACCGGCGAGTAATTCCAACGTACGATTCGACTCACGAGAACTAATATGCATCATTGCACACGGCACGAGTGCCACTTTACCACTCAAGCATAAGGGGTACGACAATGGCCGATCTCGAAAAGCGTAAGCCCTTGGAGGAACAAGAGGTCGTCATCCATGTGCCGAAAGGCGCCGCCGGATACGTTCGCGTTGAGGAGTCGTCCGGCCTTACGAGTGAGATCACGGTGCAAGTCAGCAAGAAGCGCAAGCCGCAGATTCAACCGGTTCTCGGAGTGATCGTGAAGTAGTTCCCGGAGCGCTCCCCCGGGCAGTCGCCCGGGGGAGGCTTTCAGCAGCAGCGACCGAAGTCTTACAAATGCCGACTAAATGTAGCGAACTGCCACTGCTGTCGTTTGATGCAGTAGTTAAGGCAGCTGGTGCCAACGTGGTGATCGACCTCGGCTCGGAAGAGGTCGTCGTAGTGGGGCTACCTGTGTCGCGATGCCTCAAGGCTCTGGATGAGATGCGCGGCGATCAAGAGCTGGATGAGATCGCAGCCATCAGCGGACTGACTTCCTCAGTTCTTCATTCGCTTTGCAAGCAACTGCATGACCAAGGAGTTCTGTCGTTTTCTAGCGCCACGGCTGATCGTGGTGCTTTGGTCGCACCCTCGACTTTGATCAACTCATGCAGACGCCGCTTCCCGGAATGGAAACATAGACTGTTTTCGCATCCGTTGTGGGTTTCGCTCGCTGCCGGAACCGCTTCCAAGACATTGTTTACGGGATGGCTTGTTGAGAGCTTCCACTTTATCGAAGCTGTGACAGGGCGCATCCCCATGGCTATCGCGAACTGCACTGATCCTAAAGTCCGACGCATCTTCGTTCGTCATTTTGCCGAGGAGTACGATCACCATCACTTCTTTGCGCAGGCTCTCGGCTCGGCCGGGATCGACGACTGTCGGCGAGAAAAACTGACGCCTCTTCCTGGCACGAACGCCGTTCGCAATCATATGAGGGCGGCCGCACGTTTGAGCCCTTTGGCATATGCCGCGTGCTCCGGATTCTTGGAATCGACTGGTGATGATCGAAGCCGCACAGCTTCCTTTTTCGAGTGCTTGCAGAAGCACTTCGATCGGCCAGATCGCGCGATTGTTGGACCCATGGCGGCTCACGCTGCTCTCGACGAAGGCTACGGACATAGTGGCTTTCTGGAGTCGGTAGCCGAAGCCGTGGGCCCTGTGACAGGTGCTCAGGTCGATGCAGCTTTGCAAGCCGCATACATCTTGCTCGAGACGCTCGAGGCGTGGTCGACCGATATCCTTCGGCACTATGCCTCGCCGGCATCGCTCACGCAGGGAATGCGACGTTATCGGCCCCAGCCGGCGGAGCAACCAGTATGACTGCGATAGGTCCCGGTTCCTCACTTCTGCTGGCGTCAGATGCGACTATGCAGCTTAGCGAAGGGAAACTGATCATCGAAACATCCGAGGTTGAACTGGAAGTATCTACGCTTGCTAAGCCAGTATTCGACGTCCTCGAGCGATCTGACGGCTTTCGAACTCTCGTCGATATAGCGCGTGAACTGGGAGTGCCGCTCGGTCCCTTGTGTTTGACGCTTGAGGAGCTTGCCGCCGAGGGCGTGTTTTTTGATGTCGCATCCTGTCTTGAGGCCGCCTCTGACGCGGAGTTTCTCGATGCATTGTTTCACCAATGCCAGATTCTCGCCCGTGGCACCTACGCATCACCATTTTGGCGCACGCTCTTGGGCGGAACCGCACCGATGTCGCTGGTGTTCGGATGGGGAATTGAGTTCGCACACTTCGTAGAGGCCGCTAACGAGTACATGCCTCTGGGGGTCGCTTACAGCCGAGATGGCTCTGAACTAAGAGAGGCGTTCGCCAAACACTACGTTGAAGAAGCTCACCATTCGACGATGTTCTATCAGGGTCTGGCAGACAGTGGGCTCAATCTCGATCGCGTACTTCGGGCGCCGCCATTGGCCACGACACGTGCACTCATCAATCAGCTTAACGAGTTTGCAATAGAAGGATCGCTAACGTATGCGGCTTCCTTTGTGGTGATGCAGCCCTCGCGAAAGCCGGGAGATCGGAATCAGGTGTCGGCATTCTACGCCTCGCTGAAGCGCCTGTATCCGGCAGCGATCCCTTTGTTCTCCGCAATGGAAAGACACGCACTTGTCGACATCGATCTTGGCCATGAAGCCACGATGTTTGAAGCCTTGGTGCGCGCCGGTGGTGTAACTATCACGGGACGACAGCGCGCTCTCGAGGCCGCGCGAACGGTATCCGAGTGTTTTGTCGTCTTTTTTGAAGGCATTCTCCACGCTTACGGCGCAGTGAACGCTACGGTCCCGCGGCGGTCGGTAGGAGTAACTCACCGATGACGGCGGAGAACTATAGGAGCGCGCTGCCTCACTCGGCCGAACTGCATCATCGTGTGCAACAAGTTCTTGCGGGCGCAACGGGGCACGATAGTTGGCGCTTGAACCCGTTCGCGCCCATATTCGTGTCCGCCAAAGGCGCGTACAAGCATGATGTCGATGGTCGGTCGTACGTCGACCTTTGGATGGGGCACGGCTCGCTGTTGCTCGGTCATGGCGACGATGAGGTCGTTGACGCGCTGTGCCGCCAAGCTGCCCAAGCAACTCATCTGTCAGGGTTGACACTGCCGATGATTGAATGGGCGGAAGCAATATGCGCCCTTGTTCCGTCTGCGGAGCGAGTTCGCTTCACCGCGTCAGGATCTGAGGCGGCGCATCTGGCATTCAGGGTTGCTAGGGCGTTTACGGGTAGATCGACCATCGTAAGGCTTGGTGGGCATTACCATGGTTGGATTGAAAACCTACTTACCGGCCTGGTGGATGGGCGGAGTATCGGGCTTCCGGAGGACGCTGGAGGGGATATTGCGGTCATGGCGTTCGATGATCTGGATGCCGTCGAAGAGCGGCTTTCAGCGGGTGATGTCGCGGCAGTTTTTATCGAGCCTGGAGGAGGTGGGAGTGGTGCTTTGCCCTGGTCAACGTCTTTCCTGGCGCGACTGCGCGAGCTCACCGAGCGGAGGCGCACATTGCTTGTGTTTGACGAAGTCATTAGTGGCTTTCGGTATTCGCCGGGAGGCGTCCAAGCCCTAGCGGGTGTGAGGCCGGATCTTACAGTTCTCGCGAAAATCATGGCGGGCGGAATGCCGGGAGGGGCGCTGGCTGGCCTCAAAGAGGTGATGTCGGTTTTTGCGGGAGGATCGAAGCTAGCCGATGGCCGTTTGCCGATCATACACGCTGGAACATTCAACGGGTTTCCACCAAGCGCTGCCGCCGGTTTGGTTACATTGCACCGTGCGAGAGACGGTGTGCCTCAGCGCATGGCCGAGGGCAGCGCAGCGTTGCTTTGTGCTGGGGTCAATGCTGCAGCCGAGGCACGGGGTCTTGACGTCCGAATGTTTCAGAATAGCTCGACTGTCCATGTGCTGCTTGGTGCCACTGCTGCGGGCATCGAGCCAGAGCCATCACGCGAGTCGTTCGCGCTTATCGCGGAGCAACAAGCGGCTCATTCGGAGCTGAGGCGCCAGCTTTTGATCGCCGGGATTGATATGCATGCATCCCACGGCTGGATATCTCAAGCTCATTGCCCGGCGGTGATTGAAGATGCCGTGGCGCGCTTCGATCGAGCCTTTGAAGCCATCGTAAATCTCGGTGCTGGCGCCCCTTTTGTTGCGAACGTGTGTGCCAAGACATGCTTCAACGCGACCTGCGCATGTCGCGCGAGGGTGTTCGCGGGATGTGACTTGCCGCTGGCCGATGCGGCGGGTGAGCCTACGGCGAAGGCGTAGCGATGTCATCAGAGTCCCGGTTGATGCTCGACGAGGCGTGGTTGCCGAACGGCCAAAGCATGCCCGTCCTGTCTCCTCATGCAAGGATAACGCGCGGGCCATCTGCATTCGTGATTGAGACGCCGGATGCCATTGTTGAGTATGGTCGATCAAATGCAGATCTCGCTCAGCGCATGATATCGCGATGCGAGACTCCTGGCCGAACGGTCACCGAACTGCGGAATGAGCTAGGTGCGCCGTGGAAGTCCCTCTTGGAGGTTATGCAGCCTGCTGTCTCCAGTGGCGCGCTCTGGGATGCATCAGGTCTTATTTGCGCGCATGGAGTTGATGAGCAACTATCTGAATACTATCGATTCTGCGACGGCTGGGCGAAAGATGTTTTCGCGGCGCCATTTTGGTCGCTGCTGCTGTCGGGAAGGGCGTCAACGAGATTGGTGTTGGGTTGGTGCGAGCAGTTTTATCATCGAACGGTCGGGGCCGATGAACACAACGAATTGGCTGTAGTGCACTGCGATCTGCCGGACGTCACGGCTGAGTTGCAGCGGCATTTCTCGGAGGAGTGCGGCCATGGTGAGATATTTCTCGAAGGACTCGCCGCCTCAGGTGTAGCGCGCGAGAAGGTGTTATCAACTCCACCTCTTCCGAGCACGCGAAGGCTGATAGACTTCATGTCCGAGCTTGGTCGTTGCGATACCTTGGCATACCTCGGCTGTTATGGAGTGCTGCATTCACCGCGCGAGGGTCAAACTCTGAGCCAAGTTCGGAGCCAGTTCGCTATGTTTGCCAGGATGTATCCTTCCGCAGCTGCGGTAATTCGTGCAGTTGGCGCGCATGCCGAGATCGATGTGGCTGCAAGCCACGATCAGATTGTCTTGGAAGGGTACTTGCGGCGGCAAGGTCTCATGAAACCCAGCGAAGCCCGCCGGGTACTTCAGAGTGTCAGCGGAACAGTGCGCGTTTTCAACGGCTTCTTCGAAGGAATTTTGGATCACTATGGCGTACCAGCCGATTCGATAGCCTATTCGGATCTTGTTGGACATCCGGCGCCCTTGTAGATCGAATCGAGTATTTGGTGCCCGTGTCGAGCGGCGGCGGGATTCTACTTGGAATAAGCTTAACCGAAACACCTTGCGGGATTCTAAAGTCAGACGCTGTCTCCTCGCGGGGTGCGCCCAGTCGAGTTTGGTTTGCGCAGTTGAGCAAGAAATAACCAATCAACAATGTAATCAGTGAACTAAAGTAGCTTGTATAGCGCTGCGCCAGATGCGGCGATTTCCAGTTGGTCCATTTCGAAAGCTGTACACCTGTCCAGTTTTAGTGGGCCTCAATGCGCCCGCTCGATCGCAAAGTCGATCGCCTCCAACATCGCCCGCTTCACCGGACTATCCGCGAACAACCCCAGCGCGTCCCGCGCCATCGCCCCGTAGTGTCGCGCGCGGTCCAGCGTATCGGCCAGCGCGTTGTGCTTCTGCAACAGCGCCAGCGCCTGCTGCAGATCATCGTCGGTCTGCTCGAGCTTCTCCATGACGCGCTTCCAGAAGGCGCGCTCCTCGGGCTCGCCGCGCAGGAAGGCGAGGATCACCGGCAAGGTCACCTTGCCCTCGCGGAAATCGTCGCCCACCGCCTTGCCGAGCTTGGCGGCGGTGCCGCCGTAATCGAGCGCGTCGTCGACGAGCTGGAAAGCGATGCCGAGGTTCATGCCGTAGGCGGCCAGCGCCACGCGCTCAGGCGCCGGACGGCCGGCGATCACCGGCGAGACTTCGGCGGCGGCGGCGAAGAGCTTGGCGGTCTTGGCCTTGATGACGTCCATGTAGACGCCTTCGCCGACCGAGATGTCGTTGGCGATGGTGAGCTGCAGCACCTCGCCCTCCGCGATCACGCTGGAGGCGTTGCTGAGGATGCCCAGAACGTCGATCGAGCCGACCTCGACCATCAGCTCGAAAGCGCGGGTGAAGAGGAAGTCGCCGACCAGGACGCTGGCCTTGTTTCCCCACACAGAGTTTGCCGCCGGCTTGCCGCGGCGCAGGCCGCTGCCGTCGACCACGTCGTCGTGCAGCAGGGTGGCGGAGTGGATGAACTCGACGCAGGCGGCGAGCTTGATGTGGTGCTCGCCGCGGTAGTCGCAGAGCTGGGCGGCGGCGATGGTCAGCAGCGGCCGCATACGCTTGCCGCCAGCGTTGACCAGGTGGTCGGCGAGCCGGGGGATCAAGGCGACGGAGGATTGCATGCCGCCCGTGATCACGCGGTTGACGCGCTCGAGATCCTGAGCGCACAGCGCCAGCAGCGGCTCGAGGCTCGGGCCCGGCCCCCTGCGCCGCTTCTCGTCGAGGGTTACAACCACAGCCATGATAGGTCCCCGGTTCTTGCTTGGGCGACGTGTCGCCCGGTGCTGATGTTGGCGCAATGCGCGGTGGGCGCAATCGGCCCGTTGTCGCGGATGACGATTTACCTCTTTCCCTCTCTCCCCGCGCGCGGGGAGAGGGGCGGGCTGAGGGGGAGGCGAAGGTTGCCTAGGGTGGTGGTGCGTCACCTGATTCAGCCCCTCACCCCCAACCCTCTCCCCGCCGGCGGGGAGAGGGAGTAAGAGGCTCGGTCGTGACGATCGACCGAACCGACGACTCCCTCCTGGGTGGCCGCGTGGCGCTGTGGCAGCCGCGTGCCGGCTATCGCGTGTCGATCGACGCGGTGCTGCTGGCCGCCGCCGTGGCGCCGAGGGCAGGGGAGCGCATCCTAGATGCCGGCTGTGGTGCCGGGGCCGTTGGGTTGTGCCTGCTGGCGCGCGCCGGTGACACGCCATTCGAGGTTGTGGGCGTGGAGGCGCAGCCGGAGTACGCCGCGTTGGCGCGCGAGAACATCGCGCGCAATGGCGCGCACGGTCGGTACGCCGTCGTCGATGGCGACCTTGCGCGGCCGCCGGTCGCGCTGCTGGAGCGGCCGTTCGACCAGGTCATGAGCAATCCTCCCTACATGGACGCCGGCGCCGGCACGCCGTCACCCGACGACGCGGTCGACAAGGCCAACCGCGAATCAGCGCTCGACCTGGAAGGCTGGATCGTGCGCTGCCTGGCGCGGCTGCGTTCGCGCGGCACGCTCACCCTGGTGCAGCGCGCCGACCGGCTGCCCGCCGTACTGGCGGCGCTGCACGGCAAGACGGGCGAGATCACCGTGCTGCCGCTGTGGCCCGGGTTGGGCGAGCCGGCGCGGCGCGTGATCGTGCGTGCGCGCAAGGGTGTGGCCGGGCCGGCGAAGCTACTGCCCGGGCTGGCGATGCATGGCGGGGAGGGCAAGTACACGGCGGAGGCCGAAGCCGTCCTGCGCGATGCGGCGGCGCTCTCGCTGTCATCCCGAGCGTAGCGAGGGATCTAGGCTCATTCGAAATCCCTCGTTACGCTCGGGATGACAGGAGTGATGGGATGACGGCAGCCGCCCCCTTGCACTGTGCGCGGCACACCCGACATATGATGCCGCATGTTTGAAAGATTGCGCGGGGCGCTGGCCCGCATTCCGTTGCTCGGCGTCCGTGCGCCCGCGATCGTGCCCGTGGTGCGGCTGTCTGGCGTGATCGCCGCGCGCGGCGGCTTCGGTCCCGTGCTGTCGCTCGCATCAGTGGCGCCGCGCTTGCAGCGCGCTTTCTCGTTGAGCGGGGCGAAGGCGGTGGCGCTGATCATCAATTCGCCCGGCGGCTCGCCGGTGCAGTCGGCGCTGATCGCGCGGCGCATCCGGACTCTGGCCGATGAGAAGAAGCTATCGGTGCACATCTTCGTCGAGGATGTCGCGGCCTCGGGCGGTTACTGGCTGGCCTGCGCCGGCGACGATATCCACGTCGATGCCTCCTCGATCGTCGGCTCGATCGGCGTGATCTCCGCCGGCTTCGGTTTCACCAAGGCGCTGGAGCGGCTGGGCGTCGAGCGCCGCGTCCATACCGCAGGCGAGAACAAGGCGATGCTCGATCCCTTTCAGCCCGAGGATCCCGAGGACGTCGCCAAGCTGCGCCGGCTGCAGGACGAGATGCACACCACCTTCAAGGATTGGGTGCGTGAGCGTCGGGGGGATCGGCTGAAGGGCGATGACGCCACCCTGTTTCAGGGCGAGTTCTGGACCGGCAAGCGCGGGCTGGAACTCGGCCTGGTCGACGGGCTGGGCCATCTACGGGACGTGCTGCAGGAGCGTTATGGCAAGAAGGTCCGCCTGCCGCTGATCGGCGAGCGCCAGCCCGGCTTCCTGCGCCGCATGCTGGGGCTGACCTCGGTCTCCCTGGCCCAGGATGCGCTGGAGGTCGCCGAGCAGCGGGCGCTGTGGGGGCGCTACGGCCTCTGACGTGTGAGCCTAAGCTCCTCGCCAACTGTTCCCGGCGTAACAGCACCCTGTTTTGGTTGGGCGCATGGTGACCCGGCTCGCTCACGCGAGGCGGGAGGTTCGCGATGGACATCACGGTCTACGGGTTCCCAATCGGTCCCAACGGTTACAACGTGATCGACAGCACGATCATGCTCTACTGGATGCCCACAGCGGCCATGGTCGGCCATATCGTGAACTGGCCGTTCCCCTATGACGGCGGACGCAAGTTGCACATCTCGGCCAGCGACGAGACCGCCGAGGCGACGGCGCGGGCGGCGCTGCCGGTGCTGCAGCGGCTGGGTACCAAGCACAAGGTGGTCTATCCGCTCGAGGCCTACCGCAGGCTGAACCGGGGCCAGCAGGCTGGGAAGCTCATCACCATCTATTCCGGGCACATGATGAATGAATACCTCACCATCACCCGCGCGCTCGAGGTGGTGCTCGAGCCGCTGGCGATGGCTGGAAGGATTAGGCCCGGGCCGCGGCCGCTCGACCGCCAAAGCGGCTACACGCGGTCGGAGCAACAACTCGGCGGCTCGCGCATGCTTTCCTTCGTCGACGTCGACAGCTTCAGCGGGTGATGGGCCGCCGATAACGGCGCCGACTCGGCCTGCGACGCGATCGCTATGACCTGTAATCGCACTTGAGATGTGAGTATTCACTCACTATATTGTTGAAAGACCCATCTCAAACCCTCTCATTTCGGGAAAATCCCAATGTCCGTAACGGTTTACGGTTTCCCCTCCGGGGCCCGGGGATACAACGTCATCGACAGCATGATCATGCCCTACTGGATGCCGGCGCTACGCGACCTCGGCCGGCGCGTCGAGCATCCCTGGCAGGCCGGCTACAAGCTGCACGTCACCGCCCAGCCGCGCGATGTGGAGAAGGTGGCGAAGGCCGTGCTGCCGCTGCTGCAGAGCAGCAACCTCGACCACAAGGTGGTCTATCCCCAGGAAGCCTACGAGAACATGTGCCGGGGCGATCAGGCCGGCAAGTTTATCACCATCTATCCGGGCCCGGTGCTCGAGGGCTACACCCGGCTACTGGGCCAGCTCGACCCGCTGCTCAACCAGCTCAAGCAGAGCGGCGTCATGCCCGGCCCGGTGCCCAAGGATCGCCAGCAGAGCCACGCGGTGTCCGAGAACAAGTCCGGCACCAGCGGCTTCCTCTGGTACATCACCACCGCGAGCTACTTCAAATAGGCGGCCGACCGGCTTACAAGGGCCGGCATGAGCGGGTTCTTCGGCAAGCTGCTGACGATCGCGGCGGTCATCGTCATCGCCTGGTTCGGCTGGCGCTGGTGGCAGCGTTCCATCGAGGCCGCCCAGAAGAAGCCGGCCGCCAAACCGCAGCCACCCCCATCACCGCCACCGCCGCCCGAGCCGGCCGCAACCAAGCCTGGCCGGCCCATGGTCGAGGACCTCGTGGCCTGTGGCGTGTGCGGTGCCTATGTGCCGTCGGGCACGATGCACTGCGACCGGCGCGCCTAGGGGCGTCGCTTGACCGGCCGGGGACCGGCCACCTATATGGTGCACCGCCGAAATCCCGCCTAACCGGGCGGAAATCCACCGGGAATTCAAGATCGTGGCCCTCGCCGCCGAGGCTGGAAAGCCGACCTGTTTCCAGGAGCTGATCCTGACCCTGCAGCGCTACTGGGCGCGGCAGGGCTGCGCGATTCTGCAACCCTACGACATGGAGATGGGCGCCGGCACCTTCCACACCGCCACGACGCTCCGCGCGCTCGGGCCCGACCCGTGGTACGCCGCCTATGTGCAGCCCTCGCGCCGGCCCAAGGACGGGCGCTATGGCGAGAACCCCAACCGGCTGCAGCACTACTACCAGTTCCAGGTGATCCTGAAGCCGTCGCCCCAGGACATCCTCGACCGCTATTTCGGCTCGCTGCGCGCCATCGGCATCGACCCCGACCTGCACGACCTGCGCCTGGTCGAGGACGACTGGGAAAGCCCGACCCTGGGCGCCTGGGGCCTGGGCTGGGAAGTCTGGTGCGACGGCATGGAGGTGACGCAGTTCACCTATTTCCAGCAGGTCGGCGGTATCGAGTGCGAGGTGACCTCGGGCGAGATCACCTACGGGCTGGAGCGGCTGGCGATGTACCTCTTCGACAAGAAGAGCGTCTACGACCTGCCCTACAACCAGCCCGGTTCCGAGGTGCCGCTGACCTATGGCGAGGTGTTCCTGCGCAACGAGCGGGAGCAGTCGGCCTATAACTTCGAGCGCGCCGACACCGAGATGCTGTTCCGCCACTTCGCCGATGCGGAGAAGGAGTGCGGCGCGCTCTTGGGCAGCAGCAACGCCAAGCTGGCGCTGCCGGCCTACGAGCAATGCATCAAGGCGAGCCACGCCTTCAACCTGCTCGACGCGCGCGGCGTGATCAGCGTCACCGAACGCCAAGCCTATATCGGCCGCGTGCGCGCGCTGGCCAAGGCGTGCTGCGAAGCCTGGCTGGCGAAGGCCTGAGCGATGGCCAAGCTCGTCCTCGAGTTCCTGTCCGAGGAGATCCCCGCGCGCATGCAGGCGCGCGCGGCGGAGGATCTCAAGCGCATGTTCACCGAGGGGCTGGCGCAGGCCGGGCTCGACTTCGCCTTCGCCGCCGCCTTCGCGACGCCGCGCCGGCTGGTGCTGGCGATGGACGGCATCCCGCTGCGCTCCGCCGACGTGCGCGAGGAGAAGAGGGGCCCGCGTACCGATGCGCCGGCGCGCGCCGTCGAGGGCTTCCTGAAGGGCGCCGGGCTGAACTCCCTCGATCAATGCGAGAAGCGCGACACCGGCAAGGGCGAGTTCTACTTCGCCGTCATCGAGAAGAAGGGCCGCGCCGCCACGGAGGTGCTGCGCGAGGTGATCGGCAAGGTGGTGAGCGGCCTGCCGTGGCCCAAGTCGATGCGCTGGGGCGCGCGGCCGCTGAGCTGGGTGCGCCCGCTGCAGCAGATCCTCTGCGTCTATAACGGTGTCGCGCTCAAGGGCGGCATCGTCGAGAACCGCGCCGATTCGCCGGATTTCTATTTCGAGGCCGCGGCCCAGGGCGGCACCGGCTCGCGCTTCGTCTTCGTCGAGAACCCGCGTCCCGGCGACGTCATCGTGCCGGCGCGCGAGACCACCCGCGGCCATCGCTTCATGGCGCCCGGCGAGATCCGCGTCGAGGGCTATACCGACTATGTGCGCAAGCTGAAGCAGGCCTATGTCATGGTCGACGCCGAGGAGCGCAAGGCGGTGATCCGCACCAAGGCCGAGACCGCCTGCCGCGAGGCCGGCGTCACGCTGGTGAAGGACGAGGGCTTGCTGGCCGAGGTCGCCGGCCTGGTCGAATGGCCGGTGCCGATGATGGGCACGATCGACCGCGCCTTCATGGACGTGCCGGCCGAGGTGCTGATCACCTCGATGAAGACGCACCAGCGCTACTTCGCCTGCCACACCAGGGGCGGCGAGCTGGCCAACCGATTCGTCGTCGTCGCCAACACAGTGGCGCCCGATGGGGGCCGCGAGATCGTCGCCGGCAACGAGCGCGTGCTGCGCGCACGTCTGTCGGATGCGCGCTTCTTCTGGGATCAGGACCGCAAGGCCAAGCTCGCCGATCGGCTGCCGGCGCTGAAGGACATTGTCTTCCACGCCAAGCTCGGCATGCAGGCCGAGCGTGTGGAGCGCATCGTTGCGTTGGCCCAGGCGATCGTGAAGGCCGAGACCTGCGGCTTCTTCCACATGACCGATCCCGCGCATGTCGAGACGGCGGCGCGTCTGTGCAAGGCCGACCTCACCTCGGGCATGGTGGGCGAGTTCCCCGAGCTGCAGGGCGTGATGGGCGGCTACTACGCCCAGCTCGAGGGCCTGCCGCTCGAGGTCTCGATCGCCATCGCCGACCACTACGCGCCGACCGGCCCCGATTCGCGTTGCCCGCATGCGCCGGTGTCGGTGGCCGTGGCGCTGGCCGACAAGCTCGACACGCTGGTCGGCTTCTGGGCGATCGACGAGAAGCCGACAGGCTCGAAGGATCCCTATGCGTTGCGTCGCGCGGCGTTGGGCACAATTCGCCTGATCACCGAGAACGGCCTGCGGCTCAAGCTCGCCGATGTGTTCAAGGCCGCCGCGGCGGGGCGCGCGATCAACAACGGCGAGTTGCTGGCTTTCTTCGCCGATCGCCTGAAGGTGCAGGTGCGCGAGCAGGGCGTGCGGCATGATCTGGTGAACGCCGTCTTCGCGCTGGGCGACGAGGACGATCTCGTGCGCCTGCTGGCGCGCGTGAAGGCGCTGCAGGCCTTCGTCGGCTCGGATGACGGCAAGAACCTGCTGGTCGCCTACAACCGCGCCGCCAACATCGTGAAGGCCGAGGAGCGCAAGGACAAGGCGCTGGCGGCGCAGATCAAGAGCGCACCCGATGTGGCGCTGCTGGAGCAGGCCGAGGAGAAGGCGGTCGCCGCCGCGCTGGAAAGCGCCGCCGCGAGCGCCGGCCCGGCGCTGGCGCAGGAGGACTTCACCGCGGCCATGTCGGCGCTGGCGGCTTTGCGTGGCCCGCTCGACGCTTTCTTCGAAAAGGTCACAGTGAACGTCGGCGACCGACCTGATTTGCGCCTGAATCGTCTGCGTTTGCTGAAGCGTATCAGCGCGACCATCGACAGCGTCGCGGACTTCTCGAAAATCGAAGGCTAGTGAGCTTGCGATGACCAAGTGGGTGTATGGCTTTGGCAACGGCACCGCCGAAGGGCGCGCCGACATGCGCAACCTGCTCGGCGGCAAGGGCGCCAATCTCGCGGAGATGTCGAGCATCGGCCTGCCGGTGCCGCCGGGCTTCACCATCACCACCGAGCTCTGCACGTACTACTACGACAACGCCAAGACCTACCCCAAGGAGCTGAAGGCCGAGGTCGAGGCGGCGCTGGCGGCGGTCGAGACGATCGTCGGCCGCAAGTTCGGCGACGCCGCCAATCCGCTGCTGGTCTCGGTGCGCTCCGGCGCGCGCGCCTCGATGCCGGGCATGATGGACACGGTGCTGAACCTCGGGCTCAACGACAGCACCGTGCTGGGCCTGGCGAAGTCCTCGGGCGACGAGCGTTTCGCCTACGACTCCTACCGCCGCTTCATCCAGATGTATTGCGGTGTCGTGCTCGAGGTCGAGCATCATCACTTCGAGGAAATCATCGAGCTGAAGAAGGAAGACCTCGGCGTCCAGCTCGACACCGACCTGAAGGCGCAGGACTGGAAGGATGTCATCGCCAAGTACAAGCGCGCGGTCGAGCGCCAGCTTGGCAAGCCTTTCCCGCAGGATCCGCACGAGCAGCTCTGGGGCGCGATCGGCGCGGTGTTCGGCTCGTGGATGAACCAGCGCGCCATCACCTATCGTCGTCTGCATGCGATCCCCGCCGACTGGGGCACCGCGGTCAACGTGCAGGCCATGGTGTTCGGCAATATGGGTGACGACTGCGCCACGGGCGTCGCCTTCACGCGCGATCCCTCGACCGGCGAGAACATCTTCTATGGCGAGTACCTGGTGAACGCGCAGGGCGAGGACGTCGTAGCCGGCATCCGCACGCCGCAGCATCTCACCATCGCCGGCAAGCTGGCGCAGAAGTCGGACAAGCCGGCGATGGAAGAATCGATGCCGGAGGTCTTCCGCCAGCTCGCCGAGATCCGCTCGAGCCTGGAGCGGCACTACCGCGACATGCAGGACATCGAGTTCACCGTGCAGGGCGGCAAGCTCTACATGCTGCAGACGCGCAACGGCAAGCGCACGGCGAAGGCGGCGCTGAAGATCGCCGTCGACATGGTTCGGGAGGGTCTCATTGATTCGAAGGAGGCGGTGGCGCGCGTGGCGCCGGCCTCGCTCGACCAGCTGCTGCATCCCACGCTCGATCCCAAGGCCGAGCGCAAAGTGCTCGACCGCGGCCTGCCGGCCTCGCCCGGCGCCGCCTCGGGCACCATCGTCTTCACCGCCGACGAGGCGGAGAAGCGCAAGCGCGACGGCGACAAGGTGATCCTCGTGCGACGCGAGACCAGCCCCGAGGATATCCACGGCATGCACGCGGCCGAGGGCATTCTCACCTCGACCGGCGGCATGACCAGCCACGCCGCCGTCGTGGCGCGCGGCATGGGCAAGCCCTGCGTCGCCGGCGCCAGCGGCGTGCGCATCGACGCGGCCAAGGGCACGATGACGGCCGGCGGCATGGTGCTGAGGGCGGGCGACGCCATCACGCTCGACGGCGCCACCGGCCAGATCATGCTGGGCGTGGTGCCGACCATTCAGCCCGAGCTCTCCGGCGAGTTCGCCGAGTTGATGGTCTGGGCCGATTCGTTCCGCACGCTGAAGGTGCGCACCAACGCCGAGACGCCGGCCGACGCGGCGCAGGCGCGCAGGTTCGGCGCCGAGGGCATCGGGCTCTGCCGCACCGAGCATATGTTCTTCGAGGGCGACCGCATCGTCGCCGTGCGCGAGATGATCCTGGCGGACGACGAGACGGGCCGTCGCGCGGCGCTGGCCAAGATCGAGCCGATGCAGCGCCAGGATTTCATCGAGCTGTTCGACATCATGGCCGGCCTGCCGGTCACAATCCGCCTGCTCGATCCGCCGCTGCACGAGTTCCTGCCGCACAAGCCGGCGGAGATCGCCGAAGTGGCCAAGGTGCTGAAGCTCGACGTCGCCGAGATCGAGGCAAGGGCCGCCAAGCTGCACGAGTTCAACCCGATGCTCGGCCATCGCGGCGTGCGGTTGGGCATCTCCTATCCCGAGATCTACGAGATGCAGGCGCGCGCCATCTTCGAGGCCGTCGCCGAGGTGCAGAAGACGAGGGGCAAGACGGTCGAGCCGGAGATCATGATTCCGCTGGTCGCGACCCGGAAGGAACTCGACCTGATGAAGGAGGTTATCGACCGTGTCGCGCGCGAGGTCTCGCAGCTCACCGGCGAGAAGCTCGACTACAAGGTCGGCACCATGATCGAGCTGCCGCGCGCCGCGCTGCGCGCCGGCGAGATCGCCGAGACGGCGGAGTTCTTCAGCTTTGGTACCAACGACCTGACGCAGACGACTTTTGGGCTCTCGCGCGACGACTCGTCATCGTTCCTCGAGCGCTACCAGAAGCGCGGCATCTTCGAGCAGGATCCCTTCGCCACCCTCGACATCGAGGGCGTCGGCGAACTGATCCGCATCGCCTTCGAGCGCGGCCGCAAGACGCGGCCCGACCTGAAGCTCGGCATCTGCGGCGAGCATGGCGGCGATCCGGCCTCGGTGTTCTTCTGCCACCAGGTCGGTCTCGACTACGTCAGCTGCTCGCCCTACCGCGTGCCCATCGCCCGCCTCGCCGCCGCCCAGGCCGCACTCGGCGGCACACTCAAGACGGATTGAGTCATCATATTCCCTCTCCCCGCTTCAGCGGGGAGAGGGTTAGGGTGAGGGGCAGTCCCACAACGACCAGCCGCTGATGCGTGGCCCACGCCAGACCCGAGCAAACCTCCAGCGCAAGCTTCGCCGCGACCCCACCGAAGCCGAGAAGCGCCTGTGGTCCAGGCTGCGCGCCAGTCAGCTCGAGGGCCACAAGTTCGTGCGTCAGATCGGGATCGGACCGTACATCGCCGACTTTGCCTGTCGTGAGGCGAAGCTGATCGTCGAGGTGGATGGTGGCCAGCACGCCGACAGTGTTGAGGACGCGAAGCGGACGGCCTTCTTGAACGAATGCGGGTATCGCGTGATGCGGTTCTGGAACAATGAGGTGTTGTCGAATACCGACGGCGTTCTCGAGACGATCCCGAGGGCTCTGGCTCCCGATCAGCGACAGGATGATCGTACGAACGCCCCTCACCCCAACCCTCTTCCCGCTGAAGCGGGGAGAGGGAGATGACGGTGACGATGGACAAGCCGGCGCTTGCGGCGGCTTTGGCGCGGCTCGAGCGGATGCCGGATGCCGATGACATCAGGGCGCTGCTCGACGAGTCGTATCGTGCGCCGCGTGGGCATGTCGTTGGTGTCACCGGGCCGCCGGGAGTCGGCAAATCGACGTTGCTCTCGGCGCTGATCGCGGCGTGGCGCGCGCGCGGCGAGACGGTCGGCGTGATCGCGGTCGACCCATCGTCGCGGCGCACGGGCGGCGCGTTGCTCGGGGATCGTGCGCGGCTGGCGACCGATCCCATGGATGATGGCGTTTTCGTGCGCTCGATGGCGGCGCGGGACCGGTTGGGTGGACTGGCCGAGCTGACCCTGGGCGCCATGGTGATCATGCGCGCGCTATTCGATGTCGTGCTGGTCGAGACGGTGGGCGTCGGCCAGTCGGAGACCGATGTCGCGGGCATCGCCGATACGGTGGTGTTTTGCGTGCAGCCGGGCTCGGGCGATTCGCTGCAGTTCATGAAGGCCGGCATCGTCGAGATCCCGCATCTCGTGGCGGTGACCAAGGCCGATCTCGGCACCATGGCCGAGCGGGCGCGGAGCGACGTCGCCGGCGCGCTCAGCCTGGCCGAGCCCGACAGCGCGTCGTGGCAACCGCGTACATTGCTGGTATCGTCGCGTGAACGCACCGGTGTGCCGGAGTTGATCGCGGCGATCGACGCGCATCGCCAGCATCTCGCCGACGGCGGCCGTCGCATGGCGGCGCGTCATGCGCAGGCTGAGCTATGGCTGGTCGAGGCGATTCGCGAACGCTTCGGTCGCTACGGACTGGCCCGCGCCGGCAATCTATCATTGCCGCCGGGTATGTCGCCCTTCGCGCGTATCGCCGAGCTGTCGCGCCGCCTGGGTTAGAGGAGAGGTTTATGGACTTTCCGACGAATGGCTGCGCCCTGGTGGCCGGCGGCAGCGGCGGCATCGGCCGCGCCGTCATCCGACGCCTCGCCGAGTCGGGCTGCGACGTCGCCTTCACCTATCGCGGCAACAAGGACTCGGCCGACGAGGCGCTGCGCGAGGTCTCGGCGCGTGGCCAGGCCGGTTATGCCCTCAAGGTCTCGCTGGAGGACGACAAGTCCGTGGCCGAGTCGATCGGCCATGCCGTGGGCGCGCTGGGCCCGCTGCACACGCTGGTATATGCCGCCGGGCCATACATCGACATGCGCTACATCAGCCAGGTGACGCCCGACAAGTTCCGCTCGGTGATGAACCAGGACGCGATCGGCTGCTATGGCTTGATCCACGCCGCGCTGCCCAAGCTGCGCGAGACCAAGGGCGCGATCGTCGTCGTCGGCACGCCGGCGATTCGCCGCTACGCCGCGCGCGATATCCTCTCGGTGGCGCCCAAGGCCGCCGTCGAAGGCGTGATGAAGGGCGTGGCGGCGGAGGAGGGGCGCTTCGGCATTCGCGCCAATATGGTCGGCGTCGGTCTGCTGACCGACGGCATGTTCCATCGCCTGATGGAGACCGGCGACTTCGACGAGAAATTCCTCGAGACGGCGCGGCACAACCTCGCGCTCAAGCGGCTGGGCACGGCCGAGGACATCGCCGAAGCGGTGCTGTTCCTCGCCTCCTCGCGCGCCCGGTGGATCACCGGTCAGACCCTGATGGTCGATGGCGGCTACGCGCTGTAGAACACCAAGACTTTCCTTCTCCCTCGGGGCCGTCCGCGGCCCCTGACCTTCGCGGCAGGGCGATCGCATATGGAGTTGCACATACCTTCCCCCGGAGGGGGAAGGTGGCGCGCGAAGCGCGACGGATGGGGGATGCTTCAACGAAGTCGGTGTTTGGCTTCGACATCCCCCATCCGCCCTTCGGGCACCTTCCCCCTCCGGGGGAAGGCAATGCCAAGTCAACCTGGCCATCTGTGATCGCCCTGGCCTTCGCGGAGAGAAGGATAGAGAACAGGATCGCACAACGAAGGAAACCGTGCGGATGGATGAAGTCGACTACGTGATCGTCGGCGCCGGAGCGGCGGGTTGCGTGCTGGCGTATCGGCTGAGCGCGTCGGGTAAGCACACGGTGGCGGTGCTCGAAGCCGGCGGCCCCGATAACCATATCTGGATCAAGGTCCCCGCCGGCTTCAACAAGACGGTCTACAACCCCAAGCTCAACTGGGGCTACGAGACCGCGCCCGGCCCGCATATCGACAACCGCACGATCCCGTTTCCGCGCGGCAAGGTGATCGGCGGCTCGGGCTCGATCAACGGCCATCTCTATGTGCGGGGACAGTCCGCCGACTACGACACCTGGGCGCAGCTCGGCTGTCGCGGCTGGTCGTGGGACGACGTGCTGCCGTACTTCAAGCGCGCTGAGACTCGCGTCGGCGGCGACGACGCCGTGCGCGGCCGCGACGGGCCGCTGTCGATCCAGGATCAGCGCGAGCCGCATGCGTTGAGCGATGCCTATATCGCGGCCAACGAGGCGCTCGGACTGAAGCGCACGCCCGACTACAACGGCGGCGACCAGGAAGGCACCTTCCTCTATCAGCAGATGATGAAGGATGGCCGCCGCTGGAGTCCCGCGGATGCCTATCTGCGGCCGGCGATGGCGCGGGGCAATCTCACGTTGATTCAGCACGCTTTCGTCGAGCACATCTCGTTCGACGGCAAGCGTGCAGTGGGCGTGCGCTACAGCGTCGGCGGCGAGTCCCGCAAGATCCGCGCGCGGCGCGACATCGTGCTGTCGGGCGGCAGCATCAACACGCCGCATCTGCTGCAGCTCTCCGGCATCGGCGACCCCGAGTGGCTCAGGGGAATCGGTGTCGAGGTACGGCATGCGCTGCCCGGCGTCGGCCGCAACATGCGCGACCGCTACGCCGCGCGCGTCTCGGCGCTGGTGAAGGGCGCGGGCTCGCTCAACGAGCGCAGCCATGGTCTGGCGTTGGTTGGCGAGGTGCTGCGTTACGTCTTCACCCGCAAGGGCCTGCTCGCCGCCAGCCCGAGCCATGCCGGCGGCTACTACCGCACGCGGCCGGGACTCGAGACTCCCGATATGCAGCTCTACTTCGCGCCCGCTAGCTATGCGCCTGGAGCCTATGGCACCTCGGCTCTAGACTCGCGCCCGGGCATGACGCTGGGTGCCTCGCAACTTCGCCCCGAGAGTCGCGGGCACGTGAAGGCGTTGTCGAAGGACCCGGCGGTGAAGCCGGAGATTCAGCCCAACTATCTCGCCGAGCAGGACGACCGTGACGCCATCGTCTCGGCGATGAAGTACCTGCGCCGTCTGTTGCAGACCAAGCCACTCAGCGACTACGTGATCGAAGAGACGCTTCCCGGGCCAGCAGTGCAAAGCGACGAGCAATGGCTGGCGCATGTGCGCGCGACCGGTTCGACCACCTTCCACCCCATCGGCAGCTGCAAGATGGGCATCGATCCGATGGCCGTGGTCGATCCGCTGACGATGAAAGTGATCGGCCTCGACGGGTTGCGCGTGGCCGATGCCTCGGTCATGCCGACGATGGTGTCGGGCAACACCTACGCCGCCACCAACATGATCGCCGAGAAGGCGTCGGACGCGATCCTCGCTGGGTAGACCTGGGCCGGTTGAAGTGTCTCCCCTGTCATTCCGAGCGCAGCGAGGAATCTAAGGTCGCTCCCTGGATTCCTCGCTTCGCTCGGAATGACAGGCGCCTTGCGCCTCAACGCCAGGTGCGCACGACGCAGGTCGCGGTGGCGTGCAGGATCGGATCGATCGGCGTGTGGCTGAATAGCCAGGCTTCGGCGTTGAGCAGGCTCTTGCCGCGACGGATCACGCGCGAGAGCGTCACCACGTCGGCCGCCTGGGCGGGGCGCATGAACGTCGTGCTCATGGTCGAGACCAGTGGCACCGAACCGGCGCCGAGCGCCGCCTGGCCGGCGGCGTAGATCGCGGTGTCGGCGAAGCCCAGCAGGGTGGGGCCCGAGAAGATGTCGTTGGGACCCAGCAACGCGTCGCGAAAGGGGAAGCGCAGGCGGATATCCTGGTCCTCGGCCTCCTCGACGATCACGCCGTGGAGGTCGATCGCGGGCAGTCGGTCGGCGAGCAGACGGGCGAGTTCGGCGGTGGTCAAGACTGGCGGGCTCCGGTAGGCGCGGCTAGAACCGGCTTAGCACTCCATCGGTCCCATGTCCTTCCTCGATCACATTCACCGCTGCAACGCCCACGACCTGAGCCAGTTCGAGCCGTGGCATATCGGCGCCCAACGCGTCGGCTGGATCCACTGCGACTTCGCGCCGCGACTCGTGGCGCGACCCGACCTGTTCGATCGCGTCGCGGGCGGCTGGCGTCTGTCCGGTCGCCTCCTCGATGCGAGCGCGCGCACGATAGCGGTCGAGGCCTGGTTGCAGGAGCTGCGCGACGAGGCGCTGTTCGGCGATTGGCGCGGCGAGCGCTATCCCGTCACGCCCGACCTCAAGCGCCCGCCGCTGATGGACATGGAGCGCGCAGCCGTGCCGAGCTTCGGTGTGCGGGCCTACGGCGTGCATCTCACCGGCTACGTGCGCCGGGCCGACGGCCTGCACATCTGGGTGCCGCGTCGTGCCTACGACAAGCCGACCTATCCCGGCATGCTCGACAACACCGTGGCCGGCGGCCAGCCCACAGGGCTCGGCCTCATGGAGAACGTGATCAAGGAATGCGCGGAGGAGGCCGGTATTCCCGAAGCGATCGCGCGCAACGCCAAAGGCGCGGGCTGTATCACCTACTGTTACCAGTCGGGCGTGCAACTGAAGCCTGACGTGCAATATGTCTTCGATCTCGAATTGCCCGAGGACTTCACACCGGCGATCGTCGATGGCGAGGTCGACTCGTTCGAGCTATGGCCGGTGTCGCGTGTGATAGAACGCGTGCGCGATACCTTCGACTTCAAATACAACTGCAATCTGGTGCTGATCGACTTCTTCGTGCGCCATGGGCTGATCGAGCCTGACGATCCCGACTACCTCGCGATCGTCGCCGGCCTGCGCGCGACGCTCGAGTAGGGCGGGCGCCTATCCCGTTGTCTTGCAGGGCGATCTGGCGTGACCCCCTCTCCCCGCTTGCGGGGAGAGGGAGGGGCCCGTCGCGCGTAG
>JALHMM010000016.1 GCA_022844045.1 Reyranellaceae bacterium | reverse complement strand
GAAGACGGCGCCGGCGGTTTCGGCCGCATCGACGCGCCGGCCGCGCTGCCACTGGCAGAACAGCCCGGCCAGCTCGGGTGCGACGGCCGCGACGAAGGCCCGCGGCGCCAGGTCGGTCTCGCCGCCGGCGCGCGTGAAGGCGTCGTAGGCCGCCCGGGCCTCGGCCTGGGGATCCGGCGACAGGCGCGAGCCCATCTTCAGGATCACCTCGACCAGGATGACGATGCGGAAATGCTCGATGAAAGCCACGCGATCCATCGGGGGCTGCCCTCTCCTTCAGCGCAGATGTTCTTTCTTTGTTCTATGACATGGCGGTGCGCGTCAAGCATCGGCTTGGCTTCACGACCAGGATAGAGGACGGCGAATCGTTCACAATGTGGTATAAGTGAGTACTAATTTCTATTTACATTCATTCAGCTATACAGCAATATTCACCTCATATTTTACCTTATGGTCCGATGTGGTTTCAGATGGGACGTCGTGACAGGAAGGAACCGCCGGTCGAATTCCACGACCCGGCCTTCGCGCATTTCGCGGTCGAGACGTTGGGCGACGACGACGTGCTGTCGGGCGATCCCGTGTCGCGTCATGCGCCCCTGCTGCATGCCGGAGACGGCACCCGGGTAGGCCTGCGCGATTTCTCGACCGGCCGCTTCGTGCGCCGCTACGACGCCGACGAGGTGGTGCACGTCGTCGAGGGCCTGGGCAGCGTGATCGACGAGAACCATCGCGTCTGGTCGCTGCGGCCGGGCGACACCGTCACCTTCCGCCGGGGCACCTCGGCACAGTGGCAAGTACCGGAGTATCTGCGCGTGCTCAGCGTCGCCTGCGGCGCCCGACCGCCATCGTCGGCGCGCCGCGCGCTGCGGGCCATGGGCACGGTCGGTGTCGCGATGGTCGGCCTGACCTTGGTCGGCCTGACGACCATCGCCACCGTCGCCGCCTCGATGATGGGCAGCTGAGGCGCCGGTCGCGTTAGACGGATGAGGGCGCGGTTACGGCGAACGCGCGGCATTGATCTATAGAAGCCGATCAGTCGCCCGTAGCGATACAACAAGACAGATCACCTTCGCGCCGCCATCTCGACCCGTCGCGGCCGCCAGTCCGTGGCGTCGCCGGCGCCCTTGCCGAGATTGCAGTCGCGGCACAGCACCTGGAGGTTGTCGGCGCGCAGCGCCAGCTCGGGATGGCGGCTGCGCGGCTTGATGTGGTCGACCTGGATGATCGCGCCATCGCGGGCGGCGCGGCCGCAGCACTGGCAACGCGCGCCGTACTTCTTCAGCACGCGATAGCGCAGCGACAGCCAGGCGCGCGAGGTCAGGAAGTGGTCCTCGTCGGCGCGCGGGACCGGCGGGAAAGGCCTGGGCGCGGGCGGCGATTGCTCCTCGATAACGAGGCCGTCATGGCCGCCCAGCGCTTCCGTGATCGCGGCGTCGAGCTGGTGCTCGATGCCGTCGAGCCACTGGCCATGGCGGATGACGATCTCGATCGGGCCGATCAGCGGGCGGACGATCTCCGCGATGCGCGCCCGTAGATCCGGCGGCAGGTCGAGATCATCCGGCGCACTCATGGCAGCGCCAACGAGGCGAAGCGGTTGAGCCGGCGGATGGTGTCGAGCGTCATCGGCAAAAGGCGGCGCTCGAAGGGTACGAAGCCGCGCCGGCGGCTATGCGCCAGGCTGTCGAGCAGCACGAACAGCTCGGCACGCCGCGCGGCGGCGTAGGCCAGCGTAGACGCGGGCGGACGCATCGCTCACAGCGCCGGCCATACCGCGACGCAGCCGATCGCCACACGCTCCGACGGCGTCGGCAGGCCCAAGCGCTTGCGCAGCGCCGAGGACTCGCGGATGGCGTCGCGCAGCAGACGGTCGAGGCGGGCGGCGGCGTCCTGCTCGTTCGGATCGGCGAGCTCGCCGCGGTAGGGCGCGATGTGACGCGCCCCGTCGATCACCCGCTCGAGCGCCTCGAGCCTGGCGGCCATCGCCGCCCGATCGGTGTCCAGCATGTCACGCGCCTCGGAGCCATCCGCGAGAGAGGAAGGGGCAGAGGACATCGGGGTCCCGGGCGTGGGGGAGGTTATGCCCGGGACCCCTGTCCCCTCTGGCCGGCGGCGTTAATCGAGGGGGCTCGCCGGCACGGATGGATATTCGCAAAAGGGGAAAATTAAGTCAACAGTATTTTTCGGAAAATAAGAAATCAATTGTTCCCTGGGCCGATGAGCTCAAAGCAGCGACACGAAATCCTCGAACTTCCCCGCCGCGCTGCGTTCCAGCTCGGCCGGGAAGGCTAGGTCGAAGTGGAAACCGGCACCGAACTTCACCCGTGCCCAATCCAGCACCTTGGCGCTCTCGACCTCGGTCAGCGGTCGCGCGGTCTGCAGGCGCAGCTCGATGCGGTCGAGCGCGGTCTGCGCGACCTGGTAGTGGCGGATCGGCGCCACAGCCATGAGCGCGCCGATGTCGCCGGAGGACAGCAGAGGCCAGCGTTCGCCGCCGTCGGGCAGGCGCAGGAGGTTCTGGCGCCGGCCGAGGATGCTGGTGATCACCGGCAGGCCGCGACCGCAGGAGCAGGCGCCGTCGCCGGTCTGGGCGTAGTCGCCGAGGTCGTAGCGCAGCAGCGGCATGGCGAGATTGTGCAGCGGCGTGACGAGGACGCGGCCGATCGCGCCTGATGGCACGGCCGCGCCGCTTTCGTCGACGATCTCGATCAGCGCGCTCTCGGCCTGCAGGTGATAGTGCGCGTGTTCCGGACACTGGAAGGCGAGGTAGCCGCATTCGCGCGTCGAGTAGGTGTCGATGACCGGCACGCCCCAGCGCTCGCGGCAGAGCGCGCGCAGGCCGGGCGCCAGGATCTCCGAAATGGTCAGCACCTGCTTCAGCCGCGCCGGCCGGAAGTCGCCTGAGGCGCGCAGCAGGCGGTCGAGCAGCGTGGGATGCGTCAGCAGGTAATCGGGCGCCTCGCGCTCGAGCCAGTCGAGCTGCCGTTCGATCGGCGTGGTGATGTTGAGACTGACACAGGGACCGGTCTTGAAGATGTCGCCGGTCGAGAAACCCCAGCTGTCGTAGCGCTTGCCGTCGGGCCACAGCGCCTTGCCCTTGTCGGAATAGCGGATCACCGCGAGCTTCGCCGACAGATCGCGCGCGTGCCAGAGATGCTCGCGCACCGTGAAGGCGCTCCACAGCAGTTCCCATAGTTCCGAGCGTACGGCGCGGATCGGCTGGCCGGTCGAGCCTGACGTGAAGATCTCCGACAGATCGCCATGGCCCTCGGGCATGGCGGGGCTTATCAGCGCGTCGCCGGCGTCCTGGATCTGCCGGCGCGTGAGCGGCGGCAGCTCGCGCCAGCGCGCCCAGAAAGCCTCGCCCTGCGGCGCGTCTATGAGAGGGCGAAGGCGGCCGCGCCAGAACGGCACGTGCGCGTCGGCGTGCGCGAGCAGGCGCCGCAATTGCGCCTGCTGGCCGTGGCGCAGCCGCTCGGGCGGCCACCACTGGCTGCGCTCGAGCTGGAACAGGAAGGACAGGCTGGCCATGCCGCGCGGCGAGATAGCGGCGGGCATCGCCATGTCGGGCAGTGCGCTGGCGAAAGGGAACTCGTTCATCGTATGCGCATCATCTTCGACGAAATGTGGCCACAGAACGGCCCCGGCGATCACGCATGGCATCGCGCACATTTCGGCCGTATTCGATGGCCAACTTAGCGGGTGGAAGACAAGGCAAGGAGGTTTCGCATCATGTCGATCGCCAGGAAAGCCGGGTTGCTCGTCGGTATGATCGGGGCTGCGTCGACGCTGGCCACGACCGCCGAAGGTGGCGAAGGCGGACGCGGCAAGAAGTGGCGGCCGCACTCCTATATCGTGGTGCCGGCGCAGCCGGTCTACGTCGCACCGCCGGCCTATTACTACGCGCCGCCGCCGCGGGTGTACTACCCGCCGCCGCAGCCGGTCTACCCGGTCTATCCCGGCCCGGGCAGCGTACATTTCGGCGTTACACTGCCGCTGCGCTAGCGCGCCTCGTCATAGCCTCAGACGCGAGGGATCCAGGGTCGTTCTGGATCCCTCGCCGCGTTTCGGGGCGGGGCTTCATAGTGGCCTGCCGGCGCGCTACCATGAGCCGGCCCGGTCGCGTGTCGCGCGCGACGCCACCTGACCATGGCCCCCAAATGGCCGACGACATCCACGACGCCCTGGCGAAGACGCTGGCCGATATCCGCGCGCGCCTGGGCGAGGGCGCGCTCGAGGATCGGCGCCGGGTGACGGCCCTGCTGTCCGACAACCTGCCGGGGGCGGCGCGTCAGATCCGGCTGGTCGGGATCGCCATCGACAATGGCGCGATGCGCGCGATCGGCGCGGCCCGGCTCGACCGGATCGACTTCGAGATCGACCGCTATGCCGAGCGCGTCGACACCGACCTCGGCATCCGCAAGGCGATCATGGTGCCGGTGCTGCGCGCCGTGGCCTTCGCCGGCGGTCGCGGCGCCCTGCCGTCGACCTACCCAGCGCCCGAAACGACCTCGATGGTGGTCGAGCGCCGGGCGCCGCCGTCGGCGTCATCCGGCGAGGCGTCATGGGTCGGCCTGACAGACGCGCCGGCGGCGCCGATCATTCCGCCGCCCGCGCCGGCCCCGACACCCTCGCCTGCACCCGCACCTACACCCACATCCGCTCCCGCGCCGGCACCACGCGCGGAGCCCGTTGGATTGGGTGGCTTGCTCATCGTCTGGCTGGTGGCGCTGGTGCTGCTGGCTGTCGGGCTGGGCTATATCGCGACATTGGGATTCGCCAGGCTCATCGACGTGCTGAGCGAGTACCCGGCGGACGTGATTCGGGCCGGGCTCGTCGTGTTGCCGTTGACGATAGCGGCCGTGGCGGCGCTGTCCGTCATCGTCCTGTGGCTGCATTTCCGCCGCTCGCGGCGCGCGCGCCTCGGTTACTGCCTCTGGCTGCTCGCGCTGGGCGGCTTGCCGTGGATGGCCGACGGTACCCGACTGACCGTCGGCGATGGCGACTTCATGGAGCTGCCCTGGTGGCTGCTGTACCCGCCGCTCGCCGTGACCGCCATCGGGCTGGGCTACTTCCTGCTGTCGCGCCGTGTGCGCAATACCTTCGTGCGCTAGGCCGTTGCCAAATTGACTGAAAGTAAGGCACGGCCCTGGATGGAACCGACGGGGGCCAGTGCCATTGTTGCGTTACGGTTGCCGCGAAGACGGAGGTGTGCGGCATCAGCGATGGAGTAGGCGTAATGGATCAGGAAACACTACGTCGCCGAATCAACGACCGCCGCGCCGCCGCGGCGCGCGCGCGCCGTCTGTCGCGTCAACTCGCCCTTCAGTCGGACAGGGCCGATCTCGGAACCTATGCGGACGCGCTCGAGGCTGAGGCCGACGAGCTTGAGCGGCAGGCCTGCCAAAGACAGTATTGCGCCGCCTCCTGAGCTCTCCCGGACACCGACCGAGCCGATGCGCGGCGGTCAAGACTGGCGGACGCGACCGGTCATCAGTTTCACGATCTCCTCGCCAAGCTGGGCCTGCTGATAGGGTTTTGACAGGCGGGGAAGGTCGGGACCGGCAGGCGTTTCGGCATAGCCGGTCGCCAGAAGAATCGGCAGGGTGGGGCGCATTTCGCGCACTTTGACGGCCAGCTCGGCGCCTGTCATCCGCGGCATCGAAAAATCGGTGATGATCAGGTCCACGGGCGTGCCCTGCGCCAAGACCTCGAGCGCGCGCTCGCCCGAATTGACCTCGATCGCGTCGTGCCCGAGGTCCTGAAGCATGTCCGCCGTGCTCATCGAAATCAGCACGTCGTCGTCGACGACAAGCACTTTCAAGCCGCGCGCAGGGTCCAGTCGAGGGGCCATGGCGCATGCGTCTTCCTGGCCCGAGACGGGGCTGTCGGTGACCGGCAGCCAGAGTTCCGCCACCGTGCCTTTGCCCAATTGGCTGGTGAGGCGCAACGCGCCGCCGAGCTGGACGGCCAGGCCGTGGACCATCGACAGGCCGAGCCCGGTTCCCTTGCCGACCTCCTTCGTCGAGAAGAAGGGCTCGGTCGCCTTGGCCAGTGTCTCGGCATCCATGCCACACCCCGTGTCCGCCACCGACAGGCGGATGTAGCGACCCGGCGCGAGATCGCCGCCGGCGCTGTTGTCGACTGCCTCCGCCCTGATCGCCAGCGAGCCGCCATCGGGCATGGCGTCGCGCGCGTTGACGGCGAGGTTGAGCAGCGCCAGCTCGACCTGGTTGCCGTCGATCATCGCGTTCGGCAGGTCGTCCGGCACGTCGATCGTCAGCTCGACTCGCGTGCCGATCGAGCGCGACAGCAGGTCGGTCATGCCGCGCACCAGCGCGGCGACGTCACTCGGCTCCGCCCGCAGCTCCTGCTGGCGTGCGAAGGCGAGCAGCCGCTGAGTCAGGACGGCGCCGCGCTGCGCGCCCTGCGAGGCACCCTCGATCAGCCGATTCGCGCGCGCATCGCCGGGGACGTACTTGCGCAGCATCTCGAGATTGCCGAGCACCGCCATCAGCAGATTGTTGAAGTCATGCGCGATGCCGCCGGTGAGCTGGCCGATCATCTCCATCTTCTGCGCCTGGCGAAGCTGGTTCTCGGCCCGCTCGCGCTGGGTGATCTCGGCCACGACGACGCGATGCGCGTCTTCCAGCGCCCGGGTACGTTCGGCGACGCGCTCCTCCAGCGTCTCGTTGAGCTGGCGCAGACGCTCCTCGGCGGTCTTGCGCTCGGTGATGTCGGCCGACACGCCGATCAGGCGCGGTCCGTTTCCCGCGTCGCGCACCACCCGCGCCCTGATCTCGGCCCAGCGCACGCTGCCGTCGCGCCAGACCGTGCGATACTCGATGGTGTAGTCGCCACCGCTGGCGATCGAGCGGCGCATCGCGTCCTGCGACCACGATCGATCCTCGGGGTGGATGCTGCTCACCAGATCGTCGTAGGTCGGGCTTTCGTGCGGCTGGCGGCCGAACAGCGCCTTGAACGCGTCCGACGCCGTCACGCGCCGGCTGGCCACGTCGAACTCCCACGATCCCAATCGCCCGGCGAGGAGCGCGGTCTGCAGGCGCTGCTCGCCTTCGACCAGCTCCCGCATGCGCGTGCGCGCCTCGAACTGGCGCAGGCGGCTGCGCACGGCGGTGCGGGCGAGGCTGACGAAGCTCGTGGGATGGAACGGACGCTCGAGGAACGTGACGTTGCCCAGCACCTGGGAGACCCGGGCGGCGGCGGGATTGCGCTCGACATCGCCGCCGCGACGCGTCAGCACGATGAACGGCAGATCGGACCAAGCCGGCTGCGCCGCGAGCCACGTTGCGATGCCCCGCAGGTCGCCGCCTACCATCGCCTCCTCGGTCAGCAGGACGAAGGCGGTGCTGTCGTTGATGGCGCGCTCCAGCGTCGCGAGATCGCCGCAGATCGCCGCGGCGACACCGGCCTCCCGCAACAGGCCGCGCGCGACCTCCGCGTCCCGCCCGAGGGGCGCGAAGATCAGGGCAGTGGAGGCCGCATCGGAAATGGTCCTTACTCGCTTTCGTTCGGTTGCCGCGGGAACGGCGCGGGCTGCCCCACGAAGCTCGGCACGCCACGCAGGACGCCCTGGAAGTCCGTCAGCGGCGCGCCCAGCGTCAGCCCGCCGTGGCCGATCCGGAACTCGCGAATGGTGTCCTCATGCGCGCCGGTGCGCTTCTTGACCACGGAGATCGCCCGGCGAACCTTCCCCATGGCCTCGAAATAGCGCAGCAGGATCACGGTGTCGGCGAGGTAGGTGATGTCGAAGGGCGACTTCATGTCGCCGACCAGGCCGTGCTGCGCCACGGTCAGGAAGGTCGAGACACCCTGCCGGTTGAGGTATTGAAGCAGCTCGTGGACGTGAAGAATGAGCGCGTTCTCCTCGGGCATCGCCGCCTGGTAGCCGTTGAGGCTGTCGATCACGACCGTCTTGGCCCGCGCCTCCTCGACCCTTTTTCGCACGCGGTGAGCGAACTCCCCCGGCGCCAGCTCGGCGGCGTCGATCTGCTCGATGTGCAGGGCGCCGCTGTCGCGCAGCGCCTCGAGGTCGGTACCCAGTGCTCTCATGCGGTCGAACAGCAGACCGAGTTCCTCGTCGAAGACGAAGAACGCGGCTTTCTCCCCGCGGGCGATGGCGGCCGTCATGAGCCGCAGTACCAACAGGCTCTTGCCCGTGCCGGCCGGGCCGAGCACCAGCGTGCTCGAACCCTGCTCGATGCCGCCGCCCAGCAGCTTGTCGAGCTCGTCGATCCCCGTTGTCAGCTGGTTTCGCTTGAACTTCGTACGATACTCCGACGAGACGAGGCGCGGATAGACCGCCACGCTGCCGGTGTGGATCTTGAAGTCGTGGTAGCCACCACGATAGCGCCGTCCGCGATACTTCGAGATGCGCAGACGACGCCGCTCGGCGCCGTATTCGGGCGCCATCTCCTGCAGCTGGATAACGCCGTGCACGATGCTGTGGACCGTCTTGTCGAGCGTGTCGGCGGTCAGGTCGTCGAGCAGCAGCACCGTCGTGTCGCGCCGCGAAAAGAAATGCTTGAGGGCGAGGATCTGGCGGCGGTAGCGCAACGAGCCCTGCGCCAGCAGGCGGATCTCCGAGAGGCTGTCGAGCACAACGCGCCGCGGCCTGGTGCGCTCGAAGGCCTCCAGGATCAGCTTGACGGTCTCGCCGAGCTCGAGATCGGATGAATAGAGCAGGCTCTGATGATGATCCTCGTCGAGCAGATTCTCCGGCGGCACGACCTCGAAGACATCGATGTGCTCGTCGATCGTCCAACCGTGCGAGCGCGCGCTCGCGCGCAACTCCTTCTCGGTCTCCGACAGCGTGATGTAGAGGCCCTTCTCGCCACGGGCCGCACCCTGCAACAGGAAGCTGAGCGCGATGGTCGTCTTGCCGGTACCGGGATTGCCTTCGAGCAGGAACACGTTGCCCGCCGACAGGCCGCCGGCGAGCACTTCATCCAGACCAGTTATCCCCGTCCCGGTATTGCCCACATTGCTCTCTTCAGCCTCCATCGCTCCCAACTCCGTTTGCTGGTTGGACATAACGCCGGGGATCCGACTTGGTTGCCTGCGATCTGTGAGGGCCTCGCCCAGGGCTATCCGTTCCTGGACGATCTCCAGCCGGGCAAGGCGTCTGGCCCCGCTGCATCAGCCCTTGTCGGGTTCTTCGATGTCGCCGCCGAGCAGCGGGATCGGGCCCGTCTCGGCGGCTTGCCGCGCATTGTCGGGCGCCGGATTGTCCGGAGCTTGTGGCCGCGATGTCCCGGCGCCGCCGGCGCGCCGGGTATTCCAGGCCTTGGCCGCATCTTCGGGCGTGGTCTTGCGGGGTCCGCGTGCGCCGCAGGCGCCGCAGGTCACAAATCGCTCGGCGCCCTCGCGCGCCGGCCGGGCGACAACTTCGTGACAGAAGGGGCAGGCGTCGAGCCGGTCCATCACGGCCGCGTCGCGTGGCTCGTCATGGGGTGGCGCGTCGCTCCGCCGCCAGGAAGTGGCCGAAGGCGGCCAGGCCGCGGATGCGGTCGCAGACGATCTTGATCGTGGCCAGCACCGGCACCGCCAGCACCGCGCCGGAAATGCCCCACATCCAGTACCAGAAGACGATCGACACGATGACGATCACCGGATTGAGGATGAAGCGCCGCGCCAGCAGCAGCGGGGTGATGAACTGGCTCTCGATCAGGTGGATGGCGTAGTAGAGCAGGAACGGCAGGACGGCCAGCCAGGCATCGTCGAACGTCGCGATCCCGAGCATCAGCAGCAGGCCGCCGCACAGCAGCGGGCCGAGGAACGGGATGTAGTTGCAAAAGAACGCGACGCTGCCCCACAGCACGGCATCGGGCAGCCCACAGGCCCAGGCCGCCAGGCCCGTGGCGACCCCGACCGCCACGTTCATCGAGGTGATGGTCAGCAGGTAGGCCGACACGCCGGTGCGGATCTCGGTCGTGATCTCCACCGCCTGTTTCTTGTTGGTGAGCGTCGGTAGCACCTCGACCAGCCGGCGCAGGAAGATGTCGCCCGACAGCAGCAGGAAGAAGAGCAGCATGATGATCGTGAGCAGGCTGACGACCAGCTCGCGCGTGCCGGTCAGCAGTTGGGTCGACAGCGTCGGGCCCTGCACGGTGACCGGCGTGACGGGAGAATCCGTCGCGATCTTGGCTTCGACCTGGCGGCCGGCGCGCTGCACCTGCTTGACGATGCGGGTGACGTCGGAAAAACGCTCCTCGACCCTGTCGAGCGTGGCCGGCAGCCGCGCGGCCCAGGCCGACACCGGGTTGACGAGCATGATCGTGAGCATGGCGACGCCGCCGCACAGCGTGACCAGCACCAGCACCGCGGCCAACGGGCGCGGCAGATGATGGCGCTCCAGAAGGCGGATCGCCGGCTGCAGCACCAGGTACAGCATGAACGCCATGACCATGGGGATCGCGACCTCGGCGGTCACCCACAGCGCGTAGATGGCGAGCAAGCCGAAAATCCCGGCGAGCAGCATCGCCACGGGGTTGCTGGGCAACGGCATGGGATCGTCGTCCGGCGGCGGTGTATCCGTCGGGGGCGGTTCGTCGATCAGAAGAGGGCGTTGCATTGACTTGGGCCTGGGCATTGACTTGGGCCTGGCGTGCGTAACGCGGCGAGGCGACCGCTGTTCCCTGGGCGACCAGCTTTTTGCTGTCCTCGGCACGCGTTGGTGGCCTCGCCGCAAGCGGGGAGAATCGGCAACGATCGCGATTGCGGCGAGTTTCAATAGCGCGGCCAGTTCGCCGCTAACCCCGAGGAGTAGCCCATGAACAACCCGAACCAGAAGCCCGACCAGAAGCAGGATCAGCAGGAGCAGCAGGAGCAGCAGCGCCAGCGCGAGCAGCAGCAGCGCCAGGATCAGCAGAAGCAGAACGAGAGCGGCAAGCGGCCGGGCTTCGACAAGGACCAGGAGCCGCAGAAGGGCGGCCAACGGCAGTAGGGACATACGCCGTCGCCCGCCGCGCACCATCGCGGCGGGCGGCTGGCTATGCGGATCGACCTGTCACCCTCGGGGCCGCGTGTGGCCCCGAGGATGATGGCCGGCCGATGGGCTTTGCTCGGCGGCGCGACGTCGGGACCATGCGCAATGGCTCGAGCCCTCCGGGGTCACCACGAAATGCAGCGTCTCGCTTCGCAGTCCCCTGACATAGGTGCAGCGCACGACGGTCAGCGCGCTCTCGCCGCGGACGACCTCGGAAGCCACCAGCATGTCGCCCGATGTGGCGGCCAGCACGGACGCCATCGACGTTGCGATCGTCAGGCCGATCGATAGCAGTTGTGCGCGCCAAGCCATGCCAGGGTAAAGCCCGCGTGCTCGCGGAGTTCCCCAGGCGTCAACTCGCGTGGGCTCGCCGAAAGAGGAGCGCGCCGCGCTTCCCCCGCCGGATGGGCAGGCTAAGATGCCGCCCGGGACCAGCCTTCACCAGCCGCCGAGAGACCGACCATGATCACTGTCATGACCGATGAGACCACCGTCGAGATCGCCAAGGCGCGCACGGCGGACGATGGCTTGTGGCTGTCGTCGGATGACGCCGCGCGCGCCACCGGCTGGACGGTGAAGCCGGAGGGCTTCTGCAAGGGCGAGATCTGCGTGCCGGTGCCGCCGGGGCGCGCGCCATCCCTCGTCGGCGCGCAGGGCGAGATCAACGTGGCGGCCCTGTGGCGCCATCTCGACATGCCGCTGGCGCACGATGAAGCGCGCGAGACCTGGGTGCTGGGCACCAGCGCGGCCGAGCGTGCCGAGCGACTGCGCTCGCTGGCGGCGCCGGACTTCGCGCTGCCCGATCTCGCCGGCACGTCGCACACGCTCGCGGCGCATCGCGGCAAGAAGGTGCTGCTGGTGAGTTGGGCCTCGTGGTGAGGCTGCCGCGCTGACTTGCCCGTGTGGCAGCAACTCTACGCCGAGCTTCGTGACCGCGACTTCGTCGTGCTGGCCGTCGCCCTGGACGAGCCCGAGGCGGCGCGGCCGTGGATCGAGCAGGCCTCGCCCGAGTATCCCTGCGTGGTCGACCGCGAGCATCGCGTCGCCGAGCTTTATCACATGGTCAACGTGCCGCAGGCGGTGTGGATCGACGAGCGGGGCCGCATCGTGCGGCCGGCGGAGAATGCCGGCCAGTCCGACGCCTTCCGCCGGATGAACCGCGCCACCGGCGAGATGACGCCCGAGCAGACGGCAGAGCGCGCGCGCATCAAGAACGGCTATGTCCAGGCGATCCGCGACTGGGTGCTCAACGGCGCGTCGAGCGTTCACGCCTTCGACGAGAGCGCGGCGCGCGCCCATCTGCGCCTGCCCGACGGTGACGCCGCGCGGGCCCATGTGCACTTCAAGCTGGCACAGCACCTGAAGCTGAAGGGCCGGGAGGACGAGGCGCGGCGCCACTACGACGAGGCCAACCGCCTGCATCCACGCTCCTGGAACATCTTCCGCCAGTCCGCGACAAAGGCGCCAAGCGGCACGGCGTCCGGCCCCGACTTCTGGGCCCGCGTCGATGCGCTGGGCGACGAGCCGTATCACCTGCCGATCGACATGAGGGCCTGACGGCGGGCGCGCGGCGTTGTCGCGCGGGAAGCCTTGCGGCAACCTCGCGCGCCGAGGCACGTTGAGCCCTATTGGAGTCGATCCCGGGAACGCCGTCATGCTCGTCGCCGTCGTCTTGATCCTGAACGGCGCGCGGCGCGAGATCGTCTGTGAGCCGTGGGTCACCCTGCTCGATCTGTTGCGCGAGCGCATGGATCTGCGCGGCTCGAAGAAGGGCTGCGATCACGGCCAGTGCGGCGCCTGCACGGTGCTGGTCGACGGCCGGCGGAAGAACGCCTGCCTGCTGCTCGCCGTCACGCTCGATGGCGCCGAGGTGACGACCGTGGAGGGCCTGACGCAAGCCGGCGCCCTGCATCCGCTGCAGCAGGCCTTCATCGAGCGCGACGCTTTCCAGTGCGGCTATTGCACGCCCGGCCAGATCTGCTCGGCCGTCGGCCTGCTCGCCGAGGGCAGGACGCGTACGCGCGACGACATCCGCGAGAACATGAGCGGCAATCTCTGCCGCTGCGGCGCCTACCCCAACATCGTCGCCGCCATCGAGGACGTGCTTGGCCAGGACCGGGCCCAAGATCAGGCCCAGGCACAGGCGGCCGCCGAATGAGGCGCTTCGAATACATCCGCGCCAGCTCGGTGGCCGAAGCGGTCGCCGCGATCGTCGCGGTGCCCGACGCCTGCGCGCTGGCCGGCGGAACCAATCTGGTCGACCTGATGAAGGTCGAGGTCGCGCGGCCCTCGCGTGTGGTCGACATCAACCGGCTGCCGCTGTCGGCGATCGAGGACGTCGATGGCGGCGGCCTGCGCATCGGCGCGCTGGTGCCCAACAGCGACCTCGCCTGGGATGCGCGCGTCGAGCGGCGCTATCCGCTGCTGTCGAGCGCCATCCTCGCCGGCGCCTCGGCGCAGCTGCGTAACGCCGCCACCACCGGCGGCAACCTGCTGCAACGCACGCGCTGCCACTACTTCTACGACCGCGCCACGCCGTGCAACAAGCGCGAGCCCGGCTCCGGCTGCCCCGCGATCGGCGGGCGCAATCGCATGCACGCGATCCTCGGCGCCAGCGAGCGCTGCATCGCGACCCATCCCTCCGACATGTGCGTGGCGCTCGCCGCGCTCGACGCGGTCGTCCATGTCGAGGGACCGCGGGGCAAGCGTTTCATGCCGTTCCAGGATTTCCATCGCCTGCCCGGGGATACCCCGCATCTCGACAACACGCTGGCGCATGGCGAGCTGATCACGCATGTCGAGCTGCCGGCGCGTACCGGCGGGCCGCACCACACGTACCTCAAGCTGCGCGACCGGCTGTCCTATGCCTTCGCGCTCGTCTCGGTCGCCGTGCTGCTCGATCTCGATGGCGATCGGATCGCCGGCGCGGCGGTGGCGATGGGCGGTGTCGCGCACCGGCCATGGCGCGATCGCGCGGCCGAGGCGTGGCTGATCGGGCAGGACGCGAGCCGCCCGACCTTCGAGGGCTTCGCCGATCGCTTCCTCGCCGGCGCCAGAGGGCAGGGCGAGAACGACTTCAAGATCGGCCTCGCGCGCCGCGCCTTGGCGCGTGCGCTGAGCCAGGCGGCGCGCGGCACGCCGCAGTCGCAGTCCGACAAGCGCGTCGCATGAGGCTGTCGCAGGTTCCGCGGCGTGCGGTCCGGGGCAGGGCGATCGCATATGACGTTCGAGGCTGGGGGCGCGCCACTCCAGAGGCGCGACGGCCGATCGAGAAGACGCGCCACTGGAGCGGCGCGGCCCCAAGGCAGCCAACAATCCTTATGCGATAGCACTGAGGTCGGGGGAGGGCGGCGATGACGGCTCGCCACGTCGGTCAGGCGCGCTCGCGCGTCGAGGGCAGGCTCAAGGTCACCGGCCAGGCGCGCTACGCCGCCGAGTACGATGCGCCCGATCTGCTGCATGGGTGCCTGGTGCCTTCGCGCATCGCGCGCGGCCGTATCGCGAGCATCGACGCGGCCGCCGCGCTGGCGATCGCCGGCGTGGTGCGGGTCTTCACGCACGCCGATCGCGGCGATGTCGCCCGGTTCGACTTCAGGTGGCGCGACATGGTGGCGCCGCCCGGTTCACCCTTCAGGCCGTTGCAGTCCCACGAGATCCAGTTCGCCGACCAGCCCGTGGCGCTGGTGGTCGCCGAGACCTGGGAGGCGGCGCGCGACGCCGCCGCGCTGGTCGAGGTCACCTACGAGCAGGCCGCGCACCGCACCGACCTCCACCAGGAGGTCGACAACGCCTATCGCCCGCCACGCAAGCGCTTCGGCGTGCCGCGTCCGCCCAAGCCGCGCGGCGATGTCGACAAGGCGTTCGCCGCCGAGCCGTTCAAGCTGCGGGCGCGGTACGGGCTGCCGCCCCAGCATCACAATCCGATGGAGATGTTCGCCACGACCTGCGTCTGGGAGGGCGACGGCCGCCTGACGCTCTACGACAAGACGCAGGGCGCGACGAACGTACGCAGCTACATCGCCAAGGTCTTCGGCCTGAAGAAGAAGAACGTGCGCGTGGTCAGCGCCTATGTCGGCGGCGCCTTCGGCGTGGGGCTGCGCCCGCAGGCGAACGCCTTCTGCGCCGTGATGGCGAGCCTGGCGCTCAAGCGCTCGGTGCGCGTCTGCCTGTCGCGGCGGGAGATGTTCACGACGGGCTACCGGCCCGACACCCTGCACACCATCGGCCTGTCCTGCGACAGCCAGGGCCGGCTGCGATCGGTGACGCATGACGGCGTCGCGGCGACCTCGCGCCACGAGGATTACCAGGAGAACCTGGTCAACTGGTCGGGGCTTCTCTATCGCAGCGACAGTGTCAGGCTGGACTACAGGCTGGCGAAGCTCGACACCTGCACGCCCTGCGACATGCGCGCGCCCGGCGCGGCGAGCGGCGTCAACGCGCTGGAATGCGCCATCGACGAGCTCGCCTTCGCCGCCGGCATCGATCCGCTCGAATTCCGCCGGCGCAACTACGCCGAGCGCGACGCCAACGACGACAAGCCGTTCACCTCGAAGTCGCTCGAGGCCTGCTACGCCGCCGCCGCCGATGCCTTCGACTGGCGGCGGCGCGGCCTCGCGCCGCGCTCGATGCGCGAGGGCGGCGAGCTGGTCGGCTGGGGCATGGCGAGCGGCGCGTGGGACGCCATGACGATGCTGAGCAACGCGCGCGTGATCCTGAAGGCCGACGCGAGCCTTCTCGTCGAGACCGCCGCGAGCGACATCGGCACGGGCACCTACACGATCCTCGCGCAGATCGCCGCCGACGCCCTGGGGCTGCCGATGGAAGCGGTGACGGTGCGGCTGGGCGATACCGACCTGCCGTGGGCGCCGGTCGAAGGCGGCTCGTGGACCGCCGCGTCGTCGGGCACGGCGGTGACCAGAGCCTGCGACGACATCCGCGCGACGCTGTTGCGCCATGCCCGGCGCATGACCGGCTCGCCGCTGGCCGACGCCAAGCTGGACGACGTGGTCTTCGATGGCGGCCGCATCGCGCGGCGCGGCGAGCCGGCGCGCGGCGTCGGCCTCGGCGAGGCGATGCGGACGGCGCAGGTCGAGCGCATCGAGGGCAAGGGCAGGGCCTGGCCGCCGGTGCTGCGGATGATGAAGTACGCCAGCTACGCCCAATCCGCCGTCTTCGCCGAGGTGCGTGTCGATGAGGAGCTGGGCGTGGTGCGGGTGACGCGTGTGGTCTGCGCGACGGCCGCCGGCCGCATCCTCAATCCGAAGACGGCGCGCAGCCAGATCCTCGGCGGCATCGCCATGGGCATCGGCATGGCGCTGCACGAGGAGACGGTGACCGACCACCGGCTGGGCCGCGTCGTCAATCACAACTTCGCCGACTATCACGTGCCGGCGAACGCCGACGTCGGCGACATCGAGGTGATCTTCGTCGACGAGCACGACGCGAAGACGAGCCCGATCGGCGTCAAGGGCCTGGGCGAGATCGGCATCGTCGGCGCCGCCGCCGCGGTGGCCAACGCCATCTTCCACGCCACCGGCAAACGCGTGCGCGACTTCCCGATCACCATCGACAAGCTGCTGAACACGGCGGAAGTGGCCTGAAGGCTCGGGCCGATCTGCGGCTGCCCGACGTCGATGCGCTCGGCGACGAGCCGTATCACCTGCCGATCGACATGAAGACCGAGGCGCATTCCGCACAATGTATCGCGACAACTCCGGCACTTCACAGGAAATCAAACGTCGGGCACTCGGGCTCTATCGAACGATGGAGCGCATGATGCGGCAGACGGACGACGAACGTGCCATCCTGATATTGCTGGAGACATGGGCTGCGAGGGTACGCGCCCACGACCTCGATGGCGTGGTGGCCGATCGCACGCGAGATATCGTGATGTTCGATGTCCCGCCGCCGATGCAGGAGAAGGGCATCGAGGCGTACCGCAACACCTGGCCGCGCTATTTCGAATCGGATGGCTCGCGCGACTTCGAGCTGCGCGAGTTGAGGATCGTCGCCGGCGCCGACGTGGCTTGGGCGCATGCGCTGCTGCGCTGCGAGGCGGTGCCTGAGGCGACCGGCCGACTTTCCGTTGGCCTGCGCAAGGTCGACGGGCGCTGGATGGTAGCGCACGAACACCACTCCTTCCCGGCCGGCGACAGCGCGTAGACGCGGGCGACGCCTCTGGGCCAGCCCGTGGACTCGATCGCGCCCGATCTTGATTGTCGTCAGTATCCATCGCGCCGGGAACGCCCCTCACCCGGCACGAAAAGGGCCCAGCCGAATGGCCGGTTATCGCTTGTCGGCCGGCGGACGCGCTGGCGCACCACTCTTTTGGGTCGGTGCCTTGCCATCGGTGCCGGTTGGCTGCCCGCCGGACTTGACCTTCGGGGCCCGGGTTGTGATTTCGATGCTGTTCTTGTTGTCGACATCCTTGGCGAACAGCATGTCGGGAGTAAGGGTCGCCGCCAGGAAGGATCCGACCGAAATCGTCACGGTCAGGAAGGATGCGACCGATATCGTCGCCGCGCTCCGCGAAAGCCTGTCGAGTATCCTGCTCATCTTCGCCTCCGTCGCCTGTGTTGGCTCGCTGACACGAGTGATTCAGCATCGTGTACGAGACTACTACGCGGCCGTGGGGCGAAACATCCCCGAAATAGCGGGCGCGACACTCGCCGGCTATCGCGCTAGCTTGGCCGAGCCGCGGGAGCGGTGGGGGAGAGCGTGTCGTGAAGCTCGGGGTATGCGCGCTGGGCGTTGGGTTGGCGGTCGCGCTGGCGACGGCGCCTGTGCTGGCGCAAACGCGCGAGGATAGCTGGAAGCGCTGCAACGGCGATACGCCCGACGCCGTCATCGCCGGCTGCGGCGCGGTGATCCAGGCCGGCGGGCGCGGCAATGCCGACCTCGCCAAGGCCCACTACAACCGCGCCATCGCTTGGCGCGAGAAGGGCCAAGCCGACCGCGAGATCGAGGATTACGGCGAGGCGATCCGGCTGAACCCGTCCTACACCGATGCCTACTTCAACCGGGGCATCGCCTTGTCGGGCAAGGGCGAGCACGCCCGCGCGCTGCGGGACTACAGCGTGGTGATCCGGCTCACCCCCGCCGATGCGGATGCCTGGACCAGCCGCTGCTGGGCGGCCGCGATCGTCGGCGAGCTCGAGGCGGCGCTGAAGGATTGCCAGGAGTCGCTACGGCTGCGGCCGGGCGATGCGCATACGATCGAAGGCCGCGGCGTCGTGCACCTCAAGGCCGGCCGCCTCGACGCCGCCATCGGCGATTTCGACGCCGTGCTGCAACAGCAGCCGAGATCGAGTTCGGCGCTCTACGGCCGTGGCATCGCGCGCCAGCGCAAGGGCGACGCGGCCGGCGCCGCCGCCGACATCGCGCGCGCCAAGTCGATCATGCCCGGCATCGCCGACGTCTACGTAAAGTACGGCGTGCGCTAGAGTGTCGAGCGGCCACCTGTCATCCCGAGCGTAGCGAGGGATCCAGGGCCAGCCTAGATCCGTCGCTGCGCTCGGGATGACAAGTGGGTCAGTTCGACAGGAACGCGCGCCGAGGCCGGCACGCGCGGGGACGAAACCCGCGCCCCCGATTCACCACGACGGCAGGAAGCTCCTGAACTTCTCGGCCATGAAGGCCTTCACCTCGGGCGAGCGGTAGCTCTCGACGAGGATCTTTACCCAGGGCTGGTCCTTGTCGGCGGTGCGCACGGCGATGATGTTCACGTACGGGCCCTGCGGGTCCTCCTGCAGGATGGCGTCCTTGGCCGGGTCGAGGCCGGCCTGCACGGCGTAGTTGGTGTTGATCGCAGCGGCCGCGACGTCGTCGAGCGAGCGCGAGGTCTGCGCCGCGTCGATCTCGATGATCTTGAGCCTCTTCGGGTTGTCGACGATGTCGAGCGGCGTCGGCCGCAGCCCGACATTGGGCTTGAGCTTGATCACGCCCTTGGCCTGCAGCAGCAGGAGCGCGCGGCCGCCATTGGTCGGATCGTTGGGGATGGCGATCGAGGCGCCCGACGGCACGTCGGCCCAGGTCTTGTGCTTCTTCGAGTAGATGCCGAGCGGCACGGTGTAGGTCTGGGCCACCGAGTCGATCTTGAACTTGCGATCGGTCTTCTGGTTGTCGAGGTAGGGCTGATGCTGGAACGCGTTGGCCTGGATCTCGCCGGCATCGAGCGCGGTGTTGGGGATGATGAAATCCGTGAACTCGACGATCTGGATCGTCAGCCCCTTCTTGGCGGCGACGGCCTTGACCGCCTCCATGATCTGGGCCGGCGGGCCGGCGGTGACGCCGACCTTGATGGTGGTCTGGGCCGTCACACCAGTAGCGCCGACGAGCAGCGATGCGGCGAGAGCCGTGATGAACAGACGACGCGGTGACATGAGGACGCTCCTCGTTAAACAAAGATTGGAGGCTTGCTCCCTCTCCCCGCCTGCGGGGAGAGGGAGAAAGAACAAGACACAGTCATGCTTGATCTCGCTTGCGCTTGTCCAGCCGGCGCGCGAGCCGGTCGCCCAGCGTCTGTACGGCCTGGACGATGACGATGAGGACGATGACGACGGCGGCCATCACGTCGGGCATGAAGCGCTGATAGCCGTAGCGGATGCCGAGATCGCCCAGCCCGCCGCCGCCGACGGCGCCGACCATGGCCGAAAAGCCGATCAGGCTGACGGTGGCGAGCGTCAGCGCCAGCGCGATCGCCGGCAGCGCCTCGGGCAGCAGGACCTTGAGCACGATCTGCAGCGGGCTGGCGCCCATGGCGCGCGCCGCCTCGATCAGGCCGTGGTCGAGCTCGCGGATCGCGCCTTCCACGAGACGCGCGATGAACGGCGTCGCGGCGACGGTCAGTGGCACGATGGCGGCCGCGGTGCCGATCGAGGTGCCGGCGATCAGGCGCGTGAAGGGGATGATCGCCACCACGAGGATGATGAACGGCGTCGAGCGCGTGGCGTTCACGATCAGGCCCAGCACGCGGTTGGCCCAGGGCGAGGCGAACAGCTCGCCGGCGCGGCTGGTGGCGAGGAAGACGCCCAGCGGCAGGCCAAGCGCCGTGCCCAGCCCGGCGGCGACCGCGACCATGATCAGGGTGTCGATCGTCGCGTTGAAGATCGCCAGCAGCACCTCAGGCGACATGGCCGAGCACCTCCGTGCGCAGGTCCTGGCGCGCCAGCGCGTCGAGCGCCGCCCGCAAGGTCGCCGCGTCGCCCGGGATCGCGATGGTCAAGGTGCCGAACGGCCGGCCGGCGATGGTGTCGATCTGGCCATGCAGCAGCGACACGTCGATCGACAGCGCGCGCGCCAGCTGGCCCAGCACGCGATCGCCCGATTGCTCGCCGGTCCACACGATCTTCAGCACCGCCTGGCCGCCGGCGACGGGCTCCGCGCGCAACCGGCCACGGAGATCCTCGGGCAGCGCCGAGCCGGTGACCGAGCCGACGAAGGATCGCGTCGTCGGATGGCTGGGATGGGCGAAGATGTCGAAGGTCGCGCCCTGCTCGATGATGCGCCCGGCTTCGAGCACGATCACCTGGTCGGCGATGGTCTTCACCACGGCCATCTCGTGCGTGATCAGCAGGATGGTCAGCCCGAGCTCGCGGTTGATGCGCTTGAGCAGCGCCAGGATCTGCGCCGTGGTCTCGGGATCGAGCGCCGAGGTCGCTTCGTCCGAGAGCAGCACCTTGGGCGCGGTCGCCAGCGCGCGGGCGATGCCGACGCGCTGCTTCTCGCCGCCCGACAGCTCGGCCGGGTAACGGTCGCGCTTGTCGGCGAGGCCGACCAGCTCGAGCAGCATGCCGACGCGGTCCTTGATCTCGCTGGACGGGCGCCCGGCGATCTCCAGAGGCAGCGCCACGTTGCCGAAGGCGGTGCGCGAGGACAGCAGGTTGAAGTGCTGGAAGATCATGCCGATCGAGCGCCGCGCCGCGCGCAGGCCACGCTCGTCGAGCGCGGAGATCTCGGTGCCGTCGACCGTCACGCTGCCGGTAGTCGGCCTCTCCAGCCCGTTGACCAGGCGGATCAAGGTCGACTTGCCCGCGCCGCTGCGGCCAATCACGCCGACAATCTCGCCGGCGCCGACCGACAGCGACACGCCGTCGAGCGCGCCGACCTCGGGCGAGGCGCGGCGCGCGGCGTAGGTCTTGCGGACGTTGTCGAAGACGATGACGGGAGAAGAAGCGGACTGCATTGCGGCCGAGCAACTCGCACAGACGCGTTGTGGCCGTCAATCAAGACGCCAGCGCGGGTGGGACATTGCACTGATCGTGAAGAAGCATCGCCGGAGTCTTCAAGCCTGATCGGGAAACAGATTCGGCACTAGCGACGCGGTGGTGGCCTCAGAGTCCCAGTTCACTATGGGAGCCGAGCCGGACGAGGTCGAGCGACTCGGCGTCGGGCTTTCGATAGATCAGCACCAGATCCGGCTTGATGTGACAGTCGCGATAGTCCTTCCAGTCGCCGGTCAGCGCATGATCGAAGTGCCGGCGCGGTAGCGGCTCATCGGCCGCGAGCAAATCCACCACGGCCATCAGCTCGGCATCGAGGGTCTTGCCGTGGCGGCCAGATTTCTCTCGTTTGTAGTCGCGCTTGAATCGCGTCGTGTACCTAATCGTCCTCATTCAGGCTCGCGATCAGCTTGTCCGGCGAGCCGGCCGTTACCAGTTCGCCGCGACGCGCCGCCTTCATCGCCGCGATGGTCTCGGCATTCGGCATCAGCGGCTCGAAGGGCAGGGCCTTCTCGGCGGCGATCTTCACCATCATCAGCCGGAAGGCGTCGGACACGGTGAGGCCCATCGCCGCCAGCACGGCGGCAGCCTCGTTCTTCACCCGCTCGTCGATGCGGGCACGGACAACTGCGTTCTCGGCCATGGGGTTACTCCTTGGGCTACAATGTAGCTCAAGGACGCCGATATTCAAGCCTTACGTGGGCTACTCCGGCGCCTGCATATGGCGCACCGGTGACGCCCACTCCAGCGCCTGGTCCTCCAGCAACGCGGCGTTGGTCGAGATCAGGTTGAAGCGCCCCGTCGTATGCCCGCGGCGCACCTGCTTGAGCATCGTCGGGCCCTCGGCGAGCTTCACGACGCAGAGCTTGCCGACGACGCCGTTGACGTCCTGCTCGGGGTCGCGGCTGTAGAAGACGCGCCAGCCGTCGGGGATCGCGGGCTCCATCGATGAGCCGCGCACGATGGCGGCCACGGTGCGCGCCGGGTTGAGCCCGCTGGGGCAGGGCACCTCGTCCAGCCCGGTGCCCTTGGGGAAGTCGTCGATCGGCAGGATCTGCGCGCCGGCGCCGATGTAGCCGACGATCGGCACCTTGGGCCGCTCGCCGCCGAACATCACGTCGGCCGGATCGACGTCGTAGAGCCGGGCATAGGCCATCGCCCATTTCCAGTCGACGGCGTTGGGCACCGTCTCGTGGCGGTGGATCACCGAGGCCGAGGTGTGCAACGCCTGGCCGACTTCCTCGAGCGAGAGCTGGCGGGTGAGCCGCAGGCGTCGCAGCGCGGAGTCGTCGGGCTGCGGGCGGCGGTAGCGTCTTATTTTCTGCGGTGGCTGGGCCATGGGGGCAGAATGTCCCCAACGCGTCGCTATGTCTGTTCTTGTTTTGCGAAATTACGCTTGATCTAATTCGTAAAATAAGAAATTATAAGCCATGACCGACGATCTCCCCCAGCCTTTGACCCCGCCGGATTGCGATCTGCGTGGCCTGGAGTGGATGCCGCTCTATGGCCACCGGCTGTTCGCCTCCGATTTCGACGCCCATGCCAGCGACGCCGAGTTCCGCGCCGCGCTCAACCTGTGGTGGTCGGCCTGGAACCAGGTGCCGGCCGCCAGCCTGCCCGACGACGAGGTGACGCTCTGCCGCCTCGCCGGCCTGGGCCGCGATCTGCGGAGCTGGCGCGCGGTGCGCGAGCGCGCGCTGCACGGCTTCGCGCGTTGCGCCGACGGCCGCTTCTACCATCGCGCGCTCGCCGAGCTGGCGCTGTCGGCCTGGGATCGCCGGCTGAAGGATCGCAAGCGCAAGGAGCGCTGGCGTGAACGGTCACGGAACGCGGACGGAGACGGTCCTGGAACGGGCGAGAGGAGAGGAGACGAGACGACAGGAGACGAAACGAGAGGAATCGAATCCCAGCACATGGTGGCAGGGCCGCCGGCGAGTGAGCGGCGCAGTGCCAACGGCTTGCGCCAGACGCGGGCGGGCGATCTCGCCCTGTTGGGCTCGATGCGCGACGCGGTGGGGCGCGAGGGGGGCGCGGCGAAGCGGCTGAAGCCGCAGGACATCGCCGATCGCGACATGGTGCGCTGGCTGACCACGAAAGGCGGCATGAACGGCGAGCGCGCCTGGGGGCTGCTGTTCGCGGCGCGCGATCCCGACGACGACGGCCACATCGAGGCGGCGCGCGAGCTGGAGAATATCAGCCGCAAGCATCGCCTGGGATGGTTCGCCGACGAACGCGAGGCGGCGTGATGCACGACATCGCATCGCGCCGCGCGATGAGGCGCGCGGAAGACCGCCAGGCGCTCGAGGCCTGGGCCGAGCGGCGGCGCGCACGGCTGGAGCGCGAGCCGGAGGAGGTGCGCCAAGAGATGCTGAGCGAGGCGCGCGAGCGGCTGGCGCGCATCGGCCACATCGACTGGAACGCGCGCGACACCGAGCTCTGCCGCATGCGCGTGCTGAGCCGTCACCGGGTCAAGCGCTACGGCGCGATCCCCGCGGGCGAGGAGTGGCGGCGGCAGATCGGCGAGATCCGCGAGGCGCTCGGGCTCGGCCCGTGCGATCAGCCGTGAAACAGCGCATGCGCCGCTTCGTCAACCGCCGGCGCGGCCGCAAGGCGGTGGTCGAGCCGTCGCGGGTCACGGCGCGGTTGCGCAAGCTGATCGCCGGGCGCGCCGGCCATCCGTGCCCGGATAACGAGGTGCTGGCCCATGCGCTGGGCGTCAACATGCGCGTCATACGCGACGCCATCGCGCTGCTCGAGGCGCGCTTCGAGCTCGAGATCCAGCGCACGGCCCACATCGGCGGCATGCGCCGGCGCATGCGCGTGAAGGTGCGCGGGTACTGGTGGCGATGGACCGACTACAGCAAGCGCGGCGCCTACGACCTGCGCATCGTCTCGCCCGACCTGCAGCTCCTCGCCGGCGTGCACGGCTGCGCCCATCATCTGCTGCGCGTGCTGCAGGCGGGTCGGTTCGAGTGAGGCTCAGCGCTTCTTGTTCCCTCTCCGCCGCGAGCGGGGAGAGGGAGGAAATAACGGTCGATATTCGCGCGGTAACGTTGAAGACTACGCGGCAACGAACAGGAGGAAGCGTGATGAGACTCGTGATCGCAATCGTGATGGCGCTGCTCTGCCTGGCCGCGCCGGCGCTCGCGCAGGACAAGGCGGCGTTCCGGCCGACGAAGACCGTGACCATCATCGTGCCCTACAGCCCGGGCGGCGGCACCGATGTGGTCGGCCGCCTGATGGCGCAGGCGCTCGAGCCGATGTGGGGCCAGACCGTCATCGTCGACAACCGTACCGGCGGCAGCGGCTCGATTGGTGCGGCGATCGTCGCGCGCGCGCCGCCGGATGGGCACACGCTCGTGCTCGCGGTATCCGGCATAGCCATCAACGGCCATCTGCTGAAGCTGCCCTACGACACCGCGACGGCCTTCGCGCCGATCACCGCCGTGTCCTATCCGGTCGCCACTCTGCTCGCCACGCCAAGCCTGCCGGCCAACGATCTGCGCGAGCTGAAGGCGCTGGTCGAGAAGGAGGGGCCGGAGAAGCGCTCCTTCGCCAGCCCCGAGCCGGGCACGCGGCTGATCGCCGAGCGCATCTTCGAGAAGGCCGGCATCAAGCTGCTGCACGTGCCCTACAAGGGCGCCGCGGCCTTCGTGCAGGACATCGCGGCCGGCCGCGTCGACACCGGCGCCGCCAGCGTCACGTCGGGCCTGTCGCTGATCAACGCCGGCAAGCTGAAGTCGCTGGGCATCATGGGCAAGCAGCGCATCCCGGCGCTGCCCAACGTCGCGACTTTCGCCGAGCAGGGCTTCGCCGGGCTGGAGGAGAATTCATGGGCCGGGCTGTTCGCGCCGGCGGGCACGCCGCCCGATGTCGTCGCGGCGATCCATCGCGACATCGCCACGGTGCTGGCGCGACCCGAGTTCATCGCCAAGCTGACCGAGCTCGGCTCGCTGCCCGGCGGCGACACGCCGGCGGCGTTCAACGAGCGCTTCCAGCGCGACATCAGGGAGTCGGGCGTCGCTATCCGCCGGCTCGGCCTGACAGTTGATTAGGCACGTGGAGTCGACTCGGTCTTACCTTCCCCCTCCGGGGGAAGGGAGGTGTGTCATGACGACAGCGTCCGCCGCCGCCGCGTGGACCGTCGGCGATGTCGAGGCCGACAGAAGCTGGGTTTACCGACTCTCCGCCGCCGAGAGCGCGGCGCTGTTGGCGGCGGTGCGGGCGGTGGGGGATCCGGATGGTCGGCCGCTGCTCGACTGGCGGCGCGAGGACTTCGCGCTCGACGCGGCGTTGCCGACGCTCGCGCGCGCGTTTGCCGAAGTGCGCGATGGTCGCGGCATGGCGCTGGTCAAGAATCTGCCGCGTGTCGGTGTGACGCCCTCGCAGTTCAAGTTGATGACCTGGGCGATCGGCCTGCACTTCGGCGTCGCGCGACCGCAGAACCGCGCCAGCGACTACATCACCGAGGTCAAGGACGTCGGCAGCGCCTATCGCGGCCCGAGCGGTCGCGGCTACAACTCCAAAGCCGAGCTCGACTTCCACAGCGACAGCGCCGATGTCGTGCTGCTGTCCTGCTACAACCAGGCGCCCGTGGGCGGCATGACGATGTGCGCCAGCGCCGCCACCGCCTTCGATATCGTGGCGGTGGAGCGGCCGGATTACGCGCGCACGCTGACGTCGGACTACGCGTTCAGCCGCAACGGCGAGCAGGCCGAGGATCAGGCGCCGTGGTACGCGGTGCCGATCTGCACGCCGCACGACGGCCGCGTCTTCTGCCGCTGGAATCGCAACCGCATCGAGAACGCGCAGAAGCTCCCCGGTGTGGCCGTGCTGACTGAAATGCAGCGCGACGCGATGGAGTATTTCGATGCGGTGCTGCGGCGGCCCGACAACATGTTCACGATGTATCTCGAGCCCGGCGATCTCCAGATCCTGTGCAACCAGTCCATGCTGCATTCCCGCACCAGCTTCGAGGATCACCCCGAAGAGGCGAAGAAGCGCACGCTCTATCGGCTGTGGCTGGCACCTCCCGGCGCGCGGCCGCTGCCCAAAAGCTGGGCCGTCTTCTTCGGCACCGCCGAGCCCAACACCGTGCGCGGCGGCATGAAGGGCCACCACTACGACACCACCCGCCGCGCCTTCGATACGCGCCAGGCGAACGCGATGGGGATGACGTTCTGAACTACCTTCCCCCGGAGGGGGAAGGTGGCGCGCAGCGACGGACGGGGGATGTCGAAGACGGACTCCGAGTGCGTTGAAACATCCCCCATCCGCCCTTCGGGCACCTTCCCCCTCCGGGGGAAGGTAAGATTGAAAGGAGACCGACCATGTCCAAAGGCAAGCTCTTCCGCGAGGCGATGAAGCGCGGGATGGTGACGGCGCCGGGGTGCTTCGATTGCATCACCGCGCGCTCGATCGAGCGCGCCGGCTTCGAGGCGCTCTACATGACCGGCGCCGGCACCGCAGCCACGCTCGGCTATCCCGACTACGGCCTGGTGACGATGTCGGAGATGGCCGACAACGCGGGCCGCATCGCCTCGGCGGTCAGTCTTCCGGTGATCGCCGACGCCGACACCGGCTACGGCAACGAGCTCAACGCCATCCGCACCGTGCGCGAGTACGAGAAGCGCGGCGTGGCCGGCATCCATATCGAGGACCAGGACTTCCCCAAGAAGTGCGGCCACCTCGAGAACAAGGTGATCATCGCGCTCGACGACTACGTCGCCAAGATCCGCGCCGCGGTCAGCGCCAAGGTCGATCCCAACTTCCTGATCATCGCCCGCACCGACTCGCGCGCCGTGCTGGGCTACGAGGAGGCGATCCGCAGGGCCAACGCCGCGATCGAGGCCGGCGCCGACATGGCCTTCGTCGAGGCGCCGCAGACGCTCGAGGAAACGGCCAATGTCCCGAAGCTGGTCAAGGGCCCGTGCCTGCTCAACATGGTGTGGCGCGGCAAGACGCCTGACCTGTCGATCGACGAGGCGACCGGCATGAACTACGCCGTGATGATCCTGCCCGGCGTGCTCACCCGCACCGTGGTCGGCGCCTGCGACGCGGCGCTGGCCGAGCTGCGCGCCAAAGGCCGCCATCCCGTACCGTCATCCGACATCACGCCGCAGCAGGGCTTCAACCTCAACGGCGCGGCGGAGTGGGACCGGTATCGCACGCAGTTCCGCGAGGCGCCGAAGCGGGCGGCGGAGTAGGGGGCTTCGCGCGACGACTTTGGTCGCTTGCTAGATGACGATGTCGGCGTGCTGGCGAAGTTCAGTCCGGACGTTGTGACCCAGCGTCGCCAGGATCACCTTTACGCCCTCGCGGCGTACGAACTTGAACGCGGGCACGAAGTCCGAGTCCCCGGTCACGACAATGACCGTGCGTGCGAGTTCCTTCAGGGCAAGCCGGGCCATATCCATGCCCACGTGCATGTCGACGCCCTTCTGAGACATGTCGAGATCGAAGTCGGCATCGGTCAGGGCGCGAGGCGCTTTCAGCAGGTCCTTCATCACCCTCGGTCGAATTCGCCATTTGGTCGGCGACAAGGTCACCTGTCCCATTCGAAGGGCGAAATGCGGCCTGAGATCGAGTTGATCGAAGAGGCTTTGCGACTGGCGATAGCGAGGGGTCGCCCCAAGCTGGAGGTCGGAGCGGGAAACAGGTCGCTTCACCCGATCCGTGGAAGGGTGAGCGTCGTAGTAGTAGATGCGAAGCAGCTCATAGCCGGCGACTTGCGGCAGCTTCATCCGCGTGTCGCACTCCGCGACAATGTCATCGGCGGTTGGATGCCGGCTCAGTCGTTCATAGAGTTTCTTAGTCAGGAAGCCGCCATCCAACATGATGGCGTACAGTGGTTGTGCCACCGTCCTCCCCCAAAAGAATGGAGCCGGCCCACCCCGAGCGCCGAAGCGCACCGCATAACGCGGCCTGTCGGATGAGCCGGCTCACTCGTCTATCTCGTTGCTCCTGTCTGGAGCGCTCGTAATAGATAGTCCTTTTCTCGAAAAATCTTAACGGGTAAGCATTCGAGGCGGTGAAGATCGCCGGTCTGGGATCATCCGATCCGCAGATGGTGTCCACGATCGCCATCTTCTCTGGTGATGTGTCGCCTTCACTGCTACTGCCACCATTACAACGATGATCACGAAGCCCGCGCGGGCGGCTTCGGTTCGCCGCCCGTGCGGCGCAGGAAGTCGTCGAACATCGGCACGGTGAAATCGATATCGCCATGCGCCGGGCTGTAGATCATGCCCTTGGAGATGATCTTCGATCGGCGCGGCCCGAGCGATTGGATCGATTCACCAAGCGCATCGGCGACGTCGGCCGAGCGGTACGGACCGGCGCCCAGGCGCGCCATCGCCATCACGTATTCGCGCTCCTTCGGCGTCAGCCGATCGAGCCGCACCTTGAAAAACCCGTCATCCAACCGTTGCAGCGCGAGCGTCGACGCTCGCTCGACATCCCGGACCTTGATGGGAGACCGCTCGGCGGTGTTCCACGCCTGGTAGCCCCATTCCTGGAGGAAGTACGGATAGCCCCGGGTCTGCTTCAGGATCAGGTCGAGCGCATTGTCCGCGATCTTCTCCTCTTCCTTCTCTATCGGCTGGCGAATCGCGGCCTTGGCCGCGTCGGCCTCCAGCGCGCCGACAGGCAGGAAGTCGAACAGGCGCTCGGCGTATGACTTGGCGTCGCCCGAGAGGGCGGCGATCTGCGGAAGACCGGCGCCGAAGAACAGAACAGGCAGCGTCTTCTGATTGCAGCGATGAAGCGCGACGATGACGGCCGACAGCTCGCTGTCGGAGAGGTACTGCACTTCATCGATCAGCAAGGTCCAGGCGGAGCGCGCCGCGCGCGCGGCCTCGCCGATCCTGATGAAAAGGTCCACCAGATCGAATTCCAGATTGCCGCTGTCGGCCACGCCGGGTTCGGGATCGACCGAGATCGAGACATCGCCCACTTTGATCTTGAAGGCGCTCGCGATGCTCCGTAGCGCGCGCATCGCGCCATGGGCGTTGGCCTTGGCGCTCTCCACGAGGGAGAGCCGACGCAGCGCCTGGAAGACCTTGGGGTACAGGAGGGCGACGAGCGAGCGGCCCTCCGGCGCTTCGATGAACGACGTGACGTGGTGGAAATTCGTCGCCAGCTCTTCGATCTTGTTGAGCAGGACGGTCTTGCCGGTTCCGCGCAATCCCAGGAGGATTTGCGACTTGTCGTGCCGCCCTTGGATGACCCGCTGAAGGGCGATGGACGCGGCGTCGATGATGTGGTCGCGACCCGCCAGTGCAGGCGGCTGGGTCCCCGCGCCCGGTGCGAAGGGGTTCCTGACGGGATCCATGGGGGATTTCTATCATTGTAAGGGGAGTATATCAACGATTGGGCATACAACGGTATACATGGATAAATTCTGTATACATCGCGGAGAGCCCTCTGCGCGGACGTCCGATGCCGGAAACAACGCAATAGCGTCGTCCTGACGCCATCGCGCAGAGTCGGGCCTGTATTCGGGCGTTGAGAGTTACGTTCTATCAACGGCTTGCATAATTTTTCTCAACTAAATTATCGCTTATGCCGTACAATTATCCCGCGCCATGCTATTATGTGGGTATCCCGGGTGGTTGGGCAAAACGCCGCTCCAGGAGCGTTGGGGGAAGTGGTGATCGTACGGTTGGCGATTCAGGCTTGGGGCGGAGTCATGGTCGCCTTGTCGCTGGCCCTCGGCGGCGCGGCGGTGGCCGACCCCGTTCTGCCGTCCGTCCCGCCGGAGACGGCCCCGAGCACGACCTGGGCGATACATCTGGGCCCCGGCGTGCTGTGGACGCCGACGTTCGAAGGCGCCCGCGAGCGGCGCGTCCTGCCGATCCCGGTTGTCGACCTGCGCTACAAGCAGGACCTGTTCTTTGTCTCGGTGCGCGAAGGCGTCGGCGCGACCTTGCTGACTCTCGACGGCTTCAGGGCGGGTCCGATCCTGCGCCTGAACGGCGGCCGCGGCGAATCGGCGAGCGCCGGCCTGAACGGCCTCGGCGGCGTGCCGCTCACCATCGAGGGCGGCGCGTTCGCCAAGTACGATCTCGGTCGGCATGCCGAAGCGCGGGTCGAGGTCAGGCGTGGCCTGGGCGGCCACAACGGCTGGCTCGTCGATATCGGCGCCGACGCGCGCGCGCGCCTGGGACCGGTGGGCTTCTCGGCCGGGCCGCGGCTCTCCATCGCCGATGGCGGCTACAATCGCGCCTTCTTCGGCGTCGACCAGGCGCAATCGGCGCGATCGGGCTACGCCCGCTACGAGCCCGGCTTCGGCGTGCGCAGCGTCGGCGCGAGCGCCAGCGCCCTGTGGAACGTCACCGACAGCATCACCACGGTCGCGATCCTCAGCTATGGCCGACTGGTGGGGCCGGCCGGCGACTCGCCGATCGTCAGCGGCCCGGCCGGGCGCCGCGATCAGTTCACCATCGGCTCGGCGGTCACCTACCGCTTCGCCTGGTAGGCCGCGCCGTATCGCGCGGCGGTGTCGTTGTCTTTGACCCGGACCGCAGCGGCGCGCTGATATCGTTGCGCCGCAGGGTCGGGAATGTCGCCTCAACGCCGTCCGCGCCAACGTCGATCCCGACTTCCTGATCATCGCCCGCACCGACTCGCGCGCGGTGCCGGCCGCCTGGCGCGCGGACTCTATTCACGTCGGGTCGCACGGCGCGTTGGGCAATCTCGCGGCGTGCGTCCGTGCCGTCAGCGGCGCCCGTGATCCGCAACACGATCGACGGGTCCAAGCGACAAACGGACTCTAATTTCAACGGGATGAATCTTTGCTTTCGCGCCAATGGCGTTTCCACCACTCCGGGTGGTCGCTCAACGAATGTCGATTCACGCGCGGCTCGTGAAGTTTTCCTCGGCGATTCTCGCACGCAGCGTCCAGTAATTTTCAAAGTCACTTCTTCACGCGTGACGTGACCGTGGAATCAAAGTCCAATCCAAATACTTAAGAGACGCTGTCGAGATAAAGTACTCTCGCGAGGGCCAAGGCTTCTTGGATTATTCACGTCTGATTGGGCCGCTACCCAGTATCATGTAACAGGCGGTTAATTTATATACGTCAATGTGAATTATCGGGCGAGTTCCGCTCCAGCCAAAGCCCCTATGTCTCACGGTGATGCCATGAGTACGTCGGACCCTGTTGGGGGGGTGAACGTCCGGGCGGGACGCGCGATCCAGATTGTTCATCGATCGTTCCGCGATCCCTCGCTGCGCATCACCGAGATCGCGCGCGCACTGCACATCTCGCCGACCCATCTCAGCCGACTGATCAAGAAGGAAACCGGCATCGGCTTCCGCGCACTCTGCATCAGGTTGAGACTCACCGAGGGCAAGCGCCACTTGCTCGATCCGACCCTCAGCGTCAAGGAGGTCGCGTCGCTGGTCGGCTTCAACAGCACCAGCAACTTCGATCGCGACTTTCGACGCCTGTACGGCTGCTCGCCGACCCAATGGCGCTCGCAGGAATTTCAGATGAACGGGGAACGGTCGGGTACGCGCACGCACGAAACATCAATCAATCGCACAGAACATCAACCCTTCGTGGTGGCCGCCCACGGTGAGACGACGCTACGTTCACACTCTCTAGACTACACACGCGCGCTCACCGCGCGACGTCGGCGCTCCGGGGGCACGACAGATGACGGGACGACCTGAGGCCAGGTTCCCAGCACGGCCAGTTGAGCCCGCTGGCGGCCGACGGCGCGGTGAAGGTCGGCGCTTCGGTGCTGGCGAGGCAGCTGCGAATCTCGTCCAGGCCGCGGAGGCCATCAGGCTGCAGGGTCACGATCATCGTCTTCCGATGATGCTCGGCATCCCATCCAAGCTCGCTTCACGCGGGAGTCGCGATCTAGCTTCGGGCTCACGTGTCATTTGAATCGGCCACGTCGCCTGGTTGTCTAACCGTCAAGCAGTATCGAAATAGTCTGCCGTGGAATTCTTCAGTTCTACTTGGCTCCCGCAGCATCAGGTGACCCGCGACACCAGAACCATGACCTGAACGGGACACCTGATCGGGTTGAGGAGGGACACGATGACCCGAGGCCGTGGATCGGACGACAAGCCGGCCGAGGATGCGCCCCGCAAGGGGCCCGCCACCCCCAGCAAGCCCGAGGCGGAGGCATCGCCGCAGGCCGCGGCACAGGGCGCCACCGTCGAACGGCATGTGATCTATCGAATCGACTCAGCAACCAATCAGGTCGTCGGAATCGAATCCCTCGATCCGGCGACGGGCAAGCGCGAGGAGATGCCCATGACCTACGGTCCATACGGCGCAGCGTCCGCCTATGATCCATACGGATACGATCCGTATGGAGCTGCGGGAGGCTACGATCCCTACGCGGGATACGACCCGAACGCCGGATACGATCCCTATGGCGGGTACGACCCGAACGCCGGATACGATCCCTACAGCGGGTACGACCCGAACGCCGGGTACGACCCGTATGGCGGGTACGACCCGAACGCCGGATACGATCCGTATGGTGGGTACGACCCGAATGCCGGATACGACCCGTATGGCGGGTACGACCCGAACGCCGGGTACGACCCGTATGCGGGTTACGACCCGAACGCCGGATACGATCCCTACAGCGGGTACGACCCGAACGCCGGGTATGACCCGTATGGCGGGTACGACCCGAACGCCGGGTATGACCCGTATGGCGGCTACGACCCGAACGCCGGCTACGACCCGTATGCGGGTTACGACCCGTATGGCGGATACGATCCGAACGCCGGCTACGACCCGAATGCGGGCTACGACCCGTATGCGGGTTACGACCCGTATGGCGGGTACGACCCGAACGCCGGCTACGACCCCTATGGCGGCGGCTCCCAGGGCGGCGATGGCGTCTCGCCCGCGCTGACACTGTTCCCGGTCTTTCCCATCGTTCCGCCACTGATCCGACCGCCACTGATCCGGCCGCCACTGATCCGGCCGCCACTGGTGTTCCCGATCCGCCCGCCAGTGCTGGTGGTGCGCCCGCCGGTCTTCCCGATCCGGCCGCCACTGATCCGCCCGCCACTGATCCGGCCGCCACTGATTCGCCCACCACTGATCCGGCCGCCGCTGGTGTTCCCGATCCGCCCGCCGGTGCTGGTGGTGCGCCCGCCGCTGATGTTCCCGGTCCGGCCGCCGCTGGTGCGCCCGCAGCAGGTGTTTCCGATCCAGCCGCCGCTGGTGCCGGTGCCACCGCTGATGTTCCCGATCCGGCCGCCGCTGATTCGGCCACCGCTGGTGTTCCCGATCCGGCCGCCGCTGATCCGGCCGCCACTGGTGTTCCCGATCCGGCCGCCGCTGGTGCGTCCACCGCTGATGTTCCCGGTCCGGCCGCCGCTGGTGCGCCCACCGCTGGTGTTCCCGATCCGGCCGCCGCTGATCCGGCCACCGCTGGTGTTCCCGATCCGACCGCCGCTGATCCGGCCGCCGCTGGTGTTCCCGATCCGGCCGCCTCTGGTGCGTCCGCCGCTGGTGCGCCCGCCGCTGATGTTCCCGATCCGGCCGCCCGCCTTCTAGGGCTGAACGCCAGACCGTGATCGAAGACCGCCGCCATGGCCCTAGGGCCATGGCGGCGGCGCAGTTTCCGCACCAGGATGCGGGGCGGGACGAGCAAACGGGAGACGGTGCGGTCCATGAACTACGACACTCTGCCTACCCACCGCCTGATGGTGCGTGACGAAGCGCGCACCGATGCCTTCCGCCGGGCCATCGAGGCAACGATCAAGCCGGGTGACGTCGTCGTCGATGTCGGTGCCGGGAGCGGTATCCTGTCGCTGTTCGCCGCCAAGGCCGGCGCCGCCCGCGTCTATGCGGTGGAACGCGGCGCCGCCGCGCAGGCTGCGGCGCAACTCGTCGCGGCCAACGGCTTCGCCAGCGTGATCCAGATCGTGCAGGCCGATATCCGCTCGATCCAGCTCGCCGAGAAGGCCGATGTGATCGTCTCGGAATGGATGGGCTCGGTCGGCGTGGACGAGAACATGCTCGGCCCGGTGCTGTGGGCGCGCGATCACTTCTTGAAGCAGGGCGGGACGGTGATCCCCGCGAAGGTCACGGCGTGGATGGCGCCGGTGCGCACGACGCAGCGCAGCGACACGCTCTATTTCTTCAATCGCCCCTACGGACTCGACCTGTCGGCGCTCGCCGAGCCCTCGGTGCACGAGCTGCTGATGGTGCGCCGGCGCGTCCGCCCCGAGGATTTGGCGGCGCCCGCGCAGGTGCTCTGGATCAGCGACGCCGCGGCCGATAGCGCCGAGACCGTTCGCAAGCCCTATACCGCGAGCCTGCGCTTCCAGGCGGGCCGAGGCGCGCGTGTCAATGCGCTGGCCGCCTGGTTCACCGCCGATCTCGCCGGCGCGGTGACGCTGAGCACCGCGCCCGACGCGCCCGATACGCATTGGGGGCAGTTCCTGCTGCCACTGCCGGAGGATATCGCGGTCAAGTCTGGCGACACGCTGCATGTCGAGGTGAGCGCACGGTCGGTGGGGCCGGGACCGTTGCAGTGGTCCTGGACGGTGCGGCTGAACGATGGTCCGCCGCGACGGCAGGATACCATGGCCGATCCGGCGGAGGCGATGCAGATGGTGATGCCCGAGCGGCAGCGTTCCGAGCTCTCGAGCTTTCTCGCCGAACTCGCGCGCGACCCGACACTGCTCGCCGCGTTCCTGGCCGATCCCGACGCCGTGATGGCGGAGCGGAAGGTGCCCGAGCCGTATCGCGAGGCGCTCAAGACCGGTGATCCCGGCAAGATCCAGGAAGCCCTGTTCAAGCCGGTGGTGACGCCATGACCGACAAGCGCGGCAAGCTCGTCGTGGTCGGCACCGGACTGCGCACCGTCGGCCACATGACGGTCGAGGCGATCTCCTGGATCCGGATGGCCGACCGCGTCGTCTATGTCGTCGGCGATCCGGTCGCCGAGGACATGATCGCGGCGCTGAACGAGAAGTCGGAATCGCTGCAGACGCTCTATTCGTCGTCAACAAAGCGGATCGACACCTACAACGCCATGGTCGAGCGCGTGCTGTCGCTGGTGCGCGAGGGGCTGACGGTCTGCGCCGTGTTCTACGGACACCCGGGCGTCTTCGTCTATCCGTCGCACGAGGCGGTGAAGCAGGCCCGCGCCGAAGGATTCTCCGCCGTCATGCTGCCGGGGATCTCGGCCGAGGACTGCCTGTTCGCCGATGTCGGCTTCGATCCGGCGACCACCGGGTGCTCGTCCTACGAGGCGACCGACTACCTGTTCAACCAGCGGCCCACGGATCCCGCGAGCGCGCTCGTGCTCTGGCAGATCGGCATCCTCGGCAACGAGGGCTACAGCCCGATGGGGCGCTACGAGACGCCGTTGATGCCGCTGCTGATCGCCAAGCTCGGGCGATTCTTCGCGCCGACCCATCACGTCGCGGTTTATGAGGCGGCCGTCCAGTTCGGCTGCCGGCCGCGCATCAGCTGGATCCGGATCAGCGGGCTCGCGACGGTCGAGCTGTCCGCCGCCTCGACGCTCTACATCCCGCCGGGCGCGCCGACCCGGCCGGATGCGCAGGTGCATGCCCAGGCGGTCGCGATGGGCATACCGATCGGCGGCGACTAGGGAGGATGCCTTGAGCCGGATCATCGTCAGGCCGCGTCGCCCCAGCGAGGCTCCGGCGGCCGAGGCCGCGGTGCGCGCCTTCGTCGGCGCCGGATCCGAGACCGACGCGAAGCTGGTCAAGTCGCGGGCCTCCGTCCGCCTGCACGTGCTGGAGATGAGCGTGGCCGACGCGCAGCGCCTGGCCGCCACCCGCCCCGACCTGATCGTCGAGGAGGACCAACCGCTGGTGCTTTTCAAGATGCCCGACCTGCCGCCGATGGCTCCCGCCGTCGCCGAGGATGTCTGGCAGGTGACGGTGCGTGATCCCGCCGGTGAACCGATCCCCGGCTGTACCGTCTTCGCGGTCGGCGACATGCTCGGCTTCCGGGCCGAGACCGATGCGAATGGACGGACCTCCATCCGAGTCGAGGCGGGGCTGGTCAATCGGGTGATCATTTCGCCTCGCGCCGGGTTCTGGTCGCGCGTGGTGCCGCCGCCGCAGGGCTCGCGGTCGATCGAGACGACCCTGATGCCGCTGGATGCGGCGCGGTCCTCCGCTTGGATGCTGAGCCTGCTCGGGGTGAACGCCCATTACGCCGGTCCGTCCGGCCAGGGCGTCACCATCGCTGTGGTGGACAGCGGCATCGCCCGCGTGCCCGGGCTCAGCGTGCGTGACGGGTTCAACACGCTGGATGGTGGCGATCCGGCGGGCTGGGCGACCGACGAGAAGGGTCACGGCACCCATTGCGCCGGCATCGTCGCCGCCCGACCGGACGAGGCCGCGCGCTTCCGCGGTATCGCGCCGCGAGCCGAGATCTTCTCGGTGAAGGTCTTTCCCGGCGGGTTCGTCTCCGATCTGGTCGAGGCGATCGACTGGTGCCGCGAACGGCGCGTCGATCTGGTCAATCTCAGCCTCGGGTCGCCGACCTGGTCGGAGGCGCTCGCGCTAGCGATCACCGAAGCGGTCGAGGCAGGCGTGACGCTGGTGGCGGCGACCGGCAACGATGCCACCTCGGTCGCCTTCCCCGCTTCGCACCCGCTCGTGCTCGGCGTCGGCGCGATCGGGCGGATGGCGTCGTTCCCCAAGGACAGCGCCCACAGCGGGCGGGTTGGTCCCTATCGCGACTGGCACGGTGGATTGTTCAGCGCCACTTTCACGAATCACGGGGCCGAGGTCGATGTGTGCGCCCCCGGTGTCGCGATCGCGTCCACGGTGCCGCAGGGCTATGCGGCGTGGGATGGCACGTCGATGGCCTGCCCGGCCGTGACGGCGCTGCTCGCGCTCGCGCTCGAGACCGTTCCGGCGCTGCGCACGGGCGGGCGCGCCCAGGTCGATGCGCTGCGGTGGATCGCCACCGCCGGCGCCGTGGACATGGGGATGCCGCGCGAGATCCAGGGCCATGGCCTGGTGACGGCGCCGGCCATCCTGGCCGCGGCGCGATCGCTCGCCGGCTGGTGGAGCGGCCCCCAAGTCGGCTGGACAGGCGGCATGGCCCGCAGGGCCTAGTGGCCTGACTCCGAAATGAAGACCAACAAGTCAGGCTGCGGCCTTGGCGCGGTTGGTGTGTTGATGGTCAAGGGCTATGGAGCGTCGAGAGGGTTTTGAGGCCCAGTGATAACGACCGTAGCGGACGACTTGCGCGCGATCCGCGAACCGACCCGGCGAATACCGCTCCGCGACCGCACCTCGTCCGAACCGAGGTGCCCTCAACAGCATCACGCCGCCCCGTCATCTCGGAAGTCCCAATTTCCTCGCTGAGTCGTTCCGCCGCACAAAGATATGTGCATCAATCAGCGCGAGCGGGCAGAGGGCTGGGGCGAGGGGCTGAGGCAGGTGGCGCACAACCGCCCTGCGCAACCAGCGACTCCTCTCTCACCCCAACCCTCTCGCCGTACGCGGTGAGAGGGAGCCATATGCGAGCCTTACCGATAGGGGAACTCCCATGCGCAGAATTCTCGCCGCCGCCGTCACCGTCCTCGCCGGCCTCGTCCTCGCCGTGCCCGCTGTCGCGCAGGACTATCCCAGCCGGCCGATCCGCTGGGTCGTGCCGTTCCCGCCGGGCGGGCCGACCGACACGCTCTCGCGCATCCTCGCGGCCAAGCTGGGCGAGACGTGGAAGGCGGGCATCGTGATCGAGAACAAGGGCGGGGCGGCGGGCGCGATCGGCACCGACTTCGTCGCCAAGTCGCCGCCCGACGGCTACACCATCCAGCTCGGCACGCAGAGCACCAACGGCTCCAACAAGATCTTCTATCCCAACCTGCCGTACGATCCGATCACCGACTTCGAGCCGCTGACCTTGCTCGGCACGGCGTGCATGGTGCTGGTCATCCCCAACTCGATCCCGGCCACCACGCCCAAGGAACTGGTGGAGTGGATCAAGAAGCAGGACGCGCCCGCGACCTACGCCGCGGTGACGGGATCGAGCCAGCACATCGCGGCCGAGCTGCTGGTGCGGCGCGCGGCGTTCAAGGGCGGGCTGGTGCCCTATCGCGGCAGCGCCCAGGCGCAGCCCGATCTGATGGCCGGCCGCGTCACCTACATGTTCGACAATCTGCCGTCGGCCCTGCCGCAGGCGCGCGCCGGCCGCGTCAAGGCGCTGGCGCAGACCTGCCGCACGCGCTCGTCCTCGGCGCCCGATCTGCCGACCATGGTCGAGGCGGGCTTTCCTGATTTCGTGGTCGACGGCTGGTACGGCATGTTCGCGCCGGCCAAGACGCCCAAGGCGATCGTCGACAAGCTGTCGGCCGACATCAACAAGGCGCTGAAGGATCCGGACTCGCTGGAGAAGTGGAAGACGCTGGGCTTCGATCCGATCGGCAGCACGCCGGAGGCGTTCGCCAAGATCCAGAAGGACGACCTCGCCTACTGGAAGATGATGATCGAGTACACCGGGGTGAAGGTGGAGTAGGGCGGCGAGGGATCTTCGGGAGCGCCGGCGTCCCACCGGCATCTTGAAGAAGACGAACCACAGAGGCACAGAGGCACAGAGGAAGACAAAGACGAGAAGATCAATACTGCGCGCTTCGCGCGCGTTTTGCCCTCTCTTCGTTTTCCTCTGTGTCTCTGTGTCTCTGTGGTGAACCTTTTCGAGACGCTGGCAGGGCGCCGGCGGTCCCAGGAAGAGACCCTTCACCCTTCAACGATAGTCGGGGTTAGGCCTATGGCGTACGACATCAAGATCGTCGGCGGCGAGATCGTCGACGGTAGCGGCAAGCCCCGCTTCAAGGGCGACGTCGGCATCACCGACGGCAAGGTCGTGGCGCTCGGCGCCGCGCCTGATGCGGCGCGCGAGACCATCGATGCCTCGAGCATGGTCGTGGCGCCGGGCTTCGTCGACATCCACACGCATTACGACGCGCAGGTGCTGTGGGACCCCATGCTCACCATCTCGCCGTGGCACGGCGTCACCTCGGTGGTGGTCGGCAATTGCGGCTTTGGCGTCGCGCCCACCAAGCCCGAGCACCGCGGACTGATCCTGCGCACCCTGGAGCGGGTCGAGGGCATGAGCCTGGCGGCGCTCGAGGCCGGCATCGGCGCGACGTGGCCGTTCGAGACCTTCCCCGAATACATGGACGCGCTCGAGCGCCGGCCGCTGGGCATCAACGTCGCGGTGATGGTCGGCCACACGCCGGTGCGGCTGTCGGTGATGGGCGATGAGTCGACAACGCGCGCCGCAACGCCGGCCGAGATCGCCGCGATGAAAGCCATCGTGGCCGAGGCGATGGACGCGGGCGCCGTCGGCTTCGCGACGTCGGTGTCGAAGGTCCATGTCGGCTATTCCGGCCGGCCGGTGCCGAGCCGGCTCGCCGAGTTCGAGGAGATGCTGGAGATCGCCGACGCCGTCGGCAGATCGGGTCACGGCATCATCCACTACAATGTCGGTCGTGGTCCGCGCTGGGACGAGTACGAGCAACTCCACTACAAGAGCGGCCGGCCGATCATCTGGACGGCGCTGCTGGCGGGCTCGCTCGGGCCCAACTCGCACCGGCCACAGCTCGACAAGTCGCGCGAGCTGATCGGGCGCGGGCTGCCGATCTACCCGCAGGGCGCCTGCCGGCCGATCCAGATCGAGTTCGATTTCCGTTCGCCCGTGGTCTTCGACACCTTCGCCTCGTTCGAGCGCCTGCGCGCCGCGCCCGACGACGCGGCGCGCCAGGCGGTCTATGCCGACACGGCGTTCCGCGCGCGCGTGAAGACGCAGCTGGCGGGGCCCGGCCCCGACGACGCGTTCTTCATGGGCAAGCAAGCCGAAGGCGATTCGCGGCGGGCGATGTTCCGCAACCTCGTGATCTCCTCGATCGGCGATCAGAGGCTGATCGAGCGCCGGCTGTTCGATGTCGCGGCTGAGCGCGGCGTCGATCCCGTCGACCTGATGTTCGACCTCGCCGGCCAGGACCTGCGCATCAAGATGCGCGCCAACGTGCTGAACTTCGAGGAAGCCGAGGTGCGCGAGATCATCCAGGACCCCAACGTGCTGATCGCGCTGGGCGACGGCGGCGCGCATATGAGCCAGCTCTGCGACGCCTGCTACGCCACGCACCTGCTCGGCCATTGGGTGCGCGACGACGGGGCGATCAGCCTCGAGCAGGCGATCCATCAACTGACGCAACGGCCGGCCGACATCTTCGGCCTGACGGATCGCGGCCGGCTGGGGCTTGGCCTGCCGGCCGACGTCGTGGTGTTCGATCCTGTTACGGTCGGCGCCAGCAAGCTCGAACGCGTGCACGATCTGCCGGCGGGCGAGGATCGCCTGATCAGCCGGCCGCTGGGCGTCAAGGCGGTGATCGTCAACGGCGTGACCCTGCCCGAACCCGGCACGCCACCGACGCGGCCATCGGGCAGGCTGCTGCGGCAACGCGCGTAGCCGCACAGCGCGCGACACAGCGTCAACGCCGCCCTTCGGCAGAGGGCAAACGATACCGCGTCGGCGTTTTCACGAGGTCGTAGGGATTCTCCAGCGGGCGCTTGATGCGAACAGCATTGCGGATCTTCTCCAGCACGGCTGTCCGGCGATAGAAGCGTCCGCGTTTCTCGCCGATGGGCTCGAACAGGCCGGCCTCGCACAGGCTCTTCAAATCCCGCGTGGCCATGTACTCGCCGACCTCCGCGTCGGCGCGATAGCGCGGGTTGGTGATCGGCCATCCCAGCGCGGCGTCGAACACGGAGATGGTGCAACGCTCGTGCGTGCCCGCCTTTTCGACGGCGGCGACGACCAGCTCGTAGAGCCGCGCGTATTCATCGTTGCGGCGGATCAAGGTCGCCGCCTGCTGATGATGCGCGGTCAGGCAGAATCGCACCCACGGCAGCGCGTCGCGGCCCGGGTTCCAGCGCCCTTTGCCGGTCTCAGCGAGGATTCGGTAGTACTGCGGCGTGTGATTGCCGAGCCACTCCTCGATGCTGGAGAAGACGGGGTGGAGGACACCTTCGCGCGCCAGCACGAAGGTCTGTAGCGCCCGCGCCATCCGCCCGTTTCCATCCTTGAAGGGGTGGATCATCGTCAGATTGAGGTGGGCCATCGCCGCGCGGACGGCGACAGGCGTGCCGTTATCGGCCTTCAGGAACGCGATGAGCTCCTCGATCAGCGCATTGATCTGTTCCGCCTCGGGGCCGTCATAGACGGTTTTTCCCGTCGCCTGCTCGACGATGAAGATCGCCCCAGGCCGCCATTGCCCGGGATTCTTCGTCATGTCGTGACGGATCATCATGAACTGCAAGCTTTTCAGGAACTGCTGCGAGAACTCGAAATACGGATCGCTGGCCGCCTGCATGATGTAGGTCATGGCGTCGCGGTAGCCCTGAAGGGCGGCCACGGTCTCGTCCGACGCCTCCATGGTCTGCTCGTGCTGCACCACCGCGATCGCATCGCCGACGGTCGCGTGATAGCCCTCGATGCTGTTCGATCCAACGATCGCGCGCGCGAAGGTGCTGCGCCGCAAGGAGCCCATCCAGCGATTGGGACTGTTCTGGGTGAACAGGCGCAGGCGTTCTTTCTGGTCGGCGATGAGCGCCAGCACCTCGTGGTCAGCCTGGCCGAGCTTGGGTACGGCGTAGATCATGTGCGGGGCGTGGCATCGGAATGCCAGTATGTCAATTATGACCCGGCAGAATGTATATTAATAACCGGCATAATGTCTATTAACATCTGACATTCCAGCATCGGCCAACTCGGGTTCGTCGCCGATGCCGACATCGCGGCGTGCTGGCTCTTACAGCAGGTCCTTCACCGCGTCGCGATAGCGGCTCACCGCGGTGAGGTGATCGTCGTAGGACTTGCCCTTGATGCGCTCGTGCAGCGCGCTGGTGAAGGTCGTGTGCGCCAGCACGTGGCCAACGCCCGCCTTCTTCCAGAACGCGATCTCGCGGCGCCAGTCGTCGGGCGTGCCCTTGCCGGGCGAGACCCAGACTTCGAGGCCGACATCTTCGGGCTTGCGGCCGGCGTCCTTGATCATGCCCCGTAGCCGATCGAAGATCTTCAGCACCTCGTCGCCCGGCGGCCAGCGATTGGGCATGAAGCCGTCGCCGTACTTGGCGACGCGCTTCAAGGTCTGCTCGGCGTGCCCGCCGAACCACACCGGCACCTTGCCGGATTTCGGCCGGGGATTGATGCCGCCGTCGATGAGTTCGTGGTACTTGCCTTTGAAGGTGATGCCGTCCTTGGCCCATAGCGCCTGCATGAAGCGGACCTGCTCGGCCGAGCGCACGCCGCGTGTGTGGAAGTCCATGCCGAGACCCTGGAACTCGATCTCGTTCCAGCCGACGCCGACGCCCAGCCGGAAGCGTCCCTCGCACAGCGCGTCGAGCGACGCCGCCTGCTTGGCGACCAGCGCCGCCTGGCGCTGCGCCAGGATGAGCACGCCGGCGGCGAAGCCGATCTTCTTGGTCACGCCGGCGAGGAAGCCGAACAGCACGAAGGGATCGTGATAGGCCGTGGCGTTCGACCCGCGCTGACCGGGCTGCACCTTGGCCGGATCGATGCCAATCACGTGGTCGGGCGCGACCAGATAGTCGAAGCCCAGCCCCTCGACGGCCTGCGCGTAGTCGCGCATCACCTGCGGGCCGGGGCCGAGGTCGCCGACCGGGATGGAAGCGCCGAGCTGCATGGTCATCGATCTTCTCCGCCGCGACGTTCGCGTCTTTGGGAGCGCCGGCGTCCCGCCGGCATCATGAGGCCAACCACAGAGACACAGAGACACAGAGGAAGACAAAGACGAGAAGACCAGTACTGCGCGCTTCGCGCGCGTCTTGCCCTCTCTTGGTTTTCCTCTGTGTCTCTGTGTCTCTGTGGTTCGTCTTCTTCGAGATGCCGGCGGGACGCCGACGCTCCCAGGAAGATAGCGGAGTTCCTTTTGGCGTTCGATGCTTTAGGCTCGCGCGCCATCGACCAGCGTCAGGACCGAACCATGCCCGCATCATACGCGACCCATCGTCGTCAGCTCGAACTGATCCTGCGGGCCTGGGGCATGGCCGAGCCGATCGCCGCCGACACCGCCGAGATCATGAGCTGGGCCGACCTGCACGGCATCGACACGCACGGCATCTCGATGGTGCCGCCCTACGACGAGCGGCGCCGCGCCGGCAAGATCGACATGAGCGTGGTGCCCACGGTGTCCCGGCACACGCCGGTGTCGGCGCTGGTCGATGGCGGCGGCGGGCTCGGCCATCCCGCGGCGCGGCTGGCCATGGCGACCGCCATCGAGAAAGCCAAGACGATCGGCGTCGGCATCGTGCCGGTGCGCAACTCCGCGCATTTTGGCGCCTGCGGCTTCTACGCGCTGATGGCGGTCGAAGCCGGCCTGATCGGCATGGTGACGACCTCGGCGAGCGGCATCCAGGTCGCGCCGACACACGGCGCGCAGGCGCGGCTCGGCACCGATCCGATCGCGTTCGGTGCGCCCGGCAAGCCGGGCGAGCCCTTCCTGCTCGACATGGCGACGACGACCGTGGCCGCCGGCAAGATCCGCAACAAGGCGAACGAGAATCTGCCGACGCCGCCTGGCTGGTTGGTCACGGCCGACGGCAAGCCCAGCACGGATCCGCGCGAGGTCAGCAAGGGCGGCTTCATGACGCCGCTCGGCGGCACGCCTGACGGCAGCAGCCACAAAGGCTACGGGCTGGCCGCCATGGTCAACATCCTGTCCTCAGCGCTGTCGGGCGCCACGATGGTGACCGATCCTGTGCACACCAAGAAAGCCGGCACGATGGACATCGGCCATTTCATGCTGGCGATCGATCCCGGCCTGTTCCGCGACGCCGGCGATTTCCGCGCCGATGTCGCGTCGTTCTGCGACACGCTGCGCGCGACGAAGCCTGTCGATCCGGGCAAACCGGTTCAGGTCGCGGGCGATCCGGAGCGGCGGACGGCCGCGCTGCGCCGCGAAACGGGTATCCCGGTCGGGCCGGGACTGCTGGCGAAGGTCCGCGACGTCGCGCGCCACTCCAACGCCGAGTGGATCATGGATGGCTAGAGCGGCGAGGGATCTCTTTGGGAGCGCCGGCGTCCCGCCGGCTCAAGAGGCCAACCACAGAGGCACAGAGACACAGAGGAAAACAAAGACGAGAAGACCGATACTGCCGCGTTTGCCCTCTCTTTTCGTTTTCCTCTGTGTCTCTGTGTCTCTGTGGTTCGTCTTCTTCAAGATGCCGGCGGGACGCCGGCGGTCCCAGGAAGACACCATGAATCCCTCGTCGCTCCAGCCGCGAGGCGCCTGGCCCCGCGAGCTCGATCTGCGAGCGCCGATAAAAAATGCTAGGCGTGGACATCGGCGGAAGCGGGGAGAGCACCATGGCGGGACCACTGGCGGGCATACGGGTCATCGATCTCACGACGGTCATCTCCGGACCGGTCTGCACGATGTTGCTGGCCGATCAGGGCGCCGACGTCATCAAGATCGAGCCGCCCGGTGGCGACATCGCGCGCCGCACGGCCGGCGACGGCGAGTTCACGGCCTTGTTCGTGTCGTCCAATCGCGGCAAGCGGTCGGTCGCGCTCGACCTGAAGCGACCGGAGGCGATCGAGGCGCTGCGCAAGCTGATCACCACCGCCGACGTGCTCGTGCAGAATTTCCGGCCCGGCACCATGGAGCGGCTCGGGCTCGACGAGCCGGCCATGCGCACGCTCAATCCCCGGCTCGTGTACCTCTCGATCTCGGGCGTCGGCGAGACCGGCCCCTACGTGAAGAAGCGTGTCTACGACCCGATCATCCAGTCCCTGTCGGGGCTCGCCGACGTGCAGGCCGACCAGTCGACGGGCCGGCCGCAGATGATCCGCACCATCGTCGCGGACAAGACCACCGGTGTGTTCGGCGCCCAGGCGATCTGCGCCGCGCTCGTGGCGCGCGCGCGCACCGGCGAAGGCCAGCACATTCGGCTGTCCATGCTGGACACGATGGTCGCCTTCATCTGGCCCGAGGCGATGACGCAGTACACCGTGGTCGGCAAGGAAGGCGGCGGCGTCAATCCGACCGCGCGACCCGATCTCATCTTCAAGACGCTCGACGGCTACATCACCGTCGGCTCGGTCTCCGATGAGGAGTGGCGCGGCCTGTGCGGCGTGCTGGGACACCCGGAGTGGATCGACGATCCGCGCTTCAAGGCGCCCTCGGGGCGGTCGGCGAACGCGGCCGAACGGCTGCGGCTGGTGGGCGAAGTCCTGGCGACCGGTCATAGCCGGGACTGGCTCGACCGGCTCGACGCGGCCGACGTGCCGTGCGCGCCGGTGCTGCGGCGCGGCGAGGTCATGAACGACGCCCAGGTGATCAACAATGGCCTGATCGAGACCCTGGAGCAGCCGACATTCGGCACCGTGCGCCAGCCCCGTCCGGCCGCGCGGTTCTCCGCGACACCGGCCCGCATCGCTGGGCCCGCGCCGCGCATCGGCGAACATACCGACGCGATCCTCGCCGAAGCCGGCTATCTTGCCGAGGACATCGGCGCGCTCAAGGCGTCACGGGCGGCGCGCGCGGCGAAGCAGGCGGAGTGACGGCAGGGCGATCGCATATGGAATGGAATTTACCTTCCCCCGGAGGGGGAAGGTGGCGCGCAGCGACGGATGGGGGATGTCGAAGACGGACTCCCGTGTTCGTCTTCAACATCCCCCATCCGCCCTCCGGGCACCTTCCCCCTCCGGGGGAAGGTAGGATCGGAATCCATCGCCCTGGGCCCTGGAGAGAGAGAATGCCGGCTGGAAAGAGTGGCTTGATCCTGTGGGGTGTCGCGAGCGCGCGCACGATCCGTGCGCACTGGGCGATGCACGAACTCGGCCTCGATTATGAAATCCGGCCGATCCGGACCCGGACGCCCGACATGGAGACGGCCGAATACACCGCGCTCAACGCCCGTCAGAAGATCCCGTTGCTGCAGGACGGCGAGCTGACGATCACGGAAAGCGTGGCGATCGTCGCCTATCTCTCGGACGCCTATGGCCGCGACGACAACCGGCTGGTGCCCACCGGCGCGCGCGAGCGCGCGACCTGCATGGAATGGTGCCTGTTCGCGGCGACCGAGCTCGACGCCACGTCGCTCTACGTCCTGCGCCGGCACGACAGCCTCAAGCACATCTACGGCGAGGCGCCGAAGGCCAACGAGGCGGCGGTCGCCTACTTCCACAAGCAGATGCGCAGCGTCGAGCGCGCGCTGGGCGATGGTCGTCGCTATATCACCGGCGACCGCTTCAGCGCGGCCGACATCATCCTCGCGACCACGCTCACCTGGGCCGGGCGCTACGGCGTGATCGTGTCGGACGCGGCGCTCGCCTACGAAGCGCGCGCCAACGCCCGACCAACCTTCGCCACCGCCACCGCCAGCAACAACCCGGCGATCGCCGCCGCCTGACGACCACGCTCATCGGCTTTGAAACAGGAGTGAACCCATGTCGCAACCGGTGTGTGTCGTGACCGGCGTCGGTCCCGGAACGGGAAGCGCGCTCGCGCGGCGCTTCGCGGCCGGCGGCTATCGTGTCGCCATGCTGGCGCGCAACGCCGAGCGGCTCGCCGCGCTGGAGGCCGACATCCCCAATGCGAAGGCCTTCCCGTGCGACGTCGCCGATCCCGCCCGCATCGACGCCGCGATCACGGATGTGGAAGCCACGCTCGGGAAGCCCGACGTGCTGATCCACAACGCCGTCCGGGGCGTGTTCGGCAACTTCCTCGATATCGACCCCGCGCACATGAACCGCGCGTTCCAGATCAACACCATGGGCCTGCTTCACCTCGCGCGCCGTGTCGCCCCGGCGATGATCGCCGCCGGCAAGGGCGCCATCATCTGCACCGGCAACACCTCGGCGCTGCGCGGCCGGCCGCGCTACACCGGCTTCGCGCCGACCAAGGCGGCGCAGCGAATCCTCGCCGAAGCGATGGCGCGCGACCTCGGTCCCAAGGGCGTCCATGTCGCCTATATCGTGATCGACGCCGTGATCGACATCGCCTGGACGCGCGAGCGCTTCGCCGGCAAGCCCGACGGCTTCTTCATCAAGCCGGCCGCGATCGCCGACGAAGCCTGGCATATCGCCCATCAGGATCGCTCGGCATGGTCTTTCAATGTCGAGATTCGACCGCACGGCGAGGTCTGGTAAGGCACATCAGGGCTTACCTTCCCCCGGAGGGGGAAGGTGGCGCGGAGCGCCGGATGGGGGATGTCTCAACGCGTAAGGTGTTCGTCTTCGACATCCCCCATCCGCCCTCCGGGCACCTTCCCCCTCCGGGGGAAGGTAAGACCAAGTCAGCCAGCCGCTACCAGCGCAGGACCTTCAGCGCCGCAGGGCGGGCGCGATAGCGGACGTCCCAGGCGCGCAGCAGGGGCCGGTCGCCGAAGACGTCCGCCTCCACGTAGCGCATGAACTGCAACGACGATTGCAGCGTGCAGTCGGCGATCGAGACGTGCTCGCCGAGCAGCAGCGGCCGGCCGTCGCCCAGCATTCGCTCGAGGTAGTCGAGGGGCGTCCGCAGCGCGGCCATGGCCGCCGCGGCCGCCTCGGGATTGGGCGGCCGGCCGAGCGGCGAGCGGGTGGCGTGACCATAGGCGCCCATGGGGCCGCCGATGCGCAGGTCGACGATACGCTCGACATCGAGCGCCCGCGCGCGCGCCTCGGGCGTGCCGGCGAGAAGCGCGCCCTCGGGGAACCGCGCTTCGAGGTAGTGGATGATCGCCAGCGACTCCACGATGTAGCCGCCGTCGTCGAGTTCCAGGGTCGGCACGGTCCCGAAGGGATTGCGCGCGAGGTGCGCCGGCTCCTTGTGCCGTCCCTTGACCGTGTTGACCACGATCTGCTCGATGCCCATGTCGAGGCCGCGCTCGGCGCGCTCGGCGATGTAGAGCATGACCTTCGTCGGATTGGGCGCCAGCGGCACCATGTACAGCTTCATCGTATGTCCTTCACCAGCTCGACGATCTCTTCCAGCAGCGCGAAGCGCCGGGGGCCCTGCGGCACGCTGTCGAGACCGAGCTTGAGCGTATTGATGCCGGCGGCGGCGTAGCGGCGCAGCCGTTCCTTCACCATGTCGCGCGTGCCCAGCGCCTGGAACGCCGTGACCATCGCATCAGGGACGCGGCGCTCGGCCTCGTCGCGCTTGCCGGCGAGCCACAGCGCCTGGATGGCGCGGGCGTCCTCGTCGAAGCCCGCGCGGCGGAACGCCTCGTTGTAGAAGTTGGTCGTGGCGGAGCCCATGCCGCCCATGTTGAAGGCGACGCCGGCCTTGCGCCGCGCCACCATCGCGTCCACGTCGTCGCCGATCTCGACACGCACCGAGACGCAGAGGTCGATATCTGCCAGCGTGCGGCCCGCCGACGCGGCGCCCTCGCGGATGAAGTCGAGATGCGCGCCGGCATGGTCGGGCGAGAAGGACGTGCCGAGCCAGCCATTCGCCGCCGCGCCGGTGTAGCGCAGCGCCGCGGGTCCGAGCGTCGCCAGGTAGATCGGGATGTGCGCCGGATCGTGCGCGATGCGCAGCGCCTTGCCCTCGCTGTCCGGCAGCGGCAGCTTGAAGACCTTGCCGTCATATTGGACGCGTTCGCCGGCGAAGATCAGGCGGCAGATCTCGACGGTCTCGCGCAGGCGCGTGAGCGGCATTTTGTAGGGCACGCCATGCAGGCCCTCGACGACCTGCGGGCCGCTGGCGCCGAGCCCGAGGATGAACCGCCCGCCCGACAGGTCGTGCAGGGTCAGCGCCGTCATCGCCGCCATGGCGGGCGTGCGGGCGGTGACCTGCATGATGCCGGTGGCGAGGCGGATGTCCGTGGTCTTGTCGGCGAGATAGGCGAGCGGCGTCGCGGCGTCGCTCCACCAGGCCTCGGCGGAGAACGCCAGCGCCACGCCCAGCCTGTCGGCGTGGCGCACCCACTGCGTGGTGATCGCCAGGTTCTCCGGCCGCAGGGCGCCGATCTCGATGGCTAGCTTCATGGGCGCTGGTTCTATGGCGGCGCGTCCCGCGCGTCTAGTCCGGACACCGGCGGCGCGCATCGCCGCTCGCGCGTGGCCGCGCGAACTCGGACATCACCTGGTTGACCGGCTTTGTCGGCGCGATCATCATCGAGTCGTCGAGGAACCGGTATGCGGCGACACCGGTGACGCCGCCATCACGGTCGGCGCCGCCTCACGCGCATACCGGCAACGAAGTTCATGCAACCGCGCTATAGTCCGACATGATTTGCCGCTGGCGTTTGATCGGGATCGGTTGTCGTCGACCATCCTGACTTGCTTTCTTTCTCCGGGCTAGAATATTGACCGTGGAGATCGATATGGGTTCATTCAACTACTTCAAGAATCTAAAGGACCACGGAACCAAGCTGTCGAAATTCAAGCAAGACACCTTGTTGCCGTTGATGAGTTCCAGGGGAATCGAGTTCATAAAGTACACATCCGAGGGAATCTGCTTCCCGCTGACGATGCTCTGGTTGAAGACGCAGCAGCTGTCGCCCGCGTATCTCTCGCGAGACAAGGACAAGCTGCACGAGCACCTCAATCATACAAAGCAGGCTGCGAAGTTCCTCAATCACGCGGGTGACCTGTCGCAGTACCAGATGAACTACAGAGCGCAGAACGAAGGGACGACGAACTTCGATGCCTTCATGTACCTGTTCAAGCTGATGGAGTTGAAGCCCCACCCTGAGTTGGGTGGCCAGAAGGCGATGGCCGAGGCGTTTCCGTTCGCGATGAACATTTGCTGGGGGTCGGGATGCCTGGGTGTGTTTCTCAGCCTCGATTGCAAGGGCACGACCCACGCCATCGCCTTCGTCAAAGCGGGAAAGATGATCAGATTTTTCGATCCGAATGTCGGCGAGTATGAAGTGGAGCCGGCGAAGATCGCGGCGTTCTTCACGGAATGGGCCAAGGTTTATGCCGTTCAATTCAACAAGGTATGGACCAGTGCGCTGGTGATCGGAGTCATCCCGGCGACTGCGTGAGGTAGCCCGGTTCGCCGCTGACTGGTCGGCCGCGAGCGTGCGACCTGTCGGTGCTTGCGCCAGCGATACCGGGAGGTGAACGCCGACCGGTTGCCATGCTCCCCATCAGGAATCGGGCGGCAGCATCTTGCGCGCGGTCGCGGATCGGCGCGTTCTTCAATGCTGGCCTGAAATTCGCGCGCGACGCGCAAGTGCATTGCTCGACATGGACAGGCTGCGCGCGGGTATAATGCGAACGGTTGGCGCCGACCTCAGCGCGCGCTGGGCGCCACGCCGTCGCGACGGACTCGTGGAGGGGAGCATGCCGAGCTTCTTCGACGTGGTCGATGGCACCTCGCCGGACATGGTGCCGCTATACAACCGGCTCGTCACCATGGGGAAGACGACCATCCTGCGCTACGAGAACATGCCGAATGTCGTCGAGCGGATGGGAAACGACATCCTGCAGAGCGCGGGGCCGCGCGGTGCCTACGTGGTCCGCATCTGGGGCCACGGCCTGCCCGGCATCGTGCCGATCGCGGCTGGCACGATACCGGAGAGGGTGACGCAGGATAACGCCGGCCTCGGCATCCGCCGGGACTACGACACGGGCACCTACTTCAACAACGTCGTTCCGACGAGGCTCAAAGCTCTGGCGGAGGCGATGAGCCCGGTCGCGCGCCTCGAACTGCATGGCTGCTCTATCGCGGCCGGTAAGGTCGGCGATCAGCTGTGCCGGGAGCTCGCCAAGCAACTCGCGTGCTGGGTCTACGCATCGAGCGCTTATCAAACAGATCTGGAGTGGGTGCCGCCGGTGCTGGGCTTTGCACCGGGCGGCAAAACCGTCGTTGACAAAGCGAAGCCGCCACCGTTGATCTGGTAGTCTCCGCGCTCACACCGGCTTGTCGCCGCAAATCTGGATGCGGCGCATCAAGCGGTGGAAGGGGCCGGTATCGCCCACGGCGATGTGCTTGGTGCTGCGGTTGTCCCAGAAGGCGATCGAGCCCTTGCGCCAGCGATAGCGGAAGGTGAACTCCGGCCGGTTGCCATGCTCCATCAGGAAATCGAGCAGCGGCTTGCTCTCGGCCTCGGTCATGCCCTCGAAGCCCACGGTGTAGGACTTGTTGACGAACAGCATCTTGCGGCCGGTCTCGGGATTGGTGCGCACCACGGGGTGGACGTTGCGCGTCTCGCGCCAGTCCGCGCCGTCGCGATGCTTGGTCGAGCGGCCCTTGTTCTTGCCGGCCTGTGGGCCCGCCACCATGATGTCGCTGTGCACCGCGCGCAGCCCGTCGAGCATCTTCTTCATGCCCGACGACAGCGTTTCATAGGCGAGATACTGGTTGGCGAACATCGTGTCGCCGCCATGGTCGGGCACGTCGATGCCATAGAGGATCGCGCCCATCGGTGGCTCGGCGACCATCGTCGTGTCGGCATGCCAATCCTCGCCGACATAGCCGGTGTCGCCGGGCTGACGCCGCACCATGACGATCTCCGGATCGTCGCCCATGCCGAGATAGTTGGGATGGATGAAGATCTCGCCGAAGCGGCGCGCGAAGGCTTTGTGCTGAGCGACGTCGAGATCCTGGTCGCGAAAGAACACCACGCAGTGCTCGTTCAAGGCGTCGCGGATCTCGCCGATGGTCTCGTCGTCGAGATCCCGCGCCACGTCTACGCCGGAGATCTCCGCGCCGCCGGCGCCGGAGAGCAGACGAATCCCGAGACGCGTGTTGCGCATGGCATCGCTCCGTCGTGTTCTGGCGACTCTATGACCAGTCGCGCGGCGATACCATCGGTTAGAGCGACCAGCGGTTAGTCAGACGCGGCTTTCATCCCGAGCATAGTGAGGGATCGAGCGAAGCGGCCGGGACGCTCGTTGCGCTCGGGATCAGGCTCGTCGCTCCAACCTTCCGCCTGGCTGTAACCACGACATCCACAGGCCGCGTGATCAGGCCTTCGCGGCCAGCATGAGCTTGCAGTCCCAGACGAAGTTCTTGCGGATTCCGTCAGGCTCCTTGAACTCGTAGTCGATGAGTTCGAGTTTATCGATCGACCTGAACCACGGGCGCTCTGGGGGCCGATGAATGCCGTGCCACGCGGGGTTCGACAACAGGCGGGTCCGGCGGAGCGACAGACTGAAGAGCGCCAGCGCCGGATTCTCATCGTTCCATGCGAACTCGCCCGAGTCCGGTCCCTGCGGGCCACCCAGCCAGCTCCAGCGGGTCACGATCGCGCCGCTGGACGTTTTCGTTTCGTTGAGCTCCAGGGTCCCCGCATGCTTCTTCGAGATCTTGTGAAAAATGCTGATCTTGTCGACCTTTGTGTCTTCAACTCCCATGGCTCGTCTCCTGAAACAAAGCGCACAACGGACGACATAATCACGCGGGACTATTTGATCGGGCCGAGGCGACGAGTGTACCACAGGTCGGCGCTGTTCGGCCTGGCCAAAGCGGCAAGATCACACAAACAGAGGCTCGGCCGCTTCGGTGTGTTGCGCCTTGAGCTTGGGGAGAACGCGCGGACCGCGCTCACCCGGCGAATAGAGATCGTGAAGGGATACTGGCTCATTCGGCTAGAGTTCCGCGCAACGTTGGCGCCCGTGACTTCTGCCAAAGCCTCGGCGTATGACTGAGATGTCGCCTGGGACGCTCATGTGATGACAGACCCGCTTACCTCGGACTTCAAGCACGCGCCCTATTGGTGGGACGCGGCGCCGTTGACCGGGAGTCCCGGCGGCGCGCTGGCGCCGTCCTACGACGTGGCCGTGATCGGCTCGGGCTATACCGGCTTGCGCGCCGCCTTGACGCTGGCGCGGGCGGGGCGCGGTGTCGCGGTGTTCGACAAGGAGAAGCCGGGCTTTGGCGCGTCGCGTCGCAATGCCGGCTTTCTCGGCCGCACGTTGAAGCATGCCTATGTCGACCTGAAAGCCGCCAAGGGCGCCGCCTATGCGCTGTCCATCTATCGCGACCTGTCGATGGCCTATGAGAGCACGCTGGCTTTCATCGAAGCCGAAGGCATCGACTGCCACGCCGTGCGCTGCGGCCGTCTCATCGCCGCGACGTCGGCCGCGCACTACGCCGGGCTGGAGCGCGAGCTGGAGGGCATGCGGACCGATCTCGGCCTCCCCTATGCCATGCTGCCGCGCGCCCGGCTGCGCGAGGAAATGGCGAGCGACCTCTACGATGGCGGCGCGGTCATTCCCGATCTCGGATCGCTGCATCCCGGTCTCTACCACCGGGGTCTGATGACGCGCGCGCTGGAAGCCGGCGTGACGATCTTCGGCGAGTGCGACGTCACCGCGGTCGAGCGGGGCGGGCAGGGCGACGGCTTCCGCGTCACCACATCAGCCGGGCGGACGCGCGCGCGCGATGTCTTGGTCGCCACCAACGGCTACACGCCCAAGAGCCTGCCTTGGCACGCGCGGCGGGTCATTCCCTTCACAGGCTACATGGCGGCGACCGAGCCCTTGCCGCCTGACCTGCTGGCGAAGCAGCTGCCCCACCGGCGCACGGTGATCGATTCCAATCTCGACATCGATTTCTTCCGGCCCGCGCCCGACTCGTCGCGGCTGCTGTTCGGCGGCGCCACCGCCAACGGTCTCGAGGATCCCGCCGCCATCGCCGCGCTGCTGCACGGCCGGCTGCGGCGCGCGCTGCCGGATCTCGCCGACGTCAGGCTCAGCCATGTCTGGACCGGGCAATGCGCCGGCACCTTCGACATGATGCCGCATGTCGGCCGCCACGACGGCGTCTGGTACGGCATGGGCTACAACTTCGCCGGCGTTCCCATGGGATCGTTCTTCGGCCTGAAGATCGCGCAGAAGATTCTCGGGTCGCCGGACGGCGCCACCGCCTTCGAGACGGCGGCGTTTCCAACCGTGCCGCTTTATCGCGGCGATCCGTGGTTCCTGCCGCTGGCGATGCGCTGGTTCGCGTGGAAGGACGCCAGGCTGGCGCGGCGGGGCGATCGCAGATGACCCTCGCCCCGCTTCGTGAGGGGCTCTCTCAACCCGCCGAGGCCAACCAGAATCAGCCCCTCACCCCGACCCTCTCCCCGCACGCGGGGAGAGGGAGGAAAACGCCGCCTTCATCGCCGGCAGGACGGTGCGGGCGATGCGCTCGTAGACCGGCTTCTGCTCCTCGGCGATCGGGTAGTAGAGGCCGATGTCGGTGATGCCCAGCGCGATCACTCGCTCGACCATGCGGGTGAAGGACTCCTCGGAGTCGTAGTAGTTGACCCGGCCGCCGCTCTGGCGGGCCGCCGCGTCGAACATGAGATAGGAGCGCCTGATGGAGGCGGGATCGCGGCCGATCGCGGCGCATTTCGCGTCGAGGGTGGCGACGCGACCGCGCGTCTCCGCGAGCTGTTCCTCGAAGGTCTTGGCGAAGCTGATGCTGTTCCAGATATCGGCGTGGCGCGCGGTGTGCCCCAGCATCACCGGTCCCATCCCGGCGATCAGGATCGGCGGGCGTGGCGACTGGACGGGGCGCGGCCCGAGGGCGGCGCCATCGACCTGGTAGTAGCGCCCCTTGAACGTCGTTTCCTCCTGCGACAGCAGCCGGCCGACGATCTCGACATACTCACCGAAACGCGCCACGCGCTCCTTCGCGCTCCAGTTCTCGATGCCCATCATCCTGCACGAGGGGTCGAACTCCAGGCCGGTGCCCAGGCCGACATCGAGCCGGCCGCCGGAAATGTGATCGGCGGTCAGGGCCTGGTGCGCGAAGTGCGCGGGGTTGCGCAGCGGGATCTGCGCGACCAGGGTCGTCAGCCGGATACGCGTGGTCGCCTGGGCGACAGCCGCGACCTGCGTCCACAGCTCGAACCACGGTCCCTTGGTGCCGGTCCAATCGACGAGATGGTCGGCGAGACCAATGCCGTCGAAGCCCAGCGCCTCGACCTCGCGGCAGCGCCGCAGGAATTCGGGCCACGGCACGTTGGGCAGCACGAGCACGGAGAATCGGAGCGGGTTGGTCACGCGTTTTTCCTTTTGCTGACGCGGCCATTCCACCAGATTCCAGTGAGCGTGTCCCCGGGCAGTTCAGGCTAGAGGTCCATACCGCCATGCCGATCATCGACGTGCAGGTTCACCCCTTCGATCGCGATCATCCGGGACGGCCGTGGGCCAGCCCCTCGCACGGACTCGACTCGGCCACGGGCGAGGAAATGGTCGCGGCGATGACCAGCGTCGGCGTCGATGGCGCGATCATGGTGTCGTCGTTCAACGCCTACAAATACGATCCGAGCTACGCGCTCGAGGTCTACACCGCCTATCCCGACAAGTTCCGCGTCGTCACGCCGGTCGACGCGACCGATCCGGCGATCGACGATGCGGTGGCGCGCTGGGCGAAGACGCCGGGCGCGCGCGGCATCCGCATCCGCATGGGCAAGGACCTGCCGATGGACGCCGACCATCCCGGCCTGAAGCGCGCCTTCGCCGCGGCGGCGCGACATGGCCTGCCGGTCAACCTGCTGTGCTGGGGCATGATCGACAAAGGCCTGCCGCACATCAGGCAGCATCCCGATACGGTCATCGTCATCGACCATCTCGGCTTGCTGCAACCGTTTCACCCGCCCGTGCCGGCCGATGTCTGGGCGCGTCTGCCCGAGCTGCTCGATCTGGCGCAGTACAGAAACGTCCGGGTGAAAGTCAGCGGCGCCTGCACGATGTCGCAGCAGCCGTTTCCCTACGATGATATCTGGGAGCCGGTGCTGCGGATCATCGACGCGTTCGGGCTGGATCGCTGCATGTGGGGCACCGACTGGACGCGCACGATCGGCATGCTGACCTACGAGCAGGGCGTGGCGCCGTTTCGCGACACCAGGCGCTTGTCCGCGAGCGACAAGGCGGCGCTCATGGGCGGGACGCTGCAGAGGGTCTACAAGTGGTGACGTGACGGCGTTCGCTTCTCTCTCCGCACGCACAAATCTCCACACCATGCGCCATATGATAATTGACTGAACGGTCACTTTTGTTGCATGATCTCGCGCGAATAGAAATTCCGATCACGGACTGGTCGCTATGTCGGGGCTCATAATTCGTGTGGCGTCTTTGCCTTTAGGTGCCACCTGGAACGTCCCCGGTAGTACCGCCTCCAGGTCCGGTGGCGTCCAATCGCACGTCATCTGGCGCTTTGGCCAATCCGCCGGTGCGCTGGCGGATGCCATCGCGGCCTCGAGCATCATGGCGGCAGGCTCCAACATCAGCGTGCTGCAGTTCCACGACGAGGCGACCGCGTCGCCGGATACCTGTCTGCAACGCATCCATCACGCCGATGGCCCGGGCCTCGCTCGGCTCGTCCGGCTGTTCAAGCCGAGCGGTGTAGCGATCAACTTCGGCGTTGGAGCCTCGCTCGCCGCGCTGCTCAGCCAAAACACGACGGAAGCCGCATGGGCCAGCTATCTTCGCGGCCTCGCGTCCCGCGTAAACCACGGCACCATCAGTATCACGCGCGCGGGCCACGCCAGTCGGGTCGTGGCGATCCGCTGCCCAGTGGCGCCGTTCTGAGCAGCCGTCCCGGCGAGCAGCAGGGCCGGCGCTGCCGGCGCGCCCGCGGTCACATCGCATCCTCCATCGTCACGCTCGAAACCTCTGGCGACGACGCCCATAATGGCCGCCGCATACGGGGTCTTTCTCCCTCCGCTTGCGGGGGGAGGGAGTGACGGCGAGGAGCAGCAGAGATGAATCGTCTCCAGGGCAAGGTCGCGGCGGTGACGGGTGGCGCGTCGGGAATCGGCGAGGCGACCGTCCGGCGTTTCGTCGCCGAGGGCGCGAGCGTGGCGTTCTGCGATCGCGATGGAGAGCGCGGTCGTGGCGTCGCAGCCGAGCTCGAGGCCGCGGGCGCCAAGGTCGCCTTCACGCAGGCCGATGTCGGCAGCGAGGCCGCATGCCTCGCCTTCGTCAACGGCGCGGCCGAGCGCTTCGGGCAGCTCGACATCCTCGTCAACAACGCCGGCATCCGCAAATACGAGACGGTCGACGTGGCGAGCGCGGCGAGCTGGAACGAGATCCTCAGCGTCAACCTGATGAGCTACGTCTTCTGCGCCAAGGCCGCCGTGCCGCTGATGCGCAGCGCCAAGGGCGGCGCCATCGTCAACGTCGCTTCCGTCCGCTCCATCGTCGCCGGCGGCGGCAATCTGCAGTACGACACGACCAAGGCCGCGATCGCCGGCCTGACGCGCGCGCTCGCCGCCGACCACTCGCCGCAGGGCATTCGCGTCAACGCCGTCGGCCCGGGCCCGATCTTCACGCCGTTCCATGCCCGGCGCATCGCGGCGGCCGGCGAGACCGTCGAGCAGTACAACGTCCAGGCCGCGCGCGGCACCATGCTGAAGCGGCCGGGCAGGGCGGAGGAAGTCGCCGCCGCGATCCTGTTCCTGGCCTCCGACGACGCCTCCTACGTCACCGGCGCCCTGCTGTTCGTCGACGGCGGCATGACGGCGATGTGAGGAGACCCATGTCTTCCTGGGAGCGCCGGCGTCCCGCCGGCATCTTGAAGAAGACGAACCACAGAGGCACCGAGACACCGAGGAAAACGAAGAGAGGGCACTACGCGCGCGAAGCGCGTGGTGCTGGTCTTCTCGCCTTTGTCTTCCTCTGTGCCTCTGTGGTTGGCCTCATGATGCCGGCGGGACGCCGGCGCGCCCAAAGAAACCTACTGCGCCGTCATGCCGCCATCGATCACCAGTTCCGAGCCGGTGATCCAGGATGACTCGTCGGACGCCAGGAACAGCACGCCGTTGGCGATATCCTCCGCGGTGCCGAGCCGGCCCATCGGCGTGCGATCGATCAGCGCCTTGCGGATGGCCGGATCGCCGAAGCGTTTGTCGGTCAGCGGTGTGTCGGCGTAGCCAGGATGCACCGAGTTGATGCGGATGTTCTCCTTCGCGTATTGCAGCGCCGCCGACTTGGTGAAGAGCGTGATGGCGCCCTTGGCGGCCGAGTAGGCCGGCGCGGTGGGGCTGCCGACGAGGCCCATGACCGAGGACGTGTTGATGATCGACCCGCCACCGCCTTTGCGCATGGCCGGGATCGCCGCACGCGTGCCGAGGAAAACGCCCTTGGCGTGAACGCCGAGTTCGCGGTCCCAGGTGTCGGCCGTCATGTCCTCGACCTTGCCGGGCACGGCGATGCCGGCGTTGTTGAACAGGATGTCCAGGCGTCCGTGCGCCGCCATCACCGTGTCCATCACGTGGGCCCAGTTCTGTTCCGACGTCACGTCGAGACGCAGGTAGCGCGCGTCATGCCCATCGGCGCGCAGCGACGCGGCCGCGCGCTCGCCCAGGTCGTCGCGGATATCGGTCAGCACCACCTTCGCGCCCTCGCGCACGAACAGATGCGCCGCCGCGCCGCCGAAGCCCATCAGCTCGCCCTTGATCGCCGCCGCAGCCCCGGTCAGCAGCGCCACCTTGCCCCGCAGTCGCATCCCATCCTCCATCGCCGCACTTCGACCTGGTCTTACCTTCCCCCGGAGGAGGAAGGTGCCCGAAGGGCGGATGGGGGATGTCGAAGACGGATACCTGATGCGTTGAAACATCCCCCATCCGGCGCTTCGCGCCACCTTCCCCCTCCGGGGGAAGGTAGATCAAGATCGATATGCGATAAGCTCCGATAGGCAAAGGATCCGCCATGGCCGAACGCGATCATTTTTCCGGCAGCGTCGATGAGGCGTGGCTCGCGCGTCATGTCGAGGAGATCCTCGAACCCGACTTGCCGATCGTCGATCCGCACCACCATCTGTGGCTGCGCCCGGGCAATGTCTACATGTTGCCGGAACTGGTCGCCGATCTCGCCTCCGGCCACGCCGTCAAGGCGACCGTGTTCGAGGAATGCCATTCGATGTATCGCATCGATGGCCCGGTCGAGCTGCGCTCGCTGGGCGAGACGGAGTTCGTCACCGGCGTCGCCGCGATGAGCGCCAGCGGCGCGTTCGGGCCGGCGCGCGCCTGCGCTTCCATGGTCGGCAATATCGATCTCATGCTCGGCGGCGATGTCGCGCGGGTGCTCGACTTGCACATCGCCGCGAGCGGCGGCCGATTCAGCGCCGTGCGCTACTCCACCGCCTGGCATCCCAGCGAGGCCGTTCCCAACGTCGTGCCCGTGGCCCATCGCCTGGCCGATCCTCTCGTGCGCCAGGGGCTCGCGTGCCTCGATCGTCGCGGCATCGCCTTCGATGCCTGGGTCTTTCACAACCAGATCGACGAGGTCGGTGACGTTGCCGCGGCGTTCCCTGGGCTGACCATCGTGCTCTGCCATTTCGGCAGCCCGGTTCTCGGCGGCCCCAACGCGAAGCGGCAGGACGAGGTGTTCCAGGCGTGGCGCGAGTCCATGCGCAGGCTGTCCACGCACAAGAACGTGCGCGTCAAGCTGGGCGCGCTGCCAGTGCGCCGGACGGGACCCAGCAAGGAGGCCGGCGGCCTGCCGCTGTCGTCGACCGATATCGCGACCGCCTGGCGCGCCTGGTTCGACGCCTGCCTCGAGCTGTTCGGCGCCGAGCGCTGCATGTTCGAGAGCAACTTTCCCGTCCAGAAGCGCTGGAGCAGCTATCCTGTGTTCTGGAACGCCTGCAAACGTCTGGCATCAGGTGCGTCCCGCGACGAGAAAGCCGCGCTGTTCGCGAAGACGGCGGCGCGCACCTACAAGATCCCGGCCGGATTGGTCTGAAGGAGGACATCATGCCCAAGCGAATTGTCGAGAGCCCGCAGGCGATGAAGGCGCTGGTCGGCCAGGAGCTGGGCGTCAGCGACTGGCTGGAGATGACGCAGGACCGCATCGACACCTTCGCCAAATGCAGCGGCGACCATCAATGGATCCATGTCGATGTCGAACGCTGCAAGACCGACATGCCCGACGGCAAGACCATCGCGCACGGCATGCTCACCCTGTCGGTGATCTCCACCTTCGGCCAGAACGTGCTGAAGATCGAGAACGTGCGCAACGGCATCAACTATGGCTCGAACAAGGTGCGCTTCACCAACCCGGTGCAGGTCGGCGCGCGCATCCGCGGCCGCCAGAAGCTGCTCGCCGCCGACGACATGCCCAATGGCGGCATCCGCATGACCTACCAGTGGACCGTCGAGATCGAGGGCAAGGACCGCCCGGCCTGCATCGCCGAGACGATGAGCATCGCGTATCCGAAGGCGTGAGCGATCTCACGCCGCCGTCTATCGGCCACGTCTCTACGGCAGGACACAAACGTTCAGCGTGGCGTTTGCCTTGCTCGTCGAGCCCTCATACGTAATCAGCCTGGCGGCGATTGATCTGTTTGAAATGACGAAGGCGCATCCGGCTTCGGGTCCGTCGGGGAAGTACTCGATCGTAATCAGGATGTTGCTTGGATTTAGGACGTCGGCAGTCGCGGTCCGTTCGCCTGTTAGACACACTTTGTATCGCACGACGGCATTCGTGTCGTTCGCGGCGAGGTTGATCGTTTGGTTGATCTGGATGAATCGGGTTTCAAAGCACGATTCCGCCATCGCACCGCTCGATCCCGTCGCCCAGGCGAGGACGAATACGGCAATCACCATCGTGAGGTTCTTCATCGTCGGCTCCGGCCCTTCCTTCAGAGCGTCCAGCTCTGTGGTCGTTGTGGGCGCTAGTGTACATTATCCTGAACCCTATAGATGATCGCCCGAGTCGGCGGACGACGAGAGGCGACGCGCCGACTTGTTGGGAGAGCACCATGGGTCACGGTTCCGGCATTCGCGAGGTCGCGTGGCTCGATATCGCCGGCGGCGGTCAGGTCGTCACCGATGGCGGTTACGCCTATGTCGGTCATATGGCGCAGCCGCACGGCACATCGGTCATCGACGTGCGCGACCCGAAGAACCCCAGGATCGTCGCCTCGTTCGACATTCCGCCGGGGCTGCATTCGCACAAGGTGCGCGTGGCCAACGACATCATGGTGGTGAACCGCGAACGTGCGCGGGGACAGATGCCAGAGGACGATTTCGTCGGCCTGCGCATCTTCGACGTCAGCCGGCCGGACAAGCCGCGCGACATCTGCCATTGGCAGTGCGACGGCACGGGCGTGCACCGTTTCACCTTCGATGGCCGCTACGCGTATATCTCCACGGAGCAGGAGGGCTGGCTCGGCACCATCGTCATGATCCTCGACCTGAAGGATCCGACGAAGCCCGAGGAGGTCGGTCGCTGGTGGATGGACGGGCAGTGGATCGCCGGCGGCGAGAAACCCGACTGGCAGGCCAAGAACCACCGCTGTCACCATCCGATCCGGCGCGGCGATCGCCTCTATGTCAGTTACTGGTACGGCGGCGGCGTCATCCTCGACATCAGCGACATGCGCAAGCCCAAGCTGATCTCCAGCATCGACTGGAGCCCGCCCTTCGGCTGGCCGACGCACAGCCTGGTGCCGATCGATCAGCCGATCGCCGGCCATCGCTGGATGCTGGTCGCCGACGAGCACGTGCAGCCGCTCGATGCCAAGCTCTCGCCGCAACTGCCGGCGGCGGTGTGGATGGTGAACATCACCGACGAGACCCGACCGGTGCCGGTGAGCTGCTTCCAATTGCCGGAACTGGTCGGCGTCGAGACGCCGCTGATGACGGCCTGCCACCAGACCGTCGAAACCATCATCGGCACCGAGGTTCCCGCCGCCTGGTTCGCCAACGGGCTCCAGGTGATCGACATCTCCAATCCACTGTCGATGAAGCAGGCCGCGTGGTGGATGCCCGACGTGCCGCCGGGCGCCGATCGCGTCTGCAGCAACGATGTCTACGTCGATCACCGCGGCCTGATCTATCTGATCGATCGCATCAGGGGGCTGTCGATCCTCGAGCGCGTTTAGGCGTCGCGGACGATGGTCGTTCAACGCGACCGTCGAGATGCGGCAAAGGCCGTCAGGCGCGTGCCAACGCCGCGTGAACGCGTTCCGACCTCTCCGCCGGTATGCCGACGATATCGACGAAGAAGCCCGTCCCCTGCAATTCGGGCGGCGCCCCGTCGAAGGGCGTTAGGCTGAAACCACCGGATCCCTGGCCGATCAGGAACCAGGAATAGTTTTCGCCGAAGAGTTCGTCGCCGCGCCGAAGGCCCGCGGTCTGCTGCTCCAGCAGGCGGCCGTATTCCAGGAAGATCACCGGCCGAGCGGCGCGCAGCGTCGCCTGCATGCCGACCAAGGCCTGATACTCGTACTCCTGGATGTCGATCTTCATCATGTCGGGCGCCTCGGTCCCACTGGCGACGACGGCATCGCCCGTCGTGACCGGAAGCGTCGGCAGGTTTTCGCCATCGCGCCAGATGTCTTCCCCGTCCCGAAGGCCGGGCTGGTAGAAGGAGCCGTCGCCAAGGTTCCCGCCGAGCGGCGGAAGGAATGGGACCGCGCCTTCCGTGTCGCCCAGGCCGATCTGGTGGATGGTCACGTTGCGCAGATCGTTCTCGCGTACCTTCACCGCGATCGACTCGCAGAGCGACGGTAATGGTTCGAACGCATGCACGGCTTTGGCGTGTCGCGCGACGAGCAGCACATGATGGCCGCAATTCGCGCCGAGATCCCAGACGACCGGCGGCGTGGCAAAACCGCCGCGCGCGACGCGTCGCATCACCTCCGAGACCGAAGGCTCGTAGACCCCGAACATGTACACGCACCAGTCGATGAAACTGTCGAGCCGGCCGGAGTAACGCTGGCCGAAAAAGTCGACCGTGAAGGGTCGCGCGGGGCAGATCTCAGGACGGGCGAGCAGGCGCACGATCCGGTCGCGAACCCCGAACGGCAGCAGCTGGATATGGCCGATCGTGGCCGCGAGCGCGAGCCGTGTGCCGTGTGGTTGCGTCGTGGACATCTCGCCTCTGCCGTCTCACGGCGATGGATTGCTGATCTTGCGAAAGAGTCTAGCATCGGTGGGCTGAAGTCCACACCGAGCGGCGGACGACGCAGCCGGAACAGAAAAAGGGGCCGCCCTCGCGGGCGGCCCCCTGCCGCTTCTCAACGGCCTCTCGGGTGGTCTTACGATCCGAGCAACTTCAAGAGCCAAGCCAAGGCGAAAAAGCCCAGGCTGATCTCAATCTGGTAACTCGCACCGGTCGGACCGCGGCCCTCGAAGATCAATGTCGCCCGCATGTGCGGTCTCCAACTGATCTTTGTGTGGGGGGCCCTTACTGCAACAGCCACCACACAAGAAGGCCCGGTTGTCTCCAACCGCTATTGCCTTACGCCCGTGCTACCGAGCGCTGAGCTGAGCAATAGAAGCGGATTGCGACAGGCGCACGGCGCCTATGAGACTTTTTTTGAGGAAGCTGTTCCTCAAGCGTGGTGAGCCTCTCCTGGCCGGGCCGAATGAAAACGTTCCGAGGTGCCATTAGTCTGTTAAGACACGGTCATCGGCCGTTCGAATCAGAGGCTCCCGTTGAAGCTCGGCATCGTCTCCGACCTGCATTGCAACATCGATGGTCTCGATCGCGCCCTGGAAGCGATGGGTCGCATCGATGCGCTGCTGTGCCTGGGCGACAGCATCTATCAGTACAGGTTCTCGAACGCGGTGATCGGCCGGCTGCGCGAGCTCGACGCGCTCACCATCCTGGGCAATCACGAGGAGATGTTCCTCGGCGCGGGCGGCGCGCGGGCGCGGTCCCATCAGGACATCGACCGGCGATCGCTCGATTGGCTCGCCGAGCGGCCGCATCGGCGCGAGCTGCATATCGGCGGCAAGCGCATCCTGATGGTGCACTCCACGCCGTGGGAACCACGCGGCGCCTATGTTCAGCCCACCAGTTCAGAGCTGCTGCGCTTCGGTGAAGCCGACGCCGACATCGTGCTTTATGGCCACACGCACCGGCCAGTCGTGCGGCGCATCGGCCGGGTGCTGGTGGTCAATCCCGGCTCGGCCGGCGAAAGCCGTGATCCGCGCAACGGCGGGCAGCTGAGCTGCGCCGTGCTCGACACGGTGACGGAGGAAGTCGTGATGCGCGACTTTCCGTCGCCCTAGACGATTGAGTCACTCCGTCATCCCGCGCGTAGCGAGGGATCCAGGCCAGCCCTAGATCCCTCGCTACGCTCGGGATGACACATGCGTATCGAGCTTCAGAGCTTCTCGACTCCGGCGCGGGCGCAGTCCTCGTCTTCTTGCGCGGTGCCGCCGCCGACGCCACAGGCGCCGATCAGCACACCGCCGCGGAAGATCGGCACGGCGCCCTGGCCATAGAACATGTGGTTGCCTTCGGCCGCCGCGATGCCGCGCAGGGTCGGATGGTCGGCGCGTGGTGTGAGATCGCCACTCGGGCGGCCGAAGGCGGCCGAGGCCATGGCCTTGCCCTGGCTGCCGAAGGAGCCGGCCCACATCGCGCCATCCATGCGCTGGAAGGCGAGCAGCCGTCCGCCGGCGTCGCATACCGCGATGTTCATCTTGGCGCCGATCTCGCGCGCCTTGTCGATGGCGCCGGCGATGATGCGATTGGCTTCCGCAAGGGTGAGAGTCATGAGGTCGGTCTCCCGCGATTTGGGTTGATCCGTCTTCTCCTCTATCATCTTTGCGCGCGACACGCCGCCTTTGGCGTCGCCCCGGAGGCCGCATGGCGTTGCTCATCATCAATCTGGACAAGGTCATCGGCAGCGCTCAGGCCTTCCGCGAGGCCTTCGCGGCGCAGCTCCCAGATCTGCCGATCCGCTTCTGGCCCGATGTCGGCGCGGCGCAGGACATCGAGTACCTCGCCTTCATGCATCCCGACCTCAACCAGTTTCCCGCCTTTCCCAACCTGAAGGCGATGTTCAGCCGCGCCGCCGGCGTCGAGGACATCGTCAAGCACCCCAAGCTGCCGAAGGTTCCGCTCGGCAAGGTCGAGCCGCCTGATGGCGATCCGATGATGACGGAGTACGTCGTCATGCACGTGCTGCGTCTGCATCGCGACATGCCGGGCTATCAGGCCGCCCAAGCGCGGCGCGAGTGGCGCCGGGTGCCGATCGTGCGGCCCGAGCAGCGGCGCGTCGGCTTCCTCGGCTTCGGCATGATGGCCACGGCGCCGGCGCTGGTGCTGAGATCGCTGGGCTTCAAGGTCTCCGCCTGGGTTCGCTCGCCGCGCGAGGCCACGGAGGAGGTGCCGCGGTTCCACGGCCGCGATCAGCTCGAGGCGTTTCTCGGCCAGACCGATATCGCCGTCTGCCTGCTGCCGCTGACGCCGCAGACCGAGGGCATCTTCTGCGCCCGCACCTTCGCCATGATGCCTAGAGGCGCCATGCTGATAAACGTCGGGCGCGGCAAGCACGTGGTCGACGCCGACCTGATCGCCGCGCTCGATTCCGGCCAGCTGTCCTACGCCGCGCTGGACGCGCTCTACCCGGAGCCGCTGCCGCAGGACAGCCCGCTGTGGGCGCATCCCCAGGTCACGATCATGCCGCACGTGGCGCGGCGGCCGACCGTGAACCAGCTCGTGCGGGAAGTCGCCGCCAACATCCGCAGCCTCAAGAGGGGCGGGCGGCTGCTGCAGGAAGTCGACGTCGCGCAGGGATATTGATCGATGCCCGCCTATCGCAGCTTTCTCTTCGCCCCGGGCAACCACGCGCGCAAGGTCGCGAAGGTCTTCGACTGCGGCGCCGACAACGTGATCCTCGATCTCGAGGACGCCGTCGCCAAAAGCGAGAAGGTCGCGACCCGCGCGCTGGTCGTCGAGGCGCTCAAACGACCGCGCAAAGGCGGCGCGTATGTGCGCGTCAACGCCTTCGCCACCGAGTTCTGCTACGGCGACACGGTGGCGGTGGTCGGCCCCGGCCTCGATGGCATCGTCCTGCCGATGGTCGAGCGCAGCGAGCAGCTCGTCGCCTTCGACTGGCTGCTCGGCGCGCTCGAACGCGAGCGCGGCCTGCCGGTGGGCGGTATCGACATCATCCCGATCATCGAAACCGGCAAGGGCATCGCCAACGTCCGCGCCATCGCCGCGTCAGGCACGCGGATGAAGCGCATGGCCTTCGGCGCCGGTGACTACAGCCTCGACATGAATCTGGAATGGTCGCTGGGTGAGAGCGAGCTGGAGCACGCCAGGGCCGAGATGGTGCTGGCATCGCGCGCCGCCGGCCTCGAGCCACCGATCGACACGGTGTGGGTCCACATCAACGACCTCGACGGTCTCGCCAACTCGGCCAAGCGCGCCAGGCAGCTCGGCTTCCAGGGCAAGATGTGCATCTACCCGCCGCAGGTCGAGCGGGTGAACCGCGCCTTCACGCCGAGCGAGACAGAGATCGCCTTCGCGCGCCGCGTCGTTGACGCGTTCGACAAGGCCGAGCGCGAGGGTTCCTCGTCGATCCAGCTCGACGGCTACTTCATCGACTATCCGATCGTCTACAAAGCCCGCCGCACCCTCGAGACGGCCGGCGTTTCGACGGCATCATGAGGCTAACCACAGAGGCACAGAGGCACAGAGACACAGAGGAAGACCAAGACGAGAAGATCAATACTACGCGCTGCGCGCGCGCTTTATCCTCTCTTCGTTTTCCTCTGTGCCTCTGTCTCTCTGTGGTTCGTCTTCTTCATGATGCCGCCGGCTTACCACCACTCAGATCACGCCTTCGCCTTGCAGGCTGCGCAGATCATCGGCGGTCATGCCGAGCAGTCGGCCGTAGACCTCGGCGTTGTGCTGGCCCAGGGCGGGGCCCAGCGAGTCGATGCCGCCTGGTGTGTCGGTGAGGCGCGGCACCACGTTGGGGACGGCGAGGTCGCCGGCGCGCGGGTCGCGCACGCGCGCGATGTTGCCGCGCGCCGCGTAGTGTGGGTCGCGGAAGATCTCGTCGACCGACGCCACGATGCCGCACGGCACTTCCGCCGCCTCGCACAGTTGGACGGCCTCCTGCTGCGTGTGTTGCTTGGCCCAGTCGGCGACGAGACCGTCGACCGTCGCGCGCGCTTTCTCGCGCTGGGCGATGGTGCCGTAGATGCCGTCGCCGGCGACCTCGGCGCGGCCCATCAGCCCGGCCATGCGGGCGAAGATCTTGTCGTTGGTGCAGGCGATGGCGATCCACCGTCCGTCACCCGTCTGGTAGTGGCTGTGCGGACAGACGTTGGGCGCCGCGGCACCCATGCGCTGGCGGATGAAGCCGACCTTGTCGTAGGCCGGCGCCATCTCGTCGAGGATGCGGAAGATCGGCTCGTAGAGCCCGATGTCGATCTGCTGGCCACGGCCGCTCGCGTCACGGGCGCGCAACGCCATCATCACGCCCAGCGCGCCGTAGAGTCCGGCCATGTAGTCGGCGAGCGTGGCCGAGCCCGGTGTCACTGGCGGGCCCTCAGGATCGCCGGCCAGGAAGGAGATGCCGCCGAAAGCGTTGCCGATGCGTCCGAAGCCGGGCTTGTGGCTGTAGGGGCCAGTCTGGCCATAGCCGGAGACGCGCAACATCACGAGGCGCGGATTGGCCGCGCTCAGCACGTCCCAGCCGAGTCCCCAGCCTTCCAAGGTGCCGGGTTGGAAGTTCTCGGTCAGCGCGTCGGCACCTGCGACCAGCCGCTTGAGGATCGCCGCGCCCTTGGCCGATTTGAGATTGAGCGTCACCGACTTCTTGTTGCGCGCTTCCGACAGCCACACCAGCGTGTCGCCGCAGTCGCTGACGGTGCCGAGTCGGCGACAGGGATCGCCGATTTTGGGCTGCTCGACCTTGATCACCTCGGCGCCAAACTCCGCCATGAGGGTCGCGCAATAGGGCGCCGCGATATAGGTCGCGATGTCGATCACACGCAGACCTGCGAGCGGGCGGTTGTCGGTGGTACTGTCGGGCACGTCGCGGTTCCTCATCGATGGCGCGACACTACGGTAGCGCATATCGATCGAGGTTGTGTCCGCATGAACAAGAGTAGTGTCGCGATCGGCGTCATCGGCGCCGGCATCATGGGCGAGCGGATGCTCCACGCGATCCAGGCGCAGGATCGCGATCATCTGCACGCCTGCGGTCTCTGGGACCCGTCCGCGCCGGCGATGCGGCGCATGGCCGCCACTTTTCCCGCCGTGCCGCAACTGCCCGATGCGGCCGCAGTCATCGCTGCGAGCGACTGCGTCTACATCGCCTCGCCGCCGGCGTCGCATCTCGATCATGCCCGCGCGGCGTTGGTGGCCGGCAAGGCGATCTTCTGCGAGAAGCCATTGGCCATCGATGTCGACGCCGCGCGCGCCTTCGTGGCGCAGGCCGGCGGAAGGGGTGCCGTGAACTTTCCCTTCGCCTCTTCGCTCGCCGTGGCGGCGATCATGGACTGGGTCGGGAAGGGCGAGATCGGCACGCCCCGGCGCATCGCCATCGAGGTCGCCTTCGCCGCCTGGCCGCGCTCCTGGCAGATGGATGCCGTGGGTTGGCTGGATCGACCAATGCAGGGCGGCTTCACGCGCGAGGTCGTCTCGCATTTCCTGTTTCTCTCGCGGCGCCTGGGCGGGAAGTTGCACGGCTTGAAGGGCAGGGCGGCTTTCCCTGAGGCCGGCAAGTCGGAACGCGGCATCTCCGCGACCTTGCAAGCCGGCATGCTGCCGGTCGCCCTCTCAGGCGCGGTCGGCAAGACAGCGAAGGACGATCACAATATCTGGATGCTCGAAGGCGACCGCGGTGCCGTGCGCCTCTGCGACTGGTCGATCCCCGAGTGGCGTCCGGCCGGCGGCACCTGGCAGCGCATGCCCGACGCCATGCCCAATGAGCAGGCCCGGCCCCTGGCGCTGAAGCGTCAGTTGCTGGGTGTCGCGAAGCTCGCGCGCGGCGAGCCGCATCATCTCGCGACGCTGGAGGAAGCCCTCAACGTACAGGAGATCGTCGAAGGCATCCTCGCCGGTGCTCCCAAAGACGCCTAGAAGAAGACGTAGGAGCGGACCACGACGTTCTTGCGGCAGCGCGCGTTGGCGGGCGCGGTCGGGTCGATGCAGGCGGTGTGGAACGACCAGCGCGAGACCGAGCCGTCGGTCACCGAGTCGTAGCACTTCAACATCGAGACCTCGGTGCTCTTCTGCTGCGGGAACCAGTACCACTCGTGGTCGGGACGGTAGGTGAAGCGCGTGGTCTCGCCGACGCGGTCGTCGTAGATGCGGTAGTTGTTGATATAGGGCTGGTCGGCGAAGGACGGCCAGGCGCAGAGCACGAAGGGGAACTGCTCGACCGTCTCCATCGGCTTGGCGAGGTTGAGCGACATGAAGCGCCTGGACATCTTCTCGTCCGCCTCGGCCTCCGTGTAGTTCTGCGGGCGGCCGAAATTGCGGAGGTTCTTGGTCAGCAGCTCGCGGCAGCGCACGCGGCCCGAATTGTCGTTGAGATCGTTGTGCACGAGGTTGACGTAGCGTGCGTTGACGCCCGGGTTCTTGGCGTCCTGGTCTTCCGTACGGTCGCCCGTGTAGTCCTTGTCGAAGACGTCGTGGTTGTAGACCAGCGCGTCGGTGGCGCCGGGGAAGAACTCGAGCAGCAGCTTCTCGATCTCCGGATAGAACACGCGCTCGACCTCGGCCGAATCGTAGAAGTTCGCGCACTTGGATTCGAGATGGGCCAGCGAGACGCCAAGCCGGTCCATGCATTGCGGGCTCGATGGCGACAGGCCCGGATAGTACTCGCCGATGCGGCGCGCATCGCGCAGGACGTGCGGGAAATAGAGATTGCGCCCGCGGTTATCCTCTTCGTTCTTGCGCAGCGAGGCCGCGACATCGGCACGCGCCGGATCGCCCCACAGGGCGTTGGAGGGCACGATCGAATAGCTCGGCCGCTCGTGCACGGTATAGGCCAGCGGCAGCACCACGCCGCCTTCCGGGGCCTTGAAGCTGTTGGACTCGCGAATGTAGCGCACGCACTCGTCGTACTCGCGGAAGGCCAGCCCCCACTTGGTCTTGATCGGGCCGGCGGGCGCCTTGGCGATCATATCGATGACGCGTTGGCCCTCGCCGCTGGCGATCTCGGCCAGCGCGTCCTCGATCGCCTTGGCGGTGCCGGCGTCGCCGTGGCGGTCGAACACCAGATAGGACTGCCCGCCATTCGCCGCGATCGGCGGCGGTTGGCCGTGCGTCCGTTGCAGCGACGGCACGTAGGGAGAGGATGCGGTCTCCGGGCATGGCGCGACGTGCTTGTCGGCGGTCTCGAGCAGGGCCATGGCGCACCTCCAATGATTTTGACATCACGCTCGCACAAGCCGCCGAGGCTTTCCAGAACAGGAATCTCGCCACCCCATGAATGGCGGTCATGCGAAACCGCGCGGCGCGCGCCCCGATCGAGCCGCTCGAAGTCCGGTTCGAGCCGCCGGGGGCGCGCTCTCGCCGTGTGGATGGGTGCCCGTGTCGGCGCATGCGGGTGACGGCAGGCGTGCACGGCCGCGCCGATCACCCGCGGCGCGTGCCGAAGGCGGGGGCAGGGGCGATTCAGCGCAAGCGGGTGACCTGGCTCGCCGCGATGCGCCAGACGCCGACCTCGCGCACGAAGACCTGGGTCCAGCGCACGTCGTAGGGGCGGCCATCGGCCTTGTCCGTGAGCTTGCCGCGGCCGGTCAGGATCGCGGTGTCGCGACCGTGTGGACGCAGCCGCCACTCGGCGACACCGGCTTCCTCGATCATCGCCTCGCCGATCAGCAGACGCGTGATGTGCGCCTCGCGCTCGGCGATCGCGCCGGCATCGTCGATATGGCTGAAGCCGTCGGCGAGCATCGTGCGCAGCTTGATGGCGTCCTTGCTCCGCATCGCCTCGCGCATGGAGTCGCGGAACGCCATAAGGTCCTTCTCGACCGCCAGCGCCTCGTTCATCGGCGACGCAGCGGACGCGCCGGCCAGCGCCAGGAAGACGAAGATGACGATCGATCGGAGCTGATGCATGGCGGTCCGGGGTTCGCGCCCGGTCCCGGACGGGAGGGCGGCGCTATAACGCCCGTCGCCCCGTCGCGGTTTCATGTGGAGCCGCCGGCGGCCGGGCGCGCGGGCTCGCGTCTGGATCGATCGGCTAGTCCGCCACCGCGCCCGAATCCTTCACCGCCTTGCCCCACTTGACCACGTCGCCGCGCAGCACCTCGGTGAGGTCGCTCGGTGAGGACGCGATGACGCTCAGCCCGATCTTCGCCAGGCGCTCGCGTGTCTCGGGCACGTTCAGCGTCGCGGCGATCTCGCGGTTGAGCTTGGCCGTGACATCGGCGGGGATGCCGGCCGGGCCCATGACGGCGAGCCAGGAATCGCCGTCGAACTCGATGCCGGATTCGGCGAATGTCGGCACGTCGGGCAGCGCCGGCGAGCGCCTGGCGGCGGCCACGCCCAGCGCCAGCAGTTTGCCCGAGGTGATGTGCGGCAGGGCGGTGTTGGCGCTCACCGCCGTCATCTGCACCTCGCCGTTGAGCAGCGCCAGCACGGCGGGCGCGCCGCCTTTGTACGGCACGTGCAGCATGTCGAGCCCGCCGGCGGCGGCGCGGAACAGCTCGATGGTCAGGTGCGAGCCGTTGCCGGTGCCGGCCGAGGAGTAGGTGAGCTTGCCCGGCTGGCTCTTGGCCAGGGCGACGAACTCGCGCGGTGTGCGCGCCGGCACCGAGGGATGGATCAGGATCACCGTGGGGAAGCGCGCCGCGAGCGTGATCGGCGTGAAGTCCTTGAAGACGTCGTATTGCAGCTTGGCGCCATAGAGCGTGGGCGCGATGGCGTGCGTGCCGTTGTCGGCGATCACCAGGGTGTAGCCGTCGGCCGGGCTCTTCGAGACCATGGCGCTGGCCACCGTGCCGCCGGCGCCGGCGCGGTTCTCGACCACGATCTGCTGGCCGATCCGCTCGCCGAGCCCCTGCGCCAGGATACGACCGAATGTGTCGGAGTTGCCGCCCGGCGCGTGCGGCACGACCAGCCGGATCGGCCGCGAGGGGAAGGCGGCGGTCTGCGCGGCGGCGGGCAGGATGCCCGCGGTGGCGGCGAGCGAACCCAGGATGCCGAGCGTGCGGCGGCGTGTCGTGTGCATCATGTCGTCCTTTCGAACCGACGCCATCGCTCTACGGCGCGGCGACGTACTTGATGAATTCGTCCATCACGGCGAGCCCACGATCGAGATTCTCCTCCAGCGCCTCGGTGCTGAAACCCCTTGTGGTCTCGACGTCCATCTCGATCCATGACTTGCCGTCCTGCGCGCGATAGGCGCGGCCGAAGCGCTTGGTCTTGTTCCACGCGGCGAGCCGTTCGGGCGTCGTCTGGGCGAAGCTGTTGGCGAACTGGATCGCATCGAAACGCGACTGCCTGTTGCGATCGAACGAATAGACCGGGTACCTGGTCGGTCCCTTGGCGACCTTGATCAGCGGATCGCCGTCCCGGTCCTTTGTGGTCTCGGTCGTGTGGCCCTTGCCGCGCGGCACGGCCGCGACATCCTCGGGGCTGATGCCGGGGCCGGGCAGGGGCGCCGCCAGCGCCGCGTTGGCCAGCGCCACCACGAACGCCACAATCGGGAACAATCGCATGCTGTCCGGCCCTTCCGCCTCTCGCGGCCGAGAATGCCGCAGCACCTGGCGCATGTACAGGCGGGGCGATCGAACGCGGCCACGCGCGAAGTTCAGCCGCTAGAACCAGGACCTGATCAACGCCGACAGCTACGCCTGGCTCGACCGCGAGGTCGGCGGCCGCCTTCTCGATACGCGGGCGATGGTGGCACCCGAGCGGCAGTGCGCCGTGTCACGCCACGTTCGGCGTCGGCGACGGGCGGAATTCCTCGAGGTCCGGCCGCAGCCGCGGCCCCCGCGGCTCCGGTGACGGCCCGGCAGGCCGCGTCCCACCGGCGGGCAGCAGCGAGGCGAAGTAGACCTTGAAGTCGATCAGCGTGGCTTGCACCGCGTCGGCGATCGATTCCCGCAGGGACGGCCACGCTGAAGGGGCTGGTGGAAAATTCGGTGGCGGATAGCCGCCGGGCTTCGACGCCCGTAGCCACGCGCACCAACAGAAGGTCAGCGCCTTGATCGTCAGGCCATTGGTCTCGACGACTCCGTCTGGCGCGATCTTCAGATAGAGGCGCTGGAAGTCCTGGATCGCGGCGATGGTCTGCGGACCGACCTCGCCGTCGACCGATAGAAGCGCCACGCCGCGCGCGTTGCGGCGCTCGACGTTGAGCAGCAGCTGAACCAGGGCCGCGTCGTCCTTGCGGTTCGCGCCACCCTGGCCGACCGATCCAGAGAGAATCCTCATCTGCACGGCTACCTCCCTTTGATCATCTTGGGGATCTCGAGGACCATCCGCCTCACCTGCGGAGCGACGGTTTCTTCGACGAACGCCAGGGTCGGCTCGACCGCTGGCGCCGCGGCGGCGCCCGAGATGGCGATACGATAGGTCGGCTCGGCGACGCGTACGAAAGTCTGCATCGCGGCGGATGCCGCGCTTGAAGCCACGCCCGCGCCCTCGGTGGCGGCGAAGAAGGCGCCGGCCTCGATCGCGGCGAGGGCGATCGCGCCGGCAAGCGCCTTCTCGAGGGCTGGCGCGATGTCGACATCGGCCTCGATCCTGACCTTGTAGAGCAGAACGCCCATGCCATCGCGGCGGCAGGTCAGGGTGGCGTGCACGACGCCCAGATCGAGGAAGGAGAAGTTGCAGATCGGTACGGTGCAGCCGTTGTACTTCTGGCCGCGCGTGTAGATGGTCAGGTTGTTGCGATCCATGAACTCGCGGATGACCTCGAGCTTGGCATTGGCATCCGACTTGCCGCCCGAATTATCGGGCTTCAGCTCGTAGTACTCGAAGACCTGGTCCGCGGCATCCGACGTCAGCAGATCGGGAATCTTCACCTGCGATCCCTTGCCCGGGACGATCTTATAGATCTGCTTGCGGAACTCCTCCCAGCTCAGGCCCAGCTTCTTGTGGTTCTCCTTGAGTAGATCGTAATAGAACCGCTGCACATAGGTTTCGCGCAGGCCGCTGGGATCGATGAAATCGGTCTTGCTGAACGGCGCGGCGGTGATCTTCTTGCGATGCGCCATCAGGTAGTTGAGGCTGACGACCATCCCACAGAAGAAGGCGAACTTGCCGCGTAGCGCGTTGCTGTCGATCTTGCCGAGATCGAGATCCGAGCTCCAGGCGTTCTTGCGGAACTTGTTGCGGATCGCACCGGCGGTGGGAAAGGGACTCACCAGCGTGTCGAGAAGCCCGGCCATCGCATCGACCTCCAAGGCTGCGGTGCGAGCCCATGTTGGAGGGCGTCCGCGCTTGCGCCAGAGGGTGAACTTATTTTACTTATTGTTTGTTGTGATTTTACTGATTGATTTCTTGCCACCGACGAATTGATTCAAGGACTGTGGTGACATCGCTCCGAGATCGCCGGCCGCACGCTTCAAGTAAGACGGGCGGCGTGGTAATCTTCGCAACCGGCCGCCAGCGCCTGGTTAGGTAGAGCAGCGCGTCGCGCACGGCTTGTCCGCCCAGTGGTCGCGTCCTGTTCCGGATGCCTGCGACGACCGCTCCGGAGCGCACGTCGCTCTTTTGTGTGCGTGTGAGTGTCAATCTCATCACGGTCCCGGCGTCGCCCTCGAAGCACGAGACATGAATGCGTTGTGCGATGGTTGGCTTGATGCGCCGGGGACGGTCGAGGCGCTGACTTCTCCAGCCGTGTGACGCCGAACGGGCGCCGGCGGCGTGGCACGCCGGGTGTGCCGCGGGGAACAGCGTCGTGTCGTGTCCTCGTGCATTGTCCCGCGTCATCGACGGGGAGATGGCGATGGCGGGCAACGGCATGGTGTGGACGGCATTGGTGCTGGCGCTGGCGGTGATTGAGGGCGCCGCGCCTGTCGCGGCGCAGACTTTGGCGAGCGTCGAGAGCTGGAAGCGGTGCGCCGATAGTGATCCCGATCGCAGCGTCGAGGGCTGCACCGCGGTGATCGAGGCCCGCGGCGGCGACCACGTCAGCCTCGCGACCGCCTTCGCCACGCGCGCGATCGCCCACCTCGCCAAGGGCCAGGTCGACCTCGCGCTGCGTGATCTCGACGAGGCGATCCGACTCAATCCATCATATGCCCTCGCCCTGGACGCGCGCGGCAGGCTCTATGTGAAATACAGGCGGTACGACCTGGCGATCCGGGACTACGACGAGGCGATCCGCCTGAACCCGTCCTTCGCCGACGCCTTCTACCATCGCGGCCTCGCCTATAGCCGTCTCGGCCAGCGCGACCGGGCGATCCGGGACTATGACGAGGCGATCCGGCTGAGGCCGTCCTATGCCAACGCCTACTACAGTCGCGGCATGGCCTACAGGAACAAGGGTGAGCACGAGCGCGCGATCCAGGAGTTCGACCAGGTGCTGCGACTGGAGCCGGGCGCCGACGATGCACGGCAGGTGCGCTGCGAGTCCCTCAAGGCGCTGGGGCGAATCTCGCTGGGCTGCTGAGCGGCGCAGGCGTACGAGCCGCGCCGATCGGTGGCCCGACGTTGCGCCCTGATGACGCTGTCGGGTGTGGAGGTGAGGGCGTCGAGCGCGCCGCCGACACCCACGGCTTTCGGGTTCTTCATCGCCAGCAGATCCGAAATGGTGATGGCGCGGCGCAGATGGCGCGCCAGCAGGCGCAGGCTGTGGATCTCGCGGTCGCCGATCAGGCCAAGTTCGACAATGTGTACGCAGTGTTCCTCGGCGGCGTCACCTTGGGCGCGCGTGCGGGTTGGCGCAGACTCCATTCCATCGACCTGGGCGGTTGGGTCAAAGCCGCGGGTCTGGAGGTGAGTTTCGAGCCGGGCACGCCGGCAATCCGTGAGCTCGCTGGGGCGAAACCGACGGATCGCGCCTCGCCGCTCTTGGCCCAGTCTCGCGCCACAGGAAGACACCGTACGGGGCAGAACAAGACCTTCGTGGCCAGGATCGACTTCACCAACGCGGACGGCAGGGGCAACGAGATCACGGCGCTGAGCATCGCGCTCCACGACGTCACCATCGGCTTGGACAAGACGACGTCGGTCGGCGCCGGAGCAGGCGCTCCCGTCGAACGATATCGGCTGCGTTATAGAAAGATGACTTATGCTAACATGTCGCCGTCGTGTCCTGAGGTGTCGCAGGCCGGGCGTTGCCACTCGGCAGGCGTGGTCATCGCCTTCGGCGACGGCAGTGTCATGTAGCAGGGACTAAGGCCCCGAAGAGGCACCGCAAACATGAACGCACAGCTCACATATAACCCCCGCGCGGCGGTCCTCTCCGGCGTCGTGGCCGGCAGGTCGTTTCGGCTGCAGACCCTTCGGCATCAGGCCGGCCTTGAAATGAACGCATGGCTGGAGGCCGCGCAGGCCGGGCAGATGGCGCCGCCGCGCGTCACCCCCTGGCTCAAGGCGCAGGAGATCCGTCCGGGCAGCAGTTCAGCCGGGATGCCTGGAAAGACGCTGAAGCTCGCCGACGACGCCCAGCTGGAAGTCTACGATTATCCCGGGGCCTTCGCCGCCAAGAAACCCGGCGAAGCCGACCCGCGCGCCTCGGGAGGCGCGGTGCCCGAACACCGGAATCACGGTCGTGTCGTATGGGTCAAGTTGAAGCTCCAGACGGGATTCCCGGGCGGTGGATTCCATATCCACGGCCCGCCCCTCTGCGGCAATCCGCATTGCATCGTGGTCGCCCAGAACTGGGATTCGCTACTTGGCGCCCTCACGACGACACGGCAGACCACCATCGTCGTCGAGCTTTGATCAGCCGCGCGAGCGCCGACGCGGCACGGCGGTTATGGCGCACTGGTCGCGATCGGCCGCAGCGGATCCCCTTCAAGCTTGCCGTTGCGGTGTCTCGCCGGTCAGCCAGCTGGTCGACGTCTTTGACCGTCAGCCAGACGCAGGCTCGTGGCACGCGCTGCGACTACGACAGTTCTACGGTTGGCAGGACGGCGCGGACAACGGCCATACTTTGCTGGAAGCTGCGCCGATCAACTCGGTACCGCCGCTCGAACGTCCGCTGCTCATCTGCCTCGAGGCCGGCCGACGATTGTCAGCGGCGCATGCAAGCGGCCGACACTGCTGCGGCGAAGGCGGCCCGCGGTGGCATCGCCGAGGAGATGGCATGCACGGCGTGCGTTGAGCGTGATCTCGGCGAAGCGCCGACTTGTAACGGAGTTTGGAATGGCCCTGATCCCATCCTCGACATCAGTACGATGATCATCGCGTCGCGCACCACGAACACCCTGGGCTGTGCCTCCGGCTCATGGCGCGTCTGGTCGCTGGCCGACGGCCATGTCGACATGCCCGCCGCGCTGCTGAAGGCGCCCGACGGCGGCGCGGTCGGCTTGCCGCGATCGCTCGCCGGGCGCGACGCGATGGTGCGCTTGTCGGTCAACTGCTTCCTGCTCGAGCACGCGGGCGCCGGCGGCGTGCTGATCGACTGTGGCGCCGGCGCGCGCTGGGAGCCGAGCATGGGGCATCTCGGCGCGGCCATGGCCGAGGCGGGTATCGATCCGGCGTCGATCACGACGGTGGCGCTCACCCACACGCATCTCGACCACATCAACGGGCTTCTGCTGCCCGATGGGCGGGAGGCGTTCGCGAACTTGCGCCGGATCGTGATCGCCAGGGATGCGGTACCGAAGTTCCGCGACGAGGCGCATCTCCAGCGCTTCCGCCCGCTGCTCGCGCCGGTCGGCGACGGCGACGCCGTGGTCGACGGTGTGCGCGCGCTTGCGCTGCCGGGCCACGCTGTCGGCCACATGGGCTATCGCCTCGACACCGGCGACGATTGCGTCCTGTTCTGCGGCGACGTGTTCCATGTCCACGCGCTGCAGCTCACGCGGCCCGAGCTGACCTGGGGCTACGACGACAATCAGGCCGTCGCCCGGGCGACGCGGCTCAAGCTGCTGCGCGACGCCGCGGCGGAGCACATCTGGCTGGCCGGCGCGCATCTCGATCGGCCCGGTATTGGTAGGGTGACGGTGGACGGGCAGGGGTATGCTTTTGTAGCGGCTGCGTGAACGCAAGGAGGAGCGGATGTCCGAGACCAGCACCAAACCCCATGTCGACGAGAAGCTGATGCGCGAGGTGTCGGCGGCGTTCAACAGCCGCGACGCCAACCGCATCGCCGAGTGCTTCGCCGACGACGCGGTGTTCTATCTCGCGCGCGGCCCCGAGCCGACGGGCCGGCCGCTGCGCGGCAAGGAGGTCATCCGCAAGGCCATGGCCGATCGCTTCGCCGTGATCCCCGACATGCGTTGGGAGCACAAGAAATACGTGCTCGCCGGCGATCACGCGATCTCGGTCTGGACGGTCAAGGGCAAGAGCGCCGACGGCGAGGAGCTCAACTACCAGGGCTGCGACATCTACCGCTTCAGGGACGGCAAGATCGTCGAGAAGGACACCTACTGGAAGATCGTCGAGCACAAGGATCGACTGTAGGCCGTCGGCGCCGCGCCTCGCCGGCCGGCTACTTGAAGCCGCACGCCTCGGCGGTGACGGCGACATGCGCCCGGCGATCGCCCTGACGGAAGCAGCCGTTGGCCCAGCTGCCCGAAAAGACCTCGCCCCGGACGTTGGTGTAGGTGCCCATGCCGTTGGGCAGGTCGTCGGCGTAGGCGCCCTCGTAGACCCCCTGGCCGACGATGAACTCCTTGCCCTGGCCGTGGCGCTTGTCGTCCTTCCAGTCGCCGTCGTAGCGATCGCCTTCCGCCGCGACGAAGCTGCCGCGCCCGTGCATCCGGTTGTCGCGCCACTCGCCGTCGTAGCGATCGCCGTTGGACCATGTGAAGACGCCGCGACCGTTCTGCTTGTCGTCGCGCCATTCGCCGTCGTAGCGATCGTCGTTGGACCATGTGAAGCCGCCTCGGCCGTGCTTCTCGTCGTCGCGCCACTCGCCGTCGTAGCGATCACCATTGGCCCAGACGTAGATGCCACGCCCGTTCTGCTTGTCGTCGCGGAACTCGCCCTCGTAACGGCTGCCGTCGCTCCAGGTGTAGACGCCGCGCCCATTCATGTCGCCGTTGCGCCATTCGCCGTCGTAGCGCTCGCCATCGTTCCAGGCGTAGGTGCCTCGGCCGCTGGGCCGGCCCTTGCTCATCTCGCCGTCGTACGTCTCGTCACCGGAGCGCAGGGTCCAGCGCAACACGCCGCGCCCGTCGGCCAGGCCGTCGACGCAGCCGCCCGACCAGGTCGCGCGCTCCTGCGGCTGCGGCGCACCGTTCCACACCCGACATCCTTCGGCGGTCGTCGTCCAGCCCGGCTGCCCCGGCCGCGCCTCCTGTCCCGTGGCCGCGCCGGACAGCATCGCCAGGATGGCGGCGACAAGCATTGCGCGGATCATCGCGTCTCCCCCCAAGTGTTCGCCAACAGTTGTTCGCGGACCAGTATAGCCGAACGCGGCGCGCCCCGGGCTTTGGGTCGCGGAACTTGCTAAGCTCGCGGAACCTCGACCGCCTTCGGAGATTCGACCATGCGCCAGCCCGTCACCTTCTACAGCGAGGGCGTGAAGCTCGACGGCGACCTCTTCCTGCCCGACGGGCTGAAGCCCGGCGAGAAACGCGCCGGCGTCGTGCTGTGCCACGGCTATACCGGCGTGAAGGATCTCTACCTGCCCGACAATGCCGCCGCGCTGAACCGCGCCGGCTACGTCGTGCTCACCTTCGACTACAAGGGCTGGGGCAAGAGCGAGGGATCGCGCAGCCGGCTGGCGCCGTTCAGCCGCGTCGCCGACGTGGCCGCGGCGATCACTTTCCTCGGCCTCCAGCCGCAATGCGACAAGAGCCGCATCGGCATCTACGGCACGAGCTATGGCTGCGCCACCGTGGTCTTCGCCGCGGCGATCGACCCGCGCGTGAAGTGCACCATCGGCGTGGTCGGCATGGGCCATGGCGGACGCTGGATGCGCAGCGTCAGGCGGCCCGACGAATGGGTCGACCTGCTGGCGCGTTCCGAGAAGGATCGCGAGCGCCGCGTGGTGAGCGGCGAGAGCGAGTTCGTGGCGCGCGAGGAGATCCTGCTGCCCGATCGCCAGTCGGCCGAGCTGGCGGCCAAGGCGCGCGCCGGCAATCCCAACGCCGTCGGCAAGATCCCGCTGGAGTACATCGATGAGACCCTGTCGTTCCATCCCGAATGGGTGGTCGACAAGATCGCGCCGCGACCGCTGCTGCTGATCGCCGCCGGTGATGATCGCCTGGTGCCGCCGGAGGATTGCCAGTCCCTGTTCGACAAGGCGCAGGAGCCGAAGAAGCTGGTCGTGTTGCCTGGCATCGGCCACTACGAGGTCTATGCCAAGCCGGCTTTCGACGACGTGATGCGCGAGACCATCGACTGGCTGCGCCTGCACCTGCCGGCGTAAGCGGGCTCCGAGCGTCCGCGCAACGTCAGGTCCGATTCGACATATCCCTGCGCGAAGGCTCTGTGAACTCGCGTGCCACGAAGACGAAACTGAACGCGAACATGGCGCGCTGCATTGCCCCTCGCGCGTCAGGCAATGCGACCATCGCCAGCGGGATCGCGATGGACATGACCAGGCCCGCCCAGGCCAGGACGTCGGACCGCGAACCGCCGGGCGCAAAGATGCGGGCGGCACACGCGGCGGCGAAGGCCGCGCCAACGAGGCTCGACGCCATAGAGTGCAGGAAGTCCTCGTGCGGATCGGCCGGCAGCTCAGCCACGATCGGCGTGTTCGACCAGACCGCCGCGCCGATCAGCCCGAGGCCGAAAAGCGCAAGTGCGCCGCGTATCAGGGGGCGCGTCGCCCAGCCGCGTAACGCCGCCGCGAATATCGCAAGCCCATAGGCGACGAAGCCGGCCCGCATGATCCAGGCGCCGGGCATGTGCTGTCCCGCCTGCTCCGACGTGGTGTGGCGCAGCCAGGAGAACGCCGGCGGAGACAGCATGGGGCCGATGACCATGGCCATCAGCATGGCGGCGATGCCAAACAGGACGATTCGGACAGGTGTGATCAGGCTCGTCATGACTGGGGCTCGGCGATCGCCGCCAAACCTGAACAATAGCGGGATCGGGGCGCCGTCGTCTGGCGCGGCCGCGATCCCGACGGCGGCTACGCCGCCTGTCGCAGCGCCAGCAGATCGTCGTCGGACATCACCACCGTGCGCAGGGTGACGTGAGCGCACGACGCGCATGTGAAGAACTGGTCCTCGAAGCCGCTGATCTGCGGCTCGCGCTGCACTTTCCAGTTCGGGCCGCCGCACGCCTCGCACTCGGGCCAGTCGTTGACGTGGGTCATCGCCGCGCTCCTCTCGGTTGCCGGCGGACTCTGCCGCGATCCGGTTACAGCTTCCCGGCGAGGACGATTACAGTTGCGGTGCCGGCGGTGGCTGCTGCCGCGGCGTCTCGGGCGGCACGATCGATCCGATCGGCTGGTCACGCGACTCGTCGAGCGCACCGGCTTCCGCGTCGTGACGCGCGCGCCCGCGATCGCCGGAGATGCCCGATGCGGGCGCCTGACGATCGGCGCCGACGCGCCCCGCATACAAATCGGGCGGTGGCGGTACGGCGTTGCCGCCGCCGATGATGCTGCCGCAGCCGGCCAGCAGACCGGCTGCGAGAAGCGCCGGCACCACCGTTCTCCATCGCGACATCATCACTCGACGCTCCCTGCACTGCGCGCCCCGGGGGCGCGCGGAGGCAGAAGGAACCCGACAATGCGGCAACATTTCGGTGCCGCGCGGCATTGCCCTGTGCGACCGCGGACAGGCGTGGTCCCTCAGTCGGGCGCGGCCAGTCGTTGCCCTGATGATCGCCAGACGCCTGAGCTCGGCCAGCGCGGCGTTGTTGCAGGTAAGCAAAGGGCTGGTTCTTGAAATAAGCCGATGCCGTAAGCTTGCTTAACCATGCCGCAGCGGACGAGCGGTGCCGCTGAGCTGGGCGCTGTGCGCTGGCCGCGCGCTGGTCGAGGTGAACGGCATCGGCCCGGTGCGCCAACCCGTATCGCCGAAGATCTCACAAGCATGATGACGGCACTCGCGGCGCCTGCAGCGACCGCGACTGCCGCATGTTTGGCGATCCTGCTCAGCCCGGCTAGGCGAAGTGGCGTTGCACCGCCCAGGCGGCGAGCGCGGTCAGCGCGGTGGCGAAGGTGCCCCAGGTCAGATCAACCACGGTGACGATCGGCGGCCAACCCTTGAGGGTGGCGTGGTTGGTGAGATCGTAGGCGGCGTAGGCGCAAAAGCCGAACAGCCCGCCGAGCAGCAGCGCGCCGCTCCAACTGGTTGCCTGCGGCAGGACGAAGGTGGCGACGCCGACGACGTGCACCAGATAGAACAGCGCGGCGATCGACCAGATTGGCTGGTCGCGCAGCAGGCTACCCAGCTTATCTTTATAGAACTCGCGGGCGATCACGCCGAGCCACAGCGCGTCGAGAACGGCGAGCACGAACAGGCCGGCACCGAAGCCGATCAGCCAGGTTTTCATCCGATGCTCCTGCGGGCTCGCGCGGCGACGATCATGAATGCTGGGGATGATACGTGCCGGCTCGATATACGGACTTTTTTGCCTGAATTCACGGGGCCTTGAGCTTCCGTCAGCCTCTCTGCAGAGGCGGCAAACAGTGTGGTTCGATGCGAGACTGCCGGCCTAACTCTTTCGTGCAGAATGCGAATTTCCCGTGCTGGGGGTGCGACGAAAAGTGCCCGCACGCGAATCGTCGTAGCGAAAATCAACGATCTGTGGCTTAATGTCTTGACGAAAAATTAACGCCCGCAACGACGGGTGGCCCTTGGGGGCGCTTATAGGGGAATGGGACATGGCCAATCTGGACACGCGTCCGGAAGCGATCGCTTCCAGCATCGATTTTCTCGAGGACGAGCTGATTGAAATGGGACTCGACGCGACCATGGCCGAGAAGGCCCTGATGCGTCATCCGACCTGCGAGCGCTACAAGGCGCGCCTCGCCGAAATCTACGCGATCACCGGCGACATCGCCTCGACGCTGGGCCGCCTGCGCGCCCAGGCGACACGCGCGCCGGCCGCCGCACACCTGCATTGAAGAGCGCTCCCTCGCAGCGCGAGCCCCGAGACGTGCGCTCGGGCAGGCTGTCGAGGATGCGAACACGGACGTCGACCGGCACGGGCGCCGGCGATCGTGTGCGACTGAGTTCGGCTCTCGTCGTATCGCTACGCAGCCCGATGGCCGCGCCACGCTCCTGATCGGCGCGGAGAGCCCGCGTCAAGGCGGGCCAAGCCGGGATTGATCGCGAGAACGCATCCATAGCTGGGTGCTGCGACCCTTGTGGCGACAGTCACGGCCGCTCCGCGGTGCCAATCACCACCAAGTCTATCGCGCGATGACCCGGGCGCGGCGACGGCCGCGCCCGGAGCGTCTGCGCGCGCTAGTAGTAGCGCCAGATGCCGTACGTATCGTAGTAGCCGCTGCCGCTGGTGGCGCGGCGCCGCTCGACGCGGTCATCGACGCCGTCGCGGTCGCGGTCGACCCAGCCCGGCGGGTTGTTCGGGTTGGTGTAGCTGCCCTGGACGCGATCATCGACGCCGTCACGGTTGCGGTCGATCCAGCCCGGCGGGTTGCCCGCCGAGGACCGATAGTAAGGATCGGTGCTGGTCGTCGACGTGGCGGTGCACGCGCCAAGAGCGGTGGCGGCGATGGAAGCGATCAAAACTGCACGGAACATCTGACACCTCCGGGCTGAGGGATTCGGCCTGCTTGGTGCGATTTAAACGTTCGACCCCGCGCCAAGTTGCGTGGCGCGGGCGAGGGGTCGCTCGATTCGGCGGCAGGCGCCACTGATCTCGCCGCATGGCCTTCTCGGTCACACCATTCGCCGAGAACCGAGACCGGCGGGAATCGACTGCGCGGTGCGCTGTCGACGCCGTATCGAAAGCAACCCATGGCGCAAGGTGACGTTAGCCGGCCCCAAGCGCACTGCGCTTTCAACCCACGGAGCATCAAGGATGCGTAAGACGATCTTGGTCGGTGTCATGGCAATGGCCTGCCTGACGACGCCCGCATTCGCCGCGAGCGAAGCCGAATGCAATGACATGTTCAAGAAGGCCGACAGGAACGGCGACGGCGTGCTGAGCGACGCTGAAGCCAATCGCTATCTTGCCGCGATGCGCGTCGGCAATGTCAGCGAGCCCAGCGACAAGCGCATCACGTCGGCGACGTTCATGGAGCATTGCCGCAAGGACGTGTTCAAGGCGGCGGCGAGCGATCCCGGCGCGCCGTTGAAGGGTGCCAACTCCTTCACCGAGGGCCAGGCGCGCGACCGGGCGCTGGCGCGCGGCTTCACCGATGTCGCCGGCCTGAGGAAGGACGACGACGGCATCTGGCGCGGCCAGGCATCGTTGGACGGCAAAAGCGTCAGCGTCGCCATCGACTACAAGGGCAACGTCGTCTCCGACGCCCGCCCGGCGATGACGCCCGGCACGGCGCCGACGCCGAGCGCGCCGGCGAATCCGGCACCTGCGACCAACACCCCCACCACTCCGGCCCCGACGCGCTAAGAGACGCGCTAAGAGGAGATCCAGATCATGCAGACCATCAGTCACGTCTACGATTCCTACGGCCAGGCCAGCGCCGTCGTTCGCGATCTCGAAAAGGCGGGCGTCAAGTCCGCCGACATCAGCATGGTGGCCAACAAGTACGTCAGCGAACGGTACGCCGATGTCGATGATGTCTCGGCCACCGGCACTGGTGCCGGCATCGGCGCCGCCGCCGGCGGCACCGCGGGCCTGCTCGCCGGTCTCGGCCTGATGGCGATCCCGGGCCTCGGCCCGGTGGTCGCCGCCGGCTGGCTGGCGGCGAGATCGGAAGAGCACACG
>JALHMM010000015.1:24648-90781 GCA_022844045.1 Reyranellaceae bacterium | reverse complement strand
ACCGAGCAGTGGATCGACCACTGGATCGCCGAGGGCTACGACCTGGCGGCCGACGTGCTGCCGGCGATCAACCTGGCCTGCCGCCCGTCACCCGATCTCGGCGCGCCGCTGGGCCTGGCGGCGGCGGCGGCCTACGCCGAGGCCAATCGCGCCCGGCGGCTGGCCTGCGCGCCACCGGGGACTTGAGCGACTCTTACCTTCCCCCGGAGGGGGAAGGAAGGCTCGTCCCCGCTGCGCGCGATCGGGAAGTTTGTGATAAAGAGACGTCGAGCGTCGCTGGTGGGAACGATATGAGAATGCGTGTCCTTGCGTGGTTTGGACTAGTCGTGCTGCTGACAGCCTGTCAGCCGGGTTCTACGCCCACACCCACATCCACCCCCATGCCCACGTCCACGACCGCGTCCAAGCCCGCGACCACGCCCAGGGCCGCGCCGCAGGCTCGACCGGCCGTTGCCGCGGCTCCCGCCGCCCCCGCCCCCATCATGACCCGGGTTCGGGCCGGCCGCGGAGAGACGTGTTCGCGGTACGTGGGCTGGTGCGTGGAGTGGTGCACCAAGAATATGTCGGGGTCGCCAGGCTGCCTCGATGCCTGCCGCAAGCGGGGCGACACCTGCCAGCAGAACGGCGAATGGGTGAACGAGTCGGAAGCCAAGATCATCATAGGCCTGCCGAAACGATAGGGGCCACGCGGCCTGCATCCCCGATCATCGACAGGGATTCAGCCGTTCTGCGAAACACGGCAAAACGACGCGCCAGCCGCCATGAGAGACGGCGACCGGTGGAGCGGGCGTAGACTGAGGGCCAAGATCGAGTGGAGCGCTGATCATGGACTACGAGGTTATCGTCATCGGCGCCGGCGTCGGCGGCATCTACCAGATCAAGCGGCTGGTCGATCTCGGCATCAACGCCACCGTGCTCGAGGCCGGCGCCGATCTGGGCGGCACCTGGTACTGGAACCGCTATCCCGGCGCGCGTTTCGATTCCGAGAGCTACACCTACGGCTATTCGTTCTCGCGCGCGCTGCTCGACGAATGGCATTGGAAGGAGCGCTTCTCCGGCCAGCCCGAGAATCTGCGCTACCTGAATTTCGTCGCCGAGAAGTTCGACCTGCGCCGGCACATGCAATTCAACTGCAAGGTCGAGCAGGCGCGCTTCGACGAGGCGGCCAATCTGTGGCGGCTCAAGATCAGTGACGGCCGCACGCTGTCGTGCCGCTTCGTGATCATGGCGCTCGGCCTGCTGTCGATCCCGACGCTGCCCAAGCTCGAGGGTATGCAGAGCTTCAAGGGCCGCTCTTTCCATACCTTCCACTGGCCGCAGGAGCCGGTGCCGCTGGCCGGCAAGAAGGTGGCGGTGATCGGCACCGGCGCCACCGGCATCCAGGTGATCGGCGAGATCGCCGATAAGGTGGGCGAACTAACCGTCTTCCAGCGCCGACCCAACTGGAGCGCGCCGTTGGGTAACGGGCCGATCTCGGATGCGGAGATGGCGGATATACGCCGTCGCTACGACGAGATCTTCAAGGCCTGCGCGCGCACGCCGGGCGGCTTCGAGCACGAGCCCGACCGGCGCGGCTTCTTCGAGGTCTCGCGCGAGGAGCGGATCAAGCTGTGGGACAGCCTCTACGGCAGTCCCGGCTTCGCCATCTGGCTCCGCAATTTCCGGGAGATCTTCACCAACGAGGAAGCCAACGCGGAGTTCAGCGAGTACATCGCCAACCGCATCCGCCAGCGGGTCAAGGATCCCAAGGTCGCCGAGAAGCTGATCCCGCGCGACCACGGCTTCGGCGTGCAGCGCGTGCCGATGGAGACCAACTACTTCGAGGCCTATAACCGGCCCAACGTGCACCTCGTCGATATCTCCGAGACGCCGATCGTGCGGGTGACGGAGACGGGTCTTCGGACCACCGAACGCGACTTCGACTTCGACATCATCGTCTACGCCACCGGCTTCGACGCCATCACCGGCGCCTACGATCACATCGACATCCAGGGTGTCGGTGGCGCCACCTTGCGCGAGCGCTGGAACGACGGGCCGACGACCTATCTCGGCATGATGGTCAGCGGCTTTCCCAACCTGCTGATGCCGTCGGGCCCGCAAAGCGGCTCGGCCTCGACCAATTTTCCCCGGGGCATCGAGACGGGCGTGAACTGGTGCACCGATCTGCTGCGATACATGCGCGCGCACGGCCATGTCCGCGCCGACGCCACGCCCGAGGCCGAGGCGCGCTGGACCGAGCACGTGATCCAGATGTACTCGATCATGCTGATGCGCAAGGCCAAGTCGTGGTTCACCGGCTACAACTCGAACGTGCCGGGCCACGAGTATGGCCGCCCGCGCTACATGGTCTACAACGGCGGCGCGCCCAAGTACGTCCAGCGCATCAACGATGTCGCGGCGAAGGACTACGAGGGCATCCGCTTCGTCGCCGACTCTCCCTCTGCCCGCGCGCGGGCGGAGAGTCGGGGTGAAGGGCTGCGGGTCGGTTGACCGCGGCCGCCTACGCTTTGGCTTTGTCGAGCGCGGCGAACTCCTCCATCGCCGCGCGCACGGCGGCCACGGCGGTGGGCACGCCGGCGTAGATGCCGACATGCAGGAAGATCTCCTTGAGCTCTTCGCGGGTCAGCCCGTTGTTGATGCCCATGCGGATGTGCGACTTCAGCTCCTCGGTGCGGCCGAGTGCCGTGAGCACCGAGATGGTGATGACGCTGCGGGTGGCGCGTTCCAGGCCGGGCCGCGCCCAGACGGCGGCGAAGCAGTGCTCGAACAGGTACTGCCTGAGGTCCCGGGTCATCTCGTGCTCGGCGGCCTGCTCCATCGCCGCCTGGGCCACCTTGGGCCCGCGCATCTCGAACCAGACCTCGCGGCCTTTCTTGAATCCCTCGGTCTCGTCGAATGCGTATTTGGTCATGGCTGGACCCTCCCGTCGCTGAAGGAGGGTCACGCTAGGGCGCGGCCATCGACCGCGCACGGCCTTTTGCGGGCCATGGGTGGCGGGGGCCATCAGGCCCCTGCGGCGAGGATCAGGCGGCCGGCGCGGGGTTGGCCGGCGGCTCGCGGTGCGCCATGACCAGGCCCAACGCCAGGCAGGACGCGCCGACGCTGACCGAGAAGACGGCCAGGGACAGCAGCGCCTCGTGCCGCAGGGCGGCTTCGACGAAGGCCGGCGCCGGCGCCGAGGCGCCCGTGGCCATTGGGATGGGGAAGGCCAGCAGGATGACGCCGGCGCAGATGAGGCCGCGGGTCACCGCGCGCTGGTGATCTTCCGCCGTGAAGACGATGCAGCCCGCCGTGGCGACGATGCCGGTGACGATGGCGATCGCCGAGAGCAGGAACGGCCGGGGCAGGGCGGACAACATGATGATGGTAGGCGCGGCGACCAGCACGACCATCGCCGCCACGACGGTGGCGCGAAGGACTTTGTCATCTCGACTGAAGGAAGACGACGGAGCGGGAGTATCGATGGCGGCCGAGATCATGAATTTCCCCCAAAAATTGATTAATGTATCGTTAAACTATCATCAATGTTTAACCTCGTCAATTAAGCTTGGCCGTCAACTAGCTCCCGCACCATCATTTTTTCTGGCAACGTCCGCGAACTGCGGCGACTCGGAAATGACAGATCGCAGGCACCAATAGGTTGTGTCCAGGGCTGGATGAGCCGCGAGGTAATGTGGGGGTGGTCGTGCATCTTCAACCACGCCGGCCGGCCCTGCTTGACGCTCTCGTTCTCGTCGAGGGCATATTTGGCCATGTCGCACCCCTCCTGCTACGGCAGGCCAAGGTGCGGTGCGTGAGCGCGGACGGTTCTTGCTCTCGGCGTGAAGCTTGTTTGTTTCGAGAAAGATATTTTATTACAAGTGCTTAAAGAAGTTTTCTGAACGTGAATCTCACGCTATATTATCAACATAACACGGCTACGCATATATCTGATCTTTCTTCTAAGGCATTGATACAATGACTTATTTTGCCGGGACATCCGCCGGAGAAAGTCTCTCTGGCGGTGCCGACAACGATATCGGTTTGGGCCTCGGCGGCGACGACACGATCTCTGGACTGGGCGGCGCCGACTTCCTGTTTGGCGGTTCCGGCAGCGACACGGTGGATGGCGGCCTGGGTGCGGACGCGCTCTACGGCGGCGCCGGCAACGACACCCTGATGGCCGACGCCGAGGACCGCACGCTGAAGGGCGGCACCGGCGCCGACACCATCATCTACAGCGGCGGCGCCGACGTCATCATCGGCGACCTATGGCTCGATGGCGCGCGCATCCAGCTCGACGCCGGCGACGACGTATTTGCCGTCACCCTGCAGGGTACGGTGGGCGCCACGCTCGACCTGGGCAGCCTCGAGAGCTCGGCCGGCACCCGCTTCGACGGTGTCGCGGGCAGCGAAAGCGGCTACGCCATATCGGGCGTCGGCGACGTCAATGGCGATGGCTTCGGCGACTTCGTCATCGGCGCGCACAAGTTCGGCAGCGACAGCGGCCGCGCCTATCTGGTGTTCGGCAGCGCCGATGGCCTGCCCGACTCGGTGAACCTGGGCGTCGCCGACCCCAACGTGGTGGTGCTCGCCGGCACCGGCCAGACTGGCTTCGCCGTCTCGGGCGCCGGCGACGTCAACGACGACGGCTTCAGCGACGTGCTGATCGCCGCCAACAGCGCCGGCTCCGGCGGCACCCCGGCCGGTGAAGCCTATGTCCTGTTCGGCAAGGCGAGCGGCTGGACCGATACCGGCGGCGCGACCATCCCGATCGATCTGGCGACGCTCAACGGCAGCAACGGCTTCATGCTGCACAACGCGTCGAGCAGCGAAGACCAGTTCGGCTTCGCCGTGTCCTCGGCCGGCGACATGGACGGTGACGGCAGCGCCGAACTGGTGATCTCGGCGCCCGACGCCGCCGAAGCCAGCACCTATATCGTGTTCGGCAAGGCCGAGCCGTGGGCGGCGGCCAACGCGGTCGAAGGCGTCGGCGCGCTGACGAATCTGACGACGCTCACCGGCGCCAATGTCGGCGCGTTGGCGGCGGCCGGCGACATCAACAACGACGGCCTCGCCGACCTGCTGATCGGCGCCCAGTTCAACGGCGCCATCAGCGGCGGCGTGGCCTATCTGCTGTTCGGCAGCGCCTCGCGCAGCGCGAACATCAACCTGCAACAGGTCGCCACCAACCACACCGGCATCGAGTTCCAGGGCCTGGCGGCCGGCGACGATCTCGGCTTCTCGGTGTCGAGCGCCGGCGACTTCAACGGCGACGGCTTCGACGACATGATGCTCGGCGCGCGCAACGCCGGCGGCGCCGGCACGGCCTATGTGATCTTCGGCAAGGCCGGCGGCTGGGCCGATGGTTCGGCCCCCTGGCGCGTCGATCTGTCGGCGCTCGATGGTGCCAATGGCTTCGCCATCGTCGGCGCGTCGGCTGGCGACCAGTTCGGCAGCTCGGTGTCCTCGGCCGGCGACATCAACGGCGACGGCTTCGGCGACCTGATCGTCGGCGCGCCGGGCTTGGACGCCGGCGGCACCGACGCCGGCATCGGCTACATCCTGTTCGGCCGCGCCGGCGACTGGGACTCCAGCATCGACGCCGGCGCGGTCGACGGCCGCGACAGCTTTCGCATCGAGGCCCCACCGGGCAGCGGCGTGGGCCTGCGTGCCACCAGCGCCGGCGACGTCAATGCCGACGGCCTGGCCGACATCCTGATCAGTGGCGTCAGCGCCAATTCCGGCGGCGGTGTCACCTACCTGGTCTATGGCAGCCGGCAGATCGGCCAAGGCGCCGGCGGCACGCCGCTGGTCGTCGACGGCCAGGGCGGCAACGACACCATCGATGGCTTCGACGCCGCCGACACGCTCTATGGCGGGGCCGACAACGACGTGCTGTCCGGCAAGGGCGGCGACGACACGCTGCAGGGCGGCGCCGGCAACGATACGCTCGATGGCGGTACCGGCAAGGACGTCGCCGACTACAGCGGCGCCAGCACGGCCATCACCGCCACCCTGGGTGGCGCCGGCACGATCGTCGGCGACGGCACCGACACCCTGCTCAACATCGAGGGCTTGGCCGGCGGCTCGGCCGCCGACACGCTGACGGGCGATGGCCTCGACAACCTGCTGATTGGTAACGGCGGCAACGACACGCTGAGCGGTGAGGACGGCGACGACACGCTGGTGGGCGGGCTGGGCGACAACATGCTCTTCGGCGGCGTCGGCAACGACACCGCGAGCTACGAGGAACTCGGCGCGGCGGTGACGCTCGACCTGGGCGCCGGCACGGCGACCGCGGCGGGCGTGTCCGACACGTTGACGGGGGTCGAGAACGCCATCGGCACGGCGCAGGCCGACACGCTGACCGGCAGCGGCGGCGTCAACACGCTGTATGGCGGTTTCGGCGCCGACACGTTGAGTGGCGGTGCCGGCAGCGACACGCTTTATGGCGGCGGCGGCATCGACGCCGCGTCCTACGCGAGCGCCGGCGCGGCCGTGGTCTTCGACTTCGGCGCCGGTACCGTTTCGAGCGCCGGCGATATCGACTGGCTCAACTCGATCGAGGCGGGGATCGGTTCGGCCTTCAATGACACGCTGATCAGCGGCACCGGCAACGATCGCATGACCGGCGGCGCCGGCAATGATCGCTTCGTCTTCACGCCGGCGGGCGCCGGCGGCGACACCATCGTCGATCTCGCGGTCGGCGATCGCATCGACGTCTCGGCCTTCGGCTACAACAACATCGTCGACATCGAAGTCGACGGCGGCGGCATGGTCCAGGACGGCGCCGACGTGGTGTTGACCCTGTCGAGCGGCGTGCAGGCCCAGCAGATCCGCATTCTTGGCGTCGACCTTTCCTTCATGACCGCCTCGCGCTTCACCTTCCTGGGCGGCGGCGAAACGATCGAGGGGGGCAGCGGCAACGACACGCTGTCGGGCCAGGCCGGCGACGACACGATCACCGGCGCCGATGGCAACGATACGCTCGACGGCGCGGCCGGCGACGACGCACTCGTGGGTGGGACAGGCGACGACACGCTGATCGGCGGCGATGGCAACGACAGCGCCTCCTACGAAGACGCGCCGGGTCCGGTGGTCATCGATCTGGGCGCCGGCACGGCGAGCGGCGCCGATGGCAACGACGTTCTCTCGGGCATCGAGATCGTCTACGGATCGGGTTTCGGCGACACGCTGACGGGCGGCAGCGGCGTCGAGACGCTGTACGGCGCCGCCGGGGACGACACGCTGAACGCCGCGGGCGCGGGCGACGTGTTATATGGCGGCGAAGGCAACGATCTGCTCAACGGCGGCACCGGCGCGGATACGCTCTACGGCGGCGATGGCAACGACACCTTCACCGGCGGCGCAGGCAACGACTTTATCGACGGCGGGGAGGGCACGGCCGACCTGGCGATCTTCTCCGGCGCGTGGAGCGCCTATGCGATCACCGAGACCGGCGGCATCCTGACCCTGGTCGGTCCGGATGGCACGGACCGGGTCACCAACGTCGAGCTGTTCCAGTTCGCCAACGGCACCTTCGCGGTAGGCGACATCCTCAACGACGCGCCGGTGGCGAACGACGACGGCAACGGCGCCGACACGCTGCGCGAAGCCGGCGTTGTCGACGTGACGGGCGATCCAACGGCGTCGGGCAACGTTCGCGGCAACGATAGCGACGTCGATACGGCGCTGGGCGACGCGACGACGGTGACAGCGGTGTCGAGCGTGACGGCCGGCGGCGGCACGGTGGGAACGGCGCTGGCCGGCCGCTATGGCGGCCTGACCCTGAACGCCAATGGCACGTGGAGCTACGCGCTCGACAACGCCGACGCGGACACCAACGCGCTGGCCGCCGGGGCGACGGCGCAGGATGTGTTCACCTACACGCTGAGCGACGTGCGCGGCGAGACGGATACGGCGCAGCTCACCATCACCATCACCGGCGCCAACGACGCGCCGGTAGCGGTGGCCGACGAGCTGGTCGCGGCGCAGAACACCACGGTCACCTACGCGAAGTCGGCGCTGCTCGGCAACGATACCGACGTCGATGCCGGCGCGACGCTCACCATCGCGTCGGTGACCTCGGGCACGGGCGGCACCGTCGCGCTCAACAGCTCCGGCGATGTCGTCTTCACGCCGACCACCGGCTTCATCGGCACGGCGAGCTTCACCTACACCATCTCCGACGGCACGGTGACCAGCGCGCCGGTCACCGTCCTCGTTCAAGTGGTCCTCAACAACGATCCCGTCGCGGTGGACGACGACAACACGGTGCCGGAAGGCGGCACGGTGAGCGCCACGGCGGCGACCGGTGTGCTGGCCAACGACACCGACGCGGATCCGCTGCCGACCAAGACCGTGAGCCAGGTGAACGGTTTGGCCGGTAACGTAGGCGTGGCGGTGATCGGTACGCTGGGCACGCTGACGCTGAATGCTGATGGTTCCTACACCTATGTGGCGGATCAGCCGGCGGCGAACGCGCTGGCCCAGGGAGCGACCGCGACCGACGCGTTCACCTACCAAGTGAGCGATGGCCTGGGCGGGTTCGACACCGCGACGCTGTCCATCTCCGTGACGGGCGTGAACGACGCGCCGGTGATGACCTCGAGCAACGCCTTCGCGGTGGCGGAGAACCTCACCACCATCGGCTCGATCGCCGCGACGGACGTCGATACCGGCGCCGCGTTGACCTATTCGATCAGCGGCGGCGCCGACGCGGCGCGGTTTGCGATCGACGCGTCGTCCGGAGCGCTCAGCTTTGTCAGCGCGCGGGACTTCGACAATCCGACGGACGCCGACGCCAACAACGTCTACGAAGTACAGGTACGGGCCGCGGACGCCAATGGCGGCTCCGTCGTGCAGGCGGTCGCGGTCACCGTATCCAACACGAACCCCGCGCTGCGCACGACTCTCGGGCCCGTGACGGAGAACTCCGTCGTCGTCGGCGATGTCGATGCGCTGGGCGGCGACACCTCCGGCGTGACGTACTCGATCCTGTCTGGCCTCGATGGGAGCAGATTCCGAATCAACGCCACGACCGGCGTGCTGCGCTTCGGCTCGACGCCGAATTTCGAGACGCCGAAGGACTCGGACGGCGACAACGTCTACAGCGTGACAGTCCGGGCGATGGACGCCAGCGGCCATAGCTCGTTGCAGAGCTACAACATCGCGGTGACCAACGTCAGCGAAGGAACGGCGCCAGGTGACGACGTCCTCGAGGCGAATGGCGCCACCACGCTGAGCAGGCTTTCGAACCGCTACCATCTCGAGGCCGGGGGCACGGGTCCGACGCTGAAGTTCGCCGGCACGAACGTCGTGGCTGGCCAGTTCGGGGCTTGGGCACCGATCGGCGCCGACGCGGTGGCGGGCGGTGGCTACAACGTGGTCTTCAAGTTGGGTGCCGCGAACCAGTACACTGTCTGGCAAACCGACGGCGGCGGTAGCTACACCGGGTCATTGACCGGCGTCGTGCCAAGCAGCAGTTATGCGCTGCAACAGCTCGAGGGCATCTTCGATCAGGATCTCAACGACGACGGGACGACCGGGTTCGTCACATCTCAGATCGAGACGGCTGGCTTCACGCACTTGATCGCGAAAGCGGACCGCTTCTTCCTCGAGACCGGTGGCACTGGCCCGGCGCTGAAATTCGCCGGCACGAACGTCGTGGCCGGCCAGTTCGGCGCTTGGACGCCGATCGCCGCCGATGCGTCGGCGGGCGGCGGCTACGACGTGGTCTTCAAGTTGGGCGCGGCCGATCAATACACCGCCTGGCACACCGATGGAAACGGCAACTACACCGGGTCGCTGACCGGCGTGGTGTCGGGCACCGCCACGGAGATGCGTGTCCTGGAGACGCTCTTCGCGCAGGACTTCAACGGTGACGGGACGACCGGCGTCGCCTTGACGGCGGTCGAGGCGATCGGTTCGACCGGCCTGAGCACGGGCGCGAGCCGGTACTTCTTGATGAACGGCGGCGTGCCCGATGCGACGCTGAAATTCGCCGGCACCAACTTCGTGGCCGGCCAGTTTGGGGCCTGGACGCCGATCGCCGCCGACGCGTCGGCGGGCGGCGGCTACGACGTGGTCTTCAAGTTGGGCGCGGCCGATCAATACACCGCCTGGCACACCAATGGTAACGGCAACTACACCGGGTCGCTGACCGGCGTGGTGTCGGGCACCGCCACGGAGATGCGTGTCCTGGAGACGCTCTTCGCGCAGGACTTCAACGGTGACGGGACGACCGGCGTCGCCTTGACGGCGGTCGAGGCGATCGGTTCGACCGGCCTGAGCACGGGCGCGAGCCGGTACTTCTTGATGAACGGCGGCGTGCCCGATGCGACGCTGAAATTCGCCGGCACCAACTTCGTGGCCGGCCAGTTTGGGGCCTGGACGCCGATCGCCGCCGACGCGTCGGCGGGCGGCGGCTACGACGTGGTCTTCAAGTTGGGCGCGGCCGATCAATACACCGCCTGGCACACCAATGGTAACGGCAACTACACCGGGTCGCTGACCGGCGTGGTGTCGGGCACCGCCACGGAGATGCGTGTCCTGGAGACGCTCTTCGCGCAGGACTTCAACGGCGACGGGACGACCGGCGTCGCCTTGACGGCGGTTGAGGCGATCGGTTCGACCGGCCTGAGCACGGGTGCGGGCCGGTACTTCTTGCTGAACGGCGGCGTGCCCGATGCGACGCTGAAGTTCGCTGGCGCCAACTTCGTGGCTGGCCAGTTCGGGGCCTGGACGCCGATCGCCGCCGATGCGTCGGCAGGTGGCGGCTATGATGTGGCCTTCAAGTTCGGCGTCGCCAACCAGTATACTGTCTGGCACACCGACGGCAGCGGCAACTACGCCTCATCGCTGACGGGCGTCGTGTCGGGCGGCGCCCATGCGCTGCAGCAGCTCGAGGATATCTTCGCTCAGGACCTCAACAGCGACGGGACGACTGGGCTCACCACGTCGGTGATCGAGGCGGATGGCTTGACGAGCCTGCTGGCGAAAGCGGACCGGTACTCCCTGGAGACCGGTGCTACCGGCCCGACTTTGAAATTTGCCGGCACGGATGTCGTGGCCGGTCAGTTCGGGGACTGGGCGCCGATCGGCGCCGAAGCGGCGGCAGGTGGCGGCTACGATGTGGTCTTCAAGCTGGGCGCCACCAACCAGTACACCGCCTGGCATACCGACGGCGGCGGCAACTACACCTCGTCGCTGACAGGGGTCGTGTCGGGGAATGACGCCGCATTGCGAGCACTTGAAACCACCTTCAATCAGGACCTCAACGGCAACGGGTTCATCGGCTGAGACGTCGACCGGTATCAGACCGCAAGACAGGCAAGAGCAAACAAGCGGAAACTGGGCTCGCCAGGTTGCAGCGCACTGAGCCGGCGAGACTTCTCGATTGCAGGGGAGGCATGTTTTGCTGCCGAGTGGATCAGCACGGGGCATTCTGTAGCCGGCAGTCCCGGTAAGCCAGGAGTCGCGCAAATTCTTCATTGGCCTTGTCGATGATTCGTGGCGGCATGGTGCAACATGGACCGTCGGCATGATCTGACCCGTTTCAGCCGCCCGATATTCACATTTCGCTCGTCCGAAAGGCCAGTGATTGGGAAAGCGTCGGTTATGGACCTTCGGCGACTCTTGCTTGTACGATAGGATATGTTTTGGAAGCGACGCCGACAGCCAATGCCGTTATCGCCCTCTACCCAGGCGCCGGCAACCGATAGTCTTTTCGTCGCGCAGACTCGGCTATTTGGCCACGGCGAGCCGCTGACAGTGATCGACGCCGGCGCCCATCACGGCCATACCAGCATCGAGTATCTGGACGCTTTTCCGAACTGCCGCGTCATCGCTCTTGAGCCAGCGCCAGAAAACCACGCCGCCGCAGCGACTGCCCTGGCACCGTTCGGTGCCCGCGCTGAGCTTCTGAAACTCGGCCTATCTGACGCCGATGGGACCGCCGACCTGTTGTTGACTTCGCACAGCGGGTCACACTCGCTGCTGCCCGTAGGCGACGTGCGCTTCTTTGATGCGCCAATTGAGGCGCTGCCACCGGAGCGCATCGCCACGGTGACGATTGATCGTCTTTGCGCCGACCGAGGGATCGCGACGCTCGACGTTCTCAAGATGGACATACAAGGCGGTGAGCTTATGGCCCTGAGAGGCGCCAGCGGCATGCTCAGCCGCGGCGCTATTCGAGCGGTCGTCCTTGAGGTGCTCTTTCACGAACTCTATCGCGGCGCTCCGACCTTCTGGGACCTAGCCAATCACCTCCGTCAGCAAGGTTACGCCCTACAGGGAATTTACGACTACCGCTACCAGCCTGGACGGCCCGCCACCCTCTGCTGGGCCGACGCAATATTCGTTTCACCCGACATGGCCAAACTGCCGAAGTGACTACGAATAAACCCATCGCCCCGCGCGAAATCAAACCGACGAAGTTCGCTACCGTCGGCTCGGAGCCCGTTCTGCGGAACGCCAACCGGGAGGCGATCATGCTGTTCGTGGGCTTCGCGACCACCGAAACCTATGAATGGATTGCGCCCGCAGCTTCGTAACTGGTCCAGCACTTCGCCGAACACGCCGCCAGCAGAAAGGTTGCACATGACAATGGCGGTGGCGACGTCTCTGCCAATAGTTAGTATACTCCTCTCAGCTTGGCGGCGTGGGAGCCTCGACGATCCACGCTTCCCATCGGCGTGCAACTGATAGGCGTTGAATGTGCTCAAGCGCAGCGTGAACTTCATCTTCGGCCAGCCACAGCGGTCCAGAGTTGTCACAAACGTAACTGGGCGCGCTCCCATCGAGTTGCTCGACTACTACGACGAATTCCTCTGGTATTGTCCTCAGTGCGAACTGGCGACCAAGAAGTCGTTCGTGGATCACGTCCAGGAGGACTGGTGCATTCTCGATATCGGGGCCAACATCAGTTACAACGCGATCCTGTTGTCGCAACTCGCGCCTCAAGGCGACGTCTACGCGATAGAACCCGACGCAACATCGCTCGAAAAGCCGCCGCGGAATATCAGGCATCACGACGTGCGGAACGTGACAGTGCTCAATTACGATGTTGGCAAAGCCACCGGGATGATCGAAGACAATATCTATCACCTCTGGGGAACGCCGCCGTCCCGTAAATCTCACCCATTCATCACTGTCGACGTGTTCATGACGGAAAAGGCGCTGAGTCGCGTCGATGCCATTGAGATCGACGTGGACAGCTTTGACTTCGGTGTGCTGTAGGGTGCGCAAGAAACGCTCATCGAGCACAATCCCTATGTGGGAATCGAGCTCAACCTCCGCAACGAAAGCAACGCCAAGGCGCTCCGTTGGATGGCGGGACTTGGCTATACCGACGCCGTGGTCTCGGACTACGACAACTTTGCGTTCAAGCGCGGCGCCGATACGGGGCAGGCAGCGGCCTCGATTAGGTTGCAATTTCCGCCGGACTGATCCGAGAAATGGAGAGTCTACCGCCGTTTCCGAGCGGGCGGAGCGCCCTACGCCTAAGGCGTCCGGCGTCCGTCGCGTCGCGCGCTGGTTGATCATCTTGCCCATGACAACCCGATGACCGGCGCCGGCAAAGGTCCGTCGGCCTCGACGCTGGCCGATTCGTTCCGGCATCGCACGGCGCGGATCGGCGTCGTCGGTCTCGGTTATGTCGGCCTACCGCTCGCCTGTACCTTCGCGAGCAAGGGCTTTCGCGTCCTCGGCTTCGACATCGATAAGGCGAAAATCGACCTGCTCAACGCCGGGCGGTCGTATATCGGCCATGTCTCCGCCGAAGCGTTGAGCGCGCTGCGCGAAGCGGGGCGTCTGGATTCGACGGACGACTTCGCCCGGCTCGAGGGCGTCGACGCGATCATCCTGTGCGTGCCGACGCCGTTGACCCGCCAGCGCGAGCCGGACCTGTCCTACGTCGTCGCCACCAGCGAGCAGGTGGCGCGCCATCTGCGGCGTGGCCAGCTCGTCGTGCTCGAATCGACGACCTATCCCGGTACCACGAGCGAGGTGGTGCGGCCGATCCTGGAGAAGGGTGGGCTGCGCTCCGGCCAGGATTTCTTCCTCGCCTATTCGCCGGAGCGCGAGGATCCTGGCAACGCGGCGTTCGCGACGGCCGACATCCCCAAGGTGGTCGGCGGCGACGGGCCCGACGCGCTCAGCATGGCCTGCGCCCTCTATGACCAGATCGTGCCGCGCACCATCGCCGTCTCGTCGCTGGACACCGCCGAGGCCGTGAAGCTGACGGAGAACATCTTCCGCTCGGTCAACGTGGCGCTCGTCAACGAGCTCAAGGTCGTCTTCGAGTCCATGGGCATCGATGTCTGGGAGGTCATCGAGGCGGCCAAGACCAAGCCCTTCGGCTTCATGCCGTTCTATCCCGGCCCGGGGCTAGGCGGGCACTGCATCCCGATCGATCCATTCTACCTGACCTGGAAGGCGCGCGAGTTCGGTATCGCCACGCGCTTCGTCGAGCTCGCCGGCGAGATCAACACCGCGATGCCGCTGCGGGTGGCGGCGCGTACCATCGAGGCGATGAACGCGCATGCCGGCCGGGCGGCGAAGGGCGCGCGTATCCTGATCGTGGGCGTCGCCTACAAGAAGAACGTCGACGACACGCGCGAGAGTCCGTCGTTCCGCATCATGGAGCTGCTCGAGCGGCAGGGCGCCGAGGTGCTGTTCCACGACCCCCACGTGGCCGAGATCGGCGCCAACCGCGAGCATCCCGAATTCGCCGGGCGGCGCTCGACCGGGTTGAGCGAAGCGTTGCTTGCCACGATCGACGCGACGGTGATCTGCACCGACCATGACGCGATCGACTATCGCGACGTCGCGCGCTGGTCGCGTCTCGTGATCGATACGCGCAACGCCTGCGCCCGACACGGCGTGGTCGGCAAGCACATCGTCAAGGCCTGACGCCATGCGCTGCCTGGTGACCGGCACCGCCGGCTTCGTCGGCTTCCATCTCGCCCAACGCCTGATCGCCGATGGCCACGAGGTGATCGGCGTCGACGGCATGACGCCGTATTACGATGTGCGGCTCAAGGAGAACCGCGTCGCGCTGTTGGAGCGGCACAACGCCTTCCAGAACCATCGCTGCATGCTCGAGGACTGGGCGAGCCTGGCGGGCATCTTCCGCGACGCCAGGCCGGAGCTCGTCGTCCACCTCGCGGCGCAGGCCGGCGTGCGCTACAGCCTGGAAAATCCAAGGGCCTATATCGACTCCAACGTCACCGGCAGCTTCAACGTGCTGGAGCTGTGCCGCGAGCACCCGCCGCGCCACCTCGTGATGGCCTCGACCAGCTCGGCCTATGGCGCCAGCGCCACCTTCCCGCTCGCCGAGACCGGCTCCACCGACCATCCGCTGACGATCTACGCGGCGACCAAGAAGTCGATGGAGACGATGGCGCACAGCTACGCCCATCTCTGGGACATCCCGACCACCGTCTTCCGCTTCTTCACCGCCTACGGTCCGTGGGGCCGTCCCGACATGGCGCTGTTCAAGTTCGTCGAGAGCATCCTCGCCGGCCGGCCGATCGACATCTACAACCACGGCCGCATGGAGCGCGACTTCACCTATATCGACGACCTGGTCGAAGGCATCGCGCGGCTCTGCGAGAAGGTGCCGGTACGCGGCGCCGCGCGCGTTGTGGCGACCGATTCGCAGAGCCCCGTCGCGCCCTACCGCATCGTCAATATCGGTGGCGGCCACCCGGTCGGCCTGATGCGCTTCGTCGAGGCGATCGAGCAGGCGCTCGGCCGCAAGGCGGAGCGCAACTACATGGACATGCAGCCGGGCGACGTGCTGCGCACCGAGGCCTCGACCGAGCTGCTCGAAGCGCTGATCGGCTTCCGGCCCGAGACGCCGATCGAAACCGGCGTCGCGGAATTCGTCCGCTGGTATCGCGATTACTACCGCACCTGAGCGCGCCGCCGCGGATCGGGCTTCAGTCGGCGTCGGCCGCCGCGAGGCCGTCGCGATCCAGGATCTCGACCGCGCGGCCGCAGGCCTGCAGGCCGATCAGTCCATCGCGCGCCATGCGGGTGAGCGTGCGCGACACGGTCTCGATGGTCAGGCCGAGGTGATCGGCGATGTCGCCGCGCTGCATCGGTAGCTCGAAGCTGCCGTCGCTCGACAGCCGCTCGGCGATGTTCAGCAGAAAGGTGGCGATCTTCTCGCGCGCCGACTTGCGGCCCAGCAGCACGAGGTGGTCGCGCGCGCGGTCTAGGCTGGCCAGTACCGAGGCCATGAGCTCGCCGCCGAGGTCGGGATCGTCGCGCAGCAGGTCCTCGAGGGTCCGCGCGCGGAACGCCAGGACCACGAGGTCGTCGACCGCTTCGGCCGTGAAGCGGTGCGTGGCGCCGCGTTCCAAGCCGAAGATGTCACGGGCGAGGTGGAAGGCCTCGATCTGGCGACGGCCGTCGTGCAGCACCTTGCAGATGCGCACGGTGCCCGACACGACCTTGTAGAAGTACTCCGCGTCGTCACCTTCGGCGTAGATCCCTTCGCCCTTGGCGAAGCGCAGGCGCACGCCCGGCTCGGCCACCGGTCGGCGCGGCATCGCGGCCGGGCCGTGCAATGCGAGGATGGCTGGCGGGAAGTGGCGGGCGGCGGGGCTGATGGCTTGCATCGGTCGCTCCTCGAGGCGTTGGCAAAGCCTCAGTACCGGCGACCCCGGCGCGCCACCATTCAGGGAAACGACCTAAGGGATTCTACGGAGGTGGCAGCAGTGGAGGCGATACCGCGATGGCGGTGCCATACCGCCAACGAGGGGCCACGAGCGGCTCAAGCCCCCTCACGACGTTCGGGGCGACAGCGACCTTAAACCGCCAGCGAGTAGCTCGTGCTGCGCCCGCCCGCCGGGTCGCGGACCAGGATGCCGCGCGCGACGAGGTCGTTGATGTCGCGCAACGCGGTATCGGGCGAGGTCTTGGTCAGCTTGGCCCATTTCGCCGAGGTGAGCTTGCCTTCGAAGCCGTCGAGCAGGCGGTTGACGACGAGGCGCTGGCGATCGCTTAGCGCCTGGCCGGCGAGCGACTCGAAGACACGCGCCTTGCGTAGCACCTGGGCGAGGATGCGCTCGGTGCCGTCGAAGGCGCGGTCGAGGCAGCCGAGGAACCAGCGCAGCCACGGGGTGATGTCGAGATCGCCGCGCTGCGTGCTCTCGAGCATGTCGTAGTAGTCGGCGCGCTCCTGTCGGATCTGCGAGGACATGCTGTAGAAGCGCCGCGGGCTGCCCTCCGAACGCGCCAGCGCCATGTCGGCGATGGCGCGGGCGATGCGGCCGTTGCCGTCCTCGAACGGATGGATGGTGACGAACCACAGATGGGCGATCGCCGACTTGAGAAGAGGATCGAGCCCGGCCGATGCCGCGCCGTCGAACCAAACGAAGAACGCCGTCATCTCGCGCTTCATGCGGGCAGCGGGTGGGGCCTCGAAGTGAACTCGCTCGCGGCCCATCGGACCGGACACCACCTGCATCGGCCCGGCGCGGCCGTCGCGCCACGCGCCGACACGGACCTTCGCCATGCCGCTGTATCCCGTGGGAAACAGCGCGGCGTGCCACGCGTAGAGCCGCGCCGAGCTCAACGGCCTTGCGAAGTTTACGGTCGCATCGAGCATCATCTCGACGACGCCCTCGACGTGGCGATCGGCCGGCGTGAGCGCGCCGATATCCATGCCCAGGCGGCGGGCGATGGAGGAGCGGACTTGGTCCTTGTCGAGGATCGCGCCTTCGATCTCGCTCGTCTTCAGCACATCCTCGGTCAGCGTGCGCAAAACCGCCTCGTCGCGCAGGTCGAAACCCAGCGCGCCCATGCGGCCGAGTAGCCGGCCCTGGCGGAGACGGACATCGGCCAGCGGCCGGACGAGATCGGCGCCGTTCCAGTCGAACCGGGGCCAGCCCGGTCTGTCGTAGATGTAGGTGTTCATTCGCCGCAGTTATTGCGGTGAATATGAGTGCTATTCGCCGCAAGCGCAAGATTATTCACCGCATATTGTACGGCGAATAATCCGCCATTCACCGCAAACCCGCTCAGGAAGACTCCGTCAACCCGAGCCGGCGAGGGATCTGTCGGCGGGGCAAGGATCCCGCGCTACCGCGCCGCGAGGGCGGAGCGGATGGCGTCGCCCAGCGCGCCGTCGGATAGCGGCTTCTCCAGCACCGTGGCGATGCCGGCCCGGCTGGCCCGGACGCGCATGCCCGAGGTGGCGCGGCCGGTGATCATGATGATCGGTATGGCAAAGCCGCGCTCCTGCAGCGTCTCGACCAGCTCCAGCCCGTCGATCTCGGGCATGCGGTAGTCGATCACCAGGCAGCCATGACGCGTCAGCTCAGGATCGGCGAGCAACGCCTGGGCGCTGTCGTACAGGAATACCCGCAGGCCATCGAACTCGAGCGCGAACTTCAGGGCATGGCGGACCGCCGCGTCGTCATCGACGACGGCTACGGTCCACACCGACTGGGCCATGGCCTCGCGTTCCTCCCCGCATGGGAAGAATCACCTTTACCCGTTTCCTGACGGCGGGAGGTTGATCCAGCGCAAAGCCGCGGCGCTCAGGTCGCGGCGGCGTCGAGCAGCGCCATGCGCACCAGGGCCGAGAGGCTGTCGGCGCGCATCTTGGTCATGACATTGGCGCGGTAGATCTCCACGGTGCGTGCGCTGATGCCCAGGTCGTGGGCGATGATCTTGTTGGGCTTGCCGGCGACCAGGCCATCGAGAACCTGCCGCTCGCGCTCCGACAGCGTTTGCATCCGGGTTCGTACCTCCGCGGTGTGCGCGGCGCGCTCGCGCTCGCTGCCGCGCCGCGCCAGGGCGGCGCGGATGGCGGCGAGCAGAACGTCGTCGCTGAACGGCTTCTCGATGAAATCCATCGCGCCGGCCTTCATCGCCGCGACGGCCAACGCGACGTCGCCATGGCCGGTCATCACGACGACGGGCAGGGTACAGCCCTGGGCGCGCAGCCGGCGCTGCAGCTCGATGCCGTCGATCTCCGGCATGCGCACATCGGTGACAATGCAGCCATCCTCGGCCTCGGGCAGGGTCTTGAGGAAGGCAGCCGCCGACTCGTGCGTGCGCACCGCCAATCCGGCCGTGCCCAGCAGGAAGGCCAGCGAATCGCGCACGCCGGCGTCGTCGTCGATGACATGGACGACCTGGCTACTCGTCACGCGCGTCCTCCTCGTGCCCGCCAGCCGCGCGCAGGGTGAAGTTGAAGATGGTCCCGCCGCTTGGCCGCGCCTCGACCCAGATCCTGCCGCCATGCGCCTCGACGATGGTGCGGCAGATCGACAGGCCGAGCCCCATGCCTCCCTGCTTCGTGGTCACGAAGGGCTGGAAGAGATGACGCGCGATCTCGGGCGCCAGCCCGCCGCCGGTATCGGCGACGCTGACCCGGGTCATGCCATCGGTACCGGCGCGGGCCTCGATATCGATCGCGCGGGGGCCGTTGAAATCGGCCAGCGCGTCGACCGCGTTGCGGATCAGGTTCACCAGCACCTGCTGGATCTGGATGCGGTCGACCATGACCAGGTCGATAGCGGGATCGATCCGGAACGTCACCGCGATATTGCTGTCGCGGGCGCCGATCAGCGCCAGCGTGCCGGCATCCTCGATCAGCTTGGGCAGGCTCTCGATGCGCCGCTCGCTGTCGCCGCGGGCCACGAACTCGCGCAGGCGGCGGATGATGTCGCCGGCGCGCAGCGCCTGGTCGGCCGCCTTGCCGACCGCGTCGCGCAGCATCGGCGAGGCGGGATCCTCGATGCGCTCCAAGAGCCGCAAGCAGCCGCGGAGATAGTTGCTGATCGCCGTCAGCGGCTGATTGATCTCGTGCGCCAGGGTCGAGGCCATCTCGCCCAGCGCGGTGAAGCGCGACATGTGCGTGACCTCGGACTGCAACTCCTTCAGCCGGGCCTCGGTGAGCTGCTGGTCGGTCAGGTCGCGGATGAAGCCGGTGAAGTAGTGCCGGTCGGCCGTGCGCAGCTCGCCGATCGTCAGGTGCATCGGGAAGGTCGTGCCGTCCTTGCGCTGGCCGGTGACGACCCGACCGATGCCGATGATTCGGCGTTCGCCGGTGTCGAGGTAGCGCCGCATGTAGGCGTCGTGCCGCTCGCGGTAGGGCGGCGGCATGAACTTGCCGATGTTCTCGCCGGCGACCTCGGCCAGGGAATAGCCGAACAGGCGCTCGGCGGTGGTGCTGAGCTGCTCGATGCGGCCCTGCTCGTCGATGATGATCATCGCGTCGGGTACGGTTTGCAGGATCGAGCGCAGGAGCGCCTCAGCCGCCTGCGGCGCGATGTCGGTCGGAACGGGTCGGTCCATCGCGGCCGAGCCTAGCACAGCGTTTGATTCACATCATGTCGCGGCCCATGCGCTGACCGCACAATCGCGGTCACCGCATCGCAGGGAGCCTCACATGGTGTTGAAGCGCATCCGGCTGGAATTGGCCCGGACTCCGGAATTTCCCGACGGCAATCCCGCCTGCGGATACGAGTTCGTCGCGCCGTTGTCGGCCGACGGGCTGCTCGACGCCGCCGCTTGGCGGCGCGAGCGGGCGAAATGCGCGGTGCGGCGCTTCTGGCAGAACACGGACGACGAGCAAGGCGCGCTGGTGCATCATCGCACCGGCTGGGCCTTCTCGTACCGGCCCGGCGACGAAGACGACGAGCCGATCTTCCGCTTCGACAAGCACCACTTCAAGGTCGGCGAGTACGTCTCGATCACCGAGCACGACGGCGTGCAGCGCCCGTTCCGCGTGGTCGACATCCGGCGGGCGAGCTGAACGCTGGCGCCGCGGCGTCAGGATCAGACGCGGTCCGACGCGCGCGGTATCGGCGCGGCGTCGCGCCGCTTGTGTCGTGTTTCCCGGTGCATTGGCCAGTACCGCTCCATCGCCAGATAGGTGAAGGACGCCGACCAGCCGATCAGGATGAGGCCGTTCAGCCCCTCGACGCCGGCGATCAGGCGCAGGTGACCAGTGGGGACCAGGTCGCCGAAGCCCAGCGACGTATAGGTCACGGCGGAGAAGTAGACGTAGTCCTCGACGCCCAGCGGTTCGGCGCCCTTGATGATGCCGAGGCCGAGCTGGCCGGTCAGCGCCCAATAGGCGAGGCCATAGAGCCAGACCTCCAGCGTGTGGCCGATGAACGCGGCGATCACCACCGGGATGATGCGCAGCCGGGGCGCGATGGGCAGATCGTGCACGTGAGTCGACGCCAGGCGCAGCACCTCGTAGTGGATCAGGATCGTAGCCAGAACCAGCACAACGCAGGCCAGCATCGCGATCAGCATGGGCGTTCCCGAATGAGGTCGATCACCATAGCCTGCCACCGATGCCGTGGCGGACCCTTGACGCAGATCAGGGCGATCGACGTCCTTCGCAAGGACACTGATGGCCTCGGCGGATGGAGGATGGCGTGCTCAACGCGGAGAACATTGAAGAGATCTTCCTGGCGTTCGTCGGCACCGGCAACTTCGTGCCCAGCCCGAAGCTGCTCGCGGCGCTGGCCAAGGCCACCGGCCTTAGCGAAGCGGAGCTGCGCGAGCAGTACCGACGCATCGCCCGGTCGACCAGCGGCTCGCAAACCGACCCGTTCGAGGAATGACATCGAAGTCACACAAGAGAATGGGCCGCCGATCTGGTCGACGGCCCTGACATGGCGTGCCCGGCGCGCGGCTACGACGGCAGCATCCTGTCGACGGCGACGGCGCGTTTGCGCGCCAGGCGAAGCAACTCGCCGTCGGTCGGGTGGTCCACCGTCTCGACATGGACGATACGCGGCGCCTCGGCGGGATGGCGCTCCCGGACATGGGCCACGAACGCGGTCTTGGCCATACCTGGTCCGACCACCAGCCACTCCTGCGCACCGTGCAGCGCGCCGATCACCGCCTCGAAGAAATCGTGATCGTCGGGCGCGCGGTTGCCGGTGCGCGTTCCGGCGCGGTGATGCAGGTGGCGGTCGGGCGCGTGCGAACGGACCACGATCCGCTCGGCGTCGGCGTCGGTGAAGTGGAAGACCTTGGCCTCGCGATGATCGAGCCAGACGATGGCATGGTAGTGCGACATGTGCTTGCTCCGTCGCTCAGTGGGCCATCAGGACGGGAACCGTCATCGACGACAGGATCGTGTTGCTGGCGCCGCCGAGGAGGAACTCGCGGAAGCGCGAGTGCCCGTAGACGCCCATGACAATGAGGTCGATGTCGAAATCCAGCACACGCGACAGGATGATGTTGCCGACGTCGACGCCGCCCGAGGCCTCGCGGTGGACCTCGACTTTCACGCCGTGTCGCGCCAGCCAGCGCGCGGCGTCGGCGCCCGGCTCGTCGCCGTGCGCGCGATCGCCCTCACCGTCGATCACCATCAAGGTCACCTTGTTCGCCCTGGCGAGCAGCGGCAGCGCCGCGGTGGCGGCATGCGCCGCCTGGGCGCTGGCGTTCCACGCCAGAAGCACGTTGCCGCCGATCGGCTTGCTGTAGCCGATATGCGGCACAACGATCACCGGACGGCCCGAGGAGATCGCGACGGACTCGGGCAGGTCGCCATCGCTCGACTCGGACGTGCGCTGACCGACGACGGCGAGATCGGCGTAGCGCAGCGCGGTGGCGAAGCTGTCGATCGGCTCGTCGACGCGCGCGATGAACTCGCCCGTGAGGCCTGCGGCCTTTGTCGCCTGGTCGAACAGGGCCTTGGCACCGGCGAGACGCGCCTTGTTGCTCTCTTCCATGAGCGTGAGCAGGTTGCCGGAAGGCGGCGCCATCATGTCGACGGGCAATTGCGGCACCGGTACCGATGCCTGACCGACGAGATGCGCGTCGTGACGCTTGGCGAGATCGATCGCCAGCTTGATGCGCGTCGTCGCGGCCGGCTGGTCGTCGCAGTGAACGAGGATCGTCTTGTAGGTCATGGTTCCCTCCAGATGCCGCAGATGTGGCATGGGGCAGGGGCAAGCGGTTTGATGCGGGTCAACCCGGAGACGAAAAGTCGGTGAGCGGGCGGCGCCAGCTCGACTATCGCGCGGCAGCGGTCGCCCGCGTACCGGAATACCGGGGCCAAGGGTCGATGACGCGCGCTTCACGAAGCGGCAAAGAGGTCCCAGCGCCCCGGTAGCCCCTTGAGTTCGCGAGGTTCGCGGGGGCTGAAGCTCACACCGGCGCCGGCCACGAGATCGGTCACGACGCGAGACACCAGGGTTTCGCCAGGGCGTGCCTCGGACATGATGCGTGCGGCGGTATTGACCGCGATACCGGCAATATCCTCGCCCCGCAGTTCAACTTCGCCGGTGTGCAGCCCGGCGCGAAGCCTGATTCCAAGTCGCGTGGTGCCTCCTGCCAATGCCAAGGCACACTTGATGGCGCGCCCAGGTCCGTCGAAAGTCGCCAGGATTCCGTCGCCTGTCATCTTGATCAAGCGGCCGCGGTGCTGTTCGACCGTGCGGCGCGCGAGCTTGTCGTGCTCATCGAGCAACCGATGCCAGTTGCTATCACCAAGACTCACCGCTTGCCTTGTCGAGTCGACGATATCGGTGAAGAGAACGGTGGCGAGGACGCGCTCGACTTCGTCCACGACCAGCTCGCGGCGGCCGGTGACGAACTCCTCGATGTCGCCGACGATGGCGTCGATATTCTCTTCAGCCCACGGCCGGTGATCGCCGGCAGGGTACTCGATGTATCGCGCGTTCGGGATGTGGGCCGCCAGGTAGCGGCCGTTGGCGACCGGGATGGCCAGGTCCGCCGCGCTGTGCAGAACGAGGGCGGGTACTCGAAGTTGGGGCAGAATGGCGCGAACGTCGATCGACGCGTTCGTCTCGAGCATCGCCTGATAGGCGCCGGGGCTGACGATAAGCCTTTCGCCTTTGGCCCAGATCCTGACCGATTCCGGATCCTTGGAGAGGTTCGGCGCGAAAGTCTTGGCCGACGCGCCGGTGCCCCAGTACTTCACGCTGCGTATCATCTGCTCCAGCGAAAACATGTGAGTGTAGTCGTCGCAGTTGGTGAATCGGGCGAACCCACCAAAGAGGATGAGATGGGAAACCCGCTCGGGATAGGTCGCCGAGAACAACGCACTCATCGCCGCCCCCTCGGAATAGCCGAACAGGGCCGCGCGCGAGATACCCAGCGCCGCCATCACGGCGTCCAGATCATCCATCCGTTCATCGAGCGTGGGGCTGCCGGCGACCCGGTCAGACAAGCCCTGGCCGCGCTTGTCGAAGGTGATGACGCGCGCGAAAGCGGCGAGCCGGCGGAGGAAGTTCGTGTAGCCGGTTAGTTCATGGAAGAACTCGATATGGGACAGCAGGCCCGGAACCATGATGAGGTCGATCGGCCCATCGCCCATCACCTGGTAGGCGATACTGACGTTTCCGCTGCGCGCGTAACGGGTCTCGGGCAGCTGGATAGGCGTCATCGACCCGATTCCTCGGATACAGTAGTGAACCTCGGGTGAATCGTACCAGACGCTCGGCTTCGCGGTGAGTCCCGAAGCGAACCGAAAGCGGAATTGGATGTGTGCGCCTCACCTGTCTTGGTTCTGCTCAGCCATCTTGATCGCGATCAAGGCGGCGGCGCCGGGCCCGTGCCATAGGCGACCCTGCGGTGCGTCTCCGCGAAGGAGCCCGACGTGACGGCCGATCACGATTCCCAAGCGGTGACGCCGTCAGCGCACGTTGTCGGCGACCAGGAGGAGGTGTTTCGCTTCCTCGCCACCGTAACCGCCACCGCCGCGGGCGGCGCGGGAACGCGTGTCGATACGCATGGCGCGGCGGTCTTCCTGGGCGCTTCGGACGCCTACAAGGCCAAGCGCGCGGTGAAGTTTCCCTTCATGGACCTTTCGACGCTCGAGAAGCGGCGGGGGGCGTGCGACGCCGAGGTGCGGATCAATCGCGCCTTCGCGCCCGACCTGTATCTGGGCGCGGTCCCGGTCGTGCGCCGGGATGGCGCGCTGTACCTGGACGGCGCGGGCGAGATCGTCGAGTGGGTCGTGCACATGCGCCGCTTCGACGAACGCCAGACCCTGGACCGCATCGCCGACCGGGGCGAACTGACGGTGGTCATGATCGAGCGCATGGCCGCCGCGGTCGCGCTGTCGCAGACCCGCGCCGCGGTCTGGCCAGGCGTCGATTTCGCCGCGCATCTGGGGGCGGTCATCGACGGCAACGCCCGTGACCTCGACGAGGCGCCCGAGCTGTTCGAGCCGGCCCGCGTCGCGGCGCTCACCGCGCGCTCGCGTCAGGCGCTGGCGCGCGCGGCGCTCTTGCTGGCCCGGCGATCGGCGGACGGTTTCGTTCGGCGCTGCCATGGCGACCTGCACCTGCGCAACATCGTCAAGCTGGGCGATACGCCGACCTTGTTCGACGCGTTGGAGTTCGACGAGACGCTGGCGACCATCGACGTGCTCTACGACTTCGCCTTCCTCCTCATGGACCTCCTCGAGCGCGGCCTGGTCCGCGACGCCAACCATCTGTTCAATCGCTATCTCGTGGAATGGCGCGACGAGCGTCAGCTGAGCGGTCTGGCGGCGCTGCCGCTGTTCGTCAGCGTGCGCGCGGCGATCCGGGCCAAGGTCATCGCCGCCGGCCTCGCCCACCTGGCGCCCGACGGACGGCCCGGATCGGCGGCGATGGCGCGGCGCTACCTCGCCCTGGCCGAATCGGCGCTCGCCGTGCCCGCGCCGCGGCTGATCGCGATCGGCGGCTTCTCGGGCACCGGCAAGAGTACGCTGGCCGCGCGCCTGGCGCCCGACTTCGGGTGTGTGCCCGGCGCGGTACACCTGCGCAGCGACATCGAGCGCAAGCGCCTGTTCGAGGTCGCCGAGCACGAGCGCCTGCCGGCGACGGCGTACGACCAACGTAGCAGCGACGTGGTCTACGACACCCTCCGACGCAAGGCGGAGCAGGCGCTCGTCGCGGGTTACAGCGTCGTTGTCGACGCCGTCCATCAGCGCGCCGAGGAGCGCGAGGCACTGCGTCTTCTGGCCGCGCGGCTGGGCGTCGGCTTCGCCGGCCTGTGGCTGGAAGCCCAACTGCCCGACCTCGTCGCCCGGGTCACTCAGCGCAAGCACGACGCCTCCGACGCGCAGGCCGACACCGTCGCACTGCAGATGCGGCGCGGAGCCGGGGCGATCGACTGGTACCGTATCGACGCCAGCGGCGAGGGCGATCTGGTGCTCGAGCGAGCTCGCCTCGCCCTGCGCTCGCAGCCGTGACGCAGATCAAAGCCGGGTCGCCGTCCACGTGGAATCATGCGCGCGACCGCCTCTCTTTTGGGACTGGAGGGCATGCTCTGTCGCATATCGCTTCGTCTCGCACCCACACCGCAGCGGCCGAACGGCAGCGACGATGTCGGCTATGAGATCACCGCGCCGCTCGATCGTCGCGGCTTCCTGGACCCGGCCGAGCTCAAGGCGCGAAACGGCTCGTGTCGCGTCGCCCGCTTCGCGCGCGGCGAGCCGCACCGGTACGGCCGGCTGATCTACCGTCCCGGCGCCGACGGTCGCGGCATGTGGGCGATCGACTACGGCCTCGCGCGGTTCGCCGACGACGAGGATGCCTATGGCCTGGACGAGCACTGCTTCGAGGTCGGCGGCTGCGTGCGCCTGCGCGACAGCCACGGCGCCTTCCAGCCGTTCCGGGTCGTCCGGGTGGTACCGCTGATCGGCAGACATCCGCGTGCCGGCGAACGGCCGTCGGTCGCCTAGCGCGGCGTTTTGCCCGCGCCCGATTGATCCAGATCAAGTCCGATCCGGTCCCCAGCGACGAAACTGCCGCTGGCGTTGAGGTGATCCATGGCGTGCGCGTTGGACCAGCGGCGGTATGGCGATTCGGCGAAGCGCGCCGAGGCGCCGGCGACGTTGTGCGCGATGTGCCATGCGCGCCAGTTCGCGGTCTGCGGCGCGCTGGCCGAGGACAAGCTGCCGGACTTCGCCGCCCTGTCGAGCCATCTGCGCTTCGCCGCCGGCCAGACCATCAGCGAAGAGGGCGCGCCGGCCGACTGGGTGTTCAGCGTCGTGAGCGGCGTGATCGGCCTGCACAAGGCGCTGCCGGACGGCCGGCGACAAACCACCGGCTTTCTGTTCGCCGGCGATGTCATCGGCTTGGCGTCACGCATCGTCAACGCCTGCGCGGCCGAGGCGATCACCGATGTCCAGGTCTGCCGCTTCTCGCGCTCGCGTTTCGAGATGTACATGGACGATAATCCCGAACTGCGCGCGCGCCTGTTGCGCATGACCGCCGACGAATTGTCCGCGGCGCACGACCAGATGCTGTTGCTGGGCCGCAAGACGGCGCGCGAGCGCGTCGCCAGCTTCCTGCTGCAGCTCGCCGAGCGCGCCGCGGCGCGCCAGATGCCGGCCAATCCCATCGTGCTGCCGATGCGGCGGATGGCGATCGCCGACTATCTCGGACTGACCATCGAGACCGTCAGCCGCACCTTCACCAACCTGGCGCGCGCCGGCGTGATCGAGCTTGTCGACACCAGCACCGTGCGCATCGGCTCGATGTTCGCCCTGCGCCACGCCGCTGGCGGCCGTTGATGCACGAGCACCATCAGAACTGGGACGTTTCCGCGCTGGTCGCCGGCATGCCGCCCGAGCTGGCGCTCTATGTCGCGGTGTTCCTGATGGGCGTGGTCGGCGGCGCGACGCATTGCCTGGGCATGTGCGGTCCGTTCGTGCTGGCGCGCGCCCTGCGCGTCGCCGCCGCGCTCGAGGTCGGTGGCGCCTGGAGCCGCATGCGGGCGGCGTCGCTGCCGGGCTATCACATCGGTCGCGCGCTCACCTACGCGGCCTTCGGCATGATCGCCGGCGGCGCGGCCGAGGGCTTCGCGCGCGTCACCGAACTGGGTTGGCCGCGCGCGCTGTTCGTCGGCGTCGCCGCGGTGCTGCTGGTCGTCGGCGCCCTGGGCGGCACGGCGCGGCTGCATCTGCCGGGCGGGCAGGGGATGGTCGGCAGGATGGCGGGCCTAGTGCCGGGGCCGGGTTTCGCCGGCGATCTCATGACCGGCGTGGCGCTGGGCTTCCTGCCCTGCGGCCTGGTGCTGGCGGCGCTCACTGCCTCGGTCAGCGCCGGTGGCGCGCGCGAAGGCGCGCTGAGCATGGCCGCCTTCGCGCTGGGAACGGCTCTGCCGCTGGCCCTGCTGGGCGGCGCGGGCGCGGTGGCGGCGCGACGCTGGCGGGAGAGGCTACGACGCCTGACCCTGCCGCTGCTGGCGCTGAACCTCGCGGCGCTCGGCGTCTGGCTGATTCACTAGAGACGCGAGCGGCTAATCGGACCCATCTGTCATCCCGAGCGCGGCGAGGGATCCAGGGACGCTGCCTAGATCCCTCGCTGCGCTCGGGATGACAGGGTGGCGCCGAGTTCCAGCTCGACGCGCTCGCGCTCAATCAGGTCGCGGCACCAGTTCGCGATAGGCGTGCCAGGTGGCGTGTGCCAGCACCGGCACGACGATGGCGAGGCCGATGAAGGCGGTGGCGATGCCGATGCCGGTGAAGACGACGATCAGCGCCGCCCACAGCGCCATGGCCTGGAAGTTCTCGTTGACGGTGTTGATGCTGCGCGCGATGGCGTCCGTCACCGAGGCGTCGCGGTCGATGATCATCGGCAGCGACACGGCGGTGATGTAGAAGCTGAGCAGCGCGAGGACGCCGCCCAGCCCGGTGCCGACGACCAGCAGCGCCAGCCCCTGACTGGAACCGAACACCAGGGGCAGCAGCTTCTCCAGGCTGGGATTGATGGTGTGCAGGAACAGCGCCGAGAGCAGGAGCGCGAGGCGGATCCAGACCAGGTGGATGAACAGCAGCACGCCGCCCATCAGCAGGATCTGGGCGGACGAGCGCCAGGCGAACAGCGCGGCGAATAGCGACACCGGCTGGCCCCGCTCGAGACGGCGGCTGACGTCGTACAGCCCGCTGACCAGCAGTGGCGCCAGGAGGAAGAAGCCGCCGGTCGCGGGCAGCAGCAACTCGGACTTGCCGCCCAGCACCAGGCCGAAGCAGACGGCGTAGCTCGCCAGCACGGCGCCGATGCCGTAGGCGAGACCGACCGCGGGCGCGCGGCGGAAGTCGCGCCAGCCCAGTTCGAGCCAGCGCCAGACCGCGTCCGGCTTGACGCCCTTGATCGCCGGCCGCGACGCCGGCGTCGGTTCTTCGATAGTGGTGGGATCCGACACGACGCGTCCTCCAGGCGATATCGCCGCAGCGTGATCGGCGCGGACCATCGCCGCCTTGATCCTGATCAATGAGCCGCCGCTTCAGGCGTGGGACGGAGGGACATCCGTCCATCCGCGGAAGGCGCGCCGATGTCCCTTGCAGAATCCACCCGAGACGCCGCCATCCGCGGCCCGGCGCGCATCGCTGGCGACGAGGACCAGGTCGAGAATGTCATCCGCGCCTTCGTGATCGCGACCTGCTTCTGGGGCGTCGCCGCCTTCGCGGTCGGCGTGCTGATCGCCTTCCAGCTGGCGATCCCGCAACTCAACCTCGACCTCGAGTGGACGACCTTCGGCCGGCTGCGGCCGCTGCACACCTCGGCGGCGATCTTCGCCTTCGGCGGCACGGCGCTGATCGGCTCCTCGCTCTATATCGTGCAGCGCACCTGTCACACCCGATTGTTTGGCGGCGAGCCGGCCGGCTGGTTCATCTTCTGGGGCTACCAACTTTTCATCGTCATGGCCGCGACCGGCTACCTGCTGGGCGTCACGCAGAGCAAGGAATACGCCGAGCCTGAATGGTACGTCGACCTGCTGCTGACCGTGGTCTGGGTGGTCTACCTGATCGTCTTCCTCGGCACGCTGATGAAGCGGCGCGAGCGCCACATCTACGTCGCCAACTGGTTCCTGCTGTCCTTCATCGTCACCGTGGCGATGCTGCACATCGTCAACAACGCCGCCGTGCCGGTGTCGTTCTTCGGCACCAAGAGCTACATCGTCTGGGCCGGCGTGCAGGACGCGATGACCCAGTGGTGGTACGGCCACAACGCGGTGGGCTTCTTCCTCACCGCCGGCTTCCTCGGGATGATGTACTACTTCATCCCCAAGGCGGCGAACCGGCCGGTCTATTCCTACCGGCTGTCGATCATCCACTTCTGGGCCCTGATCTTCCTCTACATCTGGGCCGGCCCGCACCATCTGCACTACACCGCGCTGCCCGACTGGGCGCAGTCGCTCGGCATGGTGTTCTCGGTGATGCTGTGGATGCCGTCCTGGGGCGGCATGATCAACGGCCTCATGACGCTGTCGGGCGCCTGGGACAAGCTGCGCACCGATCCCTCGCTGCGCTTCACGGTCACCTCGGTCGGCTTCTACGGCATGTCGACCTTCGAGGGGCCGATGATGTCGATCAAGCAGGTCAACGGGCTCAGCCACTACACCGATTGGACCATCGGCCACGTGCATTCCGGCGCGCTGGGCTGGAACGCTTTCATCACCTTCGGCGTGCTGTACTACCTGGTGCCCGTGTTGTGGGGCCGCAAGGAGATCTACTCGCGCGCCCTGGTCGCCTGGCACTTCTGGACCGCGACCTTGGGCATCGTTCTCTACATCACCGCGATGTGGGTGAGCGGCATCATGCAGGGCCTGATGTGGCGCGCCTACGACGAGCTCGGCTTCCTGCAGTACTCGTTCATCGAGACGGTCGAGGCGATGAAGCCCTTCTACTTCATCCGCGCCATGGGCGGCGTGCTGTTCCTCATCGGAGCCTTGATCATGATCTACAATTTGTGGCGCACCGTCACGTCGGGCGCGGTGGCGGAGAAGCCCGCCCGCCTCGCCGCCGCAGCGGCCTGAGACGGAGGCGACGATGCGCTTCAACCATGGCCTGATCGAGCGCAACTCGGTCCTCCTGCTCGTGCTGTCGTTCTTGACGGTGACCATCGGCGGCATCGCCGAGATCGTGCCGTTGTTCGCGGTCGAGACGACGATCGAGCGCGTGAAAGGCGTGCGGCCCTACACGCCGCTCGAGCTCGCCGGCCGCAACATCTACATCCGCGAGGGCTGCTACCTCTGCCACAGCCAGCAGATCCGCCCGTTCCGCGACGAGTACGAGCGCTACGGCCACTACAGCCTCGCCGCCGAGAGCATGTACGACCATCCGTTCCAGTGGGGCTCCAAGCGCACCGGGCCCGACCTGGCGCGCGTCGGCGGCCGCTACTCGCACGAATGGCACATGGCGCACCTGATCGCGCCGCGCTCGGTGGTGCCGGAATCGATCATGCCGGGCTACCCGTTCCTGATGCGCCGGCTCGACGTGCGCGACATCGCGGCCCATCTCAGGACCAATCGCGCGGTGGGCGTGCCCTATGACGAGGAGATGCTGGCCAACGCCCGCGCCGATCTCGAGGCGCAGGCCAATCCCGACGCCGACACGGCGGGCCTGCTGAAGCGCTACCCCAAGGCCGTGGTCGGCAATTTCGACGGCGACGCCACGATGCTGACCGAGATGGACGCGCTGATCGCGTACCTGCAGATGCTCGGCACGCTGGTGCGCTTCTCCGACGTCAAGCCCGAACACCTCAAGCAGTGAGGCCAGCCCCATGCTAGCCGACTACGTCCCTTATCTGCGCTCGCTGTGGACCGTGTGGTTCTTCGCCGTCTTCGCCTTCCTGGTGATCTCGGCCCTGCTGCCGCATCGCCGCGCCCAGTACGAGCATACGTCGCGCATTCCACTCAACGACGACCCCAATGCCCTCTCCCCGCAGGCGGGAAGAGGGAGGGACCCAGCGCGCGTAGCGCGATGGGAGGGTGAGCGGCCGGCGCGACAGCCGCGGCCGAGGTCACGTGAGTACGAGCCCCTCACCCCGACCCTCCCGCACGCAGGGAGAGGGCGTGATGAAGGAGGCTCGCACGATGGCCGCTGATCGTGAACGCGACGCCGTCACCGGCACGGCGACCACCGGCCACGAATGGGACGGTATCCGCGAGCTCGACACGCCGCTGCCGAGCTGGTGGCTCTACACCTTCTACGCCACGATCCTGTTCGCGGCGGTCTGGTGCGTGCTCTATCCGGCGATCCCCGGTATCGACGGTCTGCTCGGCCATACCAACAGGCGCGACGTCGCGGAGGCGCTGAAGGCCGCCGCCGACCAGCAGGCGCCGATGGTCGACCGCATCCGCGCGCTGCCCATCGAGGAGGTGCGCAAGGACCCGAAGCTGCTCGCGTTCTCCCGTACCGGCGGTCGTGCGGCCTTCAACAACAACTGCGCGGCTTGCCACCAGTCGGGCGGCGCCGGCGCGCGCGGCTTCCCCAACCTCGCCGACGACGATTGGCTGTGGGGCGGGTCTCTGGCCGATATCGAGCAGACCATCCGCTACGGCATCCGCAGCGAGCACGACAAGACACGGATCTCGGTGATGCCGCGGTTCGGCGCCGACGGCATGATGACGCCGGCGCAGATCGACGACGTGGTCGAGCATGTGCTGGCGCTGTCGCGTCAACCGCACGACGCGGCCAAGGCCACGCGCGGCGCGGCGCTGTTCGCCGAGCGGTGCGCGGTCTGCCATCAGCGGGACGGTTCGGGCAATCGCGAGATGGGCTCGCCGGCGCTCAACGACCAGATCTGGCTGTATGGCGGCAGTCGCGCCGATATCCGGGAGAGCGTCTTCTACGCGCGCGCCGCCGCCATGCCGGCGTGGGAGGGCCGCCTCGACGAGGCGACCATCAAGATGCTCACGCTGTACGTCCACGGATTGGGCGGCGGCAAGTAGGCCGGGGCGGTGAGCGTGAAGCCCCTGTCGCCCGAGGAGCGAACGGCCGCGCCGACCAACCAGTCGGCGCCCGGTCCTCTCTACGCGCCCAGGCTGAAGGTCTATCCCAAGCGCGTCGGCGGCACGTGGCGCCGCGTGAAGTGGGCGATCCTGATCGTCTGCCTCACGGTTTACTACGGCGGCGCCTGGCTGCGCTGGGATCGCGGCCCGGGCGCGCCGGACCAGGCGCTGCTGATCGACATGTCGGCGGGCCGCGCCCATTTCTTCGACATAGAGATCTGGCCGCAGGAGGTCTACTACATCACCGGCCTGCTGGTGCTGGCGGCGATCGGGCTGTTCTTGGTCACCAGCCTGTTCGGCCGCGTCTGGTGCGGCTATGCCTGCCCGCAGACGGTATGGACCGACCTATTCATGCTGGTCGAGCGCTGGATCCAGGGCGATCGCAGCGCGCGCATCCGGCTCGACAAGGCGCCGTGGACGGCGCGCAAGATCGCGCTGAAGGCGGCCACACACGCCGCCTGGCTGCTGATCGCCGCCGCCACCGGCGGCGCCTGGGTGCTGTACTTCGACGACGCGCATACCGTCGTGCGCGAATTTTTCCGCGGCGAGTCGACGACGGGCGTCTATTTCTTCGTCGGACTGTTCACCGCGACGACCTATCTTCTGGCCGGCTGGGCGCGCGAGCAGGTCTGCACCTACATGTGCCCGTGGCCCCGCTTCCAGGCGGCGATGCTCGACGAGCACAGCGCCGCCGTGACCTATCGCGCCTGGCGCGGCGAGAAGCGCGGACCGATCCGCAAGGGCGTCGAGCCGGCCCCCGGCACCGGCGACTGTATCGACTGCAAGGCCTGCGTCCATGTCTGCCCGACCGGCATCGATATCCGCGACGGCCTGCAGATGAGCTGCATCGGCTGCGGCCTGTGCATCGACGCCTGCAACGAGATCATGGCCAAGGTCGACCGCCCGCCGAACCTGATCGCCTGGACCAGCATCGCCTACGAGGCCGAGCGCGCGCGCGGCAAGCCCGGCCGCTACCGCTTCGTGCGTCCCCGCACCATCCTCTACGCCGCGCTGCTGGCGGTCGTGGCCGCCGTCATGCTGGTGGCGCTCGCGTCGCGCAGCACGGTCGAGGTCAACGTCCTGCGCGATCGCATGCCGCAATTCGTGATGCTGGCCGACGGTTCGGTGCGCAACGGCTACACCGTGAAGATCCTCAACAAGGCGCGCCAGGCGGTGTCCTTCCGCATCGAGGCCGCCGGCTTCCCCGGCCTTGTGCTGGTGCCGGCCGAAGGCGAGGCGCGCGATGGCGTCATCACTGTCGTCGCCAAGCCAGATTCGGTCGAGACCGTGCCGCTGTTCCTCAGAGCGCCGCGACAGACCGACGGCAATACGAATCGCACCGTGACCTTCCGCGTGCTCGATGACCAGGGCCGCATCGTGGCGCGACGCGACGCCGTCTTCGTCGGCCCGGCGCGTTGAAGGTGGAGAAATCGCCATGAGTGCTGCCACCGCCGCCTTTCCTTCTCCCCGCGCAGGCGGGGAGAAGGTGCCGAGCGTAAGCGAGGCGGATGAGGGGCTTCCTCGCGCAACGCGAGATGCTGTTGCTGTCGAGACACCGCGAAGCCCCTCATCCGCCCTTCGGGCACCTTCTCCCCGCCTTCGCGGGGAGAAGGGAAGATCGATCATTCCCTGGCTGTTCCCGATGGGGCTGGGGCTGGTCATCGCCGTCAACATGGTGCTGCTGTTCTTCGCGTTGCGCAGCTTCCCCGGTCTCGTGGTCAAGAACGCCTATGAGCGCGGCCGCGGCTACGGCGCCGAGATCGAGCGCAGCGAGGCGCAGGACGCCTTGGGCTGGTCGCTCGACGTGCGCCACGACGGCGCGGCCGGGCGCGTCGTGGTCCGCATCGTCGATGCCGCCGGTCGCGAGATTCCCGGCCTTCGCGTCAGCGCCATCGCCGATCGTCCGGTCGGCCGGCTGGTAACCGTGGACCTGCCGATGTCGGCGGCTGGCGAGGCGCGCTACGGCGGCGCCTTCGCCCCGCAGGCCCGTGGTGCCTGGGACATCACCGTGAGCGCGCGCGACGGGGCGGGTCGCGAGCTGCGCGCGACGCGGCGAGTGATCGTGAAATGACGATCGCGCTGGCGCCGTCGATCACTGATGCCGCGTGCGTGCATTGCGGTGGCCGCGCGCCCGACGGCGAGGAGTTCTGCTGCGCGGGCTGCGCTACGGCCTACGACCTCGTCGGTCGGCTCGGCCTCGACCACTACTACGCGTTACGTCCGGAGCGGCCTGATGCCGGCCGGCCGGCGGCAGCCGCGACGACCGACCCCACGCCTTATGTGCGCGTGACGGATGGTACGTGCAGCCTCGACTTGGCCGTCGACGGCCTGCGCTGCGCCGCCTGCCTGTGGCTGATCGAGCATGCGCTGGCGCGCGACACGCGCGTCAGCGAGGCGCGGCTCAACGCCACGACGCGCCGTCTGGCGCTGCGCTGGACCGGACCGGCGTCACTGGGCGCGCGCTACGCCGACCTGATCGCCGGCCTGGGCTATCGCGTGGCGCCGTTCACGCCGCAGGCGGCGCAACGGCTGGGCGGCGCCGAGGAGCGCGACCTGCTGCGGCGCATGGCGGTGGCGGGCTTCGCCGCGGCCAACATCATGCTGCTCAGCGTCTCGGTCTGGGCCGGCGCCTGGGGTGCCACGCGCGACCTGCTGCATCTGATCTCCGCCACGATCGCGATTCCGGCGCTGGCCTATGCGCTGCGGCCCTTCGTCGTCTCGGCCTGGATGGCGCTCAGGCAGGGGCGCGGCAGCATGGATCTGCCGGTGGTCGTGGGCGTGGCGCTCACGGTGGGCGTCAGCCTGGCCGAGACGATGCGCTCGGGCGCGCACGCCTACTTCGAATCGGCCACCATGCTGGTGTTTTTCCTGTTGGTCGGCCGCTACGCCGAGCGCCGCGCGCGTGGTCGCGCGCGGTCGGCGGCGGCGCATCTGCTGAGCCTCGCCGGCGCGGTGGCGACCGTCGAAGCGGACGACGGTTCGCTGCGCCATGTCGCGCCGGCCGAGCTGAAGGCCGGCGACATCCTGCGCGTCACCGCCGGCGAGCGCATCGCCGCCGACGGTGTCGTGCTCGACGCGCCGGCGCTGCTCGACAACAGCTTCGTCACCGGCGAGAGCCGGCCGGCGGCGATCGCCGTGGGCGCGATGGCGCATGGCGGCGCGATGAATGCCGGCGGCCCGCTGCGTCTGCGGATCACGGCGGTGGGCGAGGACACGCTGCTGTCGCGCATCGCGCGTCTGCTGGAGGCGGCGGAGCAGGGGCGTTCGCGTTTCGTGGCGCTCGCCGATCGTGTCGCGCGCCTCTACACGCCGGCGGTCCACCTGCTGGCGCTGGCCACCTTCCTGGCCTGGTGGCTGCTGGCCGGGGGCGGCGCGTGGGAGTCGTTGCTCGTCGCCGCTTCGGTGCTGATCGTCACCTGTCCCTGCGCGCTGGCGCTGGCGCAGCCCACCGTCGCCACGGTCGCGGTCGGCAGGCTGGCGCGGCTGGGCGTGCTCACCGTGTCGCCCACGGCGCTCGAACGGCTGGGCGCCATCGACCTCGTGGTCTTCGACAAGACCGGCACGCTGACGCAGGGCAAGCCGGTGCTGCTCGACGACGCGACGCGGCCCGCCGGCGGCGCGCTCGACGCGGCGGCGCGCCTCGCGGTGTCGTCGCGGCACCCTCTGGCACGCGCCCTGGTTGATGCGGCGCCGGACGCGCGGCCGTTGCCCGATACGCGCGAGCATCCGGGCGAGGGTATGTCGTGCGGCGAGATGCGGCTGGGCTCGCGGCGGTTCTGCGGCGTGGCCGAGGATGGCGAGGCCGACGCCATGGAACTGTGGTTCACACGGCCGGGCGAGGAGCCCGTGCGCTTCGCCTTCGACGACGTGCTGCGCGCCGACGCTACCGCCTGCATCGAGGCTCTCAAGGCGCGCGGTCTCGCGGTGATGCTGCTGTCGGGCGATCGCGCGCCGGCGGTGCGGCGCATCGCCGATGCGGTCGGTATCGAGGCGTGGGAGGCGGGCCTGTCGCCGGACGACAAGCTGGCGCGGCTGTCGGCGTTGGTCGCCGCCGGCCGTCGGCCGCTGATGGTCGGCGACGGCATCAACGACGCGCCGGCCCTGGCGGCGGCGCATGCCTCGATGTCGCCGGGCACGGCGGCCGATGTCGCCAGCGCCGCCGCCGACGCGATCTTCCAGGGTGCGGCGCTGATGCCCGTGGCCGATACGCTGGCGCTGGCGCGCGCGGCGTCGCGCCTGATGCGGCGCAACGTGGCGCTGGCCATCGTCTACAACACGATCGCCGTGCCGGTAGCGATGGCCGGGCTGCTCACGCCGCCGCTGGCGGCGCTGGCGATGTCGAGCTCCTCGCTGCTGGTGATCGTCAACGCGCTCGGCCTGCGCGCGGCGCGCAAGGAGGCGTGATGGACATCCTGTTCTATCTGCTGCCGATCGCGCTGTTCCTGGGTGGCATCGGGCTGGTCGCCTTCGTCTGGGCGCTCAATGCCGGCCAGTTCGACGACCCCGACGGCGATAGCGCACGCATCCTGTTCGACGAACCCCTTTCGGACGATTCTCGTGGAGGCAAAGATGGATCACGCATCTGAACTGGTCTTCGCCGTTCTGGCGACAGTGCTGGCCGTGCTGGGCTTGGTGCTGTGGGCCAAGGCGCACGACTTCGCCATGGCCTGGTTCGGCTTCGGCCTCGTCGTCTTCGGCGTCGCCTTCGACTTCTTCCTGATGAAGCGGCACTTCGACCGCGCGGAAGGCGGACGATGAGCGCCTACGAGATCGCCGCGCGGCACGCCGAGGCGGCGCGCGCGGAGGCCGCGGCACGGTCGATCGATCCCGACGTGGTGGGGCGCGCGCTGATCGCCGAGGCCGTGCGCCTGTTCCGCAGCGCCGGGCGCAGCAACGCCGATATCGCCGCCGAGCTCACCGCCAGCGCGGAGAACCTCGACGACGATGAACCGATGGCCTTCATGCGGCCGTGAGGCACGCGAGCGCGTACCACCATCGTCGCCGATGGCGGTACGCCGCGATGGTGGAGGGCCGCGCCTACTCGGCCATCTGCATCCGCTGGTGGTCGACCGTCGACGGGCGGCGCTTCACGTAGTCGGCGCGCAACCACATCACGGACACGGCGAAGGCGGCGAAGCAGCCCATCACCAGGGCGAGGAAAACGATCTCTCCATCGGACATCATGGCACCTCACGCGGTTGACGCGCCCTGCATGCGCCCAAAACCGCCCGGACGCTTTGATGTCGATCAATTCCGCGGTCGAATCATCGGCGGATCCGCGCGGCGCCCGATGGGCTGGCGCGTTGAGCCAGGTCAAGGCGGCGGCGGCGGCTTCGCGCCACGGTGCGGGGGCTTTCAACGAGAGGCTGCGGGATCGCCATGAAGGCCATCGACATCATGACGCCGGACGTGGTGACGGTTTCGCCCGAGACCAGCGTCTACGAGGCGGCGCGGATGCTTCTGGGGCGGCGCATCAGCGCCCTGCCGGTGCTGAACGCCGACGGCAGGCTCGTGGGCCTGATCAGCGAATCCGATCTCATGCGGCGCGGCGAGCTGCGCTCGGAGAAGCGCTCCCCGTGGTGGCGCGGGCTGCTCACCAGCGACCTGCGGCAAGCCTCGGCGTTCCTGCGTTCGCATGGTCGGCTGGTAGCCGACGTGATGAGCCGCGACGTGATCGTCGCCAACGCCCGCACCTCGATGCGCGAGCTGGCCGAGCTCATGGATCGGCACACCATCAAACGTCTCCCGGTGATGGAAGGGCATCGCCTGATCGGCATCGTCAGTCGCAGCGACATGCTGCGCGCGCTGCTGGCGATCGATCCGTCCGCGCAACCGGCGCCCGATGTCGACGATCAGGTGATCCGTGAGCGCCTGCTGGCGGAGCTCAAGGCAAGGCACTGGGCCGGCGCGATCGTCGCCAACGTGATCGTCGAGGCGGGTGTCGTCCATCTGTGGGGCGAAGCCGGCACGACGCGCGAGATCGACGCGTGCCGGGCGCTGGCGGAAACCATCGAGGGCGTGCGCCGCGTCGCGAGCCACATGGTGGTGGTCAAGACCGTCGTGTAGCTGCCGAATAGAAGTGCATGCGGCCATGCTGATCGCCGCCCGAGTTCTCGCCGCGGCTGGTTCGATGCTTCCTCGGCGACTTCAGTAGCGGCAGGCGCGCTTACGCCATCACCAAACCCGATCCCTGCGTTCGATCTGCTGCCGGGTCCCGTGGCCGCGCTCGATCCAAGCGCGGAGTGAAAGGCCGCCATGCTCGAATCGCAACTCTCCGACCTTGGCAAAGGGCCCGCTCGTTTAGGTTGTTTTTTGGGCACGCTTTGATGGCGGTGTAAACCGAGGCGCTGTCCGAAGCTGTGCGTGCCGCGCGGGACAAAGCGTGAAAAGCCATCGCCGTAATCAATAAAGTGGGCAGATCACTATTCCATCCACTTCTAATGGAAATCAGTGTGAAGTTTCAGGCTCATTTGTCAGTGTGATGTCAGAAATCTTACTCACACGCACTGCCAACTCGTCAGTCCGTCGTCAACGAGCCTCCTTTTTGTGCGCTCTGTTTTACCGGTCGGACTGAAAAATCGCTGAAGAACTCCCAGCCGCGCGTGGAAATTGGTTGGAAGTGGTCCGCAATTCCTTCAATTCACTCACTTATTTTAATCTCTGAATGCTCACTTCCCAGTATAGCGATCTCGCGTGAATGGCGCGCGACGCGTTGATAATGCTCAACTTTTTTCACGACATTTATTCTTGGCTTGCGTCCTGCAAATATCCGCTGGGGATCGAATAAATTTTTCCCGGGGGAATAGCTATGACGACCAGCTTCACGGTCAATAAGGCCGACCTCGAATTCATCCTGAAGCAGATCAAGATCGCTGAGGATACGTCGGTGGGCTACACGCCGTTGACGGCGCCCAAGACGATCCTGCAGTCGATCATGGACACCTATGGGTTGTCCGCCGCCGATGCGGCGATCGCCCCGTTCGGACTGCGCACCGTCGATGGGTCCTTCAACAGCCTCGTCGCCGGCCAGTCGCTGCTTGGCGCCGCTGACACGCTGTTCCCGCGCCTGACCGACCCCGTCTACCGCAACGACACCGACGGCGATTCGTTCGATCTCAATGGCCCTGGCCCCGGGGGCATCCTGGTTCAGGGCAATTACGGCCTGAACGGCAACGTCGTCGACGCCGACCCTCGCATCATTTCGAACCTCATCGTCGACATGTCGGTCAACAACCCGGCGGCGATCGCTACGTTCCTGAGCAACCCGCTGTCGGTCGCCGCCTTCGAGGAGCACCATGCGTTCCCGCCGACCCTAGCCTGGTTCACCAATCCCGCGAACGTCGCGGCCGCCAATGAGTGGCTGCAGACGATCCCCAACCAGTCACCGGACATCGGCCTGTCGCCCGGTTTCAATTCGTGGATGACCTTCTTCGGCCAGTTCTTCGATCACGGCCTGGATCTGGTCACCAAGGGCGGCAACGGCACCGTCTACATTCCGCTGCAGCCGGATGACCCGCTGATCGCCGGCGCCGATGGCATTCTCGTCGACGATCCGGGCACGGTGGTGAACGAAGCCGCGGACAATCTCCCCGCGCATCTCCAGTTCATGGCGCTGACCCGCGCGACGCCGAAGACGGTCAACGGCGTGACGGGTCAAGAGAACACCACGACCTCGTTCGTCGACCAGAACCAGACCTACACATCGCATCCTTCGCACCAGGTTTTCCTGCGCGAGTATGTGCTGAACTCGGCCGGCGACGCGGTCAGCACCGGCAAGATGCTCGATGGCTCCAGCGCGACCGGCTCGGTCGCCGGCGCGATCGGCAACTGGGCCGACGTCAAGGCCCAGGCGCTCACGATGCTGGGCATCAGGCTGACCGATCATGACGTGCACAACGTTCCGCTGTTGCTGACCGACCAGTACGGCAAGTTCATCGCCGGGCCCAACGGCTACGCCCAGATGGTCATGGCGCCGGACGCGACCCACGCCGCCAACTGGCTCAAGGAAGGCACGGCCGCCGGCATCACCACGGCGGGTTCCATCGGCACCGGCCACGCGTTCCTCAACGACATCGCGCACCATGCGTCGCCGGGTTTTGTCGACACCAATCACAACGGCATCAAGGACGCCGGCGAAGTCGACCAGGTGGCCGATGCGGATCCGGGAGTCGGCGACGACGGACTGGCGAACACCTACGACGACGAGATGCTCAATGCGCACTTCGTCACCGGCGACGGTCGCGGCAACGAGAACATCGCGCTGACCGCCGTCCACAGCATCTTCCACTCCGAGCACAACCGTCTGGTCGACGCCAACAAGGCGACGATCATCGCCACCGGCGACCTCGCCTTCATCAACGAGTGGCTGCTGGTCGACGTGGCGGCGGTGCCGGCAAGCCCTGCCGGTCTCGTGTGGGACGGCGAGCGCCTGTTCCAGGCGGCCCGCTTCGCGACCGAGATGCAGTACCAGCATATGGTGTTCGAGGAGTTCGCGCGGCGCATCCAGCCGATGGTCGACCCGTTCGTCTTCAACACCAGCCCCGACGTCAATCCGGCGATCGTCGCGGAGTTCGCCCACACGGTGTACCGCTTCGGCCACTCGATGCTGACCGGCACGGTCGACCGGCTGGACAACAACCTCAATCTGCTCAACAACGAGACCGACCAGCAGACGCTGCTGGCGGTGTTCCTCAATCCGCAGGCCTATATCGGCAGCGGCGCCACGCTCGAAGAGATCAACGCCAACCTGATCCGCGGCCTGTCGCTCGACGTCGGCAACGCGATCGATGAGTTCATCGTCACCGATGTCCGCAGCAACCTGCTCGGGCTGCCGCTCGACCTGGCGGCGCTCAACCTCTCGCGCGGCCGCGAGACGGGCATCCCCTCGCTCAACGAGACCCGCGCGCAGCTCTACAACGACACCGGCCTCGCCGACCTCAAGCCTTATGAGAGCTGGTTCGATTTCGCGCAGAACATCAAGAACGCGGCGTCGATCGTCAACTTCATCGCCGCCTACGGCACGCACACCAGCATTACCTCGGTCAGCACGCTCGCCGAGAAGCGCGCGGCCGCCGAAGAGCTGGTGTTCGGTGTCGATGGCCCGGATGCGGATGGTACGGTGGCCTTGGACCGCCTCGACTTCCTCAACGCCCGCAACGCCTATGCCGGCGACAAGGGCGGCCTCAACCTGGTCGATCTGTGGATCGGCGGCTTGGCCGAGAAGAGCCCGGAATTCGGCGGCATGCTGGGCGTCACGTTCAACTATGTCTTCGAAGCGCAGATGGAGAATCTGCAGTTCGGCGACCGGCTGTACTACCTGACCCGGACGCAGGGCACGAACTTCCTCAACAACCTCGAGCCCAACACCTTCGCCGACATCGTCATGCGCAACACCGCGCTGGGCGACATCTATTCGACGCATATCAACGGCGCGCTGTTCGTCACGCCCGACCACATCATCGAGCTCGATCGCGGTATCGCCCAGGCCGACTATAACGGCGCGGCGGCCGGCAACGACCCGCTGTGGGATGGCAGCAATCCGGTCCTCGAGGGCATCCTCGGGCCCAAGGTCGTTCGCGACTACACCGGAGCGTCGACCGTCACCGTCGGCTCGGTGGTCCACGATGTCGGCGGCTACCTCAGGGTTCTGGGCGGCGAGCACTACGTGCTTGGCGGCACCGAGGGCAACGACCGGATCTACGGCGACAGCGGCATCGACGCGCTGTGGGGCGACGGCGGCGACGACTACCTCAACGGCATGACCGAGTCGGACGACGTCTTCGGCGGCTTGGGCAACGACATCATCGAGGATCCGTTCGGCGACGACGTGCTGCGCGGCAACCAGGGCGACGACGTCATCACCTCCGCGCGCGGCGCCGACCTGCTGTTCGGCGACCAGGGCCAGGACTACATCGTGCTCGGCCAGGATGCCAGCGAGGTGTTCGGCGGCGTCGGGACCGACTTCATCCTGGGCGGCATGGGCAAGGATTTCCTGCTCGGCAACGAGGGCGACGACTGGGTCGAAGGCGGCGGTGGGTTCGACACCATCGCCGGCGAGAACTCGGAGCTGTTCTTCAACAGCCCGATCATCGGCCACGACGTCCTGTTCGGGCAGGGCGACGAGACCGACTACGACGCGGAGTCGGGCGACGACATCATGGGCTCCGGGCCCAGCGTGTATCGCTACGAAGGCATGTTCGGCTTCGACTGGGGCATCGCCAAGTACGATACCGCGGGCGTCAAGTTCGACCTGCAGATCCCGATCTTCACCACCATCCCGGAAGATGTCCTGCGCGACCGCTTCGACCAGGTCGAGGCCCTGTCGGGCTGGAAGTACGGCGACACGCTGGACGGCGACGACCGCGGCCACAAGGGTGGCGGCTCATCGGCGCCCGACTCGGTGCCGACCGAACTGTTCGCCGATCACCTGCTCACCCAGGAAGGCATCAACCGCATCGCCGGCCTCGAACGGCTGATGGGCGACGCGATCGGCGTCGGCGGCAACGCCGGTGCGCGACAGACGCTGTTCGGCGGCGCGTCGCCGGTCCCCGGCTCCGCGCCGGTCTCGAGCTTCCGCGACGGCAACATCCTGCTCGGCGGTGACGGCAGCGACTTCCTGCGCGGTCGCGGCGGCTACGACATCCTCGACGGCGATGCCTGGCTGAACGTGCGCATCAAGATCGTTATCCCGACCGGTCCGAACGCGGGGACGTACGCCGCGGATTCGATGACCACGGATACCGCGGTCATGGGTGAGTTCGCCGGCAAGGTCTACAACACCAACGCCGATGGCAGCCCCAACTATGCGAGCGTGGCCTTTGGCGGCCGGTCGCTGACGTCCTTGATGCTGGATCGCACCATCAGCCCCGGCAACATGAGCGTCGTGCGCGAGATCCTGAACAGCGATGGCAGCCAGGTCGCCCTGGTCGGCTCGAGGAACGACGCGAACGACGTCGACACGGCGATCTTCCAGGGCACCAAGCTCGAGTACGATATCGAAGGCGAGGGCGCGATCGTCAGTGGCGTTGTCCAGGCCGCCTACGATCTGAATGGCGACGGCTTCATCTCCGTGCGTGATCGCGACACCGGCGCTGTCGGCGCGGTCGTCAACGGGGTCCAGCTCCCCAGCAGCCGAGGGGCGCTGACCGACGACACCGATCTGCTCAAGAATATCGAGCGCCTCACCTTCGCCGACCAGACCATCAGGATCGCTGGCCCCGGCTCAATCATCAGTGGCGGCGTCGTGACGATCGGCGATCCCACGCCATATGACGGTAAGGTCACGCCCTATGTCGGCCAGGTCCTGGTCCCGACCCTGACCGGTATCGGTTCCAGTGAAGCGCCGCTCGGCTCGAATGGGTTGCCGATCGGCCTGAACTTCGAGTGGCAGACCACGGAGTTCGGCAACAACTCTGGCTGGACCACGATCCAGACATCGCAGACCTACACCGTTCGCTCCGTCGATCCGGGGCATGTCCTGCGCGCGGTCGCCGTGTTCAAGGATGTCAACGGCGTGACTGAGCGTGTCTACTCGGCGCCGACGGACAATCCGACCGTGGCGTACAGCGTCAGCGAGAACGCGCTGAGCGGCACGATCGTCGGGCTGCAGATCCCCTTCAACCTCGACTACGATCCGGAGCCGATCGGCGGCAACCCGCCGGCCGACGTCGATCTGAACACGCTGTTCCACCAGATCGATCCCGCCAACAACGCCGGCGGCCGCTTCAAGGTCATCCGCAACGGCGTCGACGTTAACAACTTCCCGCGCTACTCCCTGGTGGTCGACCAGGGCGGGCCGACGATGCTGGATTACGAGGCGGTCCAGTCACCGGTCGACAACCAGTACCAGGTTGTCATCAACAGCTACGACACCGATCCGGCACTTGGCGGAACCCTGGTCGCGGTGCGCCAGTTCACCATCCTGCTCAACGACATGGTGGTGGAGGGTACGCCCACCGCGACGCCGAGCGACATCGGCTGGAACGGCGTGCGGCCGACGGAGTCGACGCTACCGGGCACGCTGGGCTCGCCAGACGTGATCGCCAACCTTAGCACCGTCGATCTCGATGGCGGCACACACACATACACCAAACAGGTAGGCGACGCGGCGTTCGTGGTGACGAGTGGTGGCGTCGTGTCGCGCACCGGTGGCCTGGCCGCGAACACGACCTACGTGCTCAACGTCCGGTCGACGGACAGCGGCGGGCTTTTCACGAACGAAGTCTTCAACATCAGGACCGGGACGGATGCCGGGAACACCATCTCCGGCAGCGGCCTGACCGACATCGTCTACGGTGACGACGGCGACGATCGCCTCGTGGGCTTGGGCGGCGACGACGTGCTGTTCGGCATGGACGAGGAAGACGTGCTGGACGGTGGCGAAGGCAACGACCAGCTCACCGGCGGCGACAACGACGACGTCATCTTCGGCGGCGGCGGCAACGACACCATCAGGTGGACCGCCGGCGACGACGACGACGATGTCGACGGTGGCGCCGACTTCGACACACTGGTGCTCACCGGAACGACCGGCGGCGAGACACTGCTGGTGACGTTCAACGGCACCGCGCTGACGGAGTTCGGCGACAGCGGAAACGGCACGATCGTCAACGTCGAGTCCGTGACCGCCGACATGCTCGGCGGTACCGATACGTTGAACTATCAGGGCTCGGCGGCTGGCGTCACGGTCAACCTGACGACCGGAACGGCTTCGGGCTTCACCTCGATCGCCAACATCGAGAACGTCACCGGCGGAAACGGCGACGACAATCTGATCGGGCTCGCGGGCCAGACCAACACGCTGGTCGGCGACTCCGGCAACGACACGTTCACCGTCCATGACACCGCTGACGTCGTCCAGGAGTTCGGCGGCGATGGTACCGACCTCGTGCAGGCCCTGCTGACGACGGCGGGCGCCACGTACACGATCACCGATGGCGACGTCGAGAACCTGACCTTGCTCGGCACCGCCAACATCAACGGCACCGGTAACGGCTCGAACAACGTCATCACTGGCAACAGCGGCAGCAATACGCTGAACGGCCAGGGCGGCACGGATACGGTGAGCTATGCCAACGCGGCCACGGGGGTCGTTATCTCCCTCGCGATCGCGACCGCGCAGGATGTCGACGGGGTGGCTGGCGGCGAGGCCGACACGCTGCTCAACTTCGAGAACCTGACGGGCAGCAACCAGGCCGACACGCTGACCGGCAACACCGCCGCCAACGTGCTCGCCGGCGGCGGCGCCAACGACACGCTGGTCGCGACGGTGGACAACCTTCGCGACACGCTCGATGGCGGCGCCGGTACCGATACCGCCAACTATTCGGCCTACGCCACGGGCCTGACGGTCAACCTGGGTGGTGCCGCGCCGATCCTCGTCGGCGGGTCGGGCACCACGGCCGCCACCTCCGATGTCGTCGTATCGATCGAGAACTTCATCGGTGGATCCGGCGGCGATGCCTTGACCGGCAACGGTGGCGTCAACGTGCTGAGCGGCGGCGGCGGCAGCGATGTGCTGGCCGGCGACGGCGGCAACGACACGTTGAACGGCGACGCCGGCAACGACACCCTCACGGGCGGCACCGGCACCGACACGCTCAACGGCGGCGCCGACAGCGACACGATCAACTACACCATCGGTGACGGCGCCGATGTGGTCGATGGCGGCTCGGGTACCGACACCTTGAACATCCTCGGTACCGCGGGTAACGACACGCTCGATGTGGTGTGGAATGGCTCGGTGCTCTCGCCGATCGAAGGCGGCGCGGTCACCGGCGTCGAAGCCATCAACGCGAACCTCGGTGCCGGCACCGGCGATACGGTGGACTACAGCGGGTCGACCGTCGGGGTGACCGTGAACCTGGGTGCGGGGACGGCGAGCGGCTTCGCGTCGCTCACCAGCGTCGAGAACGTGGTCGGAACGGCGCAGGTCGACGTCCTGACCGGCAGCGGCGCGGCCAACGCGCTGACCGGCGGCGGCGGCGCCGATACGCTCGACGGCGGCGCGGCCGGCGATCTCCTGATCGGTGGCGTGGGCGCGGACGTGATCAACACCGGCGCGGCCGACGACGATGCGCAGGATACGATCAGGTTCGACAACACGACGGAGTTCGGCGACACCGTCAGCAACTTCGACGCGACCGGTACGGCCGCGCAGATCGACAGGGTGGTCTTCGGCGGGGCGCTCGACACAGCCCTCGACGACGGCAACAGCAACGACAGCTTCCTGTTCTCCGTGCAGACCGCCGGTGGGGCCGCTGTCACGGTCGACATCGGAACCGGCAACGGTGACATCGAGGCAATACTGCTCAACAGCGCTGTGACGACAGCCGATCTCGGCAATGCGGCATCCGTGTCGACCGCCTTCAACACGAAGTTCAACTTCACGGACGCGGGCAACGGCGAGGATGTGCTGCTGGTGGCCGACGCCTCCGATGGCAACAACTTCTCGCTCTGGCAGTGGGTCCAGGCGGGCGGTGGCGAGACGTCGGCTGCGGAACTGTCGCTCATCGGCATATTCCAGGCCAACGCGTCTGTCACCGCGGCTCACTTCGACCTGGTCTGATGAATATCCACGGGCGGGCACCATACTCGCCCGCCCGTGGCCACGATGCGTTTAGCAGGACGGGCAACCCACAATATTGGGCGTGCCGCGAAGCAAGGCTGGAACCAGCCCGGGGGATACGATGAATAATTTTCAGTCAGAATCCGTTTCAGTTCACGCCGCCGCCAATGGTGCGGGCGGCCAGCCGGCTGCGGCCGGCATGACGTCGACCGCCCGCAGCAGCGCCGCGCGCCGCGAACGGATGGCGCAGACCTTCGCCGACGTCGTCGCCGTGCTCATGCGCGATCCCGGCTTCAAGAACCTCCGCCTCGCCGAGCTCGAATGGCTGGTCATCCCGCCGATCCTGTCGGGACAGTGGCGCATCGCCCAGTCCCGCGCGGAGAAGCCGGCCGGTGCACCGGGGGCCGAGACGAAGTCGCCCGCCGACAGCGTCCTGCTGGTACCCGTCGCCGTGGCGCTGTGGGCGACGGTATCGCCGGAAATCGACAAGCGGCTGTCCAAGGATCTCGACAAGCCGCTGCTGCTGCGGCCCAGCGAGTGGGCCTCCGGCGACATCCCCTGGCTCATCGCCGTCGCTGGCGACCGCCGGGCCATTCCGAAGTTCGTCAAGCGGCTCGAGGAGACGCAATTCAAGGGCAAGCAGGTGAAGCTTCGCACCATGGGTAAAGACGGCAAGATCTCGATCACGACGCTGGGAAATAAGGCTTAGTAACTGACTGATTTATCGGAAATATAGATTACAATATCTCGACTATTTACTGCTTATCCTCTAGTATTTACTCAGTTCCTTATAAAGAACGTATTACCATGATTGCGGATGTACTTGTTCTGTTCGGGTATGACGTCGGCACGACCTGGCGCGGGCGGACCGCGCCGTTTCGGTCCCGCGGCATCGCGCTAATTTCGTTGGCCACTCCTGCGTCGTGCGTGTCGTGAATCAGCGGACCCTTCAGCTAACACCCACCCATCCCGATGTCGCGAAGGCGCTGCAGGATTGCCGCCGCGCGTTCTGGAGCGTGGCGCTGTTCTCGGGCGTGGCCAACATCCTGATGTTCGCCGCGCCGCTCTACATGCTGCAGATCTACGATCGCGTCCTGGCGTCGCGCAGCGTGCCGACCCTGGTGGCGCTGACGGTCTGCCTGGTCGGCGCCTATGCCTTCCAGGGCGCTTTCGACCTGATCCGCGGCCGCATCGTCGCGCGCGCCTCGGCCGCGCTCGATCAGCAGCTGGCGACCACCGTGCACGATTCGGTCATCCAGCTGGGCATCGTCGCCCGCCAGCCCGGCGAAGCGCATCAACCGGTCCGCGACCTCGACCAGATCCGCGGGTTCCTCAGCGGTGGTGGTCCGATCGCCATCGTCGACCTGCCCTGGGTGCCGGTCTTCCTGTTCGTGTGCTTTCTGATCAACGTCTGGCTGGGCGTGCTCTCGCTGGCCGGCGTGCTCATCCTGATCGCGCTGACGTTCCTCACCGAACGCTCCAGCCGTGATCCGTCGAAGGTCCTGGCTCGCGACACCGGCCTGCGCGCCGCGCTGATCGAAGGAAGCCGGCGCAACAGCGAGACGGCCGTCGCGCTTGGCATGATGCCGGCGCTGGCCAAGCGCTGGAACGCCGTGAACAGCCGATATCTCGGCGCCGTGCAACGCTCGACCGACGTGATCGGCACCTATAGCGCGATCACCAAGGTCGTCAGGCTGCTGCTTCAGTCCCTGATCCTCGGTGTGGGCGCCTATCTGGTCATTCATCAGGAGCTGACCGCCGGCGCCATGATGGCGGCCTCGATCATGATGGGCCGGGCGCTGGCGCCGATCGAGACGGCGATCGGCAACTGGCGCGGCTTCGTCGGCGCGCGCGAGGGCGTACGGCGGCTGTCGGAGCTGCTCTCGCGGATGCCGGTCGCGAAAGCCCAGACGACCCTGCCGCGCCCGCAACGCAGCCTCGATGTCGAGCAGCTGACCATCGTCACACCCGACCGGAGCAACGCGGTCCTGCGCGATGTGCGCTTCCGGCTGGCGGCCGGCGAAGCGGTCGGCGTCGTCGGGCCGAGCGGGTCCGGCAAGACGTCGCTGGCCCGGGTCCTGGTCGGCATCTGGCAGCCAGGGCGCGGCTCGGTCCGGCTCGATGGAGCGGCCATCGATCAGTGGAACTCCACGGCGCTGGGCCGTCATATCGGCTTCGTCTCGCAGAATGTGGAGATCTTCGACGGCACGGTCGCCGAGAACATCGCGCGCATGGCCGAGGCGCCCGACAGCGAGGCGGTGCTGAAGGCGGCGCGTGCCGCCGGCGCGCACGAAATGATTGTGCAGCTGTCGTCGGGCTACGACACGCCGCTCGGCGAGGCGGGGGCCGCCCTCTCCGGCGGCCAGCGGCAGCGCATCGCCCTGGCGCGCGCGCTCTATGGCGACCCGTTCCTGATCGTGCTCGACGAACCGAACGCCAATCTCGACGCCGAAGGCGAAGCGGCGCTGGCGCACGCCATCAAGGACGCCAAAGCGCGCGGCGCGATCGTCGTCCTGATCGCCCACCGCCCGTCGGCACTCGCCGTCTGCGACAAGGTGCTGGTCGTGAGCGGCGGTACCCAGATGATGTTCGGGCCGCGCGACGAGATCATGCAGCGCCTCGCGCCTCGGCCGGCCCAGCCGGTTCCCAACGTCAATCTGAAGGTCGTCGGCGAGAACGCCGGCGGTGCATGACATGGCAGCTCCCGACGTCACGCGACCGGATCAGACGCCGCGCCAGGCGATCGCCCGGCTCAATCGTCTGGGCCTTGTGCTCGCCCTCGTCCTCGTCGGCGGCTTTGGCGGTTGGGCGACCTTCAGCGAGTTGTCCGGCGCGGTGATCGCCTCGGGTTCGATCGTCGTCGAGTCGAACGTAAAGAAGGTCCAGCACTCCGCGGGCGGCATCGTCGGGCAAATCCTGGTGCGCGAAGGCGACAAGGTCGAGGCCGGACAGGTCCTGATGCGCCTCGACGATACCGTAACGCGCGCCACGCTGGGCATGGTGCGGTCGCAGCTCGACGAGCTGCTGTCGCGGCAGGCGCGGCTGATCGCGGAACGCGACGGGGGCGAAAGCCTGGTGTTTCCCGACGAGTTGGTCGCCCGCGCGGGGGAGAAGGCGGTCAAGCAGTCGATGATCGACGAGGTGAAGCTGTTCGAGAACCGGGGCAGCGCCCGGTCCGGCCATCGCGCCCAGTTGCGTGAACGGATCTCCCAGAGCGAGGAGGAGATCAGCGGATTGAAGGCGCAGATCGCCGCCAAGGAACTCGAGATCAAGTTCATCACCACCGAGCTCGAGGGGCTCCGCGATCTGTGGGCCCGGAAGCTGGTGCCGATCTCGCGCGTGATGCTGCTCGAGCGCGACCGGGCCCGTCTCGATGGAGAGCGGGGCCACTACGTTGCCGAGACCGCGCGCGCCCGCGGGAAGATCAGCGAAACCGCGCTGCAGATCATCCAGCTCGATCAGGATTTCCGCACGGAGGTGCTCAAGGAGCTGCGCGACGTCCAGGGGCGTACCGCGGAACTGCGCGAGCGACTGACCGCCGCCGAGGATCAGCTCCGTCGCGTCGATATCCGCGCGCCGCAGGCCGGGGTGGTGCACAGCCTCGCCGTCCACACGGTCGGCGGCGTCATCGGCACCGGCGAGACGATCATGCTGATCGTGCCGCAGAGCGACGCCCTGGTCGTCGAGGCCAAGGTCGCGCCGCAGGATATCGATCAGGTTTCGGAAGGCTCGCACGCCCTCATTCGCGTCATGGCCGGCAACCAGCGCACGTCGCCCGACATCTCCGGCGTGCTGACGCGGGTTTCGGCCGACCTGACGAAGGATACCCAGTCCGGCCAGATGCCGGGCATGTCGTACTACGTCGTGCGGATCGGCTTGTCGGATATCGACCTCAAGAAGCTCGGCGATTTCCGGCTCCTGCCGGGAATGCCGATCGAAGCCTTCATCCAGACCGATGCGCGTAGCCCGTTGGGCTACCTGTTCAAGCCCCTGCGCGAGCAGATCGCGCGCACGTTTCGGGAGCGTTGACCACCGCTGGCGTGATGGGGCGGTAGGCGGTTTGGATAGTTCAGCGCCGCGGTTGGTCCGGCGAATCGGGAAATGGTTGTTCGGGGGAGTGGGATATGTCTGTCCTTATTGAAGCGAATGGATTGGCCAGCCTGAGCGAGGTCGACGGCCTCTACGTCATCGCCTCCGGTTCGTCGACTCCCACGCTGAAGTTTTCCGGCGTGGACGTCGTCATAGGTCAGTTCGGCGCATGGACGCCGATCAGCGCCGAGCCGTCGGGAGACGGCTACGAGGTGGTCTGGAAGAACGGCGCGGCGGACCAGTACACCGTCTGGCGCATCAACAGCGGCGGCAACTACACGTCGTCGGCCCTCGGCGTCGTATCGGGCGGCATGTACGCGCTGCAGGCGCTCGAGACCAGATTCGACCAGGACCTCAATGGCGACGGGACAGTCGGCTTCGCCACGACGGAGATCGAGACGAATGGCTTTACCGGCCTGAGCGCGGTCGCCGATCGCTTCTTTGTCGACAACGGTGGCGCACCTGGTCCCGCGCTGAAGTATTTCGGTGCCGACGTCATCGCCGGCCAGTTCGGGGGATGGAAGCCGATCAGCGCCGAGACGTCGGGCGGCGGCTACGACGTGGTCTGGAAGAACGGCACGGCCGATCAGTACACCGTCTGGCACACCAACAGCAGCGGCCACTACACTTCGTCGCTGACCGGTGTCTTGTCGGGCAACACCTACGCGCTGCAGGCGCTCGAGACCAGCTTCGCCCAAGATCTCAACAGCGACGGGACAACCGGCCTCGTCACGACGGAGATCGAGGTGAGTGGGTCGACCAGCCTGAGCGCCGTCGCGGACCGCTTCTTCGTCGAAGACGGCGGCGCCAACCCCTCGCTCAAGTATTTCGGCGCCGAAGTCATCGCCGGGCAGTTCGGGGGATGGACGCCGATCAGCGGCGAGGCATCGGGCGGCGGCTACAACGTCGCCTGGAAGAACGGTACGGCCAATCAGTACACCGTCTGGCACACCAACAGCAGCGGCCACTACACCTCGTCGGTGATCGGTGCCGTGTCGGGCAACACCTACGCGCTGCAGGCGCTCGAGACCAGCTTCGCCCATGACCTCAACGGTGACGGGACAATCGGCCTCGTCACGACTGTAATCGAAACGATCGGGTCGACCAGCCTGAGCGCCGTCGTGGACCGCTTTTTCCTCGACGACGGCGGCGCGTCGGGCCCCTCGCTGAAGTATTTCGGCGCCGACGTCATCGCCGGCCAGTTCGGGGGATGGACGCCGATCAGCGCCGAGGCATCGGGCGGCGGCTACGATGTGGCCTGGAAGAACGGCACCGCCAACCAGTACACCGTCTGGCATACCAACAGTGGCGGCCACTACGTCTCATCGGTGATCGGCGCCGTGTCGGGCGGTACGTACGCGCTGCAGGCGCTCGAGACCGGCTTCGCCCACGACCTCAACGGCGACGGGACAATCGGTCCTGTCACGACCGAGATCGAGGGGAACGGATCGACCAACTTGAACGCGGTCGTCGACCGCTTCTTCGTCGAAGACGCCGGCGGCTCAGCCCAATCGTTGAAGTACTTCGGCGCCGACGTCATCGCCGGCCAGTTCGGCGCATGGACGCCGATCAGCGCCGAGGCATCGGGCGGCGGCTATGACGTGGTCTGGAAAAACGGCACGGCCGACCAGTTCACCGTCTGGCATATCAACGGCAGCGGCAGCTACGCCTCGTCGGTGACCGGTGTCGTGGCGGGCAGCACCTACACGCTGCAAGCGCTCGAAGCCGATTTCACCCAAGACCTCAACAATGACGGGATGGTCGGCTTGGACACGACGGTGATCGAGCTGAATGGGGCGACCGACCTGCGCGCGATCGCCGATCTCTTTTTCGTCGAAGAGGCCGGCAACCCCGCTCAGACGCTGAAGTATCAGGGCAAAGACGTCATCGCCGGTCAGTTCGGCGCATGGACGCCGATCAGCGCCGAGGCATCGGGCGGCGGCTATGACGTGGTCTGGAAAAACGGCACGGCCGACCAGTTCACCGTCTGGCATACCAACAGCGCTGGAAACTACGCCTCGTCGGTGCTCGGCGTGGTGTCGGCGAGCGATCCTGTGCTGCGAGCGCTCGAGAATGGCTTCGAACAGGACCTCAACGGCAACGGGTATATCGGCTGAACCGCGTCGCCTCAGGCGGGTTGGCGCACGACATCCCTCGAGAGCGCCCTCGGCAGTCCTGAAGACGACAGAAGGCGTTCTCGATGCGATATCCCGGGGCCTTGGGCGGGGTTGTTCCAACGCCGGGATGAGGACCATAAGCGGCCGAAATCGGACGGCTGGATCGAATGAGCCGCGCCCGGACAACGGGGGCGTCGGTTCCAAAAAGGCCCACTAAATCAGGATTCTAGGGAGATTGGCTGGGGGACCAGGATTCGAACCTAGACTAACCGGGTCAGAGCCGGTTGTTCTACCGTTAAACTATCCCCCAGCAGGGGCCGACGGCCGGGCAGGGGTGTAGCGGCCGGAGGCCGGCTTTGCAAGCGTTGGACGGGGCGCGGCAAGACATCGGCCACGCCACTTCGCCAGCCCGTGGAACCATCGCCGCGAGACGTCATGCGAGGCGGTTGGCGATGTGGACGCGAATCCTGAAGCGGCGCGCCGATATGGCGCTCAACCGATCCCGGCTCTTTTCGCCTTCAGGGGCAGGCCGCCTTGACCAACCCGAATCCGCTGCGCGGGTAGTTCGAGGGCTTGGCGGTTCGATCGCGTTCGAGACTGATCCGGCGCCGAGCCGTCTTGAACTGATAAGGCGCTGAACTAGATCACAGGGCGTCGGCCGCCAATCCTGGGGCCGGCATGGGTCGAGTGGGTGCCAGCGGCGCCCGGCGATCCAGGGGAGCCTTGTATCCATGTTGCTCAAAGGAGGATGTGGCTATGAGCGCCGTTTTCGACTTCTCTCCCCTGTTCCGCTCGAGCGTTGGCTTCGACCGGATGTTGAACGCCCTCGAGAATGCGAGACGCGTCGCGTCCATCGACAATTGGCCGCCCTACGACATCGTCAAGTCGGGTGAGGACGAGTATCGAATCACGATGGCGGTGGCCGGTTTCACCGAGCACGAGCTGATCATCACGCAGGAGCAGAGCGTGCTCATGATAGTGGGCCAGAAGTCCGGCGAGGCTGAGGAGAAACGGCAGTATCTGCATCGCGGTATTGCGGGCCGTACATTCCAACGCCGCTTCGAGCTTGCCGACCACGTGAAAGTCCTAGGCGCTAACCTCGCGAACGGTCTGCTGACCGTCATCTTGAAGCGCGAGATCCCCGAGGACATGAAGCCGCGTCGGATCGGCATCACGACCGGCGAGGCGTTGCTGAGGGACGAGGCCATGCAGGCCGAAACCGAGAGACGCGCCGCCTGAGGCTTTCTGTTAGCGCGGTTCCTGGAAGGTGCCGGGCAGCGCGCCCGGCACCCACGGGAAAGCTTTGCCAATTCCGAACAGAAGGAGAAGCGACATGAGTGTCCGTGATCTGATCCCGTGGGGCCGCGCCAACAACCCGGCCCCCATCATGCTTCGTGACGAGGACCGTAGCCCGTTTCTTTCGCTGCGCCGCGAGATGAACCGGCTCTTTGATGACGTCTTCCGTTCCGTCGACAGCCGCCTGCCGGCGTTCAGTTCTCTGTCGTCGTTCAGCGCGGCCTGGCCGAATGTCGAGATCGCCGAGACCGACAAGGAGATCAGGGTTAGCGCGGAAGTACCCGGCCTCGACGAGAAGGACATCGAGGTCCTGCTCGGTGACGGCGTGCTGACGCTGAAGGGCGAGAAGCGCTCGGAAGCCGAGGACAAGGACAAGCAGTTCTCGGAACGCTTCTACGGCCGCTTCGAGCGCCGCATTCCGCTCGGCGTCGAGGTGGACGATGACGAGATCGCCGCGCGGTTCAAGAACGGCGTGCTGAACATCGTGCTGCCGAAGAGCGCGAAGGCGCAGTCGCAGGTGAAGCGCATCGCGATCAAGAGCTGACAGGCCGATCGCTGGCGGCGGGCCGATAGGCCGCCGTCAGCGGCGTGCTTCGCCAGAATGGGAGGGATAAGCAATGATGGAGAAACGCAGACAGACGGAGAACGGCATGTCAGCTGGCAGGCCGTGGACGTGGTCCGCCAACGACAATTGGGTTCCGCCGCTTCTGATAGGGCACTCGATGTTCCCGGGGGACGCGGTTGCACAGATCTACAAGCCGTCCCGGTCGGTGATGACTTCGGGAAAGGCGCGCACGAAAGGTTGGAAACTCCGTTTCGAGCCTCGCAGCGCGCCGTTCATCGAGCCGCTGATGGGCTGGACTGGCAGCAACGACACGTTGACCCAAGTCGAGCTCAGCTTTCCGACGCTCGATTCAGCGGTTCGCTACGCTGAACGGCAAGGTTTGGCCTATGTCGTGGAGGGCAACGCCGAACGCGCTCAGACAGCGGCTCGCGCGGAGCGCATCACGCGTCCGTTCTCGGACGCAGCCCGTCTGGACGAGCTCAAGCGGGCCTTGCTGGTGAGTAAGGCCGCGGCCGGCGGCGGAGCAAGCAGCGCACGAAAGGCGGCGTGAGTTGCAGCCATGCACCCATCTATCGTCTGCGATTGCGAGAACGTTCTGCCGGACCGCTGCGCGCCGACCGTGGTGGCGGCCGCGATGTGGTCTCTGAGGTCGCCGGCCGTAGCATCGGGCTCGTCGGCGACCGTCCGCTGTCAACGGCGTCATGCATGTCGGCGCAACTGGTCCGGCTCGTATGCCGGGACGGTTTGTACATCTTCCGTCTGATCTCAGGCGGAAAGGAGGAGGCCAATGGGCCAAACGGAGATTGCTCATGATCAGAAAGGACACTGTCGTTCGTCGAACTATCATCGTTCTCTGGGCGGCGGCCGCGATCGCGGTCGGACTGCCTTCTGCTGCCATCGCACAGGCGGTTCCGGGCATAGCGGGGCAACTTCCGACTCTTGCGCCTGTTCTTGAACGGGTCACTCCCGCGGTCGTCAACATCTCTGTCATTTCGGAGACGCCCGCAGCGTCCAACCCGCTCTACAACGACCCGTTCTTCCGGCGCTTTTTCAACCTGCCGGACAGCCTGCCGCCTCAGCAGCGCGTGAGCGCCGGCTCTGGTGTGATCGTCGACGCGGCGCGAGGCCACGTGCTCACCAATCACCATGTTGTGGCGAACGCCCGGGAAATCGCGGTGACTCTGAAGGATGGACGGCGCCTGCCCGCCGAGCTTGTCGGCTCGGACCAGGCGACGGACATCGCCTTGCTCAAGGTCCAAAGCCGCAATCTCGTAGCCTTGGAGATCGGCGACTCCGATCGCCTGAAGGTCGGTGACTATGTTGTTGCCATCGGTAACCCGTTCGGCCTCGGCCAAACGGTGACCTCCGGCATCGTCAGCGCGCTCGGGCGCAGTGGCATCAACAACGAAGGCTATGAGGATTTCATCCAGACGGACGCCTCGATCAACCCGGGAAATTCGGGCGGTGCGCTGGTCACGCTGGACGGCAAGCTCGTCGGAATCAACACGGCGATCCTAAGCCCGGCCGGTGGCAATATCGGCATCGGCTTCGCGGTGCCCAGTAACATGGCGGTTACCGTCATGAGCCAGCTCGCTGCTCATGGCGAGGTCCGCCGCGGCCGGATCGGCATAAGCATTCAGGACGTGACTCCGGATCTCGCGGGGGCCCTTGGGCTCGGCGACCTGCGTGGTGCCGTGATCGCCAATGTCGAGTCGGGCTCACCGGCCGAGCGCGCCGGTTTGCGGGTTGGCGATGTCGTCACCGCTATTGACGGACGCGCCGTTGTCGGATCGACCGACCTGCGCAACCGGATCGGCCTCACACCCGCTGGAAGCGACGTCAGGTTAACGGTGGCTCGCAACGACGGTGTGCGCGAGATCAGGATCCGGATCGAAGCAGGCGGGCGTATCGCGTCCTCCCGGTTGGCCGGAACGGCGTTCGCGGGCGCAAGCGTGCGAGACGCCTCTCGGCAGGAGGCGCAAGAGAGCGGATCGGACGGCGTGGTTGTCGATAGCGTAACGCCCGGCAGTCGCGCCGCGCGCGCAGGCCTTCGCCCAGGCGACATGATCCTGGCAGTCAACCGAATGCCCGTGACATCAGTCGACGATATCAGCCGTTGGACCTCCGACCGTCAGGCCACCCTCGCCGTCGAGCTCTCCCGAAATGGCGGCCGCCTGCTGCTGATCATCAGGTAACGGGAGGCGGCGGCGATGGAAATGGACAGGAAAACTCAATTCAACATCTGGTACTGGATCGCGGCGTTCTTGTGCCTCGTGGCGTTTCAGTATTGGTTCACGAAGACCACGCAAGTGGCGCAGCTTCCCTACAGTCAATTCGAGACCTATTTGCGGGAGGGCATGATCGCCGAAGTGGCCGTGTCGGACCGCTTCATCCAGGGCCGCTTCAAGCAGCCCGTCGACGGCCGGTCGATGTTCATCACGACGCGGGTCGAGCCTGACCTTGCCCGCGACCTGCAGCAGCACGGCGTCGTCGTCAGTGGCCAGATCGAAAGCACTTTCCTGCGCGACCTCCTGTCCTGGATCTTGCCCGCGGTGATCTTCATCGGCATCTGGATATTCGTGCTCAAGCGGATGGGTGGGGGTATCGGCGGCGGCCTGATGCAGATCGGTAAGTCGAAGGTGAAGGTCTACGTCGAGAAGGACACCGGCGTTACCTTCGAGGACGTCGCCGGCGTTGATGAGGCGAAGGACGAACTGAAGGAGATCGTCGATTTTCTGAAGGACCCGCAGGGCTATGGGCGGCTCGGCGGGCGCATGCCCAAGGGTGTACTCCTCGTCGGCCCGCCAGGCACCGGCAAGACGCTGCTGGCCAAGGCCGTCGCTGGCGAGGCGGGCGTCCCCTTCTTCTCGATCTCGGGGTCCGAGTTCGTCGAGATGTTCGTCGGTGTTGGCGCGGCCCGCGTGCGCGATCTGTTTGAGCAGGCGCGCGCCAAGGCACCAGCGATTGTCTTCATCGACGAGCTCGATGCCCTCGGCCGGGCCCGCGGCATCGGACCGCTTGCGGGCGGCCACGACGAGAAGGAGCAGACGCTCAACCAGCTCCTCGTCGAATTGGACGGCTTCGATTCATCGACGGGCCTCGTGCTGCTGGCCGCGACCAACCGCCCGGAGATCCTTGATCCGGCCCTGCTGCGCGCCGGCCGATTCGACCGCCAAGTCCTGGTGGATCGGCCTGACAAGATCGGTCGGATCCAGATCCTGAACGTCCATCTGAAGAGGGCGAAGCTCGCGCCGACCGTGGACGCGGAGAAGATTGCCGCGCTCACCCCGGGCTTCACGGGGGCCGATCTCGCTAACCTCGTCAACGAGGCGACGCTGCTGGCGACGCGCCGCAAGGCCGATGTCGTGACGATGGAGGACTTCAACGACGCGGTCGAGCGCATCGTGGCGGGGCTTGAAAAGCGCAACAGGCTCCTCAATCCGAAGGAGCGCGAGATCGTTGCCTACCACGAAACCGGCCATGCGCTGGTCACCATGGCGCTGCCCGGCGTTGATCCCGTTCATAAGGTCTCCATCATCCCGCGCGGCGTGGGCGCGCTCGGCTACACGATCCAGCGGCCGACGGAGGATCGCTTCCTCATGACGCGCGAGGAGCTGGAAAACAAGATGGCGGTGCTGCTCGGCGGACGCGCGGCGGAATGGATCGTATTCAGGCATCTTTCCACCGGTGCCGCCGACGATCTGGCCAAGGTCACGGATATCGCGCGCGCCATCGTCATGCGCTATGGCATGACCGAGAGGCTCGGGCACGTCGCCCTGGAAAAGGACCGACGGTCGTTTCTCGGGACGAACCAGCCATATTACGGGGCTCAGGAACGTTCCTATTCCGAGGAAACCGCTTCAGCGATCGACGAAGAGGTGAAGCGTATCGTGGACGAGACTTTTGAGAGGACCGTCGATCTTCTGCGCGAGCGCAGGGAGGCCCTGGAACGGATCGCCCGAAAGCTCCTGGAGAAGGAGACGCTCGGTGAAATGGAGATCGCAGCGCTTGCCACGACGACATCAGTAGCCGCGGCCAGCGCATGACCAAGAGAGTCTTCGTGAGGCGGGATGGCAGGCCGTTCTTCAGCGCAGCGGGCCACGACTCCGGCGCCGAGGCGCACAATCTGGGCGTTTCGGGCAGCGATGCAGCAGTCCGCGATCTGGTGCGCGGCGTTTCTCGCGCGTCGGGTGGCGGTGGCGCTGGTGCTGTCCCATGACGACTTCATGGTCTGATGTCGCGCTGCTCGCATGAGCTCAAGCCCTCGCCGTGAGCGGCATGACGGTCGGACGCGACCGTTCCGGCTGGATTTTCCTCGCCGCCTGAACGCCTTGGCGCTACCATGACCGACCGACATGGGTGCGCAGAGGACGGGGTGACGGTGACGGCAGCGGAGCACATAGGCGGGTGGCGGCGTGGCCGGTTCGCCCATACCTATGCCGCGATCGATCTCGGCACCAACAATTGCCGCCTGCTGGTCGCGCGCGCCTCGGCCACCGGTTTCGACGTCGTCGACGCCTTTTCGCGCCCGGTGCGGCTGGGCGAGGGCATCGGCGATCGCGAACGGCTCTGCGAGCAGGCGATCGACCGCACGCTGGACGCGCTGGAGGTCTGCGCCGCGAAAATCCATCGCGCCGGCGTCACCCGCTCGCGCCACATCGCCACCGAAGCCTGCCGCCGCGCCGCCAACAGCGCGGATTTTCTGTCTGACGTGCGTCAGCGAGTCGGGCTGAATCTGGAGATCATCAGCGCCGCCGAGGAGGCGCGTCTGGCGTTGGCGAGCTGCCAGTCGCTGATCGACCCGGCCCGACCCTACGCCCTGCTGGTCGATATCGGCGGCGGCTCGACCGAGGTCGTCTGGGTCATGGTCCGGGCGCGGCCCGACCTGCCCGGCGGCGTGGAGCTGGGCATCATCGACATGGTGTCGATCCCCTGGGGCGTGGTGACGCTCACCGAGGCGATGCTGTGCGGCCAGCCCCGGGAGCGGCCGCTCGACAATGGCGTCTATGACGGCATGGTCGGCCTGATCCAGACCGCGCTGAAGCCATTCTGCGCCGCCAACGACGTGCACAAGCGCGCCGGCGCCGGCGAGGTGCAGATGATCGGCGCCTCGGGCACGGTCACCACCATGGCCGCCCACCATCTCGGCCTGCGCCGTTACAGCCGCGCCGCGGTCGACGGCGCGTCGCTGGCGCGCGACACGGTGTTGCGCATCGGCGCGGAACTCTCGCGCATGTCGGTGCGCGAGCTCACCCAGGTGCCGTGCATCGGCACCGACCGCGCCGACCTGGCGCTGGCCGGCGGCGCGATTTTCGAGGCGGTGTGCCGGATGTGGCCGGTGGGCTCCATCCGCGTCGCCGATCGCGGCCTGCGCGAGGGCGTGCTGGTCGACCTGATGCGCGAGGCCGATCGCGACGCCGATCCGCTTTACGCGCGCGACGATAGCTGACCATGGCGGCGAACAAGCAAGGCGGCAAGGGAGGCACCCGCTTCACCGGCCGCGCCAAGGCCGTGCGTGTGAAGACGGCGCGTGGGCGCAAGATCGGCTCGACCCTGTGGCTCGAGCGCCAGCTCAACGATCCCTATGTGCAGGAAGCCAAGCGCCAGGGCTATCGCTCGCGCGCCGCCTTCAAGCTGCGCGAAATGGACGACGATCTGCGCTTCCTCAAGCCCGGCGCGCGCGTCGTCGATCTCGGCTGCGCGCCCGGCGGCTGGACCCAGGTCGCGGTCGAGCGCGTCAAGCCGGAGAAGGGCGGGCAGGTGATCGGCATCGACATCACCGCCATCGACCCCATCGCCGGCGCCGAGATCCTGCACCACGACTTCATGGCCGACGACGCGCCGGACCTGTTGCGCGCCAAGCTCGGCGGACCGACCGACGTGGTGCTGAGCGACATGGCCGCCGCCGCCAGCGGCCATCCGCCGACCGACCACGCGCGCATCATGGCGCTCGCCGAGGCGGCGCACGCGTTCGCGCGCGAGGTGCTGCGGCCGGGTGGCGTCTATGTCGCCAAGGTGCTGCGCGGCGGCACCGAGCGCGGCCTGCTCGAACAGCTCAAGCGCGACTTCGAGAAGGTCAAGCACATCAAGCCACCGGCCAGCCGCGCCGACTCGGCCGAGATGTACGTCGTCGCCACGGGCTTTCGTGGCGGATAACCTTTTCTTCCCCCGGAGGGGGAAGGTGCCCGAAGGGCGGATGGGGATGTTGAAGACGAACGCGGGAGTCCGTCTTCAACATCCCCCATCCGTCGCTGCGCGACACCTTCCCCCTCCGGGGGAAGGTAGTGAATTCAAGAGAAGGAATCATCATGACCATCGGCATGTATTCGGCCTCGGTGCCGGTCTTCCAGCGCCAGCTGCGCGCGCTGGGCAATGTCCTCGACAAGGGTGCGGCCTTCGCGGCGGCGAAGAAGATGCAGGACGCCGTCGTGCTGCAGCTCAGGCTCTATCCCGACATGCTGCCCCTGGTGCGCCAGATCCAGATCGCCGCCGACTTCGCCAAGAGCACGCCGGCGCTGCTGGCCGGCGTCGAGCCGCCGAAGTACGACGACACCGAGGTGACGTTCGCCGACTGCAAGGCGCGCCTCGACAAGACGCTGGCCTATATCGGCGAGTTCCGCCGCGAGCAGATCGACGGCGGCGACGGCCGCGACATCACCCGCACCATCGCCGGCAACCCGATGACCTTCAAAGGCGAGATCTATCTCGCGCACTTCGCCATGCCGAACTTCTATTTCCACGTCACCACGGCCTACGCGATCCTGCGCGGCATCGGCGTCGAGGTCGGCAAGCGCGACTTCATCGGCGGGATGTAGCGGGCGCGCCGGCGCTCCCAAAGAATGCGATTCGTTGCGCTGGAACCTGACAGTGCGCAACGAATCGCCGAAGCCTTGCAAAACAAGTGGGACACAATATCTAGCTAGCTCCTTGGCTTCCGGGCCGCGATGTGTATGATGGCGCGCCATCCCAAGGGAAACGCGGGTGGCGATGGCGCCACCCATTGCTGGACGAGGTGGCCGCCATGGATATTCAGGAAGCATTGACGTTCGACGACGTCCTCCTGAAGCCGGCCGCCTCTGCGGTGCTTCCCAACCAGACCCAGACGAAAACCAGACTCACGCGCACCGTCGAGCTCGGTATTCCGCTGATCTCGGCGGCGATGGATACCGTCACCGAGGCCAACATGGCGATCGCCATGGCGCAGGCCGGCGGACTGGGCGTGGTGCACAAGAACTTCGACATCGCGGCGCAGGCCGACGAGGTGCGCAAGGTCAAGAAGTTCGAGAGCGGCATGGTGGTCAATCCGCTGACCATCGAACCCGACGCGACCTTGGCCGACGCGCTGAGGCTGATGTCCCAGCACAACATCTCCGGCGTGCCGGTGGTCGAGCGCAGCGGCAAGCTTGTCGGCATCCTCACCAACCGCGATGTGCGCTTCGCCACCGACGAGCGCGCGCTGGTCAGCTCGCTGATGACCAAGGAGCGCCTGGTCACGGTTCGCGAAGGCGTCAGTCGCGAGGAGGCCAAGCGCCTGCTGCATCAGCGCCGTATCGAGAAGCTGCTGGTGGTCGACAACGACTACCACTGCGTCGGCCTGATCACGGTCAAGGACATCGAGAAGGCCAATCGGCATCCGCACGCCTGCAAGGACGAGAAGGGCCGGCTGCGCGTCGCCGCCGCCACCGGCGTGGGCGACGATGGCTACCGCCGGGCGGAGGCGCTGCTCGACGCCGATGTCGACATCATCATCGTCGACACCGCGCATGGTCATTCACGCGGCGTGCTCGACTCGGTCACGCGCATCAAGAAGCTCAGCAACTACGCCCAGGTGATCGCCGGCAACGTCGCCACCGCCGAGGGCACGCGCGCGCTGATCGACGCCGGCGCCGACGCGGTGAAGATCGGCATCGGCCCGGGCTCGATCTGCACCACCCGCATCGTCGCCGGCGTCGGCGTGCCGCAGCTCACCGCGATCATGGACTCGGCCGAGGTCTGTCACGCCGCGGGCGTGCCGGCGATCGCCGATGGCGGCATCAAGTATTCCGGCGATCTCGCCAAGGCGATCGCCGCCGGCGCCGACGTCGCGATGATCGGCTCGCTGCTCGCCGGTACCGACGAGAGCCCGGGCGAGGTGTTCCTCTACCAGGGCCGCTCGTACAAATCCTATCGCGGCATGGGCTCGCTCGGCGCCATGGCGCGCGGCTCGGCCGACCGCTACTTCCAGCAGGAAGTCGCCGACTCGCTGAAGCTGGTCCCTGAGGGCATCGAGGGCCGCGTCGGCTACAAGGGCCCGGTGAGCAATGTCATCCACCAGCTCGTCGGCGGCCTGAAGGCGGCGATGGGCTATACCGGCAACGGCACGATCGCCGAGATGCAGGGCAATTGCCGGTTCCTGAAGATCACCGGCTCGGGCCTGCGCGAGAGCCACGTGCACGACGTCGATATCATGCGCGAGGCGCCGAACTACCGGCAGAACATGTAGGCGGAGCCATATCACCCGGTTAGGCCGCGGCAAGAACAGCGTGCCGAGAATAGCCATCTGGCTGTCGATCGGCGCCGCGTCTGTCGTGGCCGTCGCGGGGCTGTGGTGGATCCTTGGCCAGGGCGCCGATGCGATGGCACGGCGCGACCTGCCGGGGCTCGGCACCATCGACGTGCCCAAGCGCCTCGAAGACCGCCAGCCCGAGACCGAGTCGGGTGTCGCGATCTATCGCTTCGACCGCATCGCCGGCGGCTTCGCCTTCATGGGCAGTATCACCCCCGTACGCGAGCGGCTGGTCGTCGTCGCCTGGAACGGCGCCGCCGGCGGCCAAGCGGCGGCCGTGACGGAGGCGCGCCAGCTTGTGGCCGAGCGGGTGGAGAAGCCGCGCTGGCGCGCCGGCGGCGCGGCCGAGCACGGCGTCGGCACCTATGTCGTCAACACGCGCGAGCGCGAGTCGCGGCTGACGCTGCTGATCGTCGAGGCCGAGGCGATCGTTGTCGCACATCGGGTGTGGGTCGAGGATTCCGGCCCGACCGAGTCGATCGACCTGGTGCGTCGGGTGGCCGCGTCGTTGCGGCGCGACGCGTTGCGGCCGGCGCCCCGCTAGAGCTTGAAGCCCATCTCGCGCTGGAGCGGCGTGCTCGAGGGGTAGTCGGTCAGCGTGCTGGACGCCGTCTTGTAGGCGCCGGTCAAGCGTCCCGAACCATCGAGCGACAACGAGGCGTCGAACTTGGCGATGCGATGGGACGTGTGGGAGCCGAAGAGGCGCGAGCCCGGGCCGGAGTCGCGGCCGCCGGTGGTCCGGCCATCGACCAGGATCGCGCTGGTGCGCGAGCGGTAGCAGTGGACGAAGACCTCGAGGTTGGGGAAGTTGTCGCCGAACACCTCGCCGCTGATGGCCATGCGGTTCGGGCGGGAGAAGTCGATCTTGGCGGTCACCATGGTGTCGATTTCGGGCGCGCCCGGCACCAGCGGATTGCCGCCTTCAGTGCTGGCGCTGAACTCGATGGCGCCGCTCTTCGAGAGGATCCGGCGGAAGACCGTCTTGACGTCCGCCATGCCGTGGATCGAACCACCGAACGTCCCGAACAGGACCGTGCCGCTGCTGCCGCCGATGGCGCGCACCGCCCTGGAGCTGTCGAAATAGACACAGCCGTAGGTGCGCGAGGTGTCGCCGATCGAGCCCGACGCCTGGGTCCGCGTGTCGCCCTCGAAATTGCCGATGCCGATGTTGCCGAAGGTGGCGAAGGGCGCGTAGCGCCGGAACCACAGGCCGTAGGGGATCTGCTCGTCGGACATGGGATGCTCCTCGCGTGTGGGTGTCGGTGGCTCAGGCGGCGCGGCTGCGCATCGCCGAGACGTAGCCGTAGTGGTTGGTCAGGACGCGCTCGGCCTTGCGGAAGCCGTGGGTGGCCGAGTTGCCCCATGTCCAGATGTTGAGGCTGGCCTGGTCGCCGGTGATGCCGGCGCCGCCCTGCAGCACGACCCAGTGATTGGCCGTGCTGAAGAAGCCCGACGCGCCGCCATTGGCCGCGATCATGCGGGCGTTGATCAGCATGCAGACACGGCGGTTCTGGCCGGCGAGCCCGAGCGCGGTCTTGAGCGAGTCCGCGCCCTTGGTGAAGAACAGGTTCGTGTCGTTGGTGACCTGCTTGTAGCCGGCTTTCTCGAACCAGCTCGCCATCGTGGCCGGCATGGTGATGCCGCCGACCTCGTTGGATGAGGACTGGTAGTCGAAGAACGTGTTCTCGGAGTCGCGCAGGCTGGCCAGCGCCACCCAGTCGACCGCCTTGACGCCCGAGGGATTGGCGTTGAGGCAGTCCTTGGACGGCTTGACCTCGAGGCCGTGGATTCGCGCGCTGCCCTTCAGCCACATCTGGGTGACGTAGGTGACCCAGGTTTCCGGGTAGTCCTTGATCACGCAGTAGAGGAAGCTGGCGGGCCCGCAGAGGCTGGCATCGCCCTGGGCGATCATGTCCGGGTTGGCGAGGCGGTTCCTGATGCCTTGCAGGACCTCGGTGTGGCTGAGGTGGGGGAAGGCACCCTTCTTGGGGCCGTTCGCGAAGGCGGCGACGATCGATTCGACGGACATGATTTCCTCCCGAGGGCCGGGGAGCGGCTCCCCGTTGGCGTTGTTCGATGGGAGGAGGATGCCAACGCCAGATGCCGTGGCGGTGTCGCGGGCCAGGCTGATTTGTGTCGTGTGTGTCTTCCGGCCCGGCCGGCCAGGGCGACGAGCCCGAAATCGGCATCGCCTGTCATCCCGAGCGTCGCGAGGGATGACAGTC
>JALHMM010000015.1:0-24638 GCA_022844045.1 Reyranellaceae bacterium | reverse complement strand
CGCGAGGGATCTAGGGTCTGCCGCCTGGATCCCTCGCGACGCTCGGGATGACAGTCGGGTCTGCTCGATCGGATTGCGCTCAGGGATGCGCCTTGAGCCAGGTCAGGATCAGCTCGGCGGTCAGCCGGTTGCCGGCGTCGTTCATGTGCCAGTTGATGTAGTAGGGGGCGACGCCGTCCTTCGCGACGGCGCGCTCCACCGCGTCGAAGGTGTCGAGCACGTCGAGCTTCGCCGCGCGCGCGCAGGCCGCGACATGCGCGACCAGGCGGCGCTGCTCGCGCCGGTCGGCCTCGTTGCGCCACGCGCCGGGCGTGTACTGCGCGACGAGGATGGTACGCGTCGGCAGCGCCGCCAGCCGGGCCATCAGCAGGCAGGCGACCCGCTCGCCGTCGCGATGCGCGCGATGCTCCAGGGTGACGCCGGCGTACCAGTAGTCGAGCATGTCGAGGCGGCGCATCAGCACGTCGACGAGGAAGGAGTGGCCGAGCACCCGGCGCGTGAGATCGAGCCGCGCCGGCTCGGGCGGCGGTACCGGCACGTTGCGCAGCACGAGCGCGCCGCCCTCGATCACGAAGTACGGCTTGGCGGCGCCCGAGCGGCGCGTCAGCTCGGCGCGGCTGATGTCGTCGGCGATGAAGCCGACCAGCAGGGTCGTGGGCTTCAGCCGCGCCACCAGATCCTCGGCGCGCAGCACGGCCTGGTCGATGCCGTAGCCGCCGACGCCGCCGTTGATCACCCGGCGATTGGCCAGCCGCTCCAGATGCGCCGGCCACGAGGCGTTGTCCTCGACCTCGCCGCCCTCGGTGTAGGAATCGCCCACGGCGAGGATCGCGCCGTCGGCCGGCACGGGCGGGCGGTCGTAGTTGTGCTGGCGCAGCGACTGGGCGTCGACGGTGTACATCACCGCCTCCTGGTGGTCGGTGCCCTTGAAATTGGCGCGCGGCACCCACCCCAGGCGGGCGTCGTACTGGGTCGGCACGCCCGAGCCCAGGGCCGTGCGATAGGCCGTGATGTAGTTGGGGAAACGCCACAGCGAGGCGCGTTGGGCGACCACCCGGGCGGCCGCCTCCAGCACGACGAAGCCCAGCAGCAGGCTGCAGAGAACCAACGCCGCGCCGATCGTCGCCTCGCGGCCCGCCTTGCCTGTCTTGCGCATCGATTGACTTCCGCGCCCGCGGGTGGAACTAGAGCGCCCAACTTACCATGACCATGCACCCAGGTACCTTACCTTCCCCCGGAGGGGGAAGGTGCCCGCAGGGCGGATGGGGGATGTCGAAGACGGACACCGTCTGCGTTGATGCATCCCCCATCCGTCGCGCTTCGCGCGCCACCTTCCCCCTCCGGGGGAAGGTAGGTGGACCGTGACCCCCGGCGCCCGCATCGGCACGGCGATCGAGGCTTTGGCCGAGATCCTGGCCAACCCGCGCAAGCCGGCCGACGCCGTGGTCGGCGAGTTCCTGCGCGGGCGGCGCTATATCGGCGGCGGCGACCGGCGCTCGATCACCGAGCGGATCTACGGCGTGCTGCGCAAGCGCGCCCAGATCGAGTGGTGGCTCGAGCGCGCCAAGTCCGAGCTGCCGGTCTCGCCGCGCCTGCGGGTCTTCGTCGACGTCCTGCTGCACGACGGCCTGCGGGTGAACCAGATCGAGCATTCCATCGACACCGGCCGCTACCGCCCGGCCTCGCTGGCGCCGGCCGAGCGCGACGTGCTGACCCGGCTGGAAGGCCACACCTACGACCACCCGGCGCAGCCGCGCGCCGTGCGCCTGAACATCCCGGACTGGATCGAGCCGTTCTTCGACGAGGCGTTCGGTGCGCGCTTCGAGCCGGAGGTCGCGGCGCTCGCAGAATCCGCGCCGGTCGATCTGCGCGTCAACCCGCTGAAGGCCGACCGCGCCCGTGCGCGCAAGGCGCTGAAGGCGGAGGAGGTCGAGACGCTCGACACCACGCTCTCGCCGCTCGGCCTGCGGCTGAAGACCAGGCAGTCGGTGGTGACGACGCCGGCCTTCCGCGACGGGCTGATCGAGGTGCAGGACGAGGGCTCGCAGCTCGTGGCGCTGCTGGTCGGCGCCGAGCCGGGCATGCAGGTCGTCGACTACTGCGCCGGCGCCGGCGGCAAGACCTTGGCGATCGCTGCCCGCATGGAGAACAAGGGCCGCATCGTCGCCTGCGATGTGTCGGAGGGCCGGCTCGAACGATCGGCCACGCGCCTGCGTCGGGCCGGCGTGCACAATGTCGAGCGCCGGCCGATCGACGCCGAGGGCCGCAAATGGCTCAAGCGCAACGCCGGCAAGTTCGACCGCGTGCTGGTCGACGCGCCGTGCACCGGCACCGGCACCTGGCGGCGCAATCCCGACGGCCGCTGGACCCTGCGGCCGATCGACCTGGAGGAGCTGCCGGTCAAGCAGCGCGAGATCCTCGACGCGGCGTCGAAGCTGGTGCGGCCCGAGGGTCGGCTGGTCTACGCCACCTGCTCGCTGCTGCCGCGGGAGAACGAGGGGGTGATCGAGGGCTTCCTCCGGGCGCATCCCGAGTTCGAGGCCATGCCGGTCGAGGAGGTCTGGGCGCAGAGCGTCGGCACGCCCTTCCCCGACGACGCGCGCGCCGGCACATCGTTGCGGCTGACGCCGGCGCGGCATGGTACGGATGGCTTCTTCGCCGCCGTGCTCAGGAGGAAGGCCGCATGATCAGCGTCCGCCCCGCGAAGCTCGAGGACGCCGCCACCCTGGCGCGGGTCTATGTCGAGACCTGGCGCGACACCTATGCCGGCATCCTGCCCGACCAGATGCTGGTCGGCATGTCCGACGTACGCCACGCCGCGGCCTGGACGCACGAGCTGCGCAGCGGCGACCATTCCAGCGACACGTTGGTCGCCGAGGCGCCCAACGACGGCATCGTCGGGCTGAGCACCGTCGGCGCCATACGGCGCGGCGGCCCGGACAGCTTCATCGACGGCGGCGAGGTCTATCGCCTCTACGTGCGGCCGGGCTGGCAGAACCGCGGCATCGGCCGCGCGCTGATGCTGGCCAGCTTCGACTGGATGCTGGCGCGCAAGCTCGGCGCGGCGATGGTCTGGGTGGTGGCGCAGAACCCGTCCCGCTTCTTCTATGAACGCCTCGGCGGCATACGCCTTGGCGAGCGCACCGAGAACCTCGGCGGCACGACGGTGCAGGAAATCGCCTATGGCTGGCCCGACCTGAAGACGGCGCGCGAGCGGTTGAAGTCCTCGATGTCGTCGTAATCCCTACCTTCCCCCGGAGGGGGAAGGTGGCGCGAAGCGCCGGATGGGGGATGCCTCAACGCGTTCGGTGTCCGTCTTCGACATCCCCCATCCGCCCTGTGGGCACCTTCCCCCTCCGGGGGAAGGTAAAACGCATTCCTACCTTCCCCCGGAGAGGGAAGGTGGCGCGAAGCGCCGGATGGGGGATGCCTCGACGCGTTCGGTGTCCGTCTTCGACATCCCCCATCCGCCCTGTGGGCACCTTCCCCCTCCGGGGGAAGGTAGGTTGAGGCTTCGCCGAGTCTTTGCTAAACGGCTGCGTCTCTGCCGCCCCTCCCGGAGACCACCCCCCACCATGACCGATCGTATCCTGATCGTGGATTTCGGCTCCCAGGTCACCCAGTTGATCGCGCGCCGGGTCCGCGAGGCGGGCGTCTATTGCGAGATCCATCCGTTCAACGCGCTGGATGACGCCAAGCTCAAAGCCTTTGACCCCAAGGCGATCATCCTCTCCGGCGGCCCGGCCTCGGTGACCGAGACGCACACGCCGCGCGCGCCGCAGGGTGTATTCACATCAGGCGTGCCGGTGCTGGGCATCTGCTACGGCGAGCAGGCGATGGCCGCGCAGCTCGGCGGCGCCGTCGAGAGCGGCCATCACCGCGAGTTCGGCCGCGCCACTATCGAGGTCAAGACCGACAGCGCGCTGTTCGACGGCGTCTGGGGCCCCGGCGACCACCGGCCCGTCTGGATGAGCCACGGCGATCGCGTCACGCGCCTCCCTGATGGTTTCCAGGTGATCGCCACCTCGGAGAACGCGCCCTTCGCCGCCGTGGCCGACGAGGCGCGCAAATTCTACGGCGTGCAGTTCCACCCCGAGGTGATGCACACGCCCGACGGTGCCAAGCTGCTGCGCAACTTCGCGCGCAAGATCGCGGGCTGCGAGGGCGACTGGACGATGGGCGCCTTCAAGGCGCGCGCGATCGCCGACATCCGCCAGCGGGTCGGCAAGGGCCGCGTGATCTGCGGCCTGAGCGGCGGCGTCGATTCATCGGTGGTCGCGGTGCTGCTGCACGAGGCGATCGGCGATCAGCTGCAATGCGTCTTCGTCGACCACGGCCTGTTGCGCCAGGACGAGGGCGCCCAGGTCGTGCGCCTGTTCCGCGACCACTACAACATCCCGCTGGTGCACGCCGACGCCGCCGACCTGTTCTTGGGCGCGCTCAAGGGCGTCACCGACCCCGAGGTCAAGCGCAAGACCATCGGCAAGCTGTTCATCGATGTCTTCGAGGCCGAGTCGAAGAAGATCGGCGGCGCGGAGTTCCTGGCCCAGGGCACGCTCTACCCCGACGTGATCGAATCGGTGTCGTTCACCGGCGGCCCGTCGGTGACCATCAAGAGCCACCACAATGTCGGCGGCCTGCCGGCGCGCATGAACATGAAGCTGGTGGAACCCCTGCGTGAACTCTTCAAGGACGAGGTGCGCGTGCTGGGCCGCGAGCTCGGCCTGCCGCAGGACATGGTGAACCGCCACCCGTTCCCCGGGCCCGGCCTCGCCATCCGCATCCCCGGCGACATCACACGGGAGAAGCTCGACCTGCTGCGCCAGGTCGACGCCGTCTATCTCGACGAGATCAAGCGCGCCGGCCTGTACGACGAGATCTGGCAGGCCTTCGCCGTTCTGCTGCCGGTGCGCACCGTGGGCGTGATGGGCGACGGCCGCACCTACGACCAGGCGTGCGCGCTGCGCGCGGTGACCTCGACCGACGGCATGACGGCGGACTACTACCCGTTCCCGCACGAGTTCCTGGGCCGCGTGGCGACGCGGATCATCAACGAGGTGCGGGGGATCAATCGGGTGACGTACGACATCACCAGCAAGCCGCCGGGGACGATTGAGTGGGAGTGAAGGGTATTAGGAACGATTCCTTGACTAGGGACCATCAGTAGTAAAGAGTTCGTTCCCAGCGAAACCGACCGGGAACACGATCGTGCCGAAGCGCGTCACCGGCCGATACGAAAGCGCGACCGCCGGCGGCGAGAAGGTCGACGCCTTCATTCCCTTCGACCTGCCGCCGGCGCGTCCGGCGCTCGCGATCGAGGGCAAGCTCGAGCGTCGCCTGCGGGACGCCGAGCAGGCGCTCGTCCGGCTCGACCTGGCGGGCGAGATGGTGCCGTCGCTCGACTGGTTCATCTACGCCTTCGTCCGCAAGGAGGCGGTGATCTCCTCGCAGATCGAGGGCACGCAGGCGTCGCTCATCGACCTTTTCGCCTTCGAGGCCGAAGAGCGGCCCGCGCCCAACGCCGACGTCGAAGAGGTCACGAACTACCTCGACGCGCTCGTCTATGCGCGCGGCCAGCTCGCGGCGAAGCGCGGCCTGCCCCTGTCGATGCGGCTCCTGAACGAGGCGCACAAGCGGCTGATGCGTGGCGTGCGGGGCTCGAACAAGCGGCCCGGAGACGTGCGCCGAAGCCAGAACTGGATCGGCGGAAGCCGGCCGGGCAATGCGGCCTACGTTCCGCCGGCGCCCGACAAGCTCCCTCGTCTTCTCGGCGAATTCGAGAAGTACATCCATGCCGACGATGATTTGCCGAGGCTGGTGAGGGCGGGCCTTCTGCATGCGCAGTTCGAAACCATTCATCCCTATCTCGACGGCAACGGTCGGATCGGGCGACTGCTGATCGCCCTGCTGCTGGAACATTGGGGGCTGCTGAAAGCTCCGCTCCTCTATCTCAGCCTTTTTTTCAAACGCCACCGTGAGGAATACTATCGGCGCCTCAACCTCGTGCGGTTGGAGGGAGACTGGGAGGGCTGGACCGACTTCTTTCTCGACGGCGTCGCCGCGATCTCCGATGAGGCCGTCGCGTCGGCGCGCGACTTGTTCAACCTCGTCGGCGCGGACCGCGCCCGGCTCCTCGGCGCCGAATCCGCCTCCGTCTCGGCGTTGCGCCTGTTCGAACGGCTTCCCCGTCATCCGATCGTGACGGTCGGCGCCGCCATGAAGCTGATCGACGCGAGCAAGCCCACTGCGACCCGTGCGATCGACGCATTGGCCGAGCTTGGCGTCCTCGTGGAAACGACGGGAAAGAAGCGTGACCGCAGCTTCGCCTATCACGCCTACATGGAACGTCTGCGGACCGGAACGGATTTGAGCGGAAGCGGCTGAAGCCGACGATCGATGGAGGAAAGGGCCGCGGGCATGAGCGAGTACCAGCACGACGAGTTCCACGCGGTCGATCGCCCCCTCGACCGGGCCGCGCTCTACCCCGACGTGATCGAATCGGTGTCGTTCACCGGCGGCCCGTCGGTGACCATCAAGAGCCACTACAATGTCGATGGGCTGACTGATCGCATGAACATGAAGCTGGTGGAGCCGCTGCGTGAACTCTTCAAGGACGAGATGCGCGTGCTTGGCCGCGCGCTCGGCCTGCCGCGGGACATGTTGAACCGCCACCCGTTCCCCGGCCCCGGCCTCGCCATCCGCATCCCCGGCGACATCACACAGGAGAAGCTCGACCTGCTGCGCCAGGTCGACGCCGTCTACCTCGACGAGATCAAGCGCGCCGGCCTGTAGGACGAGATCTGGCAGGCCTTCGCCGTGCTGCTGTCGGTGCGCACCGTGGGCGTGATGGGCGACGGCCGCACCTACGACCAGGCGTGTGCCTTACGGGCGGTGACCTCGACCGACGGCATGACGGCGGATTTCTACCCGTTCGCGCACGAGTTCCTGGGCCGCGTCGCGACGCGGATCATCAGCGAGGTGCGGGGGATCAATCGGGTGACGTACGATATCACCAGCAAGCCGCCGGGGACGATTGAGTGGGAGTAGGGTAGACGACGATGGACAAGGAGACGATTCAGAAGCGCCTGACCATCTTCTATGCCGTCCTTGTCGGCGGCTTTAACGTCTTTGTCATCGCCGCCGTACTCTGGGCCACCGCAGTCAAACCAACCGGTGAGGCGCTGGGGCCTGTTGCCGAGCTTATGGGCCTTTTCTGGAAGGCATTCGTGCGCGTCGTCTTCGGATCTTGATCGACAAAGACGCCCGACACTTGGCAAAGACGGCGGCCGCAATGGTAGCATCGCCGGTCAGCGGCCGCTCGCCGGCCGATATCGCCCTTCAGTTCCGTCGCAGCTACCTTAGTTTTGCAGAGTGTCTTTGTTCCAGAGACTGTTACTATGGGTTGAAGGAATTCGGAAACTAGCGCACTTGGGCGGTTGCAATGACTGATGAAGAGCGACGCGGATTTGCTTGGGATCAAGCTTTATACGCCGAGGGAACAAGGGCCATTTTTGACCGCAGAGCGACGCAGCTGCGGCGATGGACCCGCGTGCGAGACTTCATTGGAATCGCCGTGCCTTTTATCTTGGCCTACTTCCTCGGATCCGAGCTCTTGGACGTCTTGAAGCCATATAGGCACATTGCCACTGGACTAGTGGTTATCGGCGGCCTACTGCAGGCGCTGATTGTCGTTTGGTCGATACTGTCCAGATGGGATGAAGAGCTTACGTCAGATATATTGGTGGTGAGAGAAAGTAATTTCCTAAAGGATACTTGGCAAAGAATAGGAATGGCTGACACGCCGCATTTAGAGGCGGATTACGGACTGGCTCGTAGGTTGCAGGAGGTAGCAGATTCTCATGTGTCAACAAAGATGATTACTGATAGAGAGAAAAGGATGGGTATGCGTGTTGGTTTGGTTGAATTCAAGCGCAAGTGCGCAGGTTGCGATCAACAGCCGAGAAGTCGCTCGGTACCAAAAAAGCCAACCACTAAATGTGACATCTGTGGTGGAAACTAGGAGGTAAGAACAATGGATGACGCTGTACGCCGAATCTTGCGAGTATTTGATACCCTATCAACGGAACAGAAACGAGAGCTGCTACGTAGCTTACAAGGCTATGAAGTTCGAGGTGTGCTCGAAGAGAGCGTCCGCAAGGATATGCAGGTTTCACTGGGACCACTTGGTGGACGTTGCCCGTATTGTGGCAAGTGACCAATGGGCTTCGGATGGGCCGTGAAGGCTGATGCCCGGTGACATCCAGCGACGTACGCGGGTAACCCGCTGGTTGGCTTCATGGTGCTCAGCCATGCCGAGCGGCCGAGTGTGTGCGACGCGGCTTCGGAGCAAGGAGCCCGACACTCTTAGCCTAGCCAGCAGCAGATCTGCTCTCATCCGCCGCGGCGAAATGCGCCAATTGATCAGCGCGCGCCTTCTTGAACGAGGGGCGGTCGGTCACGCGGGTCACATAGGTCTCGGTCGCGGGTCGATCACCGAGCGCGCGGACCTTCGAGACGCGCAGCACATCCGCCATCAGCAGATCCGCTGACGTGAAGCGATCGGCCGCCAGCCATTCGCGCTCGCTCAGAACTTTCTCGAGCTGGTCGAGGCGGCTTTTCATCCAGCCGGCAAGACCGTTGTCCTTCGCGCCGGATACTTCGAGGAACCACCAGGGAACGCTCACCATCTCGATCGTGTTGAGCGCGGCGATCATCCATTGAACCGTTTGCGCTTCGCCATCGGGATCGCGCGGCATCAGCTTTTCGCTCTTGCGTGCCAGATGCAGCAGCCCGGCACCGCTCTCGAAGATGTCCAGGTCGCCATCGCTCAGGAAGGGAACCTGGCCGAAGGGCTGGTGCTGGAGGTGATTGGTCTGCCGTCCGTCGAACGGGACGGTGCGCACGGCGTAAGCCAGCCCGGCTTCCTCGCACGCCCACCGCAGCCGCAGATCGCGCACAAACCCACGGGGACCTTGGGGCACCCAATCGTAGGTCCAGATGATCAGGTCGCTCATGGTGTCCGGCCCATTGCGCAAAACCTCGATCCGATGATCCCTGCGGAGAGGAGCGTCGCGCTATTCGCTTCGGCGCACGAACCGAGCCTTGTCGCGACGGTGAAGGGACAGGAAGCGGGTGCGTATGGTGTCGAACAGCCTGGCCGGCAGGAAGCCCAGGGCGACGCTCCCTTGGCCACGATTGGACAGAAAGCGCAGATCGGGTCCGGGCCAGATGAACGCGTTGCCTTCCGTCAGGACGACCCACGATTGATCGTCGTCAAGCCCGAGGCGATGTTTGGTTGGCACAGGAATCTCGACGGCGGTTTCGGGCGCTTAGGCAGCGGAGCGCCTGGTTCACGCCAGCAACTGCGTCGGCACCCCCAGTACTGGGCCGGCCTCGGCGAGCTTTTGGTCGAGCGTATAAACCGTCGCGCCGTGCTCAGCGGCGATGGCGAGGTGCAGAGCGTCCCCGGCGCGCAGTCCAAGCATATGCTGATCGGCGAACTTCGCCGCTGCTCGGAACTGCCAGCCTGTCACGGCGAGCACGGTGAAACTTTCGACGACCAGCTTGTTGAACATGGCGAGCGCGGCCGCGCGCTGCTCGACGCCGATCTGTCCGGTCCGCAGCTTGATCGCCAACGCCGAGGACATCTCGGTGACGGTCCAGTCGCTGATCAGCAGTCGCGTCGGCTCCTGCTTCGCCAGCCAAGCCTGAACGAGCGGCGTGGTCGCTTCGTTCGAGAGCGCCGCGACGATCAGTGACGTGTCGAGATAGAACATCAGTAGCGATCGTCGTCCCGCATCGATCGGACGAGTTTTGCGGCGCTCTGGCCTTGCCGCGGCATGGTCGCCGTCAGGGCCTGGAGCAAGGTGGCGTCGATCGGCTGGCGCGGCTTGGCGACGGAGGTGAGCCGCGCGACCGGCTTGCCGCGCCGGGTTATGTCGATCGAGTCCCCGGCTTCGACCCGGTCCACCAACTCGCTCAGATGCGCCTTGGCCTCCGCCAGCGTGATCGCGCTCATGTCTCGCTCCTGACCATCTAGATGGTCATGTAGTGCATCCGGCCCGTGAATGCCAGTGCCACGGGCTTGGGCGGTCTTTGAGGTGCTGTTTGGCGAGTTGCTCGCCGACTTCCTCGAGGAGTCCGATTCGGACATCCAGCGCGACGCGTGATAGAGCGAGCTCGGCCTGCCCGAGACGATCGAGTGGGAGTAGGACCTGAACGGTCTTCGCCACAGTACTCAATTGGGATACTCTACGGCGCAATCCTGAAGCGGCGACCTGACGGTCCGTCGCTGTCGATCAGCCGGCTGAGGCCAAACCAGCACGTCGTGCACATGAAGCCTGTCGTCGTCGCTTCGCCCGCAACCTCTCACGTACCGCCCGCGGTCGCGCGACTACCGGTTGTGGCGGTAGCCGTTGTGCTGGGGCTTGCGGGGTTTGCGCTCGGCTACGCCGCTTCGGACCCCACAGCATCGGTAACCGATGCGGAGCTCACGACCGTGCTGCGCTTCATGGCCCTCACCAAGCTTGCGATGGCTCTCGGGTTTGCTCGGCTTGTCGACTGGCGGTTTCGCACGCCGGTGTCACATGGGCCGACACCAGCCTATGTGCTGGCCGCCAGTCTCATGGCCGCTGCACCGGGCCTGATCTGGGCCACCGTCTATCTCATCCCGGCGTCGCTGGTGTTTCACTCGGGGCTGCTCATTGCCCTTGTCGCCGGCCTGCGAGACAACGCCTTGCGGCGGCGCACCTAATCTTCTTTGGCGGATCGCCACAACCCCGATCGGTTCGAAAATCGCGCCGCGCTCGTCAAAACACGGCGTGGTCTCCGCGCTCGATCGTCGTCTCGCCTTTGATCAGCCGCGCGTAGAAGTCGAACAACGTCTGCGTCCCCGTCGAAGGCGTAGCGTCCGCATCGTAACGCCCGGTCGCGGTGTCGAGGACCAGCATGGATTCCGATGCGTAGTAGCGCCCGATGCGCGCCAGCTCCGCCTTCCCTGCGACTGGTGGAACGACCCGGCCGACAGCGCCCAGCGCGGCTACGATCGTGTCGAGTAGCGCCAGAGGCACCTGCGTAAAGCGCGGCTCGCGACCGAGTAGCCAAAACAGGTGCTCGCCTTGCTGCCTCGGCGTGATCGCCTCTCCCGGTCCGCCGATCGGCAGAACGCGATTGTGGCGGCTCTCGTCGTCCAGGCAGTCGGCAAGGTAATCGGCGAGATCGTCGTCGCTGATGGGTTTGCAAGCGGTCCGCGTGCCATCGCCGAACAACAGGTAGGATTTGCCCCGCTTGACCCGATCGACCTGTCCCGACAACGATTTGAAGAAGGCGGTCGGCCGCACAATCGAGTAGGTGAGCCCCGATCCGATCAGCGCCTTCTCGAATGCCAGCTTCGCCAGCTGGAACGCCAGCAGCGGCTTCTGCACGCAGATGGCCGAGACGAGCACCACGTGCGTGACACCCGCGGTCTTGGCCGCGGCCAGGGCATGCACGTGCGCCGCGTGGTCGATGGCCCAGGCATCCTCGGGCGCCCCGGTGCGCGAGGCGAGGCAGGACACCAGGACGTCGAAGCGTTCGCCGCGAAAACCCTGCTCCGCCAGCGATGCGGGATCGGTAACGCTACCCAAGCGTACACTGGCTCCGTCGAGCGACCTGGCGCTGGCGTCTGCCGGGAGTGCCGCACCAGCTGGCGCGCGCGGCCGAACCAGACAAGCGACTTCATGACCGCGGGCGATGAGCGCGCGGATGGCGGCGCGCCCGATCGTACCGGTGGCGCCAAGCACAAACACGCGCTTTGGATTGGCGGATTTCGTTGCCGCGTTCGCACGTATGGACATCGCTGCTCACGACTGTTGCGATTTAGCCGCCATGATCGCGCAAAAGTGCGATCATAGCTGCATCGGAGCCCGCTATACGACGCTGCTAGCGGCGGAAATCGCGTCCTGCGGGCCGGCGGGCTATCCTTTCGGTATGAGCGACCACACCGCCGCCCGCTCGCCCCGCGACGAGTGGTCAGTCGCGGCGTATCTCGGGGATGGCGACGACACCCAGGCCCGTATCCGCGCCGGCGATAGCAGGCACGGTGCCCAGCCCTGCGCGTCGCGGCGGCTGGCGGTCAGCGTCGAGCCATGGGTCGGAAACCATAGAAAACCAGAGCAGCGGGTGACGCGACCGGGTCGCCCGCGTCGTCGTCGATGTCAGCCGGCCGGTCCACGGGATGGCGGTGGCGCTCACGTGCCGGTCTGCATCGACGATCGTCGCGCAAACCATAGAAAACCATGTGAAGAGGCGTCGGCCGGGGGCAGACCGTTCCCTGCCGTCCTGCGTGATGTCATCGGCGGCGAGGCAGGGCGATCGCACATGGACTTCCATCTACCTTCCCCCGGAGGGGGAAGGTGGCGCGCGAAGCGCGACGGATGGGGGATGCCTCAACGAATTCGGTGTCCGTCTTCGACATCCCCCATCCGCCCTTCGGGCACCTTCCCCCTCCGGGGGAAGGTAAAACAAAAGTCAAACCCGCCATACGCGATCGTCCTGGGCGGCGAGGGGGCCGGCAGGCGGCGGACTGCGGCGCGGGGCTCGCCTCGATTTCGGGCCTGCTGCGGCGGATTAGTGTATTGGCCCGGCTTGGTATTTTGGCTATTTGCTGCGGCGAGAAATTTCCCTCGAACCATAGAAATCCATAGCAAGCCGACACCTTGCGCCTTCGCCTCTTCCAGTCAGTACGGACCGCATGATTCGCCTCGACACCATCAGCAAGCAGAACGGCCATCAGATCCTGTTCATCGACGCCTCGATGGGCATCCAGAAGGGAGAGAAGGTGGGGCTCGTCGGGCCCAATGGCGCCGGCAAGACGACGCTGTTCCGGATCATCGCCGGCGAGGAGGAACCCGACGACGGCCAGGTGACGATCGATCCTGGGATGACGATCGGCTATTTCAGCCAGGACGTCGGGGAGATGTCCGGCGTGAGCGCGGTGGCGGCGGTGATGGATGGCGTCGGGCCGCTGAGCGCGCTGGCCATCGAGATGGCCCAGCTCGAGGCCGCGATGGTCGATCCCGCGCGAGCCGGCGACATGGATGCCATCGTCGAGCGCTATGGCGAGGTGCAGGGGCGTTTTGAGGAGCTCGATGGTTATGCGCTCGATGCCCGGGCGCGCGAGGTGCTGGCGGGCTTGAGCTTCAGCCAGGAGCGCATGGACGGCGACGTCGGCTTGCTCTCCGGCGGCTGGAAGATGCGCGTGGCGCTCGCGCGGATCCTGCTGATGCGCCCCGACGCCATGTTGCTGGACGAGCCCTCCAACCATCTCGACCTCGAAAGCCTGATCTGGCTGGAGGATTTTCTGAAGAACTACGACGGCGCGTTGCTGATGACGTCGCATGACCGGGAGTTCATGAACCGCATCATCGGCAAGGTCGTGGAGATCGACGGCGGCGAGCTCATCACCTACTCGGGTAACTTCGATTTCTACGAGCGGCAGCGCGCGATCGGCGAGCGGCAACGCCAGGCGCAGTTCGATCGCCAGCAGGCGATGCTCGCCAAGGAGATCAAGTTCATCGAGCGCTTCAAGGCACGCGCGTCGCATGCCGCCCAAGTGCAGAGCCGGGTGAAGAAGCTCGACAAGATCGAACGCGTCGAGCCGCCCCGGCGTCGCCAGTCGGTCCAGTTCGAGTTCCGCAGCCCGCCGCGCTCGGGCGACGACGTGGCGAGCTTCAAGAACGTCCACAAGGGTTATGGCGGCCAGTCGATCTACGCGGCGTTCGATTTCAAGCTGCGCCGCCGCGAACGCTGGTGCGTCCTGGGCGCCAATGGCGCGGGCAAGTCCACCTTGCTGAAGCTGGTGGCCGGCGCGACCGAGCCGGACGAGGGCAGCGTGACCTTGGGCGGCAGCGTGCGCATGGGCTACTTCGCCCAGCACTCGATGGACCTGCTGGACGGCGACGAGACGGTTCTCGAATCGCTCGACGGTTCATTCCCGCTGGCGGGCCAAGGTGCGTTACGAACGCTGGCCGGCTGCTTCGGCTTCTCCGGCGACGATGTCGAGAAGCCCTGCCGCGTGCTCAGCGGCGGCGAGAAGGCCCGTCTGGTGATGGCCAGGATGCTGTTCGACCCGCCGAACTTCCTGGTGCTCGACGAGCCGACGAACCATCTCGACATGGCGACCAAGGAGATGCTGGTCGCGGCGCTGATGGAGTTCGAGGGCGCCATGCTGTTCGTGTCGCACGATCGCCACTTCCTGGCCGCGCTGTCGAATCGCGTGCTGGAACTGACGCCCGACGGCGTTCATCAGTACGGCGGCGGCTACACGGAATATGTGGCAAGCACGGGCCAGGAAGCGCCGGGTCTTCACCCGGGCCACTAGAGCGGACGCAAGGAGTCCGATCGCATGAGCGAGTACCAGTACTACGAGTTCCTCGCCGTCGATAAGCCGCTCGACGGCGCGGCGCAGGACGCCTTGCGTGCGATCTCTTCGCGTGCGCGCATCACCGCGACCAGCTTCGTCAACCACTACGAATGGGGCGACCTCAAAGGCGATCCGCGCACGTTCATGGAGCGCTGGTTCGACCTGCATCTCTATCTCGCCAACTGGGGCTCGCGACGCCTGATGATGCGGCTACCCGCGCGGCTGGTGGCGCGCGCCGACCTCGATCGCTTGGTGCGCGCCGTCGATTGGGTCGAGCTGCGCGAGGCCGGCGAGAACCTGATCCTCGACATCAGTCGCGACGAGGTCGAGATCGACTACGACGATCCCTGGGACGATGGCGCCGGTCACCTGGCGGCGCTGGCGCCATTGCGGGCCGACGTGCTGTCGGGCGATTTGCGGCTCTTCTACCTGCTGTGGCTGGCGGCGGTGGAGGACGGCGACGTCGCCGACGACGAGGTCGAGCCGTTGGCCGGCATCGCGCCGCTGACCGCCGCGCTCGAAGGCTTCGCCGAGTTCTTCGCCATCGACGCCGATCTCGTGCGGGCGGCCGCCGAGCGCGGCGCGGATGACTCGGTGACGGCCGACGAACAGCGCAAGCTGTTGGCCGCCATCCCGGAGCGCGACAAGATCGAGCTGCTGCGGCGCGTCGCCGAAGGCGACGGCAGTGTGGCCGCCGAGCTGCTGCGGATGCTGCGCGGCAAACGTCCGGTGTCGACGCCGAGCCGCACGGCCGGCGCCCTGCGCGAGCGCGCGCGGCGATTCGCCGATGCACGCGAGCGCGCTTATGCCGAGGAGCGGGAAGCGGACCGGCGGCGCAAGGCGGAGGAGGCCGAGAAGGCGCGCCGCGGCCGCCTCGACGCGCTCAGGCGGCGCGGCGATACCGTCTGGCGCGAGATCGAGACCGAGATCGAGCGCCGTAACCCGGGTGGCTACGACCGCGCGGCAAGCCTGCTCACCGATCTCAAGGCGCTCGCCGCCGATGATGGGAACCAAAGCGAGTTTGATCGCCGCCTCGTCGAGATTCGCGCACGCCATCAAAAGAAGGGACGGTTCGTCGAGCGGCTGGCCGAACTCTGACGCACAAGCGCTGGTTAGGCTGGGCGGCGGGGACGCGGTTGGCGACCGCCCGGCGCCTTCGTCGCGCGTGGTGCGGCCTTGCGCTTCGCGCTCGCGCGCTTCGGGGCGGCTTTCTTCGGTAGCTTTCGCTTCGCTTTCTTCGGGCCGCGCTTGCCCGCGCTCTTCGCGTTCGCGGCGGCGACAGGCGGCAGGCTTGCGTCGGCTTCATCGGCCATCTCGAGTCCGAAGATGGCGGCGACGTCGCCATCGAGTATCGCCGCGGCGGGCTTCGCATCGGGCAGGGAAAGACCGTCGGATGCGCCGGCGACCAGGTCGCCTTCATTCACGCCGCGCAGCACGAACAGAAGCCGGGGCTCCTGGTCGAGGCGGGCGCCAACCCCATAGAGGGCGGCCGCGACGTGCTTGCACATATCGGCCCAGTCGGGACAGGTACACGACAGTTTGATCTCCGCCGGCGCGGGAAAGAGTCCGTCGCCTTCGCGGCTGACCCTGCGCATGACGTTGTCTTCCAGACGGCCCTGGAGCAGCTCGATCAACGAAGCGACGGAGCCGGTGCAGTCCGTGCAGACGGCTCGCCAGCGGGGTCGGCTCAACGGCGTGATGTCGATCTTGATCTCGTAGACCTCGGAGCCCGCCACCATGGCCGTGACTTTGCCCTTGGTGACCTGGAGATCGAGAACGGCGTTGTTGCGGACATAGGACCGTCCGCGCGGCAAACGGTACGCGAAGTCGCTGTAGCGCTCGAGATTGTCGCACCAGGATTTGCCCCAGAAGGTCTTGGCGATCTTGTTGCCCTCGATCGTCACCGGCGCGACGGACTTGTTCTTCTTGCGCAGCTTGGCCAGCTCCTTTTCGGCCTTGCGCCGCTTCTCGGCCACCGACACGTAAGGCTGCCACTCGTAGAAACTCATACGTCAGCCCTCGCTCATCGCCGCGCTCAGATCGAGAGAAACCAGCTTCAGCAGTTCCTCGGTCTTCATTTCCGTCAACAGTACCTCGGCGCCGCCGCTGAGGAAATCGCCGGCCAGTTGCCGCTTCGACTCTATCAGCTCGTCGATCTTGTCCTCAACCGTGCCCCGGCAGACGAATTTGTGCACAAGGACGTTCTTGGTCTGCCCGATGCGAAAGGCGCGATCGGTGGCCTGGTTCTCCACCGCCGGATTCCACCATCGATCGAAGTGCACGACATGCGACGCCGCGGTCAGGTTGAGGCCCGTGCCGCCCGCTTTGACCGAGAGTACGAAGAAGGGAATGCGCTCGTCGGCCTGAAACCGGCTGACCAGATTCCGCCGTTTCGCGACCTGGGTATCGCCGTGCAAGACCAGGCCCGGACGGCCGCACACGGACGCGAGGAACGCCGCCAACGGCTCTGTCGTTTCCTTGAATTGCGTGAACACCAGGACCTTTTCCTGCCGCGCCGCGGTCACCTCGACGATCTCGCGCAGGCGCGCGAACTTGCCGCTGTCGTGCGGGGCCCATGCGCCGTCGCCAAGCCATTGCGATGGATGATTGCAGATCTGCTTCAGCCGCATCAGCAAGGCCAGGACGAGGCCCCGGCGCTGCATGCCGTCCGCGACCTCGAGCTGGCGCGACATCTCGTCGACCGCCTGGCCGTAGAGCGCGGCCTGTTTGCGACTGAGGGAACAGAAGGCCTTCACCTCTGTCTTGTCGGGCAGGTCGGAGATGATCTGTTTGTCGGTCTTCAAGCGCCGCAGGATGTACGGGCGCACCAGCTCGCGCAGCGGACCATATGGATTGTGAGGCCGGTCCGCGAGACGTTTGGCGAACGCCGAGAATTGCTTGGCCGATCCGAGCAGGCCGGGGTTGACGAAGTCGAAGATCGACCACAGGTCGCCCAGCCTGTTCTCGATCGGCGTGCCGGTCAGCGCGATACGCGCCTCGGCGTGAAGGCGCTTGACCGCCTGGGTCTGCTTGGCGGACGGATTCTTGATCGCCTGCGCTTCGTCGAGAACCGCGAGACGCCAACGCGTCTCGAGAAGCGATGGCGAGCGCTGAAGATAGCCGTAGCTCGTGATGACAAGGTCGGCGTCGACGGCGCCGTCGTCTTCGCCGCTCGTGCGTCCGGCCGGTGCCGCGGAGGGATGCGCGACATGCGTTCGAAGGCTGGGTGCGAAGCGCGCGGTTTCAGCCGCCCAGTTGGCGAGCAGCGACGCCGGCGCGACGAGGATGCTTGGTCTTCGCTTCTCACCGGTCGCGTTCTTGAGCACAAGCAGCAAGCCCAGGACCTGGATCGTTTTGCCGAGCCCCATGTCGTCGGCAAGACAGGCGCCGAGCTTGAGCTGCGACAACAAGTGGAGCCAGCGCACCCCCGTTTGCTGATAGGGGCGCAACGTGCCGTTCAGCAGTTCGCCGGGGTCCAGCGACGACATCGCGCCGGGGCTGCGCAGGGTGGCGAGCGTTTTTTCCAGCCATGGACCCGCCACGGTCCGACTCCAGCCGGCGACGTCTTGACCGTCGGCGTCGCCGGCGATGCCGGCGCCCGCCATCAGGCGCATCGCCTCGCCGAACGAGACGCCGTCGGCTTCGGCCCGGCGTTGGACGGCGGTGAACTGGTCGAGGGTCTTGTTCAAACGCTCGCGATCGACCTCGACCCACTTGCCGCGGATGAAGGCGAGCCCCTCGGTCTCGGCGAGCAGGCGTTTGACTTCGGCCTTCGACAGGGTCTCGCCGTCGAGCGTCACGTCCATCGCGAAGTCGAGCAGCGCGTCCATCCCGAGCGTCGACGGCGCGGCCGCGCCGACCGTCGCCCGGACTTGCGGGCGCGCCGGGCGATTCATGCGCCAGCTCGCGGGCATCCTCACCATGACGCCGGCGGATTCGATCGCGGAAGCATCCTTCAGGAAGCGAAGCGCATGTTGTGGCGTCCAGCGCAGCGGGTGGAAGATCTCGCCGGCGTCGACCATGCTCTTGAGCCACGGACAGGTTTCCGCGGCGCGCTGCACCGGCAGCAGCAGCGACAGCAGGCGATCGCGATTTTTCGCGCCGGCATATTCCTGGAGGGCTCTGCCCAACGGCAGGTGCTGCGCCTTCGCCGCCGTCGAGAGGCGGGTCGTATAGGTGGCCATGAAGGCGAATGGCGCTTCGTCGTCCTTTCTGTTCTCCGCCAGATTGAAATGCACGCGCCCGACCAGGTTCCACGCCGGATGGCGGGATTTGAGGAACGCCTGAACCGACAGCTTGGCCTCGGCACGTTCGGCGTCGAAGGCCGCGTCCAAGACCCGCCAAAGGTCGGAGAGGACGGCGGGTGTCAGGTACTCGGCGCCCGCCATCGGCGGCACACCCGCCGCCAACTCGTGCAAATCCTCGTCCGCCGGGTGCGGCAGAGCGGGCTTCGTCGCACCGCTGTCCTCGCCGATGCCGGGCAGCGCGCACAGCGCGGTGACGTAGCGCGCCGCGAACTCGCGCCAGTATGAAAGCTCCGGCGGCAGCCTGGAGCCCACCTCGTCCGCGCCGAGACACAACAATCCGTGTCCGGTGCCTTTGCTGAACGCGGACGCCAGGCGCGAAGCCTGCAGCGGCTCCAGCGCCAAGCCTTCGCTCGCCTCAACCATCGCCAGCTGGCCGTGCGGCGTGAGAACCGGTGCCAGTATCGTCATCGCGGAACAGAATTTTCGTCTGGGGCGCCAAGGACGAGCTCCTCGCGCGCGGCGCGCAAGGCCTGCGGCTCGATCAAGAGCCCCTGGCGTTCGTATCGCTTGCGCGCGCGACTGAAGCGCACGACGACGAGCCGATTCTGGCTGAGCTTAGTCGCACGTCTCGTCAGCTTCGCATCCCCGCTCGGCAGAAATTCCAGGTCGGCGAACCCGGCGCACGCCAGGCAACACGGCCCTGGCGGCTCCATCATGAGGAGGTTCCCGGTGCGCCCGCAACGGTGACACGTCCAATCCAGCTTGAGCGGCACGATCGCGACCAGCTCCGGCGGCTGGCTCATTTTCTCATCAAGCCTGCGGCGCGCCGTCTCCGTGAGCTCCGGCGATATCCAATGCGTGCGATACTGCCGCTCGACATCCGGATCGCCGCTCTCGCTGAAGCGCAGCGCCGGGTGGCCCGGTTGGCGCGCCACGTAATCGCTTTCGCTGGGGACCAGCCCTTTGGCCGTCGCCCACGACCGAAAGATATGCATCGCCTCGGAAAGACGCGAGGGACTGGTGCTGATCGTCCGTTCGAGATAGTCGATCCGCGTTTGCCGCCACGCGTCGACGCTGCTGGGCGCCAGCCAGCCGATACCAGTCAAGACGTCGATCGGGCTCACATACCGCTTGTCGGACAGCGCCGCTTCGGCGGCGTGTTGAACGCGATCATCGAGCTTTCGGCGATTCTCAGGATTCATGTCACACCGTTTTCGTCCGGTGACGCTTCCTCACGGGGCGCGGTCACCGGCGCCCAACGCGGTGTGTGGATCGTCCCGACTGGAGGCTATTGAGTCTCACCTCGCTGCGCCATATGCGATGACGATGTCTTGCCGACGATCCGCCGCTTGCCGGGCCACGGCTCGGGACACGACCCAAGAGTGAAGGAGACGGCACGTGGAGACGTTCAACCGAACCAAGGACAATCCGCTGAGCCTCAAGACAGCGCCGGGCACGGCGGAATTCACGATGCACACCGACGACAAAGACGGGCGCGCCATCCTCGTCTGCACGGTGGGCAAGACCGTCCTGCACTACGACGCGCGCTGCCTTCAGGATCTCCATGCGATGCTCAAGAAGCATGGCGACTGGATGGACTTGGGCGGCGCCGACGAGCAGAAGCCCGCGAAGGAGGGCACTGTCGAGGCATGGGGTCGCTCCGCCAAGAATCCCATTGGCGGCTGGTACGGCCTCAAGAAGGGCTTGCGTGGCCGGTTTGGTGTCTACGTTCCGCCGCTGATGGAGGCGCTCGGCTTGTGCGAGCTGGAACACAACGCCAAGAACAACCGCATGCGTGCGAAGTAGGCCGCCGAATAACCTGCCGCGGCTGACCGCCGCTGACCCGGGTCGGCGCGCGATCACCGCGCGCTCCGCCGAACTCAAGGAAATGCCGCTACGCATAGGCTGTGCAGCGCGTTGGGCTCGGCGTTGCGCGCCATTCAACGCCAAGCCTCCCGCCTTTAGGCGGCGAGCGGCATCCGACGCCTCAGCTCTTTCCCGACGTCGCCGTCTTCAGCGCATCCCACGCCTTTTGCGCCGCGTGGTCGAAGGCCTTGCGCGATTCCTGGAGCGCGTCGCTGAGCGCCGCCAAGGAGTGGCGGCCGGCTTCCGCGAGCTTGTCCATGCGCGCATCGGCCGCCACCGCGACCTCCTTCACCTGCTGGAAAGCCTCCTCGATCTGCGCGCGGCGGATGGCGAAAGCGCTGGCGGCTTCGGTTTCCACCTCGTTCAGCGTCGCGCGCAGGGCGTCGCGCTGCTGCTTGAGCGCCGCGATGGCGTGATCCGCCTCGGCCTTCAGCTCGTCCTTCAGGCGACCGGCGCCGGCCTCGAGCGACGCCAGGGTGGTTTCGATCTCCTGGAGGCGCTGTTCGGCCCATTGCCGGAAGGCTGGGTGGCTGCCCGGTTGCTCGCTCATCGTGCCCTCCATCGTGTCGCTCCACAGATAGGAAGACGGCCGACCGCGCGCCACTCCGGTCTATTCCGGAGGCGACGCCTCAAACCTGCCGCACCCGCCCGGGATAGCGCGCCACGACCGGGTCCATGGTGACCAGGGTCAGGCCCTCGGCGGTGGACTGGGCCACCAGCATGCGGTCGAACTGCTCGCGGTGGGTCGGCGGCAGGTCGCCGGTCGCCACCGCGTGCTCGCCGCTGATCGGCAGCTCCTGCCAGCCATTGGCCAGCAGCTCGCGCCGGAGGCGCCGCGCGTCGACCCGCAGGTCGGCCCGGCCCAGCCCGGCCTTGGCCGCCACCTCCCACAGGCTGACGACGCTGAACCACAGCTCGTTGCCGCCGTCGTCCAGGAGGCGGCGGGCGGCCGGGGACAGCTTGTGCGGCTCGCCGACCGCCCGCAGCAGCAGGTGGGTGTCGACCAGCAGCCTCATGCGCCACTCATCCGGTCGAAGTCGTCGGGCACGGCGATCTCGCCGGCCAGAAACCCCAGCCGGCGCCGGCCGGCCGCTTCCTCGGGGCCGAGCGGGACCACCTTGACCAGCGGCTTGCCAGCCCGGGCGATTACGAATGGCTCGCCCTTCGACGCCTGTTCGACCAGACGGGAGAGCTGGGTCTTGGCGTCGTGCATGTTGACGATGCGCATGGCCTCTCCAAGCGGACTTAGTCCGGTTAACTTAGCCCGAACTATCTATAGTATAATCAATGTGAAAGAGTCTACTTTTTCCGCGCGACTGAAAGTCACCGATTCGAGGTGCGACAGCCATCGAGAAACAGGTCGACCGCGATCTGAACCATCGAGTCGCTCTCCCGGCGGGCCATCGGCAGGCCGAGCACGGCGCTGCCGCGTTGAACGCCGACGGTCATCTCGACAAAGATGCGTGCTGTCCGCGCCGGGTCAGCCAGTCCGGCCAGGTGACCGTCGTCGCGCAGCCGCTCGAGCACCCGACGGACCCCCTCGATCGCCAGTCCCTGGAGCTGGGCGGCGAGCCGCGCGACCTCTGGAAACTGGTGTGACTCGGCGGCGATCAGACGGTTCAGGCCGGCGGCCACCGGGGTCATGACCGCCGCCGCCAATCCTCGGGCGAGTCGCAGCAACTCGGCCCTGGCGCCCTCAGTTCCGCTTAGCGATGCGGCGATCGGGTGCGGATCTGTCGGCATCGCCTCTTTCAGCAGGCGTTCGAACACCGCTGCCAGGACTTCCGCCTTACCGGCGTAGCGGGCGTAGATCGTCTTGCGCGAGGCGCCGGCGGCCCGGGCGATCGCGTCCATCGTGGCGCGGGCATAGCCCTGCTCGATGAAGACCGCCTGAGCGGCGTCGAGCAGTCGGTCGGGCAGGCGCGCGGCGTCCTCGGCGGTGAGCCGGCCCGGGCCGCGCGGCCGGCGTTTGCGGGGGGAGGGGGTATCGCTCATGGCGTCGGACAATAGGGCCGGGGCAAAAAGATACAAGTCGGTTTCTTTAGCGCTTGACAAAGGAACTGATTGGTCTCTTTATGTGCGCCACAAAGAGACGATATTGTATCTTTAATGAAGGAGAGGGCCATGCATCCCATCAACGCCCCGATCCCCGCGCGCACCGACGTGCTGGTGATCGGCGCCGGCCCGACAGGTCTGGCGCTGTCGATCGCGCTGACCCAGGCCGGCATCGACCACGTCCTGATCGATCGGCTGGCGCGCGGCCAGAACACCTCGCGCGCCGCGGTGATCCACGCCCATACGCTGGAGGCGCTGAGCGGCCTTGGTGTCACCGACGCGCTGGTGCGCGAAGGGCTGACGCTCACGCGATTCTCGATCCGCGAGCGCGACCGTGCGCTGCTGCGTCTGGGCTTCGAGTCGCTGCCCTCGGCCTTCGCTTTCCTGCTGATGGTGCCGCAGGACGTCACCGAGCAGGTGCTGGCGCGACGGCTGGCGGCGCTGGGCGGCACCATCCATCGCGGCGTGACGGCGCAAGCGGTCGAGGACAAGCGCGGCGCGATTCACGCGCGGCTCGACGATAACGGCACGGCGCGCATGATCGAGGCGCGTTACGTCGTGGGCGCCGACGGCATGAACAGCGTCGTTCGCCAGAGCGCCGGCATCGACTTCGACGGCGATCGCTACCCGCATTCCTTCGTGCTCGCCGACGTCACCATGGAGTGGGCGGCGGGGCGCGAGGAGGTGATGCTGTTCTTCGCGCCGACCGGCCCTCTGGTGGTGGCGCCGCTGCCCGACGGTCGCTTCCGCATCGTCGCGGCGATGGAGAACGCGCCGGAAAACCCTGGCGTCGCCGACATCCAGGGCCTGCTCGACGCCAACGGCCCGCGCAAGGGCGGCCGCGCGCGCGTGATCGATTTGGCGTGGAGCTCGCGCTTTCGCATCCATCATCGCCTGGCGCGATCGTATCGGTGTGGCCGGATGCTGATCATGGGCGATGCCGCGCATGTGCACAGCCCGGCGGGCGGGCAGGGCATGAACACCGGGCTGGTCGACGCCGTGGTGCTCGGCCGGTTGCTGGGCGACGTGGTGAAGGGCGCGCGGCCCGACGCGGCGCTGGATCTCTACGAGAGCCTGCGTCGGCCGGCGGCGGCGCGCGTGCTGCGCCTGGCCGGCGGGCTCACCGACATGGCGATGGCCAGCGGCCGGCTGTCGCGCTTCGTGCGCGACGCGCGCCTGCGTATCGTGGCCGCGCTGCCGCCGGTGCGCCGCGCGCTGACGATGAACCTTTCGGGACTGAGCCGGCGCTACGCCGCTGAGATCGCACCATGAGCGAGACCAGACGCATCCAGATCGCCATCGCCGTCGTCTTCCTCGGCCTGGGCTCCTGGTGCCTCGTTCATCCGTCCAGCGTGATCGCGCTCACGGTGCGGCCCGAATATCGCGTCGATCATCTGCTGGTGCGCGTGGTCCTGGGCGCCTTCGGCGCCCAGGCGATGCTGGTCGGCATCCTCGCCGCCTTCGCCACCTTCAACCGCCGCACCTTCCTCGCCTTCGGCTTGGCGATACTGCCGTTCTTCGGTTTCGACGTCTGGTTCTATTTCGTCGTGCCGCTGTTCAACTGGCTGATCCTGCTCGACGTCGCGGGCAATGTGGCGTTGGTGGCGTTGTGCTGGCTCGGCTATGCGCGGTCGAATTCGGCGCCGGAGCAACAACGCGCTCCGTGAAACCGCTCCCGCATTGGGTCAGCGTCGCCCTCGGGGTGGCGATGCGCTGGAGCGAACATCGCGCGACGTTGCGCCGGCGCCATCGTGCGCCGCGCCACACGCTTGGCGCACGGTGCGTATCGCGCGCGGAAGGCATGGAGATCGTCACGCCGTAAGGCCAGCGTAGGTTAGTTGGAAGCAACCGCAGTCATCCCGTGCGGAGCCTGGGGTGACGGCTTCGATCCTACCATTTGGACGTCGATCGAGCCTGGGCGCTGCCGCTCAGCGTGCGGGCTTATCGCCCCGCTCCGCCACCACCACCACCACCACCGCCACCCGCGCCACCACCGCCTGCACCGCCGCCACCTGCGCCGCCACCACCTGCGCCACCGCCACCTGCGCCGCCGCCGCCTGCACCGCCAC
>JALHMM010000014.1:86831-91870 GCA_022844045.1 Reyranellaceae bacterium | reverse complement strand
GGCGCGGAAGAGCGCGGCGCGGCCGGCTCGGCTGAGCCGGCGGCGCCCACCGGCAGGGCCGGCAGAGTCAGGGCGGCCGTCATGGCGGCGGCGCAGGCGAAACGGATCGTCGGATGCATGGGTCCCTCCGTGGTTGGGCGTGCGCACCATAGTACCCCTGTTGCGTGACATTTGTTCCCCAGGGCACACTCGTACACACGACTTCGTGACGCCGTCAGGTCTCGGCCAGCAGTGCCGCTTCTTTGACCACATGCACGCGCAGGCGCTCCTCGCGGCCGCGCACCTCGACCTCGTGGCGCTCGCCGACATCGAGCTTCACGCCAGCCAGGTCGAGCAGATCCTGCGACACCACGAGCTGGGCGGCGAAATCCTTGCTCTGCGCCTCGAGCCGGCTGGCGGTGTTCACCGTGTCGCCGATCGCCGTCAGGGTCGTGGCCCGGCCATGGCCGAGATCGCCGACGATCGCCGGCCCGGCATGGATGCCGATGCCGATGCGCAGCGGCTCATCGATCTCGCCCGTCAGCGACTCGTTGAAATCCCCGATGGCCAGCGCGATGCGGCGCGCCGCGTCGAGCGACTGGCGCGCCGCGCGCGCGCCATCCACGTCGAGGCCGAACAGCGCCATGACGCCGTCGCCGATGAACTTGTCGACACGGCCGCCGGCATCCTCGACCGCCTGGCCGACGGCGCGGAAATAGCGGTTGAGGATGAACACGACATCGTATGGCAGGCGCTTCTCCGAGAACGCGGTGAAGCCCCGCAGATCGACGAACATCACCGCGATCATGCGCTCGCCGCCCAGCGACAGCTTGGTGCCGGAATAGGCATCGGAAGGCTGCGCGCCGGCGGGCAGCAGCGGCGCCACGCGGTACTCGCCCGGCGGCGGCCGCAACTGGCAGGCCAGGCGCACATTGGCCGGCGCGCCGAAGCGCGACAGCACGCGCTGCTCGGCGGCGTCGGGCGGCGGCAAGGTCGCGCTATCGGGCCCGACGATGCGCACGCGGCAGGTCGAGCAGCGCCCACGCCCACCGCACACCGAGGCGTGCGGAATGCCGTTCAGCCGGCTGATATCGAGCACCGTGAGGCCGGGATGCGCCGCGACGTTACGGCCGCTGGCATAGGACAGGCGCACCTCGCCGCCGCGCCGCGCCGCCCAGGTCCTGACGCGGCGGGCGCCGAACACGCCGATCACCAGCGCCGCGGCGGCGAGCTTGAAGGCGTCGGACAGCGCATAGATGCGGTCGACCGCCTCGCGCGTCGGCGGATTGGTCGCGCTGAACGCGGCGCGGAAACGCTCGGTATCCTCGCGCAGCTCGATGACCTTGCCGACGCCGGTGCCGACGCCCGCCAGCGCCAGCGCCGGGATCACCAGCGCCGCGCCATAGAGCACGGGCAGCTTGCCGAGGTACCAAGGCCTGAGCCGCCAGTAGAAATGCAGACCGATGCAGCCATGCGCCCACACGACCAGCAGGAAGCCGGTCTGCCGAGCCGCCGCCCAGGGATCCAGCGCCATCGGCAGCAACACCCACAGATAGGTCGCGTTGACGCCAAAGAGCTCGTGGGCGCCGCGGGTGCCGACGATATGCGTCATGCCCAGCGGCACGATCGACAGGCCCAGCCCGAGCTGCGCCCACTCCCAGCGCGTCAGCCGCAGCGAGCGCCGGCGAAACAGCGCCCACAGGGTCAGCGCGACATGCAGGAGGAAAGCGCCGTAGAGCAGGGCCGTGCCCGGCAGGCTATGCCAGAGCGCGGTCACCACACGCATGACCGCATCGGCCGCCTGCACCGACGCCAGCACCACGGCGTGGTTGAGCAGATGCACTGTGACATAGGCGAAGAGCACGATGCCCGACCACAGGCGGAGGCGGGCGATCATGGCTCGTTCCTACTTTGGCACGATCGCCAGCACCGCCTCGGGCGGCCGGCCGATCGCCGCCTTGCCGCCCGACACGACCACCGGCCGCTGCAGCAAGATCGGATGCCTGGCGATCAGCTCGACGGCGTCCTTGCGCGAGAGCGTCGCGGCCTTCTTGCCCGAGGCCTTGAACTCGGCTTCGCCATCGCGCACCAGCACGCGCGGCTCGACGCCGAGTTGATCGAGCAAGGTCTCGATCTCCGTCTTCGACGGCGCCACTTTCAAGTACTCGCGCACGACAGGCTCGACGCCTTTGTCACGCAGCAGCGCCAGCGTCTCGCGCGACTTGCCGCAGCGTGGGTTGTGCCAGATGGTCACCGCCTTGCCCTTGGCCATGCCCTACTCCTCAGCTGCACTTGTACTGCCACGGCGTCTCGGCGCCGTTGCCGGTGAAGCGGCCATCCTTCACCGAGTAGACGCCATCGGGACCGTGATTCCACAGGGCCCGCAGACGGTCCGGCCGATCGCGCATCAGTGCGAAGGTTCGGATCTGCCCGCCGAGCGACTGGAAGTCGACCACCAGGGTCAGCGAGCGGTCGGCGTTGATCGTGGCGTTGATGATCTCGTTGCTGTCGTTGCGCTTTGCGTCGCCGTAGTCGCGCTCGGTCATGACCTTGCCACCCATCCATTCGACATAGCGAATGTGGATATGGTTGCCCTGCGGTGGCCGGCTGCAATCGACCGACCAAGTGCCGAACAGGCCCCACTGCCGCAAGGCGTCGGCGACCGCGGCGCCCTTCCTGTCCGTCTGTGGCGGCGCCTGGGCGAAGGCCGGCGCCAGGCCGATCACCAGGCTCGACAGCATCACAATCACACGCATCGTCATCGACATGGGCTCACTCCTGCAATGCGTCCTCATCCTTGGCATCGATGACGCGACGCGCAAGGCCGAACGCGAAGCCGGCGCGGCCCATCGCGGCCAGGTGCTTGTCGCGCCGCTCGCGCCTGATCGACGGATCGGCGAAAGGTCCCAGCCGTCGGCGTCGCGCCAGGGCGACCGCCGCGGCGAACTCGCCGTCGCCGTCGTTGCCGTCGCGCAGGACTGTCAGGGCGTGATCGACGTCGTCGCGTCCGACGCGCGCCATGGCCAGCTTCTCGCGAATGCGCCGCTGCGAGGTGCCGCGACGGCTGAGCGAGTCCGCCTTGCGCTCGGCGAAGCGCCGGTCGTTCAGAACATCCGCTTTGACATACTTCGCGACGATACCGTCGATCACCGCTTCGACGTCGTCCACGACCGGCGCCTCGGCATGACGCGCCTTGCGTACGCGGCGCAGCAGCACATCGCGCAGCCGGCCCGACGAGCTGGCATAGCGGTCGATATAGGCCGCGGCGATGTTCTCCAGCCGCTTCACCGTGATCGGTTTGACGATACGGCGACGCGGCGGCGCCTCGCTCACGGCCGATAACCGAAGGAGCGTGGACCCGTCCTGCGCATCGGCGCGGCGAGGTTGGCGAACTCGCACAGCAGCTTGCGCGTGTCACGCGGGTCGATGATCTCCTCGACGCCGAAGGCCTCGGCGGTGCGGAACGGCGAGCGCACCTTGTTCAGACGGCCGAGGATCTCGGCCAGATGCGCCTCGCGATCGGGCGCCGCTTCGAGCTCGGCGCGATAGGCCGCCTCGATGCCGCCTTCGACCGGCAGCGAGCCCCAGTCGCCCGACGGCCAGGCGTAGCGAAAGTTATAGTGACCCCAGTTCTGGTGCGCGGCGCCCGCGACGCCGAAGGCTTTGCGGATCAGGATCGAGCACCACGGCCCTTTGGCCTGGTAGATCGCCGTCATGGCGCGCGCGCCGTGGCGGATGGTGGCCGCCGTTTCGGCGGCGACGCCGATGACGAAGCCCGGGCAGTCGACGAAATGCACGACAGGGAGATGGAATGTTTCCGCCAGGTCGACAAAACGCGTCACCTTGTGCGCGGTGTCGGCGGTCCAGCCGGCGGCGTAGAAATACGGATCGCCGCCCAGCACCGCGACCGGCCAGCCATCGATGCGCGCCAGGCCGGTGATCATCGAGCGGCCATAGAGCTTGCCGATCTCGAAGAAGCTGCCCTGGTCGACGCACGAACGGATGATCGCGCGCATCTGGTAGACCTTGCGCCGATCGCGCGGCACCAGGTCGATCAGCTTGGCATCGGCGCGGTTGGGATCGTCGGTGATCGGCCCGCGCGCGGCGAGGCTGTCGATCGATGACGGCAGGTACGACAGGAACCTGCGCGTGCGCGCGAAGGCCTCGTCCTCGCTCTCGACCTCGTCGTCGACCGAGCCGTTGCGGCAATGGATGTCCGTGCCGCCCAGCTCTTCCTTGGTCACCGGTTCGCCCAGTCGCGCCACCACGGGCGGGCCGGCGGCGAACATCTGCGAGATGCCCTTCACCATCAGCGAGTAGTGGCTGGTGACGAGGCGCGCGGCGCCAAGGCCAGCGACCGAGCCCAGGCCGAGCGCGACGACAGGCACCTTCGAGAGGTTGGCGCAGACCTCCTCCCAGCCGGGGTTGCGCGGCACGTAGGTGCGGCCTGTCTCTTCGTACGACTTCACCGAGCCGCCGCCGCCGGTGCCGTCGACCAGGCGCACGATCGGGATGCCGAGCTCGCCGGCCATCTGCTCGGCGATCACCTGCTTCTCGTGAATCGCCGCATCCGCCGCGCCGCCGCGCACCGTGAAGTCGTCGCCGCCCACCGCGACCGGCCGGCCCTCGATGCGACCGCGGCCGCAGACGAAGTTCGAGGGCTGGAAGTCGAGCAGCTCGCCATTCTCGTCGTACCGCGCCTTGCCGCCCAGCGCGCCGATCTCGTGGAAGCTGCCGGGATCGAGCAACCTGTCGATGCGTTCGCGTACCGTGAGCTTGCCGCCGTCGTGCTGGCGCTTGATCTTGTCGGGCCCGCCCATGCGTTGACCCATCGCCTCGCGGCGACGCAACTCGTCGATCTCCGGTTGCCAGCTCATGGCGCGTTTCCTTCCGTATTCGTTTGGCGTTTTCCTCCCTCTCCCCGCGTGCGGGGAGAGGGTTGGGGTGAGGGGGAGCCGCAGGTTGCGCACGGCGCTTGTGCGCCACTTGCATCAGCCCCCCCCCCCCCCCCCACCCCCCCCCGCGGGGGGTGGGGGTATTAAAGGCTCAAAAGCGGGCGG